>NZ_AGTS01000078.1 GCF_000238595.1 Acidovorax sp. NO-1 | reverse complement strand
CCAGCACCCCCGAGACGGCGGCCTGTACCACTGCGTGGCCGGTGGCGAGACCAACTGGCATTTGTACGCAAAATACGTGCTAGCCCAGGCGCAGCAAGCGCAACCTGCTATTGAATTGAAAGCGACCGAAGTGGCACCCGTACCCACCAGCGACTTCCCCACACCCGCCAGGCGCCCGCACAACTCGCGTCTGGACACCACCAAGCTGCGGGCCGCCTTCGGCCTCACGCTGCCCCACTGGCAGCAGGGTGTGGCGCGCATGCTCGCCGAAATTCTCTGAACAGCGATGCAGACCATGACCGCACCAGAAACCACCGCAGCCACCACCCGCAAAGGCATCATCCTTGCCGGAGGCTCTGGCACCCGCCTGCACCCGGCCACGCTGGCCATCAGCAAACAACTGCTGCCGGTGTACGACAAGCCCATGATTTACTACCCGCTCAGCACCTTGATGCTGGCGGGAATCCGCGACATTCTGGTCATCAGCACGCCCCAGGATACCCCGCGCTTTGAACAACTGTTGGGCGACGGCAGCCAGTGGGGTATCAACCTGCAATATGCGGTGCAACCCAGTCCGGACGGACTGGCGCAGGCGTTCATCATTGGTGAAAAGTTCCTCGACAACCACCCCAGCGCCCTGGTGTTGGGTGACAACATCTTCTATGGCCACGACTTTCACGAACTACTTGGCAATGCCATGCGGCGTGACCAAGGGGCCAGCGTGTTTGCCTACCACGTGCAGGATCCAGAGCGTTATGGAGTGGCCGAATTTGACGCCAGCGGCAAGGTGCTGAGTCTGGAAGAAAAGCCTCAGACGCCGAAATCCAGCTATGCAGTGACGGGGCTGTATTTTTACGACAGTCAGGTGGTGGAGCTGGCCAAGAGCCTGCAGCCCTCAGCACGCGGCGAATACGAAATCACCGATCTGAACCGCCTGTACCTGGAGCAAGGCCAACTCAACGTCGAAATCATGGGCCGAGGCTACGCCTGGCTGGACACCGGCACGCACGAAAGCCTGCTCGAAGCAGGCCAATTCATCGCCACGCTCGAGCACCGCCAGGGCCTCAAGATCGCCTGCCCCGAAGAAATCGCCTGGCGCAGCCAATGGATCAACACCGAACAGCTCCAGCGCCTGGCCAAACCCCTGAGCAAAAACGGCTACGGGCAATACCTGCTGCGCATTGCCCAAGAAACCATTTACTGAGACCTGCATGGAAGCCACCCGACTCGCCATCCCCGACGTTGTGCTGATCGAACCCAAGGTGTTCGGCGACGCACGCGGGTTCTTTTACGAAAGCTACAACCAGCGCGCCTTCAGCCAGGCCACCGGCACCGACTACCAGTTCGTGCAGGACAACCACAGCCGCAGCAGCAAAGGTGTGCTGCGCGGCCTGCATTACCAGATCGAGCAGCCCCAGGGCAAGCTGGTGCGCGTGGTGCAGGGCGCCGTGTTCGATGTGGCCGTGGACATCCGCAAAAGCTCACCCACCTTCGGCCAATGGGTGGGCGTGGAGCTGAGTGCGGACAACCACCGCCAGCTGTGGGTACCGCCTGGCTTTGCGCACGGCTTTGTGGTGCTCAGCGACATAGCCGAGTTCTTGTACAAGACCACCGATTACTACGCACCGGAGCATGAGCGGTGCATAGCGTGGAACGACGCCACGCTGGCGATTGACTGGCACTTCGAAGGCACGCCTAATCTGTCGGCCAAGGATGCGCAAGGGAAAGTTTTCACTGAAGCCGAGGTGTTTGCCTGATGCGTGATTTCTCTAGTAGTCCCCGTGAAATGCTCGCCTGCCTGTGGCGCAATCGCAGCCTAATCAAAGCTTCCGTACAGCGAGAAGTTCTAGGCCGCTACCGTGGATCCATCATGGGCCTGCTGTGGACATTTCTCAACCCACTCTTCATGCTGGCCATCTACACCTTCGTATTTAGTGTGGTGTTTAAAGCCCGCTGGGGAACAGGTAGCGACTCCAAAACGGAGTTTGCGCTGGTTCTGTTTGCAGGGCTGATCATTCTGAATCTGTTCAATGAATGCATTACACGCGCACCCAGCCTTATTATTTCAAATGCAAACTACGTAAAAAAAGTCGTATTTCCGCTTGAAATTTTACCCTTTGTGGTGCTTCTTTCGGCAATGTTTCACGGGTTTATCAGCCTGTGCGTCTGGTTGTTCGCATACATGATTTTCTTTGGACTTCCACCCCTCACCGTACTCTATCTCCCAGTTGTCCTGTTGCCGTTGCTACTGTTCATAATGGGGCTTAGCTGGGCGCTCTCTTCTCTAGGCGTATATTTACGCGACATTGCACAAATTATCGGCGTCATTACTACCGTACTTACATTCCTCAGTCCGGTCTTCTATCCTGTCAGTGCAATTCCTGTAAAATATCAACATCTCTTGTATATTAACCCGCTCACGCCGGTGATTGAACAAACAAGAAATATCCTTTTCTGGGGACAACCTCCTGATGCTTCTGTGCTCGGAGTATCCTTTATCGCTACGATAAGCATCGCTTGGCTCGGTTTTACCTGGTTCCAGAAGACGCGTACAGGATTTGCTGATGTCCTCTGAAGTCACCATCAAAGTTGAAAATTTGAGCAAGTGCTACCAGATTTATCAACATCCTCACCACAGACTCAAACAGTTTGTCTTACCACATCTGCAAGCGTGGTTTGGAAAACCGAGAACAATGTATTTCAAAGAATTCTGGGCACTAAAAAACGTTTCATTTGAAATCAAGCGCGGTGAAACTGTAGGCATCATTGGTCGGAACGGCAGTGGAAAGTCTACCCTTCTGCAGATGATTTGTGGAACCTTGCAACCAACACAGGGGAGCATTCAAACCACTGGGCGGATTTCTGCACTGCTGGAACTGGGATCTGGATTTAATCCGGAATTCACCGGACGCGAAAACGTCTACATGAACGGCGCTGTACTAGGACTAACAGTAGAAGAAATTAGTCAGCGTTTTGACGACATTACCGCATTTGCAGAAATCGGTGAATTCATTGAGCAGCCCGTCAAAACATACTCGAGTGGGATGATGGTACGCTTGGCATTTGCAGTGGCCATTAATGTCGCACCAGATATCTTGATCATTGATGAAGCACTTTCTGTCGGTGACGAGTTATTTCAACGCAAGTGTTTTGCGCGTATTGAGGCCATTCGTAAAAGTGGTGCGACCATTTTATTCGTGTCTCACTCGGGCGCACAAATCGTCGAACTATGTGATCGTGCTATTCTCGTGGACAGTGGCGAAAATTTGGCAATAGGAATTCCTAAGCAAATTGTTGGAATTTATCAGAAACTTCTATATGCCCCGACGGAGAAACAAGCACTGATACGAGAGCAGATTCGGCATATGACCGACAGTCAGAGCGATCAACTGCTCAAACGAGAGAATCAACCCCGTAACGCTTTTTCTGTTGAACCGGAAGCGCAAATACTGCAGGAGAACTTTGATCCGAGGCTAACTCCAGCCAGTTTAATCGAGTACGCCTCCCACGGCGCTTATATCGGCACGCCAGAGATCTTCACAGAAGATGGTAGACGTGTGAATAATTTGGTGCGCGGTAATATATACCGATATAGATACTTGGTGACTTTCTCAAGATTTGCGCAAAATGTCCGTTTTGGCATGTTAGTCAAGACAACATCTGGTATTGAGTTAGGCGGCGGCACGACCGCCCAGTCCACATGCGATAGTTTGAATGATATTGAACCCGATACAAGCTATCAAATTGATTTCCGATTTCGTTGTTCTCTGAATCCTGGCGTCTATTTTATGAATGCCGGCGTATTGGGTGATGTAGAGGGTAATTTAATGTTCTTACATCGGCTGGTTGATGTCGCCATGTTTCGTGTACTGTCGGAACAGAATAGTCTGGCGACAGGTATCGTCGATTTTGAATGCCGCCCAAACATCAGCTTGATTTCAAAACAGACTATTGAAGAATAGGTGATTCATGGAAACTCAGAAAAAAAAATTAGTTGTCGTACTAGGAATGCACAGAAGTGGCACAAGCGTCATCACCAGAGGCTTGCTTGCCATGGGTGTCGAACTTGGCGATCGTATGCTTCCATCTGTAGAGGGGGATAATGATAAAGGCTATTGGGAAGATGTCGATATTAATGCTCTTAACGTCGAAATGCTCTCCTTTATTGCCAGTGACTGGTACCACTTAAAACCTATCGTAGATAATGATGTTGCGAAACTGCGCAATGCTGGGTACATCGAACGCGCAATTACTCTGCTTCAAAGCAAGGTTAAAAATAGGGCGATTTTTGGCTTTAAAGATCCGCGTACGGCAAAACTATTGCCACTCTGGAAAGAGGTTTTCAATCAGGGGCGCTTTGATGTTAGCTACATAATCGCAATAAGAAACCCTCTCAGTGTTGCGAAATCGCTTCTCAAGCGTGCGAACATCCCTCTTGAAAAATCCTATCTGCTATGGTTCGGACACGTAATTGAATGTTTGATTGCGATAATCGGCAAAAAGCAAATCATTGTTGATTATGATGTTTTGATAAAGTCTCCAACAACTGAATTGTCAAGAATTTCAAAATCTCTTCAGTTGCCAATTATCGTGGGAGAGTTGCAATCCTACGAGCAACAGTTCCTAGATGAAAGATTAAGACATACCGTATATAGTATGGATGAGGTTCGTTTGGATGAAGCCTGCCCATTGATTGTGCGTGAGTTATACGATTTTTTACTGGATGTTGCAGAAGAAAAAATAATAATCAACGACACGATGGCTCAAGCCAAGACTAGCGATTGGATCAAAATCTACAATCGTCTTATCGAGCCGTTTCAATTGATTGATCAGCTATCTCATGCTCAAGCGCACGCAAATTTGCAATTGCTTGAGAGAAACAGTCAAATTGATAAACTGTGTCAGCAGGTCAATGAATACGAAATCCAACTGAATAGACTCAAAAATATAATTGCTCGAAGTCAGCGAAAAAATAATGACCAAGCGATTAATTTCGTCAAACAAATTGCTGACCGAGACGTTCAATTTAGTGAATTGAAAAGTAGTTTGGACACTCTTAACTGTAATCTCACTGCCGCACGCACGCAGATTGAAAATCTAAATAGAGGACTTTCTGGCGCTAGAGCGGAGAATGAAGCAATACTCAATTCGCTTTCCTGGAAGCTTACAAATCCATTAAGAACAATTGGGACTTGTATCAAAATAGTGCGGTCCTACATGTATTTTGCGAAATCAATCATTGCCACGATTGGTGTATACAGAATCGTTCAAGAATTCTTCAGAACCTTGAAGAATGAAGGGTTGCCAGGTATTCAACGTCGAGTAAAAAATGCCATTTCTTACTACAACGCCACTGGGCAAATTTACTATCGGACTGAGAAAAATGAAAACCAGGAATCTGGTGAAATAATCGAACGTATTCAAAATGAAGGGCCAAAAATATCAGTTATCATTTCGATATATAAGACGCCAATCGAAATGCTTAAGCAGGCTATTGAATCGGTTATTCAACAAAAATATAAAAACTGGGAGCTTATTCTGGTTGATGATTTTTCCCAAAGCGAAATCATCCAAAAATTGTGCAATTCATATCAAGAAAACAATAGTAACATAAGGTACATCGAGCGGTCGGAAAATGGCAACATATCGGCTGCTAACAACACCGGTTTATATAATGCTAGAGGAAGTTTTTACACAATACTTGATCATGATGACATTCTTGATCCAAGCGCATTGTACGAAGCTGCAAAGATTACCCTTGAACACCCTCACGTTGACTACATATATTCAGATGAAGATAAAGTCACTAAGGATGGGTTGACTTTTTTTGGGCCATTCTTCAAACCAGACTGGTCGCCCGAATACATGCTCGCGATGATGTATACCTGCCATATGAGCGTGTACCGTACTGCTCTAGTTATTTCTCTGGGCGGCTACAACACAGAATTCGATGGTGCTCAGGATTACGAATTAACACTGCGGGTAGTCAGACGTTCAAATAATGTCGCGCATATTCCAAAAGTGCTCTATCACTGGAGAGTGTGGGAGAATTCCACTGCTCAATCGATGGAGGCAAAGCCATTGGCGCATATTCTCGCTAGGAGAGCTTTGGAATTGCATCTTCAAGAGCTGCGCGAAAATTTTGTTATTGGCGAAGCAGTATTGCCAGGGCACCATTTTGTTGATTTTCTGCCGAAACGCAATTCCTTGGTTTCCATCATAATTCCAACCGCAAATGGAACTATCGATATACGAGGCAAAACGGAGCGGCATCTTAACGCCGTATGCGAAAGCATAATTTCAAAGACGTCTTATAAAAATTTTGAAATTATCGTAGTTCACAATGGAAATCTTTCGGCTGAACAAAATCGATGGTTAGCGTCTCATGAAAATATTATATTATCTGAGTATGTTGCGGAAAAATTTAGTCTGTCCGAAAAAATTAATAAAGGCGCCAAGTTAGCTAACGGAGAATACTTCGTCATCATGAATGATGATATTCGAGTTATTTCCGAAGATTGGCTAACTCTTATGCTGGGCATGGCGCAACGAGAAGGGGTCGGAGCAGTCGGTCCAAAACTACTATTTCCTGACGAAACTATTCAGCATGCAGGCGTGGTAATTTTAGGAGGACTTCCCGGACATCCCTACTATCAAAATCCTAAAAATGCCTTGGGCTACGGTCTCGGTTTGCAGGTCAATAGAAATTACGTAGCTGTTACCGGCGCATGCTGCATGACTCCAAGGTCTGTCTTCGAAGAAATTGGAGGCTACAGCAATAAATATCCGCTCAATTATAATGATGTAGATTATTGCTTGAAGGTTCGTAAGCTCGGACTTCGATCGGTGTATATTGCCAATGCACATCTTTATCATTACGAAGGAGTCTCAAAAGAGGGGGGCGTACCGTTGCAACGGAAGAAATTCAAAAGTTCTTGGCTGACTGGGGGGGGAATACAAAAATGACCCATTCTATAACGTGAATTTGAATCAGAGTATTCCATATACTTTTTGAATGAGTCGACTTGTCGTTTTTAATTTAATTTGAAAATCAACATGAAAACAGTCATACTTGCTGGCGGACTCGGATCCCGGATCAGTGAAGAGTCGCATCTGCGTCCAAAACCCATGATTGAAATTGGCGGAAAGCCGATTTTGTGGCACATCATGAAAATGTACTCGCATTACGGAATTAATGATTTCGTCATTTGTCTGGGCTACAAGGGTTATATCATCAAGGAATACTTTTCCAATTATTTTCTGCACATGTCGGATGTCACATTCAGCATGCGCGAAAACAAGATGGAGATTCACCAGAAGTTCGTAGAGCCTTGGAATGTCACCTTGGTCGATACGGGTGAAAGCACCATGACCGGTGGCCGACTCAAACGTGTCGCGCCCTATATCGGCGATGAAACCTTCTGTCTGACCTATGGTGACGGTGTCTCCGACGTTGATATTTCAGCTCTGATTGCCCATCACAAAGCCGCCGGAAAGCTCGCAACAGTTACAGCTATTCAGCCGCCGGGGCGTTTTGGTTCCTTGCAGATGGACGGTTCTCTTGTCCAGCATTTCCAGGAAAAACCGGCCGGCGACGGTGTCTGGATCAATGGCGGATTCTTTGTGCTGGAACCGACCGTACTAAACCACATCGAAGGCGACGATACCGTATGGGAACAGCAGCCGCTTCAGCATCTGGCTAATAGAGGGGAGCTGACCGCCTATAAGCACAATGGCTTCTGGCAAGCGATGGACACGCTTCGCGATAAAAATCATCTTGAAGATGCGTGGGCTTCCGGCCATGCACCATGGAAGCTTTGGTAACGATGTTCGACAACCAATACAACAATCGCAGAGTTCTCGTCACAGGGCACACCGGTTTCAAGGGCAGTTGGCTCACCTTGTGGCTTCAATCCCTGGATGCTCAGGTAACAGGCATTGCGCTTGCGCCTGAAACCGATCCGTCGCACTGGGACTTGCTGTCACTGGATACCAAGTCCCTGACTGTAGACATCCGCGATGCCGAAGGCGTCAGACAAGCCGTCAAGGATGCAGAGCCGGAAATCGTGTTTCATCTGGCGGCACAGCCCTTGGTCCGGCGCTCTTACCGCGCGCCGCTGGAGACATGGTCAACCAATGTAATGGGCACCGCGAATATTCTGGATGCCTGCCGCCAACAGCCTTCCGTCAAAGCAATCGTCGCCATCACCACAGACAAATGCTACGAGAATCGGGAGTGGGTCTGGGGGTACCGGGAAACGGATCGCCTCGGCGGTCACGACCCCTACAGCGCATCCAAGGCAGGGTCTGAAATAGTTGCGGCCAGCTATCGCAGCGCATTTTTCCAGACGCCGGGCAGTCCTTTGCTGGCGACTGCACGCGCAGGCAATGTCATTGGCGGTGGTGACTGGTCTGAAGACCGGCTGATTCCTGATCTGGCGCGTGCAGCACAGGCTGGCAAGCCGCTGGAGATTCGTTCCCCCACCTCAACCCGCCCCTGGCAACATGTGCTGGAATGCTTGTCAGGCTATCTTTCGCTGGGACAGAAGTTATTGGAGGGTGACTCAGCGCACGCAAGTGGCTGGAATTTTGGCCCGGATCGCGAAGGCAATCGGCAGGTTCAGCAGGTGCTGGAACAGCTTGGGCAAAGCTGGCACGGCTTCGAGTGGTTCACCGGCCAGCAATCGCAGCTTCACGAAGCGCGACTCTTGCACTTAGATTGCAGCAAGGCCCGCGATATGCTGTCCTGGCGCCCGGTCTGGACTTTTGAAGAAGGGGTGGCAGCCACGGCTGAATGGTACAAAGCTTGGCTGAACAACAAGGAAGTGATCAGCGTCCAGCAATTGAATCACTATATCGAGTCTGCCCGTGCGCAAAAGCTGGTCTGGACGGATGCACAACCCACATGAAGATCATCGACACCGCCATTCAGGGCGTACACATCGTTGAAAGTACCGCATTTCAGGATAAACGCGGGGCGTTTTCACGACTCTTCTGTGCCCAAGAACTCGCACCTGTTCTGGGGCAACGGCATGTCGTGCAGATCAATAAATCCCTGACCTGCAAGGTGGGTGCGATCCGGGGTATGCACTATCAAATTGCCCCACAGGCTGAAATGAAAATCGTCCGCTGCCTCAAAGGCCGCGTTTTCGACGTCGCGGTCGATTTACGCCATGGTTCTCCGACCTTTAGGCAGTGGGTCGCCCTCGACTTGTCCTCGGAAAAGTGCAATGCCTTTGTCATTCCGGAAGGATGCGCCCACGGTTTTCAGGTACTGGAAGCCAATAGTGAGTTGCTCTATTTACATACAGCCTACTACACACCTGCCTGTGAAGGCGCCGTACATTTTGACGATCCGAAGCTCGGCATCCAGTGGCCACTCCCCCCCACTGATCTGTCCGCCCGCGATCAAAATCACACGTTTCTGGACGAACAATTTTCGGGGCTCGCACTATGAAATGCAGACATTGTCAAACTGAACTGGAACACGTATTTCTTGATCTGGGCTACGCTCCGCCCTCCAACGCCTACCGGAGCGAGGCGCAATTACAGACGCCGGAAGTCACGTACCCCCTGAAGCTGCACGTCTGCCATCACTGCTGGCTGGTCCAGACCGATGACTATGCGGAAGCAGATCAATTGTTCACCGATGATTACGCCTATTTCTCTTCGACCTCCAAAGGCTGGCTGAAGCACGCCGCCAATTATGTAGACCAAATCACCGACCGTCTGCAACTGAACGCGCAAAGTTTCGTAATCGAAGTCGCTTCCAATGATGGCTACCTGTTGAAAAACTTTGTCGCCAAAAAAATCCCCTGTCTCGGCATCGAACCCACTAACAGTACAGCAGAAGCGGCCGAACGACTAGGTATTCTAGTGTGGCGCAAATTCTTCGGGGAAGAGATTGCGAATGCGCTGACTGCGGAAGACAAGCAAGCCGATCTGATCTGCGGCAACAATGTCTATGCGCACGTTCCAGACATCAACGATTTCACAATCGGTCTGCGCATGGCTCTGAAGCCGGGTGGAACAATCAATCTGGAATTTCCACATCTGCTGCAACTGATTGACAAGAACCAGTTTGATACGGTTTACCACGAGCATTTCTCGTATCTCTCGCTGACATCCGTCAGCAAGGTCTTTGCCCACGCCGGCCTGCGCATTTTCGATATCGAAGAATTGCCTACCCACGGCGGTAGCCTCCGGATATACGGATGCCACGCAGACGATCCGCGCCCGGTATCTCACGCCGTCACCGCCATGATGGCCAGAGAACAAAGCTTCGGCCTACTCGATCTGACGACATACACAAGCTTTCAGGCGAAGGCAAACAAGGTCAAGAACGACTTCGTGGCCTTCCTGATCGAACAAAAACGGTCGGGGAAATCCGTCGCCGCATACGGTGCTGCAGCCAAAGGCAACACACTGATGAATTATGCGGGCATCAAGCATGATCTGATCGACTTCATCTGCGACGCGGCGCCGTCAAAGCAGAACAAGTTCATGCCTGGCAGCCATATCCCTATATTCCCGCCGTCAGAGTTGTCCGCACGTAAACCGGACTGGGTAATCATTCTGCCCTGGAATATCGCCGAGGAAGTCACGCAGCAGGAAAAACAGGTTCTGGCCTGGGGTGGTAAGTTCATTGTAGCCGTGCCTGAACTGAAGGTATTCCAGTGAAAGTGCTCGTCACTGGGGCAACAGGTTTTGTCGGGCGCCATGTGGTCAGTCGCCTGCTGGCGTCTGGACATACCGTTGTTGCAATGGCCAGAAGTGAAGATCGCGCCCGCACTCTGCCATGGTTTGAACGCGTCGAGTTTGTTGCGCACGACCTCCAAAGTGCGGCATGGGATTGGCAAAAATCCGCTATCCCCGACGTATTGATCCATCTGGCATGGCCTGGTTTGCCGAATTACCGCGACTTTTTTCACATCGGTAAAAATTTACCTACTAACCTTCACTTCCTTGAGGCTGCTGTTCAGGCAGGTGTCCCGCACCTTCTCGTTGCAGGCACCTGTCTTGAGTACGGTATGCAGTACGGGCCGCTGGGCGAAGAGATGGAAACGCATCCCTTCACGCCCTACGGTTTTGCCAAAGATGCCTTGCGCAAAAGCCTTGAAATATTGCAGCGACGCAATCCGTTTACGCTCCAGTGGGTGCGTCTGTTTTACATGTATGGGGAGGGGCAAAATCCGAACAGCCTGCTGTCACAACTAGACAGGGCGCTGGATGAAGGGCGTGAGCGCTTCGAGATGTCTGCTGGCGATCAACTGCGCGACTATCTGCCGATTGAAACCATCGCACGCTGTTTTGACTGGGCCACCACTCATCCGGACATGAACGGTGTCATAAATTGTTGCAGCGGCAAGCCAATTTCTGTGCTCGATCTGGTCCGCCAACATCTGGCACGGCGCAATGGCGAGATCCAGCTTGTGCGTGGGTATTACCCCTATCCTGATTACGAGCCCATGGCGTTCTGGGGCGTCCAAGAAAAACTGCGGAGGACAGGCTTTATCATCGACTAGCGAGGGGATTGTATTTTTGGCACAAGTTTTTGATGAACTTGGTTCAGGCCACAATTATGTGGTTTGAAATCTTCAGGTCTTCCTTATTGGGGGCGCCACGAAGATAACGGTTTATCTGTTCTACCGCATCTTGTGGTTTGATAATGGTGGAGTTGATCACTACGTCCGGTTGTGTGGGGAGTTCATAGGGACTGTTGATCCCCGTCATATTTGGGATGAGCCCGCTGCGCGCTTTTTTGTACAGGCCCTTGGGGTCGCGCTGCTCACATACCAGCAAAGGCGTGTCCACGAATACCTCGGTGAAGTTCTCGACTCCGATCAGCTCACGTGCCATTTCCCTCTCGGCCTGGAAAGGGCTGATGAAGGCGGTCATCACGATCAGGCCTGCATCCATCATGAGTTTGGCCACCTCGGCCACGCGGCGTATGTTCTCCACCCGGTCGGCATCGGTAAAGCCCAGGTCTCTGTTCAACCCCTGTCGGATGTTGTCGCCATCCAGTATGTAGGTGCGCTTTCCTTGGGCATGAAGTTCTTTTTCCAGTGCATTCGCGATGGTTGACTTGCCAGAGCCAGACAATCCGGTGAACCAGATCACTTTGCCTTTGTGTCCATTGAGCCGCTCGCGGTCTTGTCGAGCAATGCTCAGCGCCTGGCGGTGTACGTTTTGCGCGCGGCGCAGGCTATGCGTGATCAACCCTGCGGCTACTGTGGCCTGGCTGAATCGGTCTACCAAGATAAAGCCACCCAGCGTGTGCGATGTGGTGTAGGCGTCAAAGACCAATGGTCGGCTCAGTGCAACGTTGCACTCGGCGATGTCATTCAGCCCCAGTTGTTGGCACGATTCATGGGCGCCAGTGTTCACGTTGAGGCGGTGCTTGATGTGGGTAAGAGAGGCCCCCGCCCATTGGTTTGCCAGTTTTAGCTCGTAGCTGCGTCCCACCATTCCAGCGTCTTCATGCATCCAGATCACGGTGGCGGTGAACTGATCAGTCATTTCCAGTGGGGCGTCTGCGCTGGCCAGAATGTCGCCACGCGACGCGTCCACCTCGGTATCCAGCACAAGGGTGATGGCGTTGCCCGCCAGGGCTTCTGGAGCATCACCGTTCGTTGTGACTATGCGGTTGACCCGTGCGGTTTGGCCAGAGGCAGTGATGCGCACCAAGCTGCCCACCACAACACGTCCACTTGCTACGGTGCCGCTAAAACCCCTGAAATCGGAATGGGGCCGGTTGACGCATTGCACGGGGAACACGAATCTTTGGTCCGTGGCTGTGGGGATGGGCACCGTTTCAAGGTACCCCATCAGTGTGGGGCCGCTGTACCAGGGGGTATGTGGTGAGCGGGTGGTGACGTTGTCGCCATGCAACGCCGAGAGGGGGACGGCTGTAAGGGTTTCAAAGCGAAGGTTGTTGGCAAACGTGCAGAAATCGTCTTGAATGGATTTAAAGGCTTGGGCGTCAAAACGCACCAAGTCCATTTTGTTGATGGCTAAGACAACGTGGCGGATGCCCATCAATGACACCAAACGCGCATGGCGACGCGTTTGGGTTTGCAAGCCGTGCCGTGCGTCAATCAATATCACTGCCATGTCTGCTGTGGATGCGCCGGTGACCATGTTGCGGGTGTATTGCTCGTGCCCAGGAGTGTCGGCCACAATGAACTTGCGTCGTGGGGTGGAAAAAAACGGTAGGCCACGTCGATGGTGATGCCTTGCTCGCGCTCAGCGGCAAGCCCATCCACCAGCAAGGCCAAATCCACCTTGTCGCCTTGGGTGCCATGCCGTTTGGAGTCTGCAACCAGCGCGGCCATCTGGTCGTCATGAATTTGCCGGGATTCCCATAGAAGGCGACCAATCAGCGTGCTTTTTCCGTCGTCAACACTGCCGCAGGTGATGAAACGCAGGGTGTCCTGCTGTGCTTGTTGAATGAGCCAATCGCTCAGGTCGGTGGTCTGTGCCCTGTGTGCCATGGGATGTGAGGCCTGGGCTGTTTTGCGGCGTGACATTAGAAGTACCCCTCCTGTTTTTCTTTTCCATCGATCCCGAGCTGTCGGTGTCGATCTTGCGGCCTTGCCGCTCGGATTGGCGGGTGTTGATCAGTTCCAGCAAAATGTCTTCGAGTGTCTCCGCTTCAGACTCGATGGCGCTTGTCAGCGGGTAGCAGCCCAAGGTGCGAAAACGCACCTTGCGGATTTGGATTTCTTCATCGGGGAGCATCTGGCAGCGGTCGTCGTCCACCATCATGATCATTCCAGGGCGCATTACCACGGGGCGCGGTTGGGCAAAGTAAAGGGGCACGACTGGAATGCCTTCTTGGTGGATGTATTGCCAGATGTCCAGCTCGGTCCAGTTAGATAGTGGAAACACGCGAATGCTCTCGCCAGCGCTTTTGCGTGTGTTGTAGAGGTTCCAAAGCTCAGGGCGCTGGTTTTTGGGATTCCAACGGTGGGTGGTTGTGCGAAACGAGAACACGCGTTCTTTGGCACGCGACTGCTCCTCATCACGCCGCGCACCACCAAACACCATATCAAACTGATATTGGTCCAATGCCTGCTTCAGCCCGTCTGTCTTGGTGATGTCGGTGTGCAGTGAGGATCCGTGCTCGAATGGGTTGATGTTCTTCTCTATCGCCTCGGGGTTGGTGTGGACCAGCATCCGCATGCCGCTTTCATGGGCAATGCGATCTCGGAAGTCGTACATGTCCTGAAACTTCCACCGCGTGTCCACATGCAGCAGTGGAAACGGCGGCACTCCTGGATAAAACGCCTTGCGTGCCAGGTGCAGCATCACGCTGCTATCTTTGCCAATGGAGTAAAGCATTGCGGGGTTTTGTGCCTCTGCCACCGCCTCCCGAATGATGTGGATGCTTTCGGCCTCCAGCCGCTTGAGATGCGGAGACGGGGCCCGAAGTGGCTGGGCAATGTTGCTCGGACCCGGATCGACAGACAAGACTGGTCGGTACACCTGAGGGCAAAGATGAATATCCGGAGTGCTTGGCGTGTCCCGCAAGGCTGCCACCAGCGCGCCATGCGGAAACACCGCTATCGGCTTGCTGATGAGTTTTTGAAGCGCAAGCAAGGCCAGAGCGATGCTCTCATGCTGGCCGTCAGGTAGCGGCACCCAGAATCGGGCGCCCCGAGCGTCATTGGCGTGCAAGCAAGGCTTTCCCGTGGGCAGGGGACTTAACTGGACAAAGAGAACCCGTTCGCGCCGCTTGCGCGCTTGTTCAATTGCCCAGTTCAGCACGAGGCGGTTGGGCGGGCGACCACATTCGTCCACCAAATCGTGGGCGATCAGTTCCTGGGGTAGGAGCCCTAGCGCGTTGATTCGGCGCTCGGCCGTGCGTTTGGAGTCTGCCTCTCCGCAGGCCTTCAAGTGCTCAAAGGCAAGCTCTGTGTCCCAAGCCTGGCAGACATCAAGCCCTGACAAAACAGGTTCTTTGTTTGTCGCAATTTGTGAAAAATCTAATTTCATGTATATATCTGGCGTGATACGATGATCATTTGCAATTTAATCACAAATTATCCCGTTATGCGTCAATCGAATGGTGAAGCATTGTTGAATGAGCAGCTGCCTGTCATGCACCTTGCTGGTGATGCAGTCATCACGGCCTTCAGTGGTGGTGGGCGCCCGCCCCTGTGTCGCGGCAAGCCCAATGTGCTCAGCCATTCAGCCATTCGCCCATTGCGGCCCCTGGCGCAGCGTTGCTTTCTGCATGATTGATGCACCTTATGCGCTCGCGGGTGCGTTGACCGGTTTTGTGGTGGGCTTCACAGGCGTGGGTGGTGGCGCATTGATGACCCCCATCTTGTTGATTGTCTTTGGGGTGTCGCCATCCACTGCAGTCGCTACAGATTTGTGGTTTGCGGCTATCACCAAACTAGCCGGAGCACGCGTTCACCAAACCAATGGTCATGTGGACTGGCAAGTAGCCAAACGCCTGTGGCTTGGAAGCCTGCCAATGGCGCTGTTCATCGTGGTGATTGTCAGCTTGGGAATGCAAGTGGCTCGGGTGGAATGGCTCACCACGGCTATCGGCATAGTGGTGCTGATCACGGCGGCTGGCCTGTTGGCTGCGCCAAAGTTGACGAGCTACGCGCGTGGACGTCGGATAGCGGAGCCGGCTCGTTTCAAGGCCTTGCAGCCAGCGCTGACAGTGGTCTCCGGTGCTGTTTTGGGCTTGTGCGTGGCTCTCACGTCGGTGGGGGCCGGAGCGCTTGGCAGCGTGATGCTGCTGTATCTCTATCCTCTTCGCATGACTCCCCATCGCCTGGTCGCCACTGACATCGTTCATGCCATTCCGTTGGCCGTTGTCGCAGGAACTGGATATCTTTTTGCCGGCATGGTGGACTGGAAAATGCTGGCAAGCTTGCTGACGGGCTCCATACCCGCTGTGCTTTTGGGAAGTCTGTTGGCCGGAAGGGTTGCTGGCCGCTGGGTGCAGTTTGCGCTGGCACTGGTCTTGATTGCGGCTGGCGCCAAGGTTTTGATGTGACCAGGCAATGCCCTTGGCGTCATGTCTCCGCAATAAGCTAGGGACTTGGAGACGGGGCGGGCTGTGATGATCTACGGTGCAGGTTCTTGGCTGAAAGCTATGAGCTTTTGGTGACTTCTCTTGCAGCGCTGGCATGTCGCCCGTGAGCAATGCTGAGAAGTGAAGAAACGGCCATGTACCGCAAGGCATTAGCCCACGATCTAAAAATCTTGGAGCGGTCTATCTTGGGTGTATGCATTGCAAGCGCGACTTCGGTGATGCGTATGCCCTCGCGTCGCATCAGCAGCAGGGTGCCGATGTCCTGATAGTCCAGCAGTGTGGCGTCGGCGGAGGACGCCACTTGCATGGCGGCACGGTTGTACAGACGGAAGCCCGAGACAAAGTCACGCAGCCGCAGGCCTGTAACCCAGCGAAGCCACTGCCACGCAGCGCGGCGCGGCAGGCTGTTGCGGGCTGCAAAGTAGGCCGCCACCATGTCGCTGTTGTCGCCTGCTGCCAACAACGTGGGCAACTCCTCCACTTCATACCGGCCCTCGGCATCGATGGTGACGACCGACGCGTAGCCCTGAGCCAACGCATGGCGGATACCGGTTTGCAGGCTGCCCCACGGCGTCATGGCCAGCAGGGGGCGCAACACGCGCGCTCCGTGCTGTTCGGCCAGGTGACAGGTGGCGTCAGTGCTACGGTTGTCCACCACCAGCACGGGTGCATTGACGAGAGTGCGCACGCGTTGCAGCAGCTGGGCAATGTCTGCCGCGTTGTTTCGAGTAGAGATCACCACCATCAATCCCTGGCGGGCCGCAATAATTCCGCTGCCGGGTGCCAGGCCCCGGTAATGGCGGGCAGTGGCCCGTTCGCAGGGCCCGATGCTGAAGTGCTGGTGCAGCGCTTTCTGGCCATTCTGTCCCAGCCGGTTGCGCAGGGCGGGGTCGTGCTGCAGGCGGGCAATGGTGCTGCGCCAGGCGTCAATGTCTTCAAAGGGCACATGCAGGCCGCAATGCGCATGCGCCACCACCCAAGGCATGCCAGAGCCGGGCAGGTCGGTCACCAAACAGGGTCGGGCGTGTTGCATGGCCTCCAGCAGCACAATACCGAAGGCCTCTGTGCGCTCACGCGATGCCAGGCAGAACAGGTCGCATTCGGCTAGCAGCGCATGCTTTTGGGCGTCGTCCACCGCGCCTAGCAAGCGCACAGCAGGGGTCGTTCCGTGTGGCGTGTTGCTTTGTATCAGTGCCTCCAACGTGTCGCGCAGCTCACCTTCACCGGCAATCAGCAGTTCCACACCGGGCAGCGTGGAGACAGCGCGGATCAGTGTTTCAAAACCCTTGTAGTAGGTAAGCCGTCCGATGGACAGCAGCTTCAGCTGTGTGTCTGCGCGCCACTGTGGTGTGTCTGTGACGAGGGCGGTGGGTGGCGTGCTGCGCAGGTTGATGCCCAGCGGTACCACTTCACATTTGCTTCGCCATGGGCGTAGTGCTGCGCTGGCCTTTAGGTACGGAGGCGATGTGGCAAAAACTTGCTGCGCGCGCTCTAGCAGCGCTTGCTCAAACGGTCGGTAGAGCATGTAGGCCAGCGCCACAGACCACTTGATGTTGGACACCACCACGTCCGAATGCCAGTGCACCACCCATGGCACCTTGCGCGCGCTGGGCAGCGTCAAGGCCCACAGTGCCGAGTTGTTGGGCATGTGCAGGTGCAGTATGTCTGGTTTCACGCGTTCTATGGCGCTACCCAGGGCCTGCCGGAAACCCAGCGCCATGGGCGCGTAGACCAGGTTGAACTGCACTGTGACGCGTTGCACCCACTCAGGGTCACCGGGAAGAGGGTCGCCATGCACCAGCGCGTGGGCGTCTATGCCTTGGCGTCTCTGCTCCTGGATCAGGTCGGCCAGAAATACTTCCATGCCACCCAGGTAGGGCGGGAAAAATTTTCCGACGTGTAGAACGCGAAGGGCCATGGTGGTCCAGTAGATCAGTACGGGTGCCAGCTATCGCTTGGTGGTGCCTCTCGACGTACTGGCAGTTTCCAGTTGCGCGCGCACTTGCCGATATTGGGGGTTGCGGGGCTCCAGTCTGATGGCCTCATCGATGTCTTTAAGCCCTTCTTTCACCTTGCCAGCGCGATACTGCGCAACGCCCCGCCCGTAATACGCCGCAGCACTGGGGGCGGTTGCAATCAACCGCTCAAACAAGGGAACCGCACGTTGGGTGTCGCCTTTGCCCACCAAAGCCATACCAAGGCCGAGCAACAGTCGCGGATGATTGGCGTTGGTTTCAAGGAGGGTTTCAAAATTGCGAATAGCGATGTCGTATTGCTGGGTGGCAACGGCTGCGTCTGCATGCTTTTGCAACAACAACGCCCACATTTTTTTCTGATCGGCATCGCCCGCTTCGTCCGTGTATTTGAGGGCTTCGCCAAAGCTCTCAAAGGCCAATGCATACTGGCCCAGGGCAAACGCAGACTCCCCCCGCTGGTAGTGCAGGGATTGGCCGCCAAAGCCTTTTTGCTGCGCTTGGGCAAAGGCTTGCAATGCTTCGGCGTGCTTTTTTTGTTGCTGCAGCGTCACTCCCAAATTGAAGCGTGCGTTGCCACCCAAGTCGCCCAGCGCATCGGCTGTCAGGAATGCTCGCTCTGCCAAGTCCAGCGAGCCTCTGTCCAGGTGATGGGCACCAAGGTTGAGAAACGGGCGGCTGCGCCCTACTGCGTTCAATGGAGCCCTTAAGTCGATTTTTTCAGCAGCGTCCGCCCACGCTGTGCCCTCATCCTTGAGCGACAACGTACGCTCCAGGGCCAACCCGCCAAAAAGCATGGCCAGCAGGATGCCCAGTGTGTAAATCGTTGTGGGTTTAAGGCCGGTCAGCACTATGGCTACCAGCCCAGGAACGGCCACAGCCCACAGGTAGCTGCGGTAAAGCACGAAAGGATCCTGCACCCACACTGTGGCGAACTCGGTGCCAAACCACAGGATGGGAAACAGCAGGCACACGCCAGCAAGACCAAGAACATCTCTGCGGCACAGAACTGCCCAGACGGATGCACTCATCAACGCCACGTAGCCAAGAGCCCCCAACACGTGCTGCCAAGAGTCAACGCCGAGTGGGAACGCGGGCCGCAGGTCTACGGACATCCAATGCACGTTCGGGACGAACCACAGCAGCCCGTACCGAAAAAACAGCGCAGCTTCGTTCAAAACGCTCAAGGGGTACACCTGCGCGCTAACCCCTGGGCGGATAGCCTCAAGTTGCCGCACCAGGGCCTCTGAGCGGGGGTCGAACACTTTGCCAACCAGGTCGCCATAAATGCCAAAGAACGCTGCTGCAGCCAGTAACAGCACCAGCGAAGACGCTGCTGCCAGCGCAGCGATGGCCTTCCAGCCAGGGCGGCGCACATAAATGTAGAGCGGTACCGCCATGGCGGCGGTCAGAAGAGCGTGCTCTTTGGAGAGTACCGCCACCAGATAGCTGCCCAGAGCTGCAGCGAACCACACGCTGCGCCGGGTCTGAAGCCCCCGCACAAAAAGCCAGCAGGCCAGCACTGCAAACAGCGTGGCCATGAGGATCGAGCGTTGAATCAGATACGCAACTGCATAAACCGCAACAGGGTTCAGTGCGAACAGGGCAACCCCAACCCGCAACGCAGCGGTGCGAGAGCTTGCAAAATGCGGTTGATCCTCAAACTCCTGGGGAAACTTGGCGTGGCTTAGTAAAGCCCCCAGCAGGGCGTATAGGCTGGCTACGGTGCCAAGGTGCAGCAGGATATTCAGTAGCCGTTGCTTCCACCATCCATCTCCCACCAATTCTTGCACCCAGACAAAGCTCCCATAGGAAAGCATGCGCTGCTTGAATTGCAGCAGGCTGCCATATTCGCCAAAGATGGTGCCGTCACTCAACCGGAAATCATCAAAAATCAGTTCGTTGCTGATACCGGGCAGGTAAACGCCAAGCACGCCAAGAATGAGAGCAACTGCGAAAAATACGCTTGTTTTGCGCGACGTTTCCATGGGCTTCTGCAATGGGTTGGAGGTGGATGCCGACATCGATTGTTGTAAGAAAATGAAACTCAACGATCAAGTTGATGAAGTCTAAGCCATGCCCAGTAGCGGGCCGCTGGGGGCCGCGGCCTCTTGTCCGCTCGCAGAAAAGAGCACCTCGCAGCTAAACAACCGTGCCGGTTTGATGGGCCAAGCCGGCCAGCACCATGCGCACCAGCAGTTCCTCGGCGTGTTCAAAGTCCCGTTCGGTCAATGCCGGCTTGCCCAGCAGCAGCGCAAACTGCGCCTCCTGCTCCGCATAGGCCTGCGTGACCGACCAGATGATGAACATCAAGTGCGTGAAATTGACCTTGGCGATGCGGCCTTCGCGGGCCCAGCGCTCGAAGGTGCGCACCTCGGTCTTGAGCAGCGGGCCCACCCGCTCCGTGATGGCTTTGCCATAGCGTGGTGCACCGGCGATCACCTCTTTGGTGAACACCTTCGCGCCCTGGGGGCGCTCGCGCGAGTACTGGAGCTTGGCGCGGATGTAGCGGCGCAGGGCCTGCTGGGGGTCGTCGCTGTGCGAGAGGTCTTCCATGCCCGCCAGCCATTGCGTAAGCACATCGTCCAGCACGCGCTGGTACAGGGCTTCTTTGCTGGGGAAGTAATACAGCAGGTTATGGCGGCTGATGCCGGTTGCCGCTGCAATGCTCTCCAGCGATGCACCTTCAAAACCAAATTGGGCAAAGTGGTTCTCCGCCTCGGCCAGGATGGCCTGCTCCTTGAGCAGGCGCGCCGCCGTGGGCGCTCGGGGGGGCATGTCCAGGGGGGCAGCCAGAGCGCCGGGCTTGGTGGGGCGGCGTTGGGCTGCGTTGACAGCCTTGGGCTGGCGAGCGTCTTTCATTGCACCATTGTGGAACAAGCGGGGCGCCAAATACTGGCATTTCGCTGGCAACTCGCTGTCAATTGGCCGGCCGAGCCTGGCATGTCCCTTGCTGTAGGGATTTTACCAATTGGTAAATTTTTACCGGTTGGTAAATTGACCAACATGCCGGGCCGCCATGCACATGCAGCGCGCACGGCACCCCACAGCGAGGACCCCGATGAAACCTCCGAACATCGCAAGCGCAGACCTCCAGGCCCGCGCTGCATTGGCTGGCCCAGGCCCAGCGCACTCTGTGTGCTGCCCGGCGCAGGCTCGCGCCCAGATCCCCACCCTGACCCTCTCGGAGGAAACCTGATGGACACACCCGCAAGCCGTGCCTGCGGCATTCATGCCGCGCGCCTGAACCTGGCAGACTACGCCGCCAACTTCAGCGATGCACACCCGCCGCTCACCCGGGCGCAGGCGCTGATCGAGGCCGAGCGCTGCTACTACTGCCACGACGCCCCCTGCGCCACGGCCTGTCCCACGGGCATCGATATTCCCTCGTTCATCCACCGCATTGCGCAGGACAACAACCGGGGCGCCGCCCGTGCCATCCTGGAGGCCAACCCGCTGGGCGGCATGTGCGCCCGCGTGTGCCCCACCGAGGTGCTGTGCGAACAGGCCTGCGTGCGCAACACCAACGAAGACAAGCCGGTGGAGATCGGCTCGCTGCAGCGCTACGCCACCGATGCCTTCTTTGCCCAGCCCGGTGCACCGCTGTTCCAGCGCGCATCTGCCACCGGCAAGCGTGTGGCCGTGGTGGGCGCGGGGCCTGCGGGCCTGGCCTGTGCGCATGGCCTGGCCGTGCGCGGGCATGACGTGGTGCTGTTCGAGGCGCGCCCCAAGCTGGGCGGCCTGAATGAATATGGCCTCGCCAGCTACAAGACCACCAACAACTTCGCGCAGAAGGAAGTGGAGTGGCTGCTGTCCATCGGTGGCATCGAGGTACGCGCGGGCCAGCAACTGGGTCGTGACATCACGCTCGACAGCCTGCTGGGCGCCTACGACGCCGTGTTCCTGGGCCTGGGCCTGCAGGGCGTGAACGCGCTGGGCGTGGCCAAGCCCACGGCCACCGGCCTGCGCAATGCAGTGGACTTCATCGCCGAGCTGCGCCAGAGCAACGACCTCTCGACCCTGCCCGTGGGCCGCCGCGTGGTGGTGATTGGCGGCGGCATGACGGCGGTGGATGCCGCCGTGCAGTCGCGCAAGCTGGGCGCGCAAGAGGTGACCATCGTCTACCGCCGGGGCGCAGAGGCCATGTCGGCATCGGCCGTGGAACAGCAGTGGGCGCAGACGAATGGCGTGACCATCCGCCACTGGGCGGCACCGAAAGAGGTGCTGAGCGAAGGCGGTGCTGTCAAGGGCGTGCGCTTTGCTGCCACAGCCCTGAGCGGGGGCAAGCTGGTGGAAACCGGCGAGACGTTCACGCTCGATGCCGACATGGTGCTCAAGGCCATTGGCCAGACCTTTGTGGCCGAGCCTGTGGGCAACCGCATTGCGCTGGAGGGCGGGCGTATCGCCACCGACGCAGAAGGATGCACCAGCCTTGCGCGTGTGTGGGCCGGTGGCGACTGCCGCGTGGGCGGCCGCGACCTCACGGTGGAAGCGGTGGAGCACGGCAAGGTCGCCGCTGTCTCCATCCACGCCGCACTGATGGCTTGAACCCCTTCACCCCAGTTTTCACGGGAGCACCCCATGGCAGACATTCGCAGCAATTTTCTGGGCATCCAAAGTCCCAACCCCTTCTGGCTGGCCTCCGCACCGCCCACCGACAAGGAGATCAACGTCACCCGCGCCTTCGAGGCGGGCTGGGGCGGCGTGGTGTGGAAAACGCTGGGCGAAGACCCACCGGTGGTCAACGTCAACGGCCCGCGCTACTCCACGCTGATGTCGCAAGACCGGCGTGTGATCGGCTTGAACAACATCGAGCTGATCACCGACCGCCCGCTGGACACCAATCTCGAAGAGATCAAGCGCGTCAAACGCGCTTGGCCCGACCGCGCGATGATCGTCTCGCTCATGGTGCCGTGCGAGGAGCAGAGCTGGAAGAACATCCTGCCGCTCGTGGAAGACACTGGCGCCGATGGCATCGAACTCAACTTCGGCTGCCCCCATGGCATGAGCGAGCGCGGCATGGGCGCTGCCGTGGGCCAGGTGCCCGAATACATCCAGATGGTCACGGCCTGGTGCAAGCACTACAGCAAGCTGCCCGTGATCGTGAAGCTCACGCCCAACATTACCGACGTGCGCCACCCGGCCCGTGCGGCCAAGGCGGGCGGGGCGGATGCCGTGTCCCTCATCAACACCATCAACTCCATCATGGGCGTGGACCTGGACCGCATGGTGATGAGCCCGAGCACCGACGGCTGGGGATCGCACGGCGGCTACTGCGGCCCGGCGGTCAAGCCCATCGCGCTGAACATGGTGGCCGAGATTGCACGCGACGCGCAGACCGCGGGCCTGCCCATCAGCGGCATTGGCGGCATCACCACCTGGCGCGATGCGGCCGAATACATCGCGCTGGGCTGCGGCACGGTGCAGGTGTGCACGGCGGCCATGGTGTACGGATTCAAGATCGTGCAGGACATGTGCGATGGCCTGTCCAACTTCATGGACGAGCACGGCTATGCCACGCTCGACGACTTCAAGGGCCAGGCCGTGCCCACGGTGAAGGACTGGAAGAACCTCAACCTCAATCACATTGAAAAGGCCGTCATCAACCAGGACGCCTGCATCCAGTGCGGCCGCTGCCATGTGGTGTGCGAAGACACCTCGCACCAGGCCATCACCTTCACCAAGGAGGGTGGTGTGCGCAGGTTCGAGATCAACGAGGCCGAATGCGTGGGCTGCAACCTGTGCGTGTCGATCTGCCCCGTGCCCGAGTGCATCACCATGCGCGCGCTCGCGCCGGGCGAGGTCGATGTGCGCACCGGCAGGGCGGTGACGGGCGAATACGCCAACTGGACCACGCACCCCAACAACCCGCAGCGGGTGGCAGCAGCAGCCTGAAGCGGGCGATAGCGCACCGGAGCATCGGCGTGAAAGCGGTATCCGTGATGACCGATCTGGTGCACATTCGCAACGCGGTGCTGCAGTGCATCTGGTGCAGTTCTTGCGTGACCGATAGCATCGCTCGCTTCCTTTTGCCCGCCATCTGCCAGCGTGAGGGCGCTTTAACAGACAGCGGGTTGTTTGCAACCCCAACGAAGTCTTTGACAGGAGAACAGGTATGACCAAAAGTACCGGCAGTGCCGCCCATGTGGTGGGGCAAATGCCCGGCGGAGCCATGAACCCGCTCGCCAATGAAGATTTGCTCCCCACCACGCAAGCCCAGCGCCATTGGGCCTGGAAAGACTATGCGGCGTTGTGGGTGGGCATGGTGGTGTGCGTACCCACGTACACCATGGCCAGTGCCATGCTCGACCAGGGCTTCACGTGGCAGATGGCAGTGTGGCTGGTGTTTGTCGCCAACTGCATCGTGCTGGTGCCTATGCTGCTCATCGGCCGCGTGGGTCCCAAATACGGCATTCCGTTTCCGGTGCTGGCGCGGGCTTCATTCGGCGTCAAGGGCGCCAACCTGCCGGCCGTACTGCGTGGCCTGGTGGCCTGTGGCTGGTTCTCCATCAACTGCTACTTTGGCGCACTGGCGCTGCACGGGTTCCTGAACATCCTGGGCATGGGCCTTGCGGGCCCGGCGGACGGGCAGACCATCAGCACTTCGCAGTTCATGTGCTTCCTGGCGTTCTGGGCCGTGCACATCTACTTCATCTGGAAAGGCCCCGAGTCCATCCGCAAACTGGAAGTGATCGCTGCGCCGCTGATGATCATTGCTTCCATCGTGCTGGTGGTGGTGCTGATGATGAAGGTGCCGTCTGGCCAGCTTTTCAACCTGCCGGCCAAGATTGTGGAAGGCGGCCCCAAGACCTGGGCGGCGCTGACCGGCCTGGTGGGCTTCTGGGCCACGCTCGCCCTCAACATCCCTGACTTCACCCGTTTTGCCAAGTCGCAAAAGGACCAGGTCATCGGCCAGGCCATTGGCCTGCCCATTCCCATGGCGCTGTTCTCCATGGTGGGCGTGATCGGTTTCTCGGCCTCGGCCATCCTGTATGGCAAGGCCCAGCTGTTCCCGGATGGCCTGCTGACGCAGATGGGCAGCCTGGCTGCAGGCGTCGGCCTGCTGGTGATCCTGCTGGCCAACCTGACGACCAACGTCGCCGCCAATCTGGTGTCGCCGTCGTATGACTTCAGCCAGGTGGCGCCTTCCAGGATCAGCTTCCGCACCGGTGGCCTGATTGCCGCCTTCATTGGCCTGCTGTTCATGCCCTGGAAGCTGCTGGCCACCTCGGGCGGCTACCTGTTCACCTGGCTGGGCGGGTATGGCACGCTGCTGGGCGCCATTGCAGGCATCCTGCTGGTCGACTACTACCTGGTGCGCAAGACGCAACTGAAGGTGGACGACCTGTACCGCCGTGGCGGTGACTACGAATACAGCGGTGGCTGGAACGTGCAGGCGCTGGTCGCGTTTGCGCTGGGTGTGCTGCCGTGCCTGCCGGGATATCTGGCGGTGTCGGGCGTGGTGGACAAGGCCTCGGTAGCGCCACTGTTGCTGAGCCTTTTTGACTTCGGCTGGTTCTTCAGCCTGGCCGTCGCCGGCACCTACTACTACCTGACCGCAAAGAAGAAGTGACGCTGCGGCTCTGCCAGGGCGAGCGGCCTTGGCAGAGCCTTGTTTGATGTGCATTCCTGAAGGAGACCCCATGAGCCAAGCCCTTGTGATCCGCGGTGGTACCGTGGTCAACGCCGACCGTGAACAGCGCGCCGATGTGTTGTGCGTCGATGGCCGCATCGTGGCCGTGGGGGATGGAGCTGCGGCGCAGGCCCCCGCGGGCGCGCAGGTGCTGGACGCCAGCGGCCAGTACGTGCTGCCCGGCGGCATCGACCCGCACACGCACATGCAATTGCCGTTCATGGGCACTGTCACCATGGACGACTTCTTCACCGGCACGGCCGCCGCGCTGGCCGGTGGCACCACAAGCATCATCGACTTCGTGATCCCCGATCCGCAAGAACCGATCCTGGATGCATATCGCAAATGGCGCGGCTGGGCGGAGAAGTCGGCCGCCGACTATTCGTTTCACGTCGCCATCACCTGGTGGAGCGAGCAGGTGCGCGCCGACATGGGTACGCTGGTGAAGGACGAGGGCGTGAACAGCTTCAAGCACTTCATGGCCTACAAGAACGCCATCATGTGCGACGACGAAACCCTGGTGAACAGCTTCAAGCGCGCGCTGGAGCTGGGCGCCATGCCCACGGTGCATGCCGAAAACGGTGAACTGGTGTACCTGCTGCAGCAAGAGGTCGCCAAGATGGGCATCACCGGCCCCGAGGGCCACCCGCTCTCGCGCCCGCCCATGGTCGAAGCCGAGGCCGCCAACCGCGCCATCGCGATTGCCGACGTGCTGGGCGTGCCGATCTACGTGGTGCATGTGAGCTGCATGGAGTCGGCCGACGCCATCGCCCGCGCCCGTGCGCGCGGCCAGCGCGTGTACGGCGAGGTGCTGGCGGGCCACCTGCTGGTGGACGACAGCGTGTACCGCGACCCCGACTTTGCCAAGGCCGCCGCGTATGTGATGAGCCCGCCGTTTCGCCCCAAGGGCCACCAGGAGGCGCTGTGGCGCGGCCTGCAGTCGGGCCAGCTGCACACCACGGCGACGGACCACTGCACCTTCTGCGCCGCGCAAAAGGCCATGGGCAAGGAGAACTTCGCCAAGATCCCCAACGGCACGGGCGGCGTGGAAGAACGCATGGCCGCGCTGTGGGATGGTGGCGTGAACACCGGGCGCCTCACACCCAGCGAGTTCGTGGCCATCACCTCGGCCAACGCGGCCAAGCTGTTCAACATCTACCCGCGCAAGGGTTTCATCGGCGAAGGTGCCGATGCCGACCTGGTGCTGTGGGACCCGCAAGGCACCAAGACCTTCTCCGCCAAGACCCAGTTCAGCAAGGGCGACTTCAACATCTTTGAAGGCCGCACCGTGCGCGGCATCCCCAGCCACACCGTGAGCCAGGGTCGCGTGGTGTTTGCCAATGGTGACCTGCGGGCAGAGCAGGGCAAGGGCCGCTACATCAAGCGCCCGGCGTTTGGCGCCAACTTCCAGGCCGTGCAAAAGCGTGCGCAGGACCTGGCCCCCACAGCGGTTGCCCGCTGAACCGACGGAGAACAACACCATGGACACCAAAGTCAAACCCGACATCGAAAACCTGCGCATCAACGGCGATCGCCTGTGGGCGTCGCTCATGGAGCTGGCCCAGATCGGCGCCACGCCCAAGGGCGGCGTGTGCCGCCTGACCCTCACCGACCTGGACAAGCAGGGCCGTGACCTCGTCACCCGCTGGGCGCGCGAGGCAGGCATGACCGTCACCATCGACAAGATCGGCAACGGCTTCATGCGCCGCCCCGGCCGCAACAACAACCTGCCACCCATCATGACCGGCAGCCACATCGACACCCAGCCCACCGGCGGCAAGTTCGATGGCAACTACGGCGTGCTGGCAGGCATTGAGGTGGTGCGCACGCTCAACGACCACGGCATCGAAACCGAGGCCCCCATTGAGGTGGCGTTCTGGACCAACGAGGAAGGCAGCCGCTTCGTGCCCGTGATGATGGGCTCCGGCGTGTTCGCCAAAGCCTTCACTTTGGAACACGCCTACGCCGCCACCGACACCGAAGGCAAATCGGTCAAAGGCGAGCTCGAGCGCATCGGCTACATCGGCGACCAAGAACCCGGCGACCACCCCATCGGCGCGTACTTCGAAACCCACATCGAACAAGGCCCGGTGCTGGAAGACAACAACAAGACCATCGGCGTGGTCAGCGGCGTGCTGGGCATCCGCTGGTACGACTGCACGGTGACCGGCATGGAAGCCCACGCAGGCCCCACGCCCATGGCCCTGCGCAAGGACGCATTGCAGGTCGCCGCGCAGCTGATGCAGGAGGTGGTGGCCTGCGCCCATCGCCACCCGCCGCACGGCCGCGGCACGGTCGGCATGGTGCACGTGCACCCCAACAGCCGCAACGTCATCCCCGGCCAGGTCAAGTTCAGCATTGACTTGCGCAACGCCACCGACGCCGAATGCGACAGCATGGACCAGGACATCCGCGCCGTGGCCGCCAAGCTCAGTGCCGAGAGTGGCCTGCCAATCAAGATCGACCTGGTGTCCAACTACCCCGCCCAGGTTTTCCATCCCGACTGCGTGGACGCCGTGGGCCGCGCTGCCGCCAAGCTGGGCTACAGCCACATGCCTGCTGTGTCGGGCGCGGGGCACGACGCGGTGTACATGGCCCGCCTGGCGCCTGCGGGCATGGTGTTCATCCCGTGCAAGGACGGCATCAGCCACAATGAGATTGAAGACGCCAAGCCCGAGCACATCGAGGCAGGGTGCAATGTGCTGCTGCATGCGATGTTGGAGCGGGCGGGCACCTGAGCCTCTGGTCCATCGCACTCTATCCATCGCTGCCGCTGGCTGTCGCCAGTGACTCGAAACTCCCAGCCAACACCTTTCGGGTTGGCTGTGGCGTTGCGGGTGCGCCGCATTTCCGAGGCTGTTACACCTGCGCCCCGAGCGGGTGCCAATCCCTGTCGCCGTGCGGCCTGCGCAATTTGGCGGTGGACGTGCAGACATTGCCCGGCGACACCACCAGCATCCTGCACGCCATCCGCGCCATCCGCGCCATGCGCGACAACCTTTCGCACCTGGTAAAGCAGGTGCGCGACAGCACCGACTCCATCACCACCGCGTCGTCCGAGATCGCCGCCGGCAATGGCGACCTGTCGGCGCGCACCGAGTCGCAGGCCAGCGCGCTGCAGGAGACGGCCGCGTTGATGGAGCAACTCACGTCCACCGTGCAGCAAAACGCCGCCAACGCCAAGCGCGCCGACGAACTGGCCCGTGCCGCATCCGACATGGCAGTGCGCGGTGGCGACGTGGTGCAGCAAGTGGTGGGCACGATGGTGTCCATCGACCAGTCCTCGCGCAAGATCTGTCGCAGACGGTGGGCAAGTTCCGCGTGGCGTGATTTCGGATTGGGAGGGGTCTGCGGTCCTCATTCCCGTTGGTTTCACGGTTGAGACGGCGTATCTGAATTAAGTTTTTGCAAAGCGCGGGTGCGCGTTCTACAGGTTATCTATGGCAACGGTGTAAGCAACCAGACCAATAAGACTTATGACGAAAAGGCCGCCCAGGGTTAAGAAATATATCCAGTACGTTTTCGAAAAGATTTTGTACCATAGGGGTGCATCCAAATGAGCGTCGGTCAGTTTTCTTTTTTTGCCCAATTTTGGAAATGCAATAACACCTGTCAACATGACTGTTCGCATAAATGTCGATGGAAATATGTTAAATGCATTAATTTCCCAAATCTGAAAAAATGGGCTGGTGAAATATTTTTCTAGGAATTGCTTCGGCATCAGGAAATGAAGAGCTAGAAAAATAGCTGGCCCCGTAGCTAAAAAAATAATCCCACCCCACATAGTGGTCATAAAAATATTGTGGGGCGTAATTAGTGACATATCTGGCTGATGTGAGTTGCAGAAACGAGGTCAGCAGAATTTCCCCACCGATCATACGCCCAGCGTGACGCTTTTCCTGCGTTGTAACCCCAAGCGGCTGTGCCGGCCGCGAGTAACAATGCGGTACCCCAACCTACGGGATTCGACACAAGAAATAGTCCCACCGCTGCTCCGCCCACCAAACCTGTGACAGATCCAGCAACGCTTTCAACGAATATCTGATTCTTCTCGTTCTGACTCGTGGTGTTGGCGATTTGTATGCATGACGCAGCGAGGCCCACTCCCGTCAGTACAACTCCCCCTTTATTCGCCACCTGACCCAATCGCTGGAGTCGACTCGCGTGGCGTGCCAGATTGGCATTGGCTGGAACGCCTCCTGCACGCGCGATGCGAAGCGACTGTTGACTCCCGCCGTTCCCGAAGAGCAAGCGGTCCATAGGGCCAATGTTGGTTTGAAACCTTCGAAGGGCTAAAGCCCGGCGATAGTCGTACTGGCCTTTCGTCAGGTTGCCTGATTTGTAGCTTGCATAGTGGTCGCTCATCTGATGGATGAGCGAGACGTTTCCGCCGCTAAGCAAATTTGCTCCTCCGCTCGCAATGACAGAACCGGGGATGAGAAAGGAGTTGCTGTTGTCGGCCATCCAGGTCACTGCTTGAAAGCCTGCCGCATCCGCGCTCTTCACCCCCTCGCTGATCAACGGCGTATTGACGATGTGCGGCGGCGGGTCGTTGCCTTTGTGGGCCTCCTCAACCAGGGGTTCATTCAACCGAAGCACATCACCCGCACGGATGCGATCAGGATTTTTTATGTGTGGATTGAGTGCAAGCAGATACTGAAGGCAACGGCTGTACTGCGGATCGGATTGGCTGACACCGTAGATAGTTTGCAGAATCGATGACAGAGTATCTCGATCCTTGATGGGGTACTCAAAGTGGCCGGGTACGGCTGCCATTTGCTGTGTGCCTTCATAGAGAGTGAATGATTCGACCCTACAAATACCCGCGCTCCTTCGAAAGGACTGACGCGGCGATGTGGGCTACGACTTGTGAACGGGTAAAAATCCGCTTACAGGCATGAAAAAAGCCGCCAGAATCGTATCCAGGGGTTGCACATACTCCCAGTGTTTTTACATCGGGAAGCAACCGCCACGAGTTGTTGCACGGGGCATGAAGGAGGTGCTGCTTCTTTCTGATAGTGCGACGCACAACTCCTTCAGATGATGCTTTGCAACAATCATGTGATATTCAAGAAGTGGTCCAGCATGTGAAAGTGGTCTTCAAAGAACTCTTCTTCCAGGCAAGCCAGTTGGTCGATTCGCGTCCACTGCACCAGCATCGCGTCGTCATCGGCCTGCACCACCGGGAACTGTGCGTCCCCCAGATCAAAGTAGTGCGCATGCGTAATCGTGCGGCCGCGCTGGCTGCGGTCGGGGTGGTCGAAAACGGCCACGGACTGCAGCGCGGCGCGCATGGTGGCTTCGGGCAGGTGGCAGTGGGTTTCTTCCACAAGTTCGCGCAGGCATGACTGCCACACGGTTTCGCGCTGTTCGATGAAGCCGCCGGGCACGGCCAGCTGGCCTTTGCCGGGTGCGTGGGCGCGGCGGATCAGCAGCACATGGTCCTGGCAGCGCAGCACGGCGTCCACCGTCACGAACACGGGCGGGTAGGGCGCGGCGGCCCAGGCCTGGCGGTAGCTGCGCAGCATCTGCCACTCCTGCTGCAGCGCCAGGTAGTGCGGGGTGTGCGCAAACTCGGTCAGCGTGGCCAGGGTGCTGGCGGGCATCTGGCTGGCCAGGGGGGCGAGGGCCGGTGCCACGGTGTCGGGCGTGGCACCAAAGTACGCATCGCGGATGGCCGTGGCGTCAATCGGCCCCTGGCGCTCCACATGGATCAGCTCCCAGCCGGGGAAGGCGCTGAGGTAGCCGCTGGTCGCGTCCTTGAAGTGGCCCACCAGCCCCACACTTGCGCCGTGCGCCCCCGGTGCGGTCAAACGCGCCACGCCCTGGCGCACGGCCTGCACCCACACGGCTTCGTTGTAGTAATCGCGCATGGGCAGCACCTGCACCCGGGCGGCGTCGGCGGCAGGCAGTGCGGCGCGCAGCATGGCTTCGCGCTCCTGCCAGGTGAAGGGGTTCTTGGGCGAGCGCGCCTGCCAGGCCGAGCCCACCACCACGATGACCTGCTGCGCGCTGTCGAGCGCGCGCTGCAGCAGCGCCATGTGGCCGTTGTGCACGGGCTCAAAACGCCCGATGTAGATGGCGGTATCGACCATGTGTCTCCAGTGCGTCGTTGGTTTTATGAATCTTTTTGGCCTCTAGCGCTTGCCCATAAAGCGCGAACAGCTATTGTTTTTGTAGTGATTTTACCGGAACGGTGGTTCATGCATACCGGGCTGCAATCGGCATCTGCCGCCCGCTGCCAAAGGCCCGGGCACGCACGCGCAGGATGGGCGGAGCCTGGCGGCGCTTGTATTCATTGCGCGCCACCATGGCGTGGATGCGCTGGACGAGTGCGGTGCCCGCATCGGTCTCGTGCAATTGCGCGACGATGGTTTGTGCCTGGGTGTGCTCGGCGGCGGACAGCCGGTCTCCCTCGATCAGCAGCTTGAGGATTTCGTCCAGCACAGGGTAGGGCGGCAGGCTGTCGGTGTCGCGCTGGTCGGGGGCCAGCTCGGCCGAGGGTTCCTTGTCGATGATGGCCTGCGGAATCACCTCGCGCCCGGCGTGTTCGTTGATGTGGCGCGAGAGGGCAAACACTTCTGTTTTGTAGAGGTCACCCAGCAGGCCCAGCCCGCCGTTGGTGTCGCCATACAGCGTGCAGTAGCCCACCGAGATTTCACTCTTGTTGCCCGTGGTGAGCAGCAGGTGGCCAAAGGCGTTGGAGTATTCCATCAGCACCGTGCCGCGAATGCGCGCCTGCAGATTTTCGAGTGGCAGGCCCGCCAGTGGCTTGCCAAAGCTGGCCTCGAACTGCTGCGCATAGCCCGCCACCAGCTCGGCAATGGGGTGCGTGAAGAGCTGCACACCCAGGTTGCGGCACAGCGCCACCGAGTCATCGACCGAGCCGCTGCTAGAGTAGCGCGAGGGCATAGTGATGCCCACCACGTTGTCGGCGCCCAGCGCCTCCACAGCAAGCGCCAGCGTCAGCGCGCTGTCGATACCGCCCGAGCTGCCCACCACCACCTGGCCAAAGCCGCAGCGCCGCGCGTAGTCACGCAGGCCCAGCACGATCTGCTGGCGGTAGAAGTCCATCGGCGGGATGCCCTGCGCCGGCACCGCCGCCGGGCGCTCGCCCTGGGCGGCCCAAAAGCGCCCGCCATCAAACTGCAGGGTGCGTACGTCTTCGGCAAAGCGCGGCGCTTCAAACACAATGCCCGCGTCCGGCTCGGCGGCAAACGACCCGCCGTCATACACCAGCTGGTCGTGCCCGCCCACCTGGTTGACGTACAGAATCGGCAAGCCGTGGCGGCGCGACGATCCGCCAAACATCTGGTGGCGCTGCTCGCGCTTGCCCACATGGCTGGGGCTGGCGTTGATGCTGATGACCAGGTCGGGCGCGGCATCGCGCAGGCGCTCGAACGGGTTGATCACGTAGTCGCCGCCGTGGTCGTTCCAGCCGTCTTCACACACCAGCAGCCCCACCTGCGCGGTACCGACGCGCAGCACCTTGGCCACGTCGGGGCCGGGCTCGAAGTGGCGGCGCTCGTCAAAGATGTTGTACGTGGGCAGCAGCTGCTTGGCGTATTGCAAGCGGACTTGCCCACCCTGCAGCACCAGCAGGCTGTTGTGCAGCTTCTTGCCGGGGCCTTGCGCGGGGGTGGGAGCGCCCACCACCCAGTGCAGTTGTGGCAGCGCGGCAGAGGCCTGCTGCAGCGCGGCCAACCCGGCCGCGATACGTTGCTGGAAGGCGCTTTCCTCCAGCATGTCACCGGGGTAGTAGCCGCACAGCGACAGCTCGCTGAACACGACGAGGTCGGCCTCTTCGCGTGCGGCCTGCTGGGCGGCGGCCACCATGCGGGCCACGTTGCCTTCGATGTCGCCGACGGTGAAATTCAATTGGGCGATGGTGATGCGGAGCATTGCGTTTCCCTTGAGTCTGCAGAGCGGGTCGGAGAGTTTTCTCAGCCACTCAGTTAGCAACGTTGAAGACCTGGCGCAGGTAGGCCAGGTACGTTTCATCGTCGCACAGCGTCTTGCCCGGCGTGTCCGACAGCTTGGCCACCGGTTGTCCGTTGGCGCGCACCAGTTTCATCACGATGTTGATTGGCTTGTGGCCCGGGCCCATGTCGTTGGTGAGGTTGGTGCCGATGCCAAAGCCAAGCTGCGTGCGGTCGCCAAAGTGGCGGTACAGCATGAGGGCGCGCTCCAGGTCGAGTCCGTCCGAGAACACCAGCCGCTTGGTGTTGGCGTCAATGCGCAGCCTGGCGTAGTGCGCCAGGGCTTTTTCGCCCCAGGCCACCGGGTCGCCCGAGTCGTGCCGCAGGCCGTCGAACAGCTTGGCGAAGTACAGGTCGAAGTCGGCCAGAAAGGCGTCCATGCCCACGGTGTCGGTCAGCGCAATCCCGAGGTCGCCCCGGTACTCCTGCACCCAGTCTTCCAGCGCGGCCTTCTGAAAATCGCGCAGGCGCACGCCCAGCGCCTGGTAGGTTTGCAGGTACTCGTGCGCCATGGTGCCGATGGGCACCAGGTTCAAATCGCGCGCCAGCAGCACATTGCTGGTGCCTTTGAACCATTGCGGTGCTTCGCGCGCAAAGGTCTGCACCACCTCGCGCTGCCAGGCCCCGCTGTAGCGGCGGCGCAGGCCAAAGTCGAACAGCTCGAAGGGGTGGCGCAGCGAGGTGTGCTGCGCCAGCGCCTGCAGCTGCTGCACCTTGGCGGCGAGGCGCTCACGTCCGCTGGCGAGGGCTGCAGTGGTATCGAAGCGGCGAAAGTACAGCTCGTTGACGATGGCCAGCACAAAGATCTCGAAGCCCATCACATGCACCTGCGGGCCTTGCGCCACGATGTGCAGCTGGTCGCCCTCGGCCCAGGCGTTGATGAAGCTGCGCTGGAATTGGAAGATGCGCAGGAAGTCCACAAAGTCGCTCTTGATGTAGCGCAGGCCGCCCACGTAGGCCAGCTCGTCGGGTGTGAAGCGCAGGGTGCACAGGTGGTCCAGCGCGGCGTTCACCTCGGGCAGCAGCTCGGCCAGCGGGTAGGCGGGGGTGTTGCGGCACACAAAGCGGTACTCGCTTTGTGTTTGCGGGTGGCGGTGCAGCAGCGCCTGCCACATGGTGAACTTGTAGAGGTCCGTGTCGAGCAGGCTGGTGATGATGGGGTTCATGCGTTTGCTCCCAATGTTGTAGCTGTTAGCGCTTTATGGATAAGCGCTAGAGGCCTATTTGACCGATTTTTTCAAGCCGCACGCCCTGTGCGCGCATGCTGTCCAGAAACGCCTGGTGCTGCGCCTCGAACCCGCCCACGGGGCTCATGCAGTCGGTCAGCAGCACGATGTGGTCCGGCCGCGCCCCCGCCTTGAGGCGGGGCAGGTGCTGCAGGATGTGCTCGGTGGTGGCGCGCACGCAGTGGCTGCTGGCTTCGCCGGCAATGAGCAACAGGTCGGCAGTCTCGAGGGCGGCCAGCAGGCGGGTGTTGAGCGCGGTGTCGGGGTCGCCGGCTTCCACCACCTCGGCCTCGATGGCGCTGTAGTGCTCGGTCCAGGGGTTGGTGCCCTTGAACACGTTGTGCACGGCGCGCTGGCGTTGCAACTGCCAGTCGCCACACGCGGCCAGCACCTCGGCATGCACGCCATGGCCCCAGCTGCCAATTTCGCAGTGCACGGGCCAGACCATCAGTGTGTAGCGCCCGCGCGCCTCCAGCGCGTCCATGTAGGCCAGCGTGCGTGGCAGGTGCGCAGGGTGGCGCGGTGCGAATGCACCTGTGCGCACCTGCTCGGCGGTGATGGGTGTGAACGGCGCGACCGTTCCGCCATCGGCCTGCTGCCAGAACCCCGGATGGGCAATGTCGATGCGCTGGTGTGAGTCGAGCGTGACCGTGATGTGGTCGATGCTGGCCGCGTGATGGCGGATGAAGGCGGCCACGCGCTGCATGTCGGCATGGGCGCCAGCCACGGGCAGGCTGGGGGCGGTGCGCGCGCCGGTGAGGGGGTTGGTGGGCTGCCACGCGGCTGGCAAGTCGCAGAAGTCGTTTTGCGGGTCGATCACCAGAAGCTGAATGTTGCGGGCCATGGACGTTCTCCTTTGCAGTGTCACCAGTGTAGACCTGTTAGTAAAAAAATGAACTAACTAAATCGCAAATTTGTGTTGGCTTGTTTCAGCGTCGTTGGTGTTCGTACAGCGGTGTGACAAACTACCGGCAATGTCAGACACACTCGCCCGCTCTCCCATCTGTACTGTGGACGTGGTGCTGCTCACCCTGCAGCACGGCGCGCTGCAGGTGGCGCTGCTGCGGCGCGAGCGGGCCCCGTTTGCCGGAGCGCTGGCCCTGCCCGGGGGCTACATCCATACCGGAGAAGATGCCGACGCCCAGGCGAGCGCCGCCCGTGTGCTGCGCGAAAAGGCCGGTTTGCAAAGCCCCTACCTCGAGCAGCTGGCTACGTTCTCCGGCCCGGTGCGTGACCCGCGGGGCTGGTCGCTGGCGGTGGCCTACTGTGCGCTGGTGCCGCCCGAGCTGCTGGCCGCGGCGCCGCTCACCCTGGTGCCTGTGGCCGAGCTGCCGGCACTGCCGTTTGACCACCGCGCCATGGTCGATGCCGCCGTGGCGCGGGTGCGCAGCAAAAGCCAGTATTCGTCCATGCCCGTGCACCTGTGCGCCGAGCCATTCACCTTGCCGCAACTGCAGGCCGTGTACGAGGCCGTGCTGGGCGAGCCGCTCAACAAGGTGAGCTTTCGCCGCAAGGTGGAAGAGCTGGCCATGCTGGAGGCCGTGCCCGGCGCGTTGCACAGCGGGGGGGCCCACCGGCCTGCGCAGCTGTACCGCGTGCGCCCGGCCTTCCGGCAGCGTCTGTCGCTGAGTGCGCGCGGCCTGTAGGGAAGACCCGGGCACAAAGTATTGGACCGGCGCGCCGAAATCTGGCACAAACGCAAACTTTGTGTACCACCAACAGGGTTGCGCGCAGGGCTGACCACAATGGCCGCCGCTGCTGCACCGCCCATAACAGGCCAGGTCGTCACTGGCACCTGAGGGAGATCCATGTCTTTGCGGCTCAAATTCAACTGGTGCTGGCGGCCGTGCTGATCGCGGCGGCCACGGGTGCGGGGCTTTACGTGCACCGTTTCCTGCAGCAATCGGCCATCGAGGAGGTGCAGCACAACTCGCAGATCATGATGCACGCGGCCATGGCCATCCGGGACTACACCACCGAACTCGTCAAGCCGCACCTCGATGTGACGCTGGGGGAGAAATTCCTTCCGCAGACCGTGCCCGCCTACGCAGCGACGGAGACGCTGCGCCGCCTGCAAAGCCGGTTCCCCGGATACGAATACAAGGAGGCGGTGCTCAATCCCACCAACCTGCGCGACCGTGCCAACGAGTGGGAGGAGCGCATCATCGGCGACTTCCGCGAGGGGCGGGTGGACCTCAAGAAGGAGGTAACCGGCGAAGTGGGCGAGGGCATGCATCGCGCCCTGTATGTGGCCCGCCCCATCACCATCAAGCAGGCCCAGTGCCTGGCCTGCCACAGCACGCCGGAGGCGGCGCCTGCGTCCATGCTCAAGGTCTATGGCGACAAGAACGGCTTTGGATGGCGCATGAACGAGACCGTGGGCATCCAGGTGGTGAAGGTGCCGATGTACTTCCCGCTGGAGAAGGCGCGCCAAACCTTCAACACCGTCATGACGGCGCTGATCGGCAGCTTTGTGCTGCTGTTTGTCGTGCTCAACCTGTCGCTGTCCTCGCTGGTGATCGAGCCCATGGCGCGGCTCAACCGCAAACTGGAAGACCTGGCCACCAAGGACTTCCTGACCGACCTCGTCAACCGCCGGCGGTTCTTTGAGCGGCTGGAGACCGAGATGGCCGACACGCGCATCAAGAAGGGCAGCCTGTCGGTGGTGATGTTCGATATCGACTTCTTCAAACGCATCAACGACACCTTTGGCCATGACTCGGGCGACGTGGTGCTCAAGAGCACGGCGCTGCGCGTGCGCGAGCTGCTGCGGTCGTCGGACTGCGCGGCGCGCTTTGGGGGCGAGGAGTTCATCATCCTGCTCAAGGAAACCCCGGTGGATGCCGCCATGGCCATGGCCGAAGCGGTGCGCGCGCGTATCGCCACCGTGCCATTCGATGCCGTGGGCCATGTCAGCGCCAGTTTTGGCGTGGCGACGTGGGACCACAAGGAAGACAGCCACGCGCTCATCAAGCGTGCCGACACGGCGCTCTACAAGGCCAAGTCCAGCGGCCGCAACTGCGTGGTGCAGGCGGAAGAACCGGTTTGAAGGCCATCGCGCTCATCAGCCCCTGCACGACCCGGTGACAGCCTGGAGGGCGTAGCGGGCAAGGGCTCAGGCCGTGGTGGTCTTGGCCTCTTCGTAATCCGCCTGGTAGCTAACTGCCAAGGCGGTTTTCTGTTTTTCCGTGAGTAGCTTGCCCGCCATCTGGAAGAACTTGTGTTCTTCCTCTTTCAGGTGGTGCTCGACCTTGTCGGCCAGCTTTCTTGCCAGTGGCAACCAGGCAGGGCTGGAGGGCTCGGTCTCCTCCAGCGATTCCACCAGCTCGTCGATCTCATGGTGTTCCGCAATGGCATGGCGCGACAGGTCCACGCCAGCGTCATGAGCGATCAGGGGCACGTAGAAGTGGCGGTCCTCGGCCAGCGCGTGGGCCGCCAGCTCGGTCTTGAGCTGTTCAAACAGCTCACGACGTTCAGGCGTGTCACCGCTGGTGTTCGTCAACGCCGAGTACAGGGCGCGCTGCTGCTCGTGGCTTTCGCGCAGGGCTTCAAAAATGTTGCGTGTCATGGGGTTTTCCAGGTCGGGTTGTTCGGCAGGGCGCCGGGCCTCACTTGAGAGCCTTGCGCGCAGCGCCGATCCCCAGCACGGCCAGTACCACGAACACGACAGCGATCACCAGGAACAGCACGAACAGCACGAACAGCACCTTGGCAATGCCAGCGGCCCCCGCAGCCACGCCGCTGAAACCCAGGGCACCAGCCACCAGGGAGATGAGGGCAAAAATGATGGCGTACTTCAGCATGATGGTCGCTCCTTGCAGTGAAAAGGCAGGCAGCGCAGGGCTGCGAAAGGGTGTGCAGGCACGATACCGGGAGGCTGCCGCCAACGCCGTCAGTGCGGGCGGGCGGTGGGTGTAGGAGAGGGCCGCTGGCGAGCGGTGGTGCAGCGCTAATAGACAAGCCGCAATGCGTTGGCGTTGCGGCTTGGAGTTACTACAGCGTTGCGGGTCTTTTGGTGTCCGCTCACATCGCTGCCGCGATATGAACTGCGCCCGAAGACCGAAAACCGCGCTATAGCGCGGCGGGCTTTACAGCCCGGCTGCTGCGCGAAGCGCCGCAGCTTTATCGGTCTTCTCCCAGCTGAACTCGGGTTCTTCGCGGCCAAAGTGGCCGTAGGCTGCGGTCTTTTCATAGATGGGACGCAGCAGGTCCAGCATCTGGATGATGCCCTTGGGGCGCAGGTCGAAATGCTCACGCACCAGCGCTGCCAGACGCTCGTCCGACACCACGCCCGTGCCTTCGGTGTAGACAGTGATGTTCATCGGCTCGGCCACGCCGATGGCGTAGGCCACCTGGATCTGGCACTGGCGCGCCAAGCCGGCAGCCACGATGTTCTTGGCCACGTAGCGGGCAGCGTAGGCGGCCGAGCGGTCCACCTTCGTTGGGTCCTTGCCGCTGAACGCGCCGCCGCCGTGGGGGCAGGCGCCGCCGTAGGTGTCCACGATGATCTTGCGGCCGGTCAGGCCACAGTCGCCTTGCGGGCCGCCGATGACGAAACGGCCCGTGGGGTTGATCAGGAAGCGCGTGTTCTGCAGCCAGGCCGAAGGCAGCACGGGCTTGATGATCTCTTCGATGATGGCTTCGGTGAACGAGGCCTTCATCCTGGTCTGCGTTTCGCTCTGGTCGGGGTGGTGCTGGGTGGAGAGCACCACGGTGTCGATGCTGTGGGGCTTGCCATCCACATAGCGCATGGTGACTTGCGACTTGGCATCGGGGCGCAGGAAGGGCAGGCGGCCGTCCTTGCGCAGCTGGGCCTGGCGCTCGACCAGGCGGTGCGCGTAGTAGATGGGCGCGGGCATCAGCTCGGGCGTTTCGTCGCAGGCGTAGCCAAACATCAGGCCCTGGTCGCCAGCGCCAGTGTTCAGGTGGTCGTCACTCGCGTGGTCCACGCCCTGAGCGATGTCGTTGGACTGCTTGTCGTAGGCCACGAGCACGGCGCAGCCCTTGTAGTCGATGCCGTAGTCGGTGTTGTCGTAGCCGATGCGCTTGATGGTGTCGCGCGCCACCTGGATGTAGTCCACGTGGGCGTTGGTGGTGATTTCGCCCGCCAGCACCACCAGGCCTGTGTTGGTCAGCGTTTCAGCGGCAACACGCGAGCGGGGATCCTGTTTGAAGATCGCGTCGAGAATCGCGTCCGAGATCTGGTCGGCCACCTTGTCGGGGTGGCCTTCGGAGACGGATTCCGAGGTAAAGAGAAAGTCGTTCGCCATTTGAATAAACTCCTGTGTTCCGGCATTTGGGGCGTTGCCCTCACCCCGAAGGAGATCTGGCGAACGCTTTAGCAGATTTTTTTAACGTCGCCCTGCAAGTTGCTCATTTAACTCAGCGACCCCGTCATTTTAATGCCAGTCGTCTTCCGATTCTTTTCCGTATTTCCACTGTGGTTGCTGCATGGCATGGGTGCTGCCATGGGCTGGGTGGCGTTTGTCGCATCTCCCACGTACCGGCGCCGGTTCCTCGCCAACTCGGCGCGTGCTGGGTACGGGTTCGGCGATGTGCGTGCCGCCGTGGCCCACGCCGGCCGCATGGTGGCCGAGCTGCCGCGCCTGTGGCTGGGCGCCGCCATGCCCTGTGCCCTCACGGGCGAAGCCTGCGTGGAGCAGGCGTATGCCGCTGGCCGCGGCATCGTCTTTCTCACCCCGCACCTGGGGTGCTTTGAACTCTCGGCCCAGGCCACTGCGCGCCGCTGGGGCGCGGAGCGCGGACCCATCACCGTGCTCTACCGCCCGGCGCGCCAGGCCTGGCTGGCCAAGGTGATGGAGACCGCGCGCAACCGCCCCGGCATGCTGGCCGTGCCCACCACGCTGGCCGGTGTGCGCCAGATGATCAAGGCGCTGCGCCGCGGTGAGGCCGTGGGCCTGCTGCCTGACCAGGTGCCGCCTGAGGGGCAGGGCCAGTGGGCACCTTTTTTTGGGCGCGACGCGTACACCATGACGCTGGCTGCGCGCCTGGCGCAGCAGACCGGTGCGGCCGTGGTGCTGGCGCGTTGTGAGCGCCTGCCGTGGGGGCGCGGCTACGTCACGTATTACGAGCCGCTCGCTGCGCCGCTGTCCGCCGACATGGGCCAGGCCGTGCTGCAGATCAACCAGGGCATGGAGCATCTCATCCGCCAATGCCCCGATCAATATCTGTGGGGCTATGGCCGCTACAAGCAGCCGCGGGGCGAGGCCGCTCCGGCAGCGGGGGCCGCAGCATGACGGGCCGGCTGGGTGTGTGGTTCATGCGGGTGCTGGCGTTGCTGCCGCTGCCGGTGCTGCGCGGCATGGGCTGGCTGTTGGGGCAGGTGGCGTTTGTGCTGGTGGTGCCCCGGCGCAAGGTGGCGCTGCGCAATCTGGCGCTGTGTTTTCCAGACTGGACCGAAGCGCGCCGCCGCGCCGTGGCGCGGGCCAGCTTTGTCGCGTTCTGCCAGACCTGGCTGGACCGCAGCTGGCTGTGGGCCGCGCCGCGTGCGGTGGTGGAGCAGCGCGTGCGCTTGACGGGCGCGGTGCACGAGCTGGAAGGCGACACGCCCACCATTTTGTTTGCGCCGCATTTCTATGGCATGGACGCGGGTGGCCTGGCCTTGCCGCTGCGCAGCAGCCGTGCGTTCACGTCCATCTTTGCCACCCATCCCGATCCGGCGGTGGACGCCTGGTTCATGGCCGGGCGCCAGCGTTTCGGCGACGTGCGCATGCTCAACCGCGCCGATGGTGTCAAACCCATCATTGCCAACCTGCGCAAGGGTGGCCTGCTGTACCTGCTGCCCGACATGGACTACGGGCGCAACGATTCGGTGTTTGTGCCGTTCTATGGCGTGACGGCAGCCACCATCCCCTCGCTGTCGCGTTTTGCGCGGCTGGGCCGTGCCAAGGTGGTGGGCGTGTATTCGCGCATGACGCCCACCGGTTACGTGGCCGAGGTTTCCCCCGCCTGGGCCAACTACCCCACCGACGATGCCGAGGCCGACACCGCCCGCATGAACCGCGAACTGCAGGCCGTGATCGACACCATGCCCGAGCAGTACTACTGGGTGCACAAGCGCTTCAAGACACGGCCCGAAGGCGAGCCGTCCGTTTACGGCTGAAAATTCAGGTCGAAATGGCTGCTAGCGCTTATTTGGCAGGCGCTACTAGCTATAATTTTGATTGCAAAAACCGCTGCAAATCCTGGGCCACGCGCTCAGGGTGCTCGTGCACGATCCAGTGCGATGCCTGCTCTACCTGCCGCAATTGCAACTGCGGCACCCAGCCCGGCAGGCCGTCGAGCAGACCGGGCAACAGGGCGGGGTCGTCCATGCCCCAGAGCACCAGTGTGGGCATATCCACCGTCAACATCGACTCGGGCAGGGTGATGGCCTGCGCGCCCGGGTCTCCATCGCGGGGTGGGCGCAGGGGGCTGGCGCGGTAGTAGTTGCAGGCGCCGGTCAGGCCCTGCTGCCACAGGGCGCGGTACTGGGCGCGTACGCTGTCGGTCAGCCATGCGGGGACGCTGCCGTCGGGGGCGTTGAAAAAGGCGAACAGGCGGCGGAAGTCGTCCTCGGCCAGCAGGGCCTCGGCGTCGGGCCTGCACAAAAAGTGCATGTACTGGCTGCCTGCCTGTTGCGCGGCGTTATGAGACAGCTCGCGCACAAAGGCACCCGGATGGGGGGAATTGATGATGGCCAGCCGCTTCATCCGCTGCGGCTGCTGGTTGGCCAGGTTCCAGGCCACGGCGCCGCCCCAGTCGTGCGCCACCAGGCATTCCAGAGCGCCACCAGGGCATTCGTGGGCTATCAGCGCGGCCAGGTCCTGCACCAGATGCCTGGCGCGGTAGGCATCGACCTCGGCCGGGCTGCTGGACGGGCCAAACCCGCGCAAATAGGGTGCCACGCAGTGGTAGCCGCCGTTCTCGGGGCGGGCAAAGTGCGCTAGCTGCTCGTCCCAGATGAACGCGCCCTCGGGGAACCCGTGCAGAAACAGCAGCACGGGGCGGCCTGCCACGCCGCTTGTACGGCAGTGCAGGGTGGTGCCGTGGGGCAGGGAGACAACGCGGTCTTGGATCATGGCGCTACGCATTTGATAGCTGTTAGCGCTTGATGGATAAGCGCTGGGGGCTAATTTGACTCAATATCCTCAGAACAATCGGGCGGCGGGGATGCATCTGCGGGTGCCGGGTCGCCATCGGCATCGGCATCGGCAGGGGCTTTTACCGGGTGCGCCCATTGCCACAGCAGCTGTGCCACCTCGTCCACGCCTTGTTTCTTGAGGGCCGAGAACATCTTCACCTCTCCGCCGCCGGCATTCAGTCGCGTAATCGACAGCACCTTGGCCTGCTCGGCCCGCGTGAGCTTGTCGGCCTTGGTCAGCACGATGAGGAACTTGAGGCCTTCTTCCACACGGGGGCGCACCACTTCGAGCAGCGCCTCATCGAGCTCGGTCAGGCCCAGGCGGGGGTCGCACAGCAGCACGATGCCGGTCAGCCCCGGGCGGCTGACCAGGTAGTTCACCATCACCTGCTGCCAGCGCACCTTGTCCGAGCGCGACACGGCCGCGTAGCCGTAGCCGGGCAGGTCGGCCAGCACCGCGTCCATCACGCCCTGCTTGCCCAGCGAGAACAGGTTGATGTGCTGGGTGCGGCCGGGCTTCTTGGAGGCAAAAGCCAGCTGTTTTTGCTGGGTGAGCGTGTTGATGCAGGTGGACTTGCCCGCGTTGGAGCGGCCCACAAAGGCAATCTCCGGCACGTCGATGGGAGGCAGGTGGTGCAGTTGCGCCGCCGTGGTCAAGAACTTGGCGGTGTGCATCCAGCCCATGGCGGTCTTGGCGTCGGGTGCGGGCGGAAGGGAGCCAGCAACTGGCGCGGAAGAGGGTGTCGTCATGGAGGTTTGGGAGAGAAAGAACCGTCATTGTAGAATCGCGAGGTTTTGCGCACCTCAACACAGACCCTCGATATGAAGTTGCTCGCCTCTTTGCTGACGGCTGCCGTACTGGCAGCACCTGTTTTCTCGGCCTACGCAGCGGGTGAAACTCCTGCGGTGCCTCCCAAGGCGGCCAAACCGGATCTCGTCAAGGGCGAGGCCAGCTACACCGCAGTGTGTGCCGCCTGCCACGGCGCCGATGGCAACTCGGCCATCGCTGCCAACCCCAAGTTGTCGCAGCAGCACCCTGAATACCTGGTCAAGCAACTGCAGGAGTTCAAGTCGGGCAAGCGCAACAACGCCGTCATGAAGGGCTTTGCCATGGCCCTCACCGATGACGACATGAAGAACATTTCGTACTGGGTGGCCTCCAAGGCGGCCAAGCCCGGTTTCGCCAAGGACAAGGACCTTGTCACGCTGGGCGAGCGCATTTACCGCGGCGGCATCGCTGACCGCCAGATTGCGGCCTGTGCTGGCTGCCACAGCCCCAACGGTGCCGGCATTCCGGCGCAGTACCCCCGCCTGTCGGGCCAGCACGCCGACTACACGGCAGCCCAGCTGGTCATGTTCCGCGACGGATCGCGCGGCAACAGCGCGCAGATGACCCAGGTGGCCGCCAAGCTGAACGACAAGGAAATCAAGGCCGTATCCGACTACATCGCCGGTCTGCGCTGATCCTTTCGTGTCAAAAGCGGCCCGTGAGGCGGGCCGCATGGAACCTACCGCCAATAACAAACCCAAAACGGGCGGGCCCATCGCACAGATGGTCCCGCCCTTTTTTTTTCGTGCTCCGCTGCCGACCTCATCCATGTCCGACAACACCCAAGGCCTTCGTGTCCAGTCTGGTTCCCAGGCGTGGCGCGCCGCGATCGAACTGCTGTCGTCGATGCGGTTTGCCATTTCGCTGCTGACGGTCATCTGCATCGCCTCGGTCATTGGTACGGTGCTCAAGCAGCACGAACCTGCCGTCAATTACGTCAACCAGTTTGGCCCCTTCTGGGCCGAACTGTTCGCCGCCATCCAGCTCAATGCGGTGTACAGCGCCTGGTGGTTTTTGCTGATTCTGGCGTTCCTGGTGATCAGCACCTCGCTGTGCATTGCCCGCAACACCCCCAAGATCCTGGTCGACCTCAAGGCCTATAAGGAAAACATCCGCGAGCAGAGCCTCAAGGCGTTCCACCACAAGGCCGAGGCCGAACTGCCCCTGAGCGCTGAGGCCGAGGCGCGCCGCATCGGCACGATGATGGCGGGTGGCGGCTGGAAGGTGCGCCTGCAGCAGCGGGACACCGCGGCCGGCCCCGGCACCGGCTGGATGGTGGCGGCCAAGGCGGGCGCAGCCAACAAGCTCGGTTACATCGCGGCCCACAGCGCCATCGTGCTGGTGTGCGTGGGCGGACTGCTGGATGGCGATCTCATCGTGCGTGCGCAGATGCTGCTCGGTGGCAAGTCCGTCTACACCGGCGGCGGGCTGATTGCCGATGTGAAGCCCGAACACCGCCTGTCCGAACGCAACCCCACCTTCCGCGGCAACCTGCTGGTGGCCGAGGGCACTCAGTCCAGCACCGCCATCCTCAACCAGTCCGACGGTGTGCTGCTGCAGGACCTGCCGTTTGCTATCGAGCTCAAGAAGTTCATCGTGGAGCATTACTCCACCGGCATGCCCAAGCTGTTTGCCAGCGAAATCATCATCCACGACAAGGCCACGGGCGAGAAGACGCCTGCCCGCGTGGAGGTGAACCACCCGGCAAGCTACAAAGGCATCGAGATCTACCAGTCGAGCTTTGACGATGGCGGCTCGCACCTCAAGCTGCGCGGCGTGCCCATGGTGCCGGGCGCCAGATTCATCGATGTGGAAGGCGTGGTGGGCAACTCGACCCAGCTCACCAACAACGGCGGTGGGCCGGGCAGCGATACGCTGACGCTGGAGTTCACGGCGCTGCGCACCATCAATGTGGAGAACTTTGCAGACGCAGGCGCCAGCAGTTCCGGCGCAGACGTGCGCAAGGTGGACCTGCGCCAGTCCGTCGAGTCGCGCCTGGGGGCTGCCAACAAGACGGTCACCAAAAAGGAACTCCGCAACGTGGGCCCCAGCGTGAGCTACAAGCTGCGCGACGCGGCCGGCCAGGCGCGCGAGTTTCACAACTACATGCTGCCGGTCGACACGGGCGACGGCGTGCCCGTGTTTTTGCTCGGCGTGCGGGAGACGCCTTCCGAGCCGTTTCGCTACCTGCGCGTGCCTGCGGATGACAAAGGCAGCATGGACGGCTTTCTGGGCATGAAGGCCCTGCTGGCCGATCCCGCGTCGCGCGAAGCGGCCGTGCGCCGCTATGTCTCGCAGGCGATCGAGCCGTCGCGGCCCGACCTGGCCGAGCAGTTGCAGCAGTCTGCGTCGCGTGCGCTGGCCCTGTTCGCGGGCCAGGGCATGGTGGATGGCAAGCCGACTGGCGGGCTGCAGGCGGTGTCTGACTTCATGGAGGCCAACGTGCCCGAGGCCGAACGTGAGCGTGCTGGCGAGGTGCTGGTGCGCATTCTGAACGGCACCCTGTTCGAGGTAGCCCAGCTCTCGCGCCAGCGTGCGGGGCTGCCACCTTTGCCGCAGGACGACCAGACCCAGGGTTTCATGACCCAGGCCGTGCTGTCGCTCAGCGACGCTCAGATTTACCCCGCGCCGCTGGCGTTCGAGCTCAAGGATTTCACGCAGGTGCAGGCCAGCGTGTTCCAGGTGGCACGTGCCCCTGGCAGAAACATTGTTTATCTGGGCTGCGCCTTGCTCATCCTGGGCATTTTCGCGATGCTCTATGTGCGCGAGCGGCGCGTCTGGGTCTGGCTCGCGCCGCAGGAGGGCCGCACGCACGCCACCATGGCGCTTTCCACCAACCGCAAGACCATGGACGGCGACCAGGAGTTTGTAGAGCTCGCACGGAAATTGATCGGGGCAGCGCCCCGCGAAGGCAAAGCATGAACACCGCCACTACCACGTCAACCACCCCCACCACCATCACGCTGAACGAGGGTTTTTTTGCCCGGCGCAACTGGTTCGACTGGCTGTTTGCGGCCATCGTGGTGGTGGGCGGGCTGTATGCGCTGCAGCGCTACGGCAGCTTCATGGATGTGTATGAAAAGGGCATTCTGCTCGGCACCATTCCCTGCACCATCTGGCTTTGCTGGTTCTGGCGCCCGTTGCGGGCCCTGCTGCTCATCGTGGCGGCCGCGGCGCTGCTGGCCATCGGTCTGTACCAGCAGGACGGTGCGGGCAGCCTTGCGCGGGCCGACACGGTGTTCGGCCTCAAGTACTTTTTGTCAAGCCAGTCCGCCATTCTGTGGATGAGCATGCTGTTCTTCATGAGCACCGCGTTCTACTGGATCGGCATGTTTTCTCGTGGCGAAGGCCGCACCATGAGCCTGATCGGTTCGCGCATTGCCTGGGTGGCGGTGGCCATGGCGCTCATCGGCACGCTGGTGCGCTGGTACGAGAGTTACCTCATCGGCCCGGACATCGGCCACATCCCGGTGAGCAACCTGTATGAAGTTTTCGTGATGTTCTGCTGGATGACGGCAGCCTTCTACCTGTATTACGAACAGCAGTACGACACGCGTGCGCTGGGTGGGTTTGTGATGCTGGTGGTCAGCGCGGCCGTGGGTTTTCTGCTGTGGTACACCGTGGTGCGCGAGGCCCACGAGATTCAGCCGCTGGTACCGGCCCTGAAAAGCTGGTGGATGAAGCTGCACGTGCCCGCCAATTTCATCGGTTATGGCACCTTTGCCCTGGCTGCGATGGTGGCGTTTGCCTACCTCGTCAAGCAGCAGGCGTCCGAGACGCGCTGGTACAAGCTCGCCCCGCTGTGGTTGCTGGGCGTGGTGCTTTGTTTCGAGCCCATCGTCTTCCGCCAGGGCGCAAGCGATGGCGGCAGCAGCTACTGGATGGTGTATTTCGGCATCTCCGCGCTGATCGTGGCGGGCATCCTGATGGGACGCAAGCGCATTGGCGAGCGGCTGCCGTCCTTCGAGGTTCTGGACGATGTGATGTACAAGTCCATCGCGGTGGGGTTTGCGTTCTTCACCATCGCCACGGTGCTCGGTGCGCTGTGGGCCGCCGAAGCCTGGGGTGGCTACTGGAGCTGGGACCCCAAGGAAACCTGGGCGCTGATTGTCTGGCTCAACTATGCGGCCTGGCTGCACATGCGCCTGATGAAGGGCCTGCGTGGCACGGTCTCGGCGTGGTGGGCGCTGGTGGGTCTGGCGGTTACCACTTTTGCCTTCCTGGGTGTCAACATGTTCCTGAGTGGACTGCACAGCTACGGCACGCTCTGAGCCCGCAACCCTGCCGCGGATGATCAGCCGCAGGTCAGCAACTATTGCGTCTTCGGTGTAACCTGAAGAGTCTATGGAACGAACTCACAGTTGTACTGCTCTACCGCTGCAGCTGTTTCAACCAGAATGACCGGAGCCACCTATGCTGATCCCATCGCGCGATTCGGGTTTCAACCACCCACACTCCTCTGAAATCACGCCGCGTGCGGTCTACGAAGACCGCCGCCAGATGCTCAGGCTGATGGCAGGCGGTGCGGCGGGTGCCGCCATGGCGGCATGGGCTGGGCGCGAGGCACTTGCGCAGCAGGCGGCGGTGCCGCGGCCCGGCAAGCTGGCGGCGCTGCCGGGGGCGAAATCTGCGGTGGCTGGCGCGATGTCGATGGAGAAGCTCACCGACTACAAGGACGCGAGCACCTACAACAATTTCTACGAGTTTGGCACCGACAAGGCCGATCCTGCCCGCAACGCGCACACGCTCAAGACCACGCCATGGACGGTGGAGGTTGAGGGCCTGGTCAAGAAGCCTGGCAAATACGGCATCGAAGACCTGATCAAGCTCAGCGCGCAGGAGGAACGTATCTACCGCCTGCGCTGTGTGGAGGGCTGGTCCATGGTCATCCCCTGGGTCGGCTACTCGCTGGCCGAGCTGATCAAGCGCGTGGAACCCCAGGGCAGCGCCAAATACGTCGAATTTGTGACGCTGGCCGACAAGGCCACCATGCCCTACGTGGGCTCGCGCGTGCTGGACTGGCCCTACGTGGAAGGTCTGCGCATGGACGAAGCCATGCACCCGCTGACCTTGCTGGCCTTTGGCATGTATGGCGAGGTGCTGCCCAACCAGAACGGCGCGCCCGTGCGCCTGGTGGTGCCGTGGAAGTACGGCTTCAAAAGCGCCAAGAGCATCGTCAAGATCCGTTTTGTCGAAAAAGAGCCCGGCACGGCGTGGAACAAGGCGGCACGGCAGGAGTACGGCTTTTACTCCAACGTGAACCCCGAGGTGGACCACCCCCGCTGGAGCCAGGCCACCGAGCGACGCATCGGTGAGGACGGCCTGTTTGCCAAGAAGCGCAAGACACTGATGTTCAACGGATATGAAGCCCAGGTGGGGCAACTTTACGCCGGCATGGACCTCAAGAAGTTCTACTGAGCGGTGTCGGCGCCCCCGGCTGCGCGCACTCCCGCGCCGAACTGGGTGTGAAGCAACCCAATCGCCATGCGAAAAATCCTGCTCCATCCGGCGGCCAAACCGCTGGTCTTTGTGTTGTGTCTGCTGCCGCTGGCGTGGCTGGTATATGCCGCGTTGTTCAACGCCTTGGGCGCCAATCCCGCAGAGGCATTGATCCGCGCGACGGGCGACTGGACGTTGCGTGCCCTGTGTCTGGTGCTGGCCGTTACGCCGTTGCGCGTGCTGACGGCCACACCACAACTGGCGCGCTTTCGGCGAATGCTGGGCCTGTTCGTTTTCTTTTACGGCCTGCTCCACTTGCTGAGCTACGCATGGTTCGACATGGGGTTGGTGGTTGCCGACATCGTGCGCGACATCATCAAACGCCCCTTCATACTGGTGGGCTCGCTGGCGCTGCTGCTGCTGGGGGTGCTTGCCGCGACCTCATTCAACCGCGCCATCAAGGCAATGGGGGGCAAACGCTGGCAGGCGCTGCACCGCAGTGTGTATGCGGTGGCTGGCCTGGCGCTGCTGCATTTCTTCTGGATGCGTGCCGGCAAGAACGATTTTGAGGAAGTGGCTGTGTATGCCGCCATCCTCGGCGCCCTGCTGGGCTGGCGCGCATGGCAGCGGCTTCGCCGTCTGCCGGTGCTTGCAGCGCGTTCCGCGTCCCAGTGACTGCAATCAGAACTGCTATTAAAATAATAGCTGTTAGCGCTTGATGGGTAAGCGCTGGGGCCTGTTTTGATGCTTATTTCAGGCGTTGACTGCGCGCAGGGCGGGACGCATCTGGCGCGTGACGGGGTCAATGTGGGCCGTCGGCACCTGGTAGGCCCGGTCGTCGAAAAGATCAATGCCGCACATCAGGTTCTCGATCCACGCAAAAAAGTCCTGGATGGCCTGCTTGCCCATGATCGGCGCTCCGTGCTGCGGTACCAGCATGGAAATGTCCAGCTGTCGCGCCATCCGCACCCAAAGGCGCAGGATCTTGTTGGAAACCATGTAGCGCCGGTGAAAACCCTCCATGCGCGGGATGTGGGCCTTCAGGTCCGTTACGGGCACGCGGGCTTCGGCGCCCGACATCATGGACACCCCCAGATCACCGGTGAAGAGAATGCGGCTCACGGGGTCATAAAAATGGAAGTTTCCTTCCGAATGCATGAAGTGTGCGGGCAGCAGCACCAGCTCATGGCGGCCCAGGGGCAGGTGGCCGCCGCTGTCAGGCACGCCGATGACCCGGTTTTCCGTCTTGCCCACCTTGGTGAAATGGGGGGCGAAACGCTCCCACACGCGGGAGATGACGAGGTCTGCCTTGGTGCTGGTCATCCAGCGGTCCAGCGAGGCGATGATGTCCGGATCCGCGTGTGACGCGATCAGGTACGACAGCTTGTGCGGCGGGAAATGCTTGGTCATTCCCATGAACAGTTCGTTGAAGGCAAGGTTGCCGCCGGGATCGATGATCGCGCCCGTGTCGTCGTCCACAATCAGGAACTGGTTGGCCTGTACGGCCAGACCGTCTTCTTCGATGAGATCAGTGAACATCAGACAAGCGTGATTCTTGTCTCGGTAGAGTTCCAGGGCCATGGCCATCCTGCAGAGCAATAAAGCAGTGACTCTACGATTGCCCTTGCGTTTTCTGCTTGATAGAAATCAAGCGAGTGGTGTTTGGTGCAGCTGCTGGCCCGATGCAGCCCACCGCAACGTGTCAGCGTGCCACCGAAGCAGCCGTGGCGGATGCCGGTGCAGGAGCGTCGGCGGTTTTGGCGCCCGGTGTCAGGGTCTGCGGCAGTGTGGCGCGCTGTGCGGCCTCTGGGCCTGCCGGCAAATACAAAGGCCCCCGTTGACCGCAACCGTTAAATGCCGCCGCGCTGGCAGCAAGGACAACCGTCCTGACTAGAATTTGGGGAGCTTTCAACATGCGCAAATTGTAATGACCGACCTCGAATTCATGGATCACGCAGAAAAACTGCTTTTGGCCGTCGAACGCAGTTGCGATCGCATCAACGACGCAACCGATGCCGACGTGGATGCCCAGCGTTCCGGGGGCATGGTGACGTTGACGTTTCCCAACCGCAGCCAGATCGTGATCAATCTGCAAAAGCCGCTGCACGAGGTCTGGATGGCCGCGCGGTCCGGCGGGTATCACTACCGCTTTGACGGACAGCAGTGGCAGGACACCAAAGGCGCCGGGGAGTTCTTTGATTGCCTCAGCCGCGATGCCACAGTTCAGGCGGGCATACCCCTGCAGTTTGTTGCCTGAGTGGGGGCGGGGCGAGCGGCCAAGTGCGCAGAGCGCCACCCGCTACAGCGCTTAATTTCTGAACAGATCGAGAATGCGGCTTCTCTCTTCCGGCGGCGGTGGTGCGGAGGGTGATACGGCCGCAGGGGCCGAGCGGTCGTCCAGGCCCAGACTGGAAACCCCGCTGTTGCGGGCGTATTCCTCATAGAACCATTCGCCACCTACATTGACCACCCCGGCCGGCACAGTGGGCTCACTCACCGGTACGCCCTTGAGGGCGCGCTCCATGAAGTGGATCCACACCGGCAGGCTAAGGCCGCCACCGGTTTCGCGGCTACCGAGGTTGCGGGGCGTGTCATAGCCAATCCAGGTCACCGCCGCGATGGTGGACTGGTATCCGGCAAACCACGCATCCACCGAATCGTTGGTGGTTCCGGTCTTGCCATGCAGGTCCGGCCGCTTCAATGTGGCCTGCGCGCGCGCAGCAGTGCCTGAGCGGGTCACCTCCTGCAGCAGACTGTTCATGACGAAGGCGTTGCGGGCATCAATGGCGCGCGGTTGTTCGCTGAGCACAGGTGGCGTGATCTCCGAGATCACACGTCCTTTGTGATCGGTCACCTTGGCAATCAGCCAGGGGTTGACGCGGTAGCCTCCATTGGCAAACACCGAATAGCCGGTGGCAAGCTGCAGTGGCGTGACCGATCCGGCGCCCAGCGCCATCGTGAGGAACGGGGGGTGTTTGTCGGCGTCGAAGCCAAACTTGGAGACCCACTGCTGGCCGGTCTTGGGGCCTACGGCCTGCAAGATGCGGATCGAGATCATGTTCTTCGACTTCGCCAGCCCCGTGCGCACGCTCATGGGCCCGTCGTATTTGCCGTCATAGTTTTTGGGTTCCCAGGGCTGCCCCCCGGTGACGCCAGCGTCGAAAAACAGAGGCGCATCGTTGACAACCGTCGCAGGGGTAAAGCCTTTTTCCAGGGCCGCGGAGTAGATGAACGGCTTGAAGCTGGATCCCGGCTGGCGCCATGCCTGCGAAGCGTGGTTGAACTTGTTCTTGTCAAAGTCAAAGCCACCCACCAAGGCCCGGATGGCGCCGGTGCGTGGATCGAGCGCCACAAATGCCCCTTCGACCTCGGGGAGCTGCGTGATCTCCCAGGTATTCTTGGGCGTCTTGACCACACGGATCACCGCACCGCGTCGAATCTTGATATTGGGGGGCGCCTTGTCACTCAGGCCCGACTGGGCAGGTTTGAGCCCGTCACCGGTGATCTCGAGCGTGTCACCATTGGCACGGGCGGCGACGATCTTGCGCGGCGTCGCTTCCAGCACTACGGCTGAGAGTACGTCTCCGTTGTCGGGGTGGTTGGCCAGGGCATCGTCAATGGCGTCTTCAACCTCCTGGGGAGTGGAGGGCAGGGTCACGAACTTTTCCGGGCCGCGGTACTGTTGTCGACGCTCGTAATCCATGATGCCCTTGCGCAGCGCCACGTACGCGACCTCTTGTTCCGCCGCGTTGAGGGTCGTGTATACGTTCAGCCCTCGGGTGTACGCCTCATTGCCATACTGGGCGAAAATCAGCTGGCGTGCCATCTCGGCAACGTACTCGGCATGGACTCGGGTGTTGTCAGGCCCGGTACGGATCTTGAGTTCCTCGTCCTTGGCCTGTGCCGCCTGTGCAGCGGTGATGAATCCGTTTTCCTCCATGCGTTCGATGATGTGAAGCTGCCTTGCGCGCGCGCGCTTGGGGTTGCTGATCGGGTTGTAGGCGGAAGGTGCCTTCGGAAGGCCCGCGAGCATCGCCGCCTCGGCGACGGTGACAGATTTGAGCGGCTTGCCGAAATAAGTTTCGGATGCTGCAGAAAAACCGTAAGCACGGTTACCCAGAAAAATCTGGTTCATATAAATCTCGAGAATCTGGTCTTTTGTCAGCAGATGCTCAAGCTTGAATGTCAGTAAGACTTCGTAAATTTTGCGAGTAAATGTTTTTTCGGATGAGAGATACACATTCCGCGCAACTTGCATCGTGATCGTCGAAGCACCCTGGCTTTTGACTCTCCCCAGGTTGGCGAGTCCTGCGCGAATGACGCCCTTGTAGTCCACGCCTCCGTGTTGAAAGAACCTCGCGTCCTCAATGGCCAGGACGGCGTCTTTCATGACTTTCGGGATCTCACCGATGGGGGTGAGGTTGCGTCGTTCCTCGCCAAATTCCCCCAGCATCGCTCCCTCGGACGAGTAGATTCGCAAGGGCAGCTTGGGACGATAGTCCGCCAGATCAGAGATGTCCGGCAGGTTGGGGTAGGCAACTGACAGGGCAAGTGCCACAGCCAAGGCCAGCGCAACCGCTGCCGCAGCCGTGATGCCCGTTAACCAAAGAACTGCGCGCCCGAGCCAGAACAGCCAATTGCGGCGTGGTGTTGCAGGTGTTGATCCCCGCTGATCGGAAGGCTTGGGTGAAGAGGGCGGCATATCGCTCCGGAGTAAGACCGCTCATTATAAAAATCTCTCGATGCGGCGACCGGAAAATCGCTCGGCTTGCGGACGGGAGGGACCCGAACGGTCTTCCAAAGCCATCAAACGGTGCCACAGACACCCTAAAAATCGTCTGCTTTTGGCAACGCTCCACAATTGTTACGCGGGGAAAAATCTTTGCCGGAGAACTATCTTACTGATAGCATTCATGTGAAGTGTTAAGTTTTGTTGCCTCATTTTGGCAAGTTACAGGGGACCAATCTTGAGCTCAATGGGGTCTTTGTTCAGTCGCCAGTCTCCGCCGCTGCTGGGAATCGACATCAGCTCTTCCAGCGTGAAGCTGGTGGAGCTCGGGCGCGATAAGGCAGGCAGCTTGGTGTTGGAGCGTTGTGCGATCGAACCGCTGGAACGTGGTTGGATCACGGACGGCAACATCGAAAAATTCGACGAAGTCGCCGATGCCCTGCGCCGCGTCGTTAAGAAAAGCGGCACGCGTACCAAAAACGTTGCCTTGGCATTGCCTCCGTCAGCAGTCATCACCAAGAAGATCACGCTGCCCGGCGGCATGACGGAGCAGGAGCTGGAGGTTCAGGTTGAATCCGAAGCAAACCAATATATCCCGTTTTCCCTTGATGAAGTGAGTCTGGATTTTTGTGTCATTGGGCCCAGCAAAAACGCGCCCGGTGACGTGGAAGTTCTGATAGCTGCGTCCCGGCGCGAAAAGGTTCAGGATCGCCAAGGGCTTGCTGAGGCAGCAGGCCTGAAGCCGGTGGTTGTAGACATCGAATCTCATGCATCACGCTTGGCTGCCGGGCGTCTTATAGAAGCGCTGCCAAAGAAGGGCGTCGATGCGATGGTTGCTCTCTTTGAAGTGGGAGCTTTGACTACCAGCATGCAGGTCATCCGGAATGACGAAGTGCTGTATGACCGGGATCAGGCTTTTGGCGGCGCCCAGCTGACGCAACTGATCGTCCGACAATACGGCTTCTCCGTTGAAGAAGCTGAGAGCAAAAAAAGAAACGGCGACCTGCCGGAAGATTATCAGTCCGCCGTTCTCCGTCCTTTTGTCGACAGTATGGCCCAGGAAATCGGTCGTGCATTGCAGTTCTTCTTCACAAGCACCCCTCACAACCGTGTTGATCACGTCATGCTGGCGGGTGGATCGGCACCATTGCCTGGCCTAACGGAGGCCGTAACCCAGCAAACCGGCTTTGCATGTAGCGCGGTCAATCCCTTTGATGGGATGGAAATCGGAAGTTCCGTGCGGTTGAAGAAAATGGTACGTGAGGCTCCTTCGTATCTGACGTCGTGCGGCTTGGCCATGCGGAGGTTCCTGCAGTGATACTCATCAACTTACTCCCCCATCGGGAAGCGGCGCGAAAACGTCGCAAAGAGGCTTTTCAGGCAACGATGTTCGCATCGTTCCTTGTGGGCTTGGCGATTGCTGGTGCGGTTTATTGGTGGTTTCAAATGATGATTACCAATCAACAGGAGCGTAATGCGTTTCTGCAGAGCGAGATAAAAGTTCTGGAGGGGCAAATCAAGGAAATCGCCACCATTGAAGATGAAATTGCCGCCTTGCGCGCGCGACAAAAAGCTGTGGAGGACCTGCAGTCCGATCGAAATCTTCCTGTCCACTTGTTGAATGAACTTGTGCGGCAGATTCCTGAGGGTGCATATGTAACCAGCATCAAACAGACGGAGCAAGTTATCGCGATGCAAGGCGTCGCTCAATCTAACGAGCGCGTGTCTGAGATGCTCCGGAATCTTACTGACAATACCCCATGGTTGTCGAAACCCGAATTGGTAGAGATTGTTGCGAGCAACATCGCACTCACGCCGAGAGATCAGCGTCGAGTCTCGACCTTTAATCTGCGTTTTCGTTTGATGAGAACCGCCGAAGCGCAGAAAAGTATGGGTGCGGCAAGCGTTGCGACTGGAAATTGAACATGGCAAAAAAATCAAAAAATAGCATTGATTTCGCTGTCGTTCAGGAAAATATTTCCAGGCAGTTTCGGAATCTTGACACTAAAGACCCGTCCTTGTGGCCAATTGCGCCAAAAGTTCTGCTCTGTGTTTTTATTGCAGTCGGCGTTGCTGCGGGGTTGTGGTTCGCAAAGATTAACGAGTATGAGGTGGAGCTTCAGGCTGAGGTGGCAAAAGAACAAACTCTCCGACAAGATTATCAAACTAAACTTGTTAAAGCGGTAAGTTTGGAGGCTCTGAAACGACAGCGGGAGCAAGTGCAGCAGTATGTTATACAGCTCGAGAAACAGTTGCCGAGTAAAGCCGAGATGGCTGCGCTTCTTTCCGACATTAACCAGGCAGGGCTTGGCCGCAGCTTGCAATTCGAGCTATTTCGACCCGGGCAGGTTGTCGTTAAAGAATACTACGCTGAGCTTCCTATTCAGATACGTGTTACCGGAAAATACCACGATATGGGTTCGTTTGCGTCCGATATCGCTCATCTGTCGCGAATTGTAACGCTTAACAACATATCGATCGCTCCTCCCCAGGCTAAGGATAAGGACGGCTCAACATTGACGATGGAGGCAACTGCCCGTACGTTCAGGTATTTGGATCCGGAAGAGATTCAAGCCCAGAAGCAAGTGACGCAGGGGGGCAAGAAATGAAGCGTATGCAACTGTTTTTAGCATTACTTATGTCGATTCTTGTTGTCGGATGCGGTTCCACTGGAGACGACGAATTGCGCCAATGGATGTCGGATTTGCGCGCCACGACCAAGCCACGTGTGACCCCTTTATCCGAGCCAAAGCAGTTTTTACCGCAAACTTACTCTATGGAGTCAGGTGTAGAGCCGTTTAATTCAGTCAAGTTGACGCAGGCACTCAGGCGTGAGACTAACCAATCGGCCTCGAATGCTGCGTTGATTGCTCCGGAAATGGCTCGACGAAAAGAGCCGCTGGAAGCGTATCCGTTGGATGTCATGGCAATGGTCGGTAGCCTGGACAAAAAGGGTGTTCCAACAGCGTTGCTGAGAGTGGATAAGTTGCTGTATCAAGTCCGCGTGGGAAATTACGTTGGACAAAATTACGGGAAAATCGTGAAGATCACCGAAAACTCGATTCAGTTGCGTGAGATTGTCCAGGATGCGACTGGCGATTGGATTGAACGTGCTGCGGCGCTGGATTTGCAAGAGGGCAGTAAATGAAATATTTCAAAATCGACTTGACCAAAATTTATAGAATCGCGACCGGGTTCTCGATTGCAATTTTGGTGCCTATTTCCGGCTACACACAGACACTTATTCAGTCAGTTGCCGGGAGTATGCAAAATGGTGTCGACGTTGTTCGCATCGATTTCTCTGAACCGCTGGCTGCGTTGCCCACTGGATTCTCGATTCAATCGCCTCCGCGAATCGCACTTGATTTTCCCAGTGCCTCCAATGCATCGGGAAAGACAGTCTTCGACGTCAATCAAGGGAATGTGAAAACAGTCAATGTTGTGCAAGCGGGTGATCGCTCACGTGTTGTGCTCAACTTGAAGCAAGCCACGTCGTACCAAGCAGAAATTCAGGGTAAATCTCTGTTAATTTCTCTGGGAGTTGCTTCTTCCTCCACCCCGGCAGTTCAATCGGTTCAGCCTAGCGTGTTTGCTGACTCAGCAAGCCTGGACGCTCAGACGCTCAAAGATGTTGATTTCAGGCGCGGAGCTGACGGTTCAGGCAGGGTAGTGGTGTCACTCCCCTCAAGCCAAGTAGGTGTTGACATACGCCAGCAAGGCAAAGGTTTGGTGGTGGATTTTCTGCGATCGAGCCTGCCAGAGGGGTTGCGACGTCGTCTGGATGTGGGAGATTTTGGAACTCCGGTACAGGCGATTACTACAATCCAGCAGGGTGACAGGGTCAGAATGACCATTGAGCCAATTGGTGAGTGGGAACACAGTGCGTACCAAAGCGATAGCCAGTTTGTGGTAGAGGTGCGGCAGAAAAAGGTTGACCTGAACAAGCTCACCCAAGGCCCTGGATACAGTGGGGAAAAGCTGTCGCTTAATTTTCAAAATATCGAAGTTCGCTCTTTGCTTCAAGTGATAGCAGATTTTACAGATTTCAATATCGTAACGTCTGATACTGTTACCGGTTCATTGACGCTGCGTCTCAAAGATGTACCCTGGGACCAAGCGCTTCAAATTATCATGGACGCCAAGGGGCTTGGCATGCGCAAGTCCGGAACCGTTCTGTGGATTGCGCCCAAAGATGAGATTGACGACCGTGTCAAGAAGGACTACGAAGCTGCTTTGTCAATCCAGAAATTGGAGCCATTGAGAACACAGGCCTTTCAAATGAATTACGCCAAAGCTGTCGATATGGTCGCGCAGCTTAGTACTTCAAGCGGTGGGTCAGGAACTTCTAATCGATTTCTCTCTGAGCGGGGAAGCGCTATTGCCGAACCTAGAACAAATCAGTTGTTTGTAACTGATACCGCCAGCAAGTTGGAAGAGGTGCGCCAATTGCTTTCTACTCTCGATGTAGCGGTTCGTCAAGTAATGATCGAGGCGAGAATTGTAGAGGCTTCGGACACATTCGGTCGATCACTTGGCGTCCGCTTGGGTGGTACCGATCTGCGGGCTGGGCGGGGTGGAACTGGCGGATACAATATTGGTGGCGGTAATAGTGTCGCGTTTGGCACAAGTTACAGCAACGCGGTCGCTTCTTCGGGGGCTGGCGGTGCGACCAACACGCTGGGGAACTTTGTCAATCTGCCGGCGCAAGCCCAGGGGGGCTTTGATGCTGCAAGTTTTGCGATTTCCATTTTCAATGCCGCGGCAAACAGATTCCTGAATCTGGAAATTTCAGCAATGGAAGCGGACGGGAAAGGGAAAATTGTTTCCAGCCCCCGCGTGGTAACTGCGGATCAAACCAAGGCTTCGATTGAGCAGGGGACCGAGTTTCCATATCCGGTTACTGCGCCCAATGGGGGTACGGTTATCGCCTTCAAGAAGGCTGTTTTGAAGCTCGAAGTATTGCCCCAAATTACACCAGAAGGAAATATTATTCTGGATCTGGATGTGAATAAGGATAGTCCGGGCGAGATTCTTCAGAATGTGCGAGCTATCAATACAAAACATATTAAGACACAGGTCTTGGTAGAGAACGGCGGAACCGTGGTGATTGGTGGCATTTTTGAACTTTTCGAAGATAACGCCGAAGCCAAGGTGCCTTTCTTGGGTGACCTTCCTGCGGTTGGGAATTTGTTTAAAACAAAAACTAAGCAAATGAATAAGCAGGAAATGCTTATCTTTATTACACCTAAAGTTCTAACTGAGCGCTCTGCTATTAGGTAATAATTTAATTGGAATAGAGATGATTAAAATCGCCAAATTGTCGACTTTGCTATTTGCCTCGGTACTCGCTGCATGTGGGGGTGGTGGGGGAGATCCTGGTCAAAGCGATCTGAAATACACCATTACGCTGCGTGCCGAAAAAACTCAACTGCCGGTGAACATCGGAGGGTATCCTGCGGGACTGGGTGTATATGCACCTTTTACGACCACGCTATACGTCGAAGCCCGGGAAGGCGGTAAGCCAATTCCCGATGGTGAAGAAGATATATTCGCTTGCAGGGTCGATCAAGGTCTGAATTCTGGATCATTGTATTACCTGGATGGCGACGAAGAGCACGAGGATGAAGACGGAAATCCATTGGCTTACAGTGCCATCACGCTTGGTGCAAACTCGGGTGGTGCTAGGTTTCATTTTCACGCTGCAGAGCAGGCAGGCGTGGCGAGAATTATTTGCACGGTTACCAATCCAGTAAGTACTCAGCGTGAGTCCGCGAGCGTGAATATTACTGTAGGCGCCAGTACAGGTATGGCAGCCAGTATTGCTGGCGTAGCCGCCTATCCGGTTTTAGGCACCCAAGGCAACACCAGTAACTTGCGCGTATCGACTGCGATCGACGCATATGTGCTTGATGATGCCAATCAGCCTCTTCCTGCACCCACTAACGCGAATCTCCAAGTGAGCATCCGCCCCGTGGGGGATGCGGCCACTGGTGCTCGCTTGGTAGCAGGCGCGCAGTCTGGTAACTCGCTACAGGTGAAGACCATTGGCGGTGTTGGATTGTTCGCGTTGTCAAGTGGCCCCAACGTGGGTCCGATCCTCCTGGAGATGGTCGCTGACCGTAGTGATAACGATGTGACTAATGGCATTCAGATGCCCATCACAGCGCTGCTGGTTGTTCAAGCCACGGATCGTGTAGCTCCGACCCTTGAGCCTTTGGAGATCACCACGACGTCGGTGGACGCTGAGCCCACAAACGGGGTTCCCTTCAGCTTCGTTCTCGAAGCGGAAGGCGGTTTGCCGCCCTACACTTGGTCCGCGCTGAGCTCGCTGCCAGCAGGATTGTCGCTGAGCTCGTCCGGGGTCATTTCTGGTACGCCCAACATGCGTGAACCTGGGGATGTCAGTTTTGCAGTGCGTGTGGTTGATAGCGCAGGCAATGTTGATCAGGCCAATTTCACCATGACCATTTCCGGCTCTGCAATTGTCGATCCGCTAACTATTAATTTGAGCGGTTGCGGCTCAGATATCAACACTGCTTGCCCACTTGCTGGTGCAACTGCTGGCCAAAGTTATCTTTACGCACTTACAGCATCCGGTGGACCTGCAACTGGTGTGGTGACTTGGGCGGGTACTGCTCTTCCAGGCTGGCTGACGCTTAGTGCGCAAGGCATCTTGGTCGGGACTGCACCTGCTGCACCTGGGGGTTGTGGAAACAACGACTTTTTTGTGACGGCGACGAAGGGCACGCTGTCCACTACCCGTAAAGTGCGAATAACCGTGGCCGGTGCCGGATGTCCGTAACCTAATACGCCCGGTAAAGGGTCATGTATTGGGCCTCAGTGCAAGTGCACTGAGGCCTTTTAACTTCTCATACGCAGATGAACACCAGCGTTTCTACAGCCCCAATCGTCACGTCACAGATTCAAATCGCATTGGGCGACCGAAGCTATGAAATTCACGTGGGCGAAGGCTTAATTGCGCAGCAGAGTCCGGCTTCCTGCCTGTTCCCCTTAGGCAGCGCGGCGCTGATTGTTACCAACGAAACTGTTGCTGCTCACTACGGCTTGGTGCTGGAGCAGGCGCTTTCTGGGCACTATGGTGTCGTACGCACAGTGGTATTGCCGGATGGAGAGCAGTACAAGAACTGGCAGAGCTTGGAACTGATCTTCGATGCGTTGTTGCGCGGGGCTTTTGACAGGAAAGCCGTGTTGTATGCACTCGGCGGCGGAGTTATCGGAGATATGACTGGTTTTGCTGCTGCAACGTATATGCGGGGGGTGCCGTTTGTGCAGATACCCACCACTTTGCTTGCGCAGGTTGATTCCTCGGTTGGCGGTAAAACGGCCATCAACCACCCGCTTGGCAAGAACATGATCGGAGCGTTCTATCAGCCGCGCTTGGTGCTTTGCGATTTGGCTACGCTGGATACCCTGCCTGCCCGAGAGATGAGTGCAGGGCTCGCAGAGGTCATCAAATATGGCCCGATCGCGGACATGCAGTTCATGGAGTGGTTGGAGGTCTCGATTGATGCCGTTCTGAATAAAGAACCACAAGCACTGGCGCATGCCGTCAAGCGCAGTTGTGAAATCAAGGCGTGGGTGGTGGGACAAGACGAAAAAGAGAGTGGCCTTCGCGCTATCCTGAACTTCGGGCACACCTTCGGTCATGCCATTGAAGCTGGCCTGGGATATGGCCAATGGCTACATGGAGAAGGTGTGGGTGCCGGGATGGTGATGGCGGCCGAACTTTCGTTCAGGCTGGGTTTGGTGGACACCAGTTTTGTAAGCCGCCTCAAGCGGCTCATTGAGCGGGCTGGCCTCCCGACGCGGGGCCCGGTGCTGGACGCGGCGGACAATGCGGGCCGGTACCTGGAGCTCATGCGTGTGGATAAAAAATCCGAAGCTGGCGAAATACGCTTTGTTGTGATTGACGGCCCAGGCAAGGCTGCGGTGCGCTCGGCGCCAGATAGTCTGGTACGTGAAGTAATAGACGCCTGCTGTGCATATGGCCCACATTAATACTGTGGATTGCTATTATATTTATAGCTATTTGCACTTGCTGGATAAGCGCTAGCGGCTGTTTTGACTCATATATCTGAACTTGCGGCGTTTGCCTGTGACCCTGGCGCTACGCGGGGTCGCCGCCATGCGGAAACGCCGGCTCCTACGCGCACGGAATACCAGCGGGACCGGGACCGTATCGTGCATTCGACGGCGTTCAGGCGGCTGGTCTACAAGACCCAGGTGTTTCTGAATCACGAGGGCGACCTGTTTCGGACGCGGCTGACCCACTCGCTGGAGGTCGCCCAGCTCGGCCGCTCCATCGCCCGGTCATTGCGGATCAATGAGGACCTCGTCGAGGCCATCTCGCTCGCACACGACCTGGGCCACACACCGTTCGGGCACGCCGGGCAGGACGCACTGAATGCCTGTATGGCAGGGTATGGAGGCTTTGAGCACAACCTGCAGAGCCTGCGCGTGGTGGACAAACTGGAAGAGCGCTACCCGCAGTACGACGGGCTGAATCTGACCTTTGAGACGCGGGAAGGCATCCTGAAGCACTGTTCCAGAGCAACCGCGAAGCAACTGGAACTGGACGAACCGGGTGGAGTAGGGGCCAGATTCTTGCGACGGGAGCAACCCAGCCTGGAGGCGCAGTTGTGCAATCTGGCGGACGAAATTGCGTACAACGCGCACGATATTGATGACGGGGTTCGCTCAGGGCTGATCACGTTGGAGCAGTTGCGCGACGTGGAGCTTTTCGATCGCTACAGGGTCATGGCACAGGCGGAATTTCCGGAGCTCCGAGAGCCCCGGCTGCACAGGCGCCTGCTGTATGAGGCCATCCGGCGCATGCTCAGTGCGCAGGTGTATGACGTGATTGATGCCACGCGACTAGCATTGGATGAGCTGGCGCCCCTTGACGCTCAGGCCGTGCGCGAGGCGCCTACATTGGTGAAATTTGGCGACGCGATGCGCACCGGGTCGCAGGAGCTGAAGCAGTTTCTTTTCAAAAACCTGTACCGGCACCCTCGCGTGATGGAAACCACCACGCGCGCACAAGAGGTGGTGCGTGACCTGTTTGCGGTGTACACCTCCGACCCGCATGAAATGAAGGCAACTATCACCGATCACGCATTGTCCAGTGAAGCGCCAGTGCGCGCGCGCGCGGTTGCGGACTTCATCGCGGGCATGACGGACCGGTTTGCAACGCGTGAGCACGAGCGCCTGACAGGGCGCCGACTGTTCGAGTGAGCTTGCGGCTGGGGTGGCATGGCCTCCCCGGTAAAATTTGCCACATCTGCCAGCGCGCGCACGCGCCCCATCCATGACCCATTGCTCTCCTTCGAACGGTTCGCCACCTGCACCACATTCTGCCGACTTGATCATTCGCGACACGGTGCATTGGTTGGAACGGGCGGTGATTGGCCTCAACCTGTGTCCGTTCGCCAAGGGTGTTCATGTCAAGAACCAGATCCACTATGCAGTTGCTTTCACCGAGTGTGTGAAGGAGCTGCGGGACCTTCTGCGGGCAGAGCTGCTGGCACTGGTGGCAATGCCGGTTGAAACCCGGGAAACCACGTTGTTGATTCTGGCCAACTGCCTCGATGATTTTCTGGACTTCAATGATTTTTTGGCCGAGGCCGATGCGCTGCTGGAAGAGCTGGGCCTTGACGGCACGCTGCAGATTGCCAGTTTTCATCCGAAGTACCAATTTGCTGGTACGCATCCGGACGATGTGACCAACTGCACCAACCGCTCCCCTTACCCCACGTTGCATTTGCTGCGGGAGGAGAGCATTGACCGTGCAGTAGAGGTGTTCCCCGAGGCTGAGTTGATTTTCGAGCGGAACGTGGCGACGCTGCAGGCTCTGGGTGTGCAGGGCTGGAGCGACCTGCAGGTGGGGGCGCAGTCCGGTCCATCCGGGCTCGAAGCCCGGGCCGAGAGAAAAGAGGTGCGGTGATGGCAAAGCGCACCGACTCCGGGCAGGTTCTTTCACATTTGCAAGCAGCGCATCCAACAAAAGTCCCTGCTCGCGGGGGCTACGAAGAACTTTCTGAACTGCGGCCTGGGCAGTCGGTCGAGCTGCTCAAGGAGTTGCACATCCTCACCCGCGAAGGGCGGCTGAACCAGGACTCGCGCCGCAAGCTCAAGCAGGTATACCACCTGTTCAACTTCATAGAGCCGCTGCTTGCCGAGCTTGCCGTCACAAACCACCATCCGACGCTGGCGGACCATGGGGCCGGCAAGTCGTATCTCGGCTTCATTTTGTACGACCTGTATTTCAAGGCATTGGGACGCGGGCACATTTACGGAGTGGAGACGCGCGCGAATCTGGTGGAAAAATCCAGGGAGCTGGCGCAAAAACTCGGGTTCGAGCGTATGTCGTTCCTGAATGTTTCTGTGGCGGAATCCGCCGAAGTCGCGGAACTCCCCGGCCATATCGATGTTGTGACAGCACTGCATGCCTGCGACACAGCCACCGATGATGCCATCGCATTCGGGCTGGAGAAAAAGGCCCGGGCCATGGTGCTGGTGCCGTGTTGTCAGGCGGAAATGGCGGCTTGCCTGCGGCAGGGAAAGGCGTTGCAGTTGTCACGCACGCCGTTGGCCGAATTGTGGCGCCACCCGCTGCACACCCGTGAACTGGGCAGTCAGGTCACCAATGTGTTGCGCTGTCTCTATCTGGAGGCCAACGGCTACCAAGTCACGGTGACTGAGTTGGTAGGCTGGGAGCACAGCATGAAGAACGAGCTCATCATTGCCCGCTACACCGGCCAGAACAAGCGCAGTGCCGCCAGTCGATTGCAGGCCATCCTGGCCGAGTTTGGTCTGCAGGAGGCGCTGGCACACCGCTTCGCCCGCGCCGCCGCTCCTGTTTAAGACGCCTCTGGAGCCGGCCTGGTGGTGAGCTTCAGTTCGACAGCATGTTGTTGATCACCTGGCGGACTCCGTAGGTTCGACGCGCAATGTCGTTGGCCAGCAGCCGTTCTTGCGGATCGTTGGCGTCGCCGCGCAGTTCTGCTACGCCGTCTACGACGTTGACCGTAATGTTGGCGCGCCCACTGATTCGCACATCCGCCATGATGGCAGCCTTGACGCGGGCAGCTGTATCTGCGTCGCGTGCCGCAGCACGCTGCGAATCCCGGGTCATCTGGTTGTAATAACCGTCTGGGCCCCCGCCACCGCAGGCGGTCAGGGTTGCAGCGATGGCAAGTGCGCCGATGAGGAGGTATCGGGAAACGTTCATATGAGTCCTCTGTGGGGTTGTATGGACTGTGCGGATGTCTGTGTGTGCGAAGGCAAATTGTGCCGCCAAACTCTGTTGACAAGTGGATCGACCGCAGCCATCAATAATCGGGCAAAGATCTGTCCACCATAAACCAAAAAGACTCACTGCCAATGGCCCGTCTCCCGCGCCTGAACCTGCCCGGTCATCTTCACCACGTCATCCAGCGTGGAAACAACCGCCAGCGCATCTTTGTAGATAGCGAAGACTTTGAAATGATGCTCGCGTTGTTGGCAGAAAACGCGCAGAAATATGGCGTGGCGGTTCATGCCTATGTGCTGATGGACAACCATTTCCATCTGCTGGTAACACCCGCTAGTGGTACTGCCTTGCCGCAGTTCATGCAGTCCGTAGGACGCCGATATGTGCAGTATTTCAACCGGCGCCATGGCCGTACGGGCACGTTGTGGGAAGGGCGCTACCGCTCCACGGTGCTGCAGCCAGAACGGTACTTGCTGGCATGCATGGCCTATGTTGATCTCAATCCGGTTCGGGCGGGGCACGTGGCGCAAGCCTCTGACTATCCGTGGTCAAGCCACGCCCACTGGCTGGGGCTGCGCCATGAGCGGCTGCTCACACCGCATGCCCTTTATTGGGCGCTGGGCAACACACCCTTTGCTCGCGAGGCGGCATACGCCGCTTTGGTACAGGCGGGCATCGGCTCGCAGGACCAGGCGGATCTCACCACCTCCGCTCTGAGTGGCTGGGCTCTGGGCGAGCCAGGGTTTTTGCAAACCCTGCAACAACACACACCGCGACGCATTAACCGCAGCCAGGCGGGTAGGCCCCCACTGAAAAATACCAAATAAACCGACGTCAGATGATTGCCGCTGTTGTGGGTAATGCTATCTAATTTGATGTGTCCCCAAATATATGCAATACGCAGAATCGGCCTGACAATATTGAACCTGACCCCAATTAATTTGCTTGCCAAGGCATGTTGCAATGCACTAATCTCCGACTCCCTGCGAAAAATATAGGAGTGCGCCATGACCACGGCTGCCGAGATCCAGCATCTGCAACAACACGGTTTGTATTCATCGGGTAACGAACACGACGCCTGCGGCCTCGGGTTTGTGGCCCATATCAAGGGCATCAAGCGCCACGACATCGTGACGCAGGCCCTGAAGATTCTGGAAAACATCGACCACCGTGGTGCGGTGGGTGCCGACCCGCTGATGGGCGACGGCGCCGGCATCCTGATCCAGATCCCTGACGCGCTGTACCGCGAAGAGATGGCCAAGCAGGGCGTGGCCCTTCCGGCGGCGGGCGAATATGGCGTCGGCATGATCTTCTTGCCCAAGGAGCATGCCTCCCGCCTGGCTTGCGAGCAGGAGATGGAGCGAGCCATCAAGGCCGAAGGCCAGGTACTGCTGGGCTGGCGCGATGTGCCGGTGAATGTGGATATGCCCATGTCGCCCACCGTGCGCAAGAAGGAGCCCATACTGCGCCAGGTGTTCATTGGCCGTGGCAACGACGTGATCGTGCAGGATGCGCTGGAGCGCAAGCTGTACGTGATCCGCAAGACGGCCAGCGCCAACATCCAGGCGCTCAAGCTCAAGCACAGCAAGGAATACTACGTTCCGTCCATGTCCAGCCGCACCGTGGTCTACAAGGGCCTGCTGCTGGCCGACCAGGTGGGCGTGTACTACAAAGACCTGTCCGACGAGCGCTGCGTCTCGGCCATCGGTCTGGTGCACCAGCGTTTCTCCACCAACACCTTCCCCGAATGGCCGCTGGCCCACCCCTACCGCTATGTGGCGCACAACGGTGAAATCAACACCGTCAAGGGCAACTACAACTGGATGAAGGCCCGCGAAGGCGTGATGGCCTCGCCCGTGCTGGCCGCCGACCTGCAAAAGCTCTACCCCATCAGCTTTGCCGACCAATCCGACACCGCCACGTTCGACAACTGCCTCGAACTGTTGACCATGGCCGGCTATCCCATCAGCCAGGCCGTGATGATGATGATCCCGGAACCCTGGGAGCAGCACACCACCATGGACGAGCGCCGCCGCGCCTTCTATGAATACCACGCTGCCATGCTGGAGCCCTGGGATGGCCCAGCTTCCATCGTGTTCACCGATGGCCGCCAGATCGGCGCCACGCTGGACCGCAACGGCCTGCGTCCTTCGCGCTACTGCATCACCGACGACGACCTGGTGATCATGGGTTCCGAATCGGGCGTGCTGCCCGTGCCCGAGAACAAGATTGTGCGCAAGTGGCGTCTGCAGCCCGGCAAGATGTTTCTGATCGACCTGGAACAGGGCCGCATGATCGACGACGATGAGCTGAAAGCGAACGTCGTCAACACCAAGCCCTACAAGCAGTGGATCGAGAACCTGCGCATCAAGCTCGACAGCATCGAAGCCGGTGCCGAGGCAGTCGCGCCACAAACGGCTGACCTGCCGCTGCTGGATCGCCAGCAGGCCTTCGGCTACACCCAGGAAGACATCAAGTTCCTGATGGCCCCCATGGCCAAGAATGGCGAAGAAGGCATTGGCTCCATGGGCAACGACAGTCCGCTGGCCGTGCTCTCGGGCAAGAACAAGCCGCTGTACAACTACTTCAAGCAGCTGTTCGCCCAGGTGACCAACCCGCCGATCGACCCGATCCGCGAGGCCATCGTGATGTCGCTCAACAGCTTCATCGGCCCCAAGCCCAACCTGCTGGACATCAACCAGGTCAACCCGCCGATGCGGCTCGAAGTGAGCCAGCCCGTGCTCGACTTTGCCGGCATGGCCAAGCTGCGCGACATCGAACGCCACACCAACGGCAAGTTCAAGAGCGCCACCATCGACATCACCTACCCGCTGAGCTGGGGCCGTGAAGGCGTGGAAGCCAAGCTGGCGTCGCTGTGCGCGCAGGCCGTGGACGCGATCAAGGGCGGCGCCAACATCCTGATCATCAGCGACCGCGCCGTGAGCGCGACACAAGTGGCCATCCCCGCGCTGCTGGCACTGTCTGCCATCCACCAGCATCTGGTGGTTGCGGGTCTGCGCACCACGGCCGGTTTGGTGGTTGAGACAGGTACTGCCCGCGAAGTGCACCACTTCGCCGTGCTGGCCGGTTACGGCGCCGAGGCCGTGCATCCCTTCCTGGCCATGGAAACCCTGGCCGACATGCACAAGGACCTGGGCGGTGACCTGTCGGCCGACAAGGCGATCTACAACTACGTCAAGGCCATCGGAAAGGGCCTGTCGAAGATCATGTCCAAGATGGGCGTGAGCACCTACATGAGCTACTGCGGCGCCCAGCTGTTCGAGGCCATCGGCCTGAACACGGAAACCGTGGGCAAGTACTTTACCGGCACCGCCAGCCGTGTGGAAGGCATCGGCGTGTTCGAGATCGCCGAAGAAGCCATCCGCATGCACAAGGCCGCGTTTGGCGACGACCCCGTGCTCGAAACCATGCTGGACGCCGGTGGCGAGTACGCCTGGCGCGCCCGTGGTGAAGACCACATGTGGACACCTGACGCGATTGCCAAGCTGCAGCACAGCACGCGCGCCAACAACTGGAACACGTACAAGGAATACGCACAGATCATCAACGACCAGAGCAAGCGCCACATGACGCTGCGCGGCCTGTTCGAGTTCAAGATCGATCCGTCCAAGGCGATCTCGATTGATGAGGTCGAACCTGCCAAGGAAATCGTCAAGCGCTTTGCCACGGGCGCCATGTCGTTGGGTTCCATCTCCACCGAGGCGCATGCCACGCTGGCCGTGGCCATGAACCGCATTGGCGGCAAGAGCAACACCGGCGAAGGCGGCGAAGACGCCGCCCGCTACCGCAACGAACTCAAGGGAATCCCGATCAAGAAGGGCGACACCTTGAAGAGCGTGATCGGCACCGAGAACGTCGAAGTCGACCTGCCGCTGCAAGATGGTGACTCGCTGCGCTCGCGCATCAAGCAGGTGGCCTCGGGCCGCTTCGGTGTCACGGCCGAATACCTGTCGTCGGCCGACCAGATCCAGATCAAGATGGCCCAGGGCGCCAAGCCCGGCGAAGGCGGCCAGCTGCCCGGCGGCAAGGTGTCCAACTACATCGGAAAGCTGCGCCACAGCGTGCCCGGCGTGGGTCTGATTTCGCCCCCACCGCACCATGACATCTATTCGATCGAAGACCTGGCCCAGCTGATCCACGACCTGAAGAACGTGGCACCGCACGCCGGCATCAGCGTCAAGCTGGTGTCCGAAGTGGGCGTGGGCACCATTGCAGCCGGCGTGGCCAAGTGCAAGAGCGACCATGTGGTGATCGCCGGGCATGACGGCGGCACGGGCGCATCGCCCTGGTCGTCCATCAAGCACGCGGGCGGTCCTTGGGAAATCGGCCTGGCCGAAACCCAGCAGACCCTGGTGCTGAACCGCCTGCGCGGCCGCATCCGCGTGCAGGCCGACGGCCAGATGAAGACCGGCCGAGACGTCGCCATCGGCGCGCTGCTGGGCGCCGACGAGTTCGGCTTTGCCACCGCGCCGCTGGTGGTCGAGGGCTGCATCATGATGCGCAAGTGCCACCTGAACACCTGCCCGGTGGGCGTGGCCACGCAAGACCCCGAGCTGCGCAAGAAGTTCTCCGGCAAGCCCGAACACGTGGTGAACTACTTTTTCTTCATCGCCGAAGAAGTGCGCCAGATCATGGCCCAGCTGGGCATCAAGAAGTTCGACGAATTGATTGGCCGCACCGACCTGCTCGACACGCGCCAGGGCCTGGAACACTGGAAGGCCCGCGGCCTGGACTTCAGCCGTCTGTTTGCCCAGCCCAACGTACCCGCCGATGTGCCGCGCTTCCATGTGGATGTGCAGGACCACAACATCGAGCACACGCTGGACCGCAAGCTCATCGAGCGCAGCAAGCCCGCCATTGAAAAGGGCGAGCGCGTGCAGTTCATCGAGGTGGCGCGCAACGTGAACCGCTCGGTCGGCGCCATGCTGTCGGGCGCGGTGACCCGGGTGCATCCCGAGGGCCTGCCGGACGACACCATCCGCATCCAGCTGGAAGGCACGGGCGGTCAGTCGTTCGGCGCGTTCCTCACACGCGGCATCACGCTGTACTTGATTGGCGACGCCAACGACTACACGGGCAAGGGCCTGTCGGGTGGCCGCGTCATCGTGCGCCCCAGCATTGACTTCCGCGGCGACGCCGTGCGCAACACCATCGTGGGCAACACGGTGATGTATGGCGCGACGACGGGCGAGGCCTTCTTCAGCGGCGTGGCAGGTGAGCGCTTTGCCGTTCGCCTGTCGGGTGCCACGGCGGTCGTTGAAGGCACGGGCGACCATGGCTGCGAATACATGACTGGCGGTACCGTGGTGGTGATCGGCAAGACCGGCCGCAACTTTGCGGCGGGCATGAGCGGCGGCGTGGCCTATGTGTACGACGAAGACGGCCAGTTCGACACCCGCTGCAACATGTCCATGGTGACGCTGGAGCGCATCCTTTCTTCTACGGAGCAGGAAGCCACGGTGCCCCGCGCCATCTGGCACAACGGCCAGACCGATGAAGCGCAGCTCAAGAAGCTGCTGGAAGACCACAACCGCTGGACAGGCAGCAAGCGCGCGCGCGAGTTGCTGGACAACTGGGCAGCATCACGCAGCAAGTTCGTCAAGGTCTTCCCGACCGAGTACAAGCGTGCGTTGGCTGAAATTTATGAACGAAAAGTGCTGGAGGAGTCCGCTACACCAGCGGTAGCTGCTACCAAAAAAGAAGTGGCTCCCGCCAAGTAAGGCGACGCCATCCCCCTTCGCACAGCATTCATAGACAAGGACATCGTCATGGGAAAAACTACCGGCTTCATGGAATACGAGCGCATCGAAGAGGGCTACAAGCCCGTGCCCGAGCGCCTGAAGCATTACAAGGAATTTGTCATCGGCCTCGACGAGAGCCAGGCCAAGGTGCAAGGCGCGCGCTGCATGGATTGCGGCACGCCGTTCTGCAACAACGGCTGCCCGGTGAACAACATCATCCCGGACTTCAACGACCTCGTGTACCACGCGGACTGGAAGAGCGCGATCGAGGTGCTGCACAGCACCAACAACTTCCCCGAGTTCACCGGCCGCATCTGCCCCGCGCCTTGCGAGGCGGCCTGCGTGCTGAACGTGAACGACGACGCCGTGGGCATCAAGTCCATCGAGCACGCGATCATCGACCGCGCCTGGGAAGAGGGCTGGGTCAAGCCCCGTCCGCCAAGCACCAAACGGGCAAGAAGGTGGCCGTGGTCGGCTCGGGCCCCGCAGGCCTGGCCGCTGCCCAGCAACTGGCCCGCGCAGGCCACAGCGTCACGCTGTTTGAAAAGAACGACCGCGTGGGCGGCCTGCTGCGCTACGGCATTCCTGACTTCAAGATGGAAAAGTCGCACATCGACCGCCGCGTCAAGCAGATGGAAGCCGAAGGCGTGGTGTTTCGCACCGGCGTGTTCGTGGGCGCTGCCAAGGACGGCCTGGGCAAGGACTCCAAGGTCACCAACTGGGCCAAGGAAACCGTCACGCCCGAGCAACTGAACAAAGAGTTTGATGCCGTGCTGCTGACCGGCGGCGCCGAGCAGTCGCGCGACCTGCCCGTGCCAGGCCGCGATCTCGACGGCATCCACTTCGCGATGGAGTTCCTGCCCCAGCAAAACAAGGTCAATGCGGGTGACAAGCTCAAGGGCCAGATCATGGCCACGGGCAAGCACGTCATCGTGATTGGCGGCGGCGACACCGGCAGCGACTGCGTGGGCACCAGCAACCGCCACGGCGCGGCCAGCGTGACCCAGTTTGAGGTGATGCCCCAGCCCCCCGAGGTGGAAAACCGGCCCCTGACCTGGCCTTACTGGCCGCTCAAGCTGCGCACCAGCTCCAGCCACGAAGAAGGCTGTGTGCGCGAGTTCGCGATTTCCACCAAGGAGTTCACGGGCGAAAAGGGCAAGGTCAAGAGCCTGACCACGGTGCAGGTCGAGTTCAAGGACGGCAAGCTGGTGGAAGTGCCTGGCACCGAGAAACACTACCAGGCCGATCTGGTGCTGCTGGCCATGGGTTTTGTGAGCCCGGTGGCCCCGGTGCTGGAGGCTTTTGGTGTTGAGAAGGATGCCCGGGGCAATGCCCGCGCCACCACCGACTTCGACGGCGGTTATGCCACCAATGTGCCCAAGGTGTTTGCGGCCGGCGATATCCGCCGTGGACAGAGCCTGGTGGTCTGGGCCATCCGCGAGGGCCGTCAGGCAGCACGTGCGGTCGATGAGTTCCTCATGGGGTTCTCCGACCTGCCACGCTGACAGGTCTTCGGCACATGCCACATCGAACGGCGCTGCGGCGCCGTTTTTTCATGGGCATTGGTGCCAGCCCAGGAGAGGCTTCCACCTTCCAGAGCCGGCGCGGTGCCGCCAGTCCGGGCGCATGGCCTCAGCTCCAACGGCCGAGTACCTTTGTTGGCACAATCGAGGGTTCTGTCAATCGGGAATTGCATGGCGTCTTTGTGTCGTGCATCTCGTGAGGTGATTCTTCAAGATGCAAACATGCATGAATGTATGTATGTTTGAAACTTCAGCTACCATCGCGGCTTTTCTGTGGCCGCAAGATCCTCTGCACACCGACTTCGCCCCCGAACCCTGAATCGTTTCTGCATGTCCGATCCCTCCATCCTTGCCGAGCTGCGCAATGTCACGTTCTCCTATGGGGAACGGGCCATCCTGCGCGACGTCTCGCTGACCGTGCCGCGTGGCAAGGTCACGGCATTGATGGGCGCCTCCGGTGGTGGCAAGACCACGGTGCTGCGCCTCTTGGGGGGGCAGCAGCGGGCTTCGGGCGGTGAAGTCCTGTTTGATGGGCAGGACGTGGGTCGCCTCGACGCGGCTGGCTTGTATGCCGTCCGCCGCCGCATGGGGATGCTGTTCCAGTTTGGCGCGTTGTTTACCGATCTGAGTGTTTTTGAGAATGTGGCCTTTCCGTTGCGCGAGCACACGGACCTGTCCGAGGCACTGATCCGCGATGTAGTCCTCATGAAGCTGCACGCCGTGGGCCTGCGGGGCGCGCGTGACCTCATGCCCAGCGAGATTTCGGGGGGGATGGCCCGGCGGGTAGCCCTGGCACGCGCCATTGCACTGGACCCGGAACTGGTCATGTATGACGAGCCTTTTGCAGGGCTCGACCCCATCTCTCTGGGGACGACTGCGCAGCTGATCCGCCAGCTGAACGACGCCATGGGTCTGACCAGCATCGTGGTCTCGCACGACCTCGAAGAGACCTTGCGGCTCGCAGACCATGTGATCATCCTCGGGCCGGGCGTGGTGGCGGCCCAGGGCACGCCCGATGAGGTGCGTGCCAGCACAGACCCCCTGGTTCACCAGTTTGTGAACGCCTTGCCCACGGGGCCGGTGCCCTTTCATTACCCGGGCCCCGATGCCGTGCAGGACTTCGGACCCGTGGGAGGGCGTGCACCGTGAGCTGGTACAACCCGTCCGACGTGGGGTTTGCGGTGCGTGCCAAGCTTGCCGACATTGGCATGGCCACCCGCCTGTTTGTGCGGCTGGTGCGGCTGGCCGGGGCCACGTTTGTGCGGCCATCGCTGGTGCGCGACCAGGTGCATTTTCTGGGCAACTACTCGCTCGCCATCATTGCGGTATCCGGCCTGTTCGTCGGGTTGGTGCTGGGGTTGCAGGGGTACTACACGCTGCAGCGCTATGGCTCGTCCGAAGCACTGGGGCTGCTGGTCACGTTGTCGCTGGTGCGCGAGCTCGGGCCTGTGGTCACCGCCCTGCTGTTTGCGGGGCGTGCGGGCACGTCGCTGACGGCCGAGATTGGTCTGATGCGTGCAGGCGAGCAGCTCAGCGCGATGGAAATGATGGCGGTGGACCCGGTGCAGCGCGTTCTGGCACCGCGTTTCTGGGCTGGGGTGATTGTCATGCCCCTGCTGGCGGCCGTCTTCAGTGCGGTGGGCGTGATTGGCGGGTGGGGCGTCGGCGTCCTCATGATCGGCATCGACCCTGGCGCTTTCTGGAGCCAGACGCAGGGCGGGGTGGACGTGTGGAAAGACGTGGGCAATGGGGTGCTCAAGAGCGTGGTCTTCGGTGTTGCCGTAACGTTCGTGGCGCTCTTGCAGGGTTACACCGCCAAACCCACGCCCGAGGGCGTATCGCGCGCCACCACGCGCACGGTGGTGGTGGCGAGTCTGGCGGTGCTGGGGCTCGACTTCATCCTCACGGCCCTGATGTTCAGTATCTGAGCTGGCGATGCTGGCTGCGAAGGGGAATCAAACAATGCAACGCTCCAAAAACGATCTCTGGGTGGGCCTGTTCGTGATGCTGGGGGCTGTGGCGCTGGTGTTTCTGGCGCTGCAGTCGGCCAATCTGCTGAGCCTGAACTTTCAGTCGGGCTATCGCATTACCGCGCGCTTTGACAATATCGGCGGCCTCAAACCTCAGGCTGCCGTGCGCAGTGCCGGCGTGGTGGTCGGCCGTGTGGAGTCCATCACGTTTGACGACAAGACCTTCCAGGCGCGGGTGACCCTGGCAATGGAAAGCCGCTACGCTTTCCCCAAGGACAGCTCCCTCAAAATTCTCACCAGTGGTTTGCTGGGCGAGCAGTACATCGGCATCGAAGCGGGGGCAGACGAGCAGAACCTTTCCGCCGGCGACATGGTGACCGCCACGCAGTCGGCGGTCGTGCTCGAAAACCTGATCGGGCAGTTTCTCTACAGCAAAGCCGAAGACGGCGGTAAGCCCGCAGGGGCAGGTGACAAAAAATGAAGAACTCTGAACAGTTGGCCCTGCCTACCGGCGGCAGGCTTCGGCGGGCTGCGGCAGGCGCCAGCCTGGTGCTGGCCGGTGCACTGCTGTCGGGCTGCGCCACCGTGGCGCATCCTGATCCGCGCGATCCGCTGGAATCCTACAACCGCAGCATGACCACGTTCAACGAACAGGTCGATGCGATGGTGCTCAAACCGGTGGCCACCGCCTACCAGGAAATCACGCCGGCACCGGTGCGCACCGGGGTCCGTAATTTCTTTGCGAACCTGGGGGACGTCTGGTCGCTGGTGAACAACGTGCTGCAGCTTCGTGCGGAAGCCTCGGTGGCCACGTTCATGCGAGTCAACATCAATACAGTGATGGGGCTGGGCGGGGTTCTCGATGTGGCCAGCGAGCTGGGTATAGACCGTTACAAGCAGGACTTTGGCCTGACGCTCGGCCGGTGGGGCGTGGGTACCGGGCCTTATCTGGTGTTGCCCCTCCTGGGGCCGTCCACGGTGCGGGACACCTTCGCACTGCCTGTGGACATGCGGGGTAACTTGGTGCGCTATGTCGACCCGGTCTCCGCGCGCAACTCGCTCTATGCGCTGCGCCTGACGGACACCCGTGCCAACCTTTTGCGGGCGGGCTCCGTGCTCGATAGTGCCGCCCTGGACAAATACAGTTTCACCCGTGATGTCTTCCTGCAGGTGCGCAGCCAGGCGGGCGATCCGCACAACGGCAGCCGGGCGGAGGACATCAACGGCAACGATGGCTCCATTCCGGAAGAGCCCCCCCGGTAGCGCCCGTCGAGTGGCTGGTGCAGCGAACTGCCCGGGCAGGCTGCGCGTTGCACTTGCTTGCAACCCGCAACCTCCCCGACGCAAGTACCGGGGGCTTGCCCGCCACAATGAAATTCAGGGGCTGCCGCGCTGGCCGCCCTCTATCGGATGAGAAAGTAAATAACATGATGAACCGACGATCCCTCGCCCGACAGGTATTGTTTGCCGCTGCTGTGGTGTCCTTGGGCATGCCACTCTTGGCCGCAGCGGCCGATGAGGCACCAGATGCGCTGATCAAGCGCCTGTCCACCGATGTGCTGAACACCGTGAAGTCCGACAAGGCCATCCAGGGTGGCGATCTGAACAAGGTCATAGCGCTGGTGGACAAGACGGTGATGCCCAACGTCAACTTCCGCCGCATGACAGCCGCCGCCGTGGGGCCAGGCTGGCGCCAGGCTTCGCCCGAACAGCAGCAAAGGCTTCAGGAGGAGTTCAAGATATTGCTGGTCCGCACTTACGCCGGGGCCCTGGCCCAGGTCAATGACCAGCGTATCCTGCTCAAGCCCCTGCGGGCTGCGCCGGAGGACAAGGATGTGCTCGTGCGCACCGAAATCGTCGGACGTGGCGACCCGATCCAGCTCGACTACCGGCTGGAGAAAACCCCTGGCGACGGCGCCGGCTGGAAGATCTACAACCTGAACGTGCTGGGCGTGTGGCTGGTGGAAACCTACCGCAGTCAGTTTGCGCAGGAGATCAATGCCAAGGGCATCGACGGGCTGATCGAGACACTGGTTTCGCGCAACAAGGCCAATGCCGCTGTCAGGGGCTGATAAGGCCTTCGCCATGCTGGTCCTTCCCCCCGAGCTCACCCACCGCCAGGCCACGCCCTGTCTGCACATGCTTTTGCAGGGGCTGCGGGTGCACCGCGAACCCGGTGTGGTGGTGGATGCCAGTGCGATGACGGTGTTTGACAGCTCGGCACTGGCGGTTTTGCTCGAGTGCCGCCGCGAGGCCTTGTCCGTGGGCAAGACCTTCGCCGTGCAGGGATTGCCCACCGCGCTGCGTGGCATGGCGGGCTTGTATGGCGTAGGCACCCTGCTTGCGCCCGCGTCCTGACCCCGCGGACCAAGGCGCCCTAACAGCCGGGTTGTCAGCGTGGATCAGGGCCAGGCCTTAAAATCCCTGCCTTCATGCCCGCAGTCTCCTTCCAAGCCATCTCCAAGACCTTTGCCACGCCCAAAGGCCCCTTTCAAGCTCTCAACGACGTCAGCCTGGACATCCAGGAGGGCGAATTCTTCGGGCTCCTGGGCCCCAACGGCGCCGGTAAAACCACCCTGATCAGCATTCTTGCGGGCCTGGCGCGCGCCACCAGCGGCCGCGTGCTGGTGCAGGGCAGTGATGTCCAGACGCAGTATGCAGATGCGCGCCGCAAGCTCGGCGTGGTGCCGCAAGAGCTGGTGTTCGACCCCTTCTTCAATGTGCGGGAGTCGCTGCGCATCCAGTCGGGCTACTTTGGCGTGAAGAACAACGACGCCTGGATCGACGAGCTGCTGGAGAACCTGGGCCTCACCGACAAGGCCAACGCCAACATGCGCCAGCTCTCGGGTGGCATGAAGCGCCGCGTGCTGGTGGCGCAGGCGCTGGTGCACAAGCCGCCCATCATCGTGCTCGACGAGCCCACGGCCGGTGTGGACGTGGAACTGCGCCAGACCCTCTGGCATTTTGTGGCCCGCCTGAACAAGGAAGGCCACACCGTGCTGCTGACCACGCACTACCTGGAAGAAGCCGAGGCGCTGTGTGGCCGCATTGCCATGCTCAAGTCGGGCCGCATGGTGGCGCTGAACCGCACCAGTGAATTGCTGCAGGCGGCCTCGGGCAGCATCCTGCAGTTCAAGACGGATGCCGCCTTGCCGCCCGCGCTGGCGGGGGTGGCGCGTGTCACCGGCCGCATCGTGCAACTGCCCGCGCACGACGCGGCCGAGATTGAAAGCCACTTGGCTGCCCTGCGTGTGGCAGGGGTCGAGGTGCACGACATGGAGATTCGCAGGCCGGATCTGGAGGACGTGTTCCTGCAAGTCATGTCGGGTACATCGGCCTCCAATATCCCGATGTCGGAGGTTGCGACCGCCGCCGCGCCGGGCCGCCCCAAGCAAGGCGCGGCCCCCTCGGGGGGCAGCGAGGACACGGCAGTGCCGAGCGTGGGGGCACAACGATGACCGGCTGGCAGACCCTTTTTTATAAAGAAGTGCTGCGTTTCTGGAAGGTCAGCTTCCAGACCGTCGCCGCGCCCGTGCTCACGGCCGTGCTGTACCTGCTGATCTTCGGCCATGTGCTCGAAGACCACGTCAAGGTCTACGACCGCATCAGCTACACCGCGTTTCTGGTGCCGGGCCTCGTGATGATGAGCGTGCTGCAGAACGCCTTTGCCAATAGCTCGTCCAGTCTGATACAGAGCAAGATCATGGGCAGCCTGGTGTTTGTGCTGCTCACGCCGCTGTCGCACTGGGCCTGGTTTGTGGCGTACGTTGGCTCATCGATGGTGCGCGGGCTGGTGGTGGGGCTCGGGGTGTTCATCGTCACGTTGGCCTTTGCGCGGCCGGAGTTCGCGGCGCCGCTGTGGATACTGGTGTTTGCGGTGCTGGGGCGGGCCTGCTTGCCACGCTGGGGCTGATTGCGGGGCTGTGGGCCGACAAGTTTGACCAGCTCGCTGCGTTCCAGAACTTTGTGGTCGTGCCCATGACGTTCCTGTCGGGCGTGTTCTATTCCATCCAGTCGCTGCCACCGTTCTGGCAGACCGTGAGCCACCTCAACCCGTTTTTCTACATGATCGACGGGTTCCGCTATGGCTTCTTCGGCCAGAGCGATACATCGCCCTGGCTCAGCCTCACTATCGTGGGCGTGGCCTGGATGGCCGTGAGCGCGCTGGCCGTGCACCTGCTGCGCACGGGCTACAAAATCCGTAACTGACATGACTTACGCAAAACAAGGTTCGGGCAAGCGCTCCCCTCCAGGGCGAGGCGGTTGTTGCATCCCGATTTGCGTCAGTCCTCATTGATTCCGAGCGCCCCACCATGACCGCTGACCAACTCAAAGACATCATCGCTGCCGGCCTGGCCTGCGAACACATCACGCTCGAAGGCGACGGCCGCCATTGGTACGCCACCATCGTCTCGGCCGAGTTTGAAGGCAAGCGCGCCATTGCGCGCCACCAGCGCGTGTACGCCACGCTGGGCGCCAAAATGCACACCGACGAAGTGCATGCACTGTCGATGAAGACCTTCACGCCCGCCGAGTGGGCGGCCCAGGCGCAGTGACGCGCCGCGCCTGAATGCTCACTTATTTATAGCTGCTAGCGCTTGACGGATAAGCGCTGGAGGCTATTTTCATTCATATTTTTGTTGGTAGAGATGGACAAACTCCTGATTCGTGGCGGACGCAGCTTGCAAGGCGAGGTGCTGGTGTCTGGCGCCAAGAACGCCGCCTTGCCGGAGTTGTGCGCCGCCCTGCTCACGGCCGAGCCCGTGACGCTGCTCAACGTGCCCCAGCTGCAGGATGTGAGCACCATGCTCAAGCTCATCCGCAACATGGGCGTGGCGGCCGAGCGGGCCGACGACGGCACGGTGCGGATTGATGCCAGCGCGCTGAGCACGCCCGAGGCCCCGTACGAACTGGTCAAGACCATGCGCGCCTCCGTGCTGGCGCTGGGCCCGCTGCTGGCGCGCTTTGGCGAGGCCACGGTGTCGCTGCCCGGCGGTTGCGCCATCGGCTCGCGCCCGGTGGACCAGCACATCAAGGGCCTGGCCGCCATGGGCGCCGAAATCGTGGTCGAGCATGGCTACATGATCGCCAAGCTGCCTGCACTTTCGAATGGTGGCCGGAAGCGCCTGAAGGGCGCTCGCATCACCACCGACATGGTCACGGTGACGGGCACCGAGAACTTCCTCATGGCAGCCGCACTGGCCGAGGGCGAGACGGTGCTCGAAAACGCCGCGCAAGAGCCCGAGATTTCCGACCTGGCCGAGATGCTGATCGCCATGGGCGCGAAGATCGAAGGCCACGGCACCAGCCGCATCCGCATCCAGGGCGTGGACCAACTGCATGGCTGCACCCACCGCGTGGTGGCCGACCGCATCGAGGCCGGCACCTTCCTGTGCGCTGTGGCCGCCACGGGCGGTGATGTGGTGCTGCGCCATGGCCGCGCCGATCACCTCGACGCAGTGATCGAAAAGCTGCGTGAGGCCGGCGCTACCGTGCAAGCGGTGGAAGGCGGCATCCGCGTGCAAAGCGCGGGCGGCGCCACGCTCAAGGCCCAGGGCTTTCGCACCACGGAGTACCCCGGTTTCCCCACCGACATGCAGGCCCAGTTCATGGCGCTCAATTGCATTGCGCAGGGCACGGCCACGGTGACCGAGACGATTTTTGAAAACCGTTTCATGCACGTCAACGAGCTGGTGCGCCTGGGCGCCAAAATCCAGGTGGATGGCAAGGTGGCCGTGATCGAGGGGGTACCTCGCCTGTCCGGCGCTACCGTGATGGCCACCGACCTGCGTGCCTCGGCCAGCCTGGTCATCGCGGGTTTGGTGGCCGACGGCGAAACCGTGGTGGACCGCATCTACCACCTGGACCGCGGCTACGACTGCATGGAAGCGAAACTGCGCGGCATTGGCGCCGACATTGAACGGATGAAAGCATGAGCATGATCACCCTGGCGCTTTCGAAGGGCCGCATCTTTGACGAAACCCTGCCGCTGCTGGCCGCCGCCGGTATCGAGGTGCTGGAGGACCCCGAAAAGTCGCGCAAGCTCATCCTGCCCACCAACCAGCCCAACGTGCGTGTGGTGCTCGTGCGCGCCACCGACGTGCCCACCTACGTGGAGTACGGCGGCGCCGACCTCGGCGTGACCGGCAAGGACACCCTCATCGAACACGGCGGCCAGGGCCTGTACCAGCCGCTGGACTTGCGCATCGCCAAGTGCCGCGTGAGCGTTGCCGTGCGCAACGACTTCGACTACGAGCGCGCTGTCAAGCAGGGCTCGCGCCTGAAGGTCGCCACCAAATACACGTCGATTGCGCGTGACTTCTTTGCCACCAAGGGCGTGCATGTGGACATGGTCAAGCTCTACGGCAGCATGGAGCTGGCCCCGCTCATCGGCCTGGCCGACGCCATCGTCGATCTGGTCTCCACCGGCAACACGCTCAAGGCCAACCACCTCGTGGAGGTCGAGCGCATCATGGACATCAGCTCCTACCTGGTGGTCAACCAGGCCGCGCTCAAGCTCAAGCAGGCACCGCTGCGCCGCATTATTGATGCGTTTGCTTCGGCCATCCCTGCCCCCAAGAACTGAACCCACCGTAGAACGCACTATGACTTTGGTAGCTGCTCCCGCCCGTCTGTCCACCGCTGCGGCCACTTTTGAGGCTGATTTTGCAGCCCGCCTGCATTGGTCTGCCGACACCGACGCGGCCATCGAGCAGCGCGTGGCCGACATCCTGTCCGACGTGCAAAAGCGCGGTGATGCGGCCGTGCTGGAGTACACCGCCCGGTTTGACGGCCTCTCAGCCCCTAGCATGGCCGCGTTGGAGCTGACCCAGGCCGACTTCAAGGCCGCGTTCGACGCCATTCCACAGGCCCAGCGCGACGCGCTGCAGGCCGCCGCCAGGCGCGTGCGCAGCTACCATGAGGCGCAGAAGAAGGCTTCGGGCGAGAGCTGGAGCTACCGCGATGAAGACGGCACCTTGCTGGGCCAGAAGGTCACGCCGCTGGACCGCGTGGGCATCTACGTGCCCGGTGGCAAGGCCGCGTACCCGTCCAGCCTGCTGATGAACGCCATCCCGGCCCATGTGGCGGGCGTGCAGGAAATCATCATGGTTGTGCCCACGCCCGTGCGCGGCAGCGTGGCCACCGGGGGCTCGGGTGCGCAACTAGCGTCTGACAAGGGCGAGCGCAACGATTTGGTACTGGCTGCGGCCTATGTGGCGGGCGTCACGCGCGCCTTCACCATCGGCGGCGCCCAGGCCGTGGCTGCGCTGGCCTATGGCACGGCCACCGTGCCCAAGGTCGACAAGATCACCGGCCCCGGCAACGCCTACGTGGCCAGCGCCAAGAAGCGCGTGTTTGGCACCGTGGGCATCGACATGATTGCAGGCCCGAGCGAAATCCTGGTGCTGGCCGACGGCACCACACGGCCCGACTGGGTGGCCATGGACCTCTTCAGCCAGGCCGAGCATGACGAGCTGGCCCAGTCCATTCTGCTGTGCCCCGACGCCGCCTACCTCGACGCCGTGCAGCGCGAGATCGACCGCCTGCTGCCCACCATGCCGCGCGCCGAGATCATCGCCAAGAGCCTCACCGGCCGGGGCGCACTGATCCTCACCAAAGACATGGAAGAAGCCTGCGCGATCAGCAACCGCATCGCACCGGAGCACCTGGAGGTGAGCAGCACCGACCCGCACCGCTGGGAGCCGCTGCTGCGCCACGCCGGCGCGATCTTCCTGGGCGCCTACACCTCTGAGAGCCTGGGCGACTACTGCGCGGGCCCCAACCACGTGCTACCCACTAGCGGCACGGCACGCTTCTCGTCCCCGCTGGGCGTGTACGACTTCCAGAAGCGCAGCAGCATCATCGAAGTGAGCGAAGCTGGTGCCCAGGTGCTGGGCGCCATTGCTGCCGAGCTGGCCTACGGCGAGGGCTTGCAGGCCCACGCGCAAGCCGCAGAGATGCGGTTGAAATGAGCACGCCTTATTGCGTCCATGCCGCTCTGCTGGACGGCGTCGCTGCTTTTTGTTGTCTCTGACACTTGGGTGGGCGACGATTTTTGCCAAGTAGGGCTCAAAGATGGGTAAAACCGATCTCCGCAAGGTGCTTGCGACTGGTCATTGAAGCAGGCAGCTGTTGACACAGCCTATTTCTAAGCTACGGACAAATCAGCAACCAGTCGTAATGCTGGTCATGCGCACCTTCGTGTACGCCTGAAATCGCAACAGTGCCAGACGCCGTCACTTACCAGCCCTTTGGCAAACTGCAACTTACACGCGCAATGGACGATTGCGACTCGACAAAGGTCACCGCAAGCTTCAGACCATTCCATGTCCACCTATCCACAGGAAGAATGGGGCTCGAGAACTCCGGTGTACCAAACAGCTTGCGTACCTCATCCCGAGAAGCGCTAAATGTAAGCCCGGCGGGGAGATCTAACGGATACTGGCGGTGATTTTCTCGTCCTTCGCTGAAAAAAAAGACGCAACTCAAGATCAACGACCCCTCTGGTGAGTTATGCGTCAGAACATACGATTGAGGATCGGAAAAAACAACGTCTATTCCATGCTCAGGTGCGTCAAGGGCAGTATCGAAGTCACCCCTTTTGAGTTCGATTTTCTGGTGTGCAAGATCCAGCCGATCTAGCAGGCTAACCACCTTGGGATCAACATTCGACCTTCCAAGTGCTTCCAAACATTCATGTGTTGATGGAGTCATTTCGCGACTTTCAGGATTCAGCGCAGCATTCTGCGTCAGGCCTACGACGTGTCGTTGGCTGCGCTTAGTATTTAAGAGACCCAACATGCTCTTTCGCACGCGTTTTGGGTCATCAAGGGTGCTTGGATGGCGCGTGGCCGACGATTGAAGAACTACCGTCAGCTCAAGCTGCTGTTTGCGCTGTCCAAGCTGTGGATGGTGCGCCACCAACTGCGGTCCGCAAAGGGTAAGCGCGTGCAAAGTCAACCTTGAGAGTAGAAATGTGCTGTTTTAGTGCGATTACACGAACTTCGTGAAACACGAAGTTCGTGTAATATTTAACCCATGAAAAACATCACCGTGACCATGGACGACACCGTTGCCGAATGGGTGCGCGTGGAAGCCGCCAGGCGCGGCAGCAGCGTCTCGCGCCTGCTAGGTGAATGGCTGGCCGAAAAGATGCGCCAGGAAGACGCCTACGCCCAGGCCATGCGCGAGGCGCTGGGGTTCGAATCCTGGGGCGCGTCCAGCGGACCGTACGTGCCCCGCGAAACCCTGTTTTTGCGCTGAACGGGGCAGAACGCATGGCCACCGTCCCCATCTTTGTCGACACCGAAATCCTGCTCGCTAGCGTGGACGACCGCAATGCCGAGCGCCAGGCGCGGGCGCGCGAATGGATCAGCTTTTGCTGGCAGACGCGCAGCGGCCGCATCAGCTCGCAGGTGCTCAACGAGCTGTACAACCAGGCCATCCAGCGTTTTGACGGCCCGCAGGTGCTGCAGCAGGTGCGCGCCCAGGTGCGCCGCCTGCGCGTGTGGCTGCCGCCGCACCTCGACTCCTACACGGTGGACGGCGCCTGGGACCTGCAGGACCGCTACCGCCTGGGCTACTGGGATGCGCTCATCCTCTCGTCCGCCCATCAGCAGGGCTGCCGCTACCTGCTCACCGAAGCGTTGCCACACGACCAGCCGATGGACGCCGTGCGGCCGATCAACCCTTTTCTTGTCACCCCCAACGAACTGGACACCACCGAATGACTACTCCCGCGTCGTCCCCCCTCCAGGCCCTGGCCCGCATCCGCCCAGACGTACGCGCGATGCATTCCTATGTCGTGCAGCCCTCCACCGGCATGCTCAAGATGGACGCGATGGAGAACCCCTTCCGCCTGCCCGCGCATTTGCAGGCCGCGCTGGGCCAGCGCCTGGGTTCGGTGGCACTCAACCGCTACCCCGGCGACCGCATTGCCGACCTGAAGGCGGCCCTGGCGCAGTACGCGGGCATGCCCGAGGGCTATGGCATCGTGCTGGGCAACGGCTCGGACGAACTCATCACCCTGCTGGCCCTGGCCTGCGCACAGCCGGGCACAGGTCAGCGCGCCACCATGCTGGCACCCATGCCCGGTTTTGTGATGTACCCGCTGTCGGCGCAGCTGCAGGGCCTGGACTTTGTCGGCGTGCCGCTCACGCCCGACTTCGAGCTGGATGAGCCCGCCATGCTGGCCGCCATCGCGCAGCACAACCCCGCCATCACCTACATCGCCTACCCCAACAATCCCACGGCCACGCTGTGGGACGAGAGCACGGTGCAGCGCATCATCGACGCTGCCGGTGCGCAGGGCGGCATCGTGGTCATGGACGAGGCCTACCAGCCCTTTGCCAGCCGCACCTGGATCGACCGCATGCGGGCCGAGCCTGCGCGCAATGCGCACGTGCTGCTCATGCGCACGCTCAGCAAGTTCGGCCTGGCGGGCGTGCGCCTGGGCTACCTCATCGGACCCTCGGCGTTCGTGAGCGAGATCGACAAGGTGCGCCCGCCCTACAACGTGAGCGTGCTCAACTGCGAGGCCGCGCTGTTTGCGCTGGAACATACCGAGGTTTTTGCCGCCCAGGCCGCCGAGATCCGTGTCGAACGCGCCACGCTCATCGCGGCCCTGCGCCAGATGCCGGGTGTCGAAAAGTGCTGGGACAGCGAGGCCAACATGGTGCTGATCCGTGTGGCGGATTCCGCCCGGGCCTACGAGGGCATGAAAAACCGCAAGGTGCTCGTCAAGAACGTTTCTACAATGCACCCATTGCTGGCCAACTGCCTGCGCCTGACGGTAGGCAATGCCGAAGACAACGCGCAGATGCTGGCCGCACTCCAAGCCTCCTTATGACTTCCTCCGCACTTGTACCCTCCGCCCCATCGGCCGACCCGATGGCCGACCGCATCGCCGAGGTCAGCCGCAACACCGCCGAGACGCGCATCACTGCGCGCATCAACCTCGACGGCACCGGCCAGGCCAAGCTCTCCACCGGCATCGGCTTCTTCGACCACATGCTCGACCAGATCGCCCGCCATGGGCTGATCGACCTCGACATCGACTGCGAGGGTGACCTGCACATCGACGGCCACCACACCGTGGAAGACGTGGGCATCACGCTGGGCCAGGCTTTTGCGCGCGCCGTGGGCGACAAGAAGGGCATCCGCCGCTACGGGCATGCCTACGTGCCGCTGGATGAAGCGCTGTCGCGCGTGGTGGTGGATTTCTCGGGCCGCCCCGGCCTGCACATGGACGTGAAGTTCACCGCCGGCAGCATCGGCCAGCTCGACACGCAACTGGTGTTCGAGTTCTTCCAGGGCTTTGTGAACCACGCGGGCGTGACGCTGCACATCGACAACCTCAAGGGCGTCAACGCACACCACCAGTGCGAGACCATCTTCAAGGCGTTCGGGCGCACGCTTCGCGCGGCGCTTGAGCGCGACCCGCGCTCGGCCGGTGTCATCCCCTCCACCAAGGGTTCGTTGTGAAATTTTGGATTAAATCAGGCTCTATCGCTTGATGGATAAGCGCTAGCAGCTATGAATATGGAAGCAAAAACAGTGGCGGTCGTGGACTACGGCATGGGCAACCTGCGCTCGGTGTCGCAGGCCGTGCAGGCCGCTGCCGAGGGCTCGGGCTGGACCGTGGTCGTCACCCAGCGCCCTGAAGACGTGCGCGCCGCCCAGCGCATCGTGCTGCCAGGGCAGGGCGCCATGCCCGATTGCATGCGCGAGCTGCGCGAATCCGGCCTCCAGGAATCGGTGCTCGAAGCCGCCGCCTCCAAGCCGATGTTCGGCGTGTGCGTGGGCATGCAGATGCTGCTGGACCATAGCGCCGAGGGGGATACGCCGGGCCTGGGCCTCATCCCTGGCGATGTGCTCAAGTTTGACCTGGCAGGCCGCACCCAGCCCGACGGCAGCCGCTTCAAGGTGCCCCAGATGGGCTGGAACCAGGTGCGGCAGATGCCCCACGCCCACCACGGCGGTGGCGTGCACCCGGTGTGGGCGGGCGTGCCAGACAACAGCTACTTCTACTTCGTGCACAGTTTCTACGCTGTGCCGAAAAATCCTGCCCACTGCGCAGGGCAAACGGACTACGGCGGTTTGTTCGCTGCCGCCGTGGCACGCGATAATATTTTTGCCACCCAGTTCCACCCGGAGAAAAGCGCGGAGCACGGGCTGGCCCTGTACCGCAATTTTCTGCACTGGAATCCCTGATCCCTTAACCGCCACCCGTTCGGGCCGAGCTGCGTCTCGCCCTTTTCCTCCCCCCGAACTTCACCACCATGCTGCTCATCCCCGCCATCGACCTCAAAGACGGCCACTGCGTACGCCTCAAACAAGGCGATATGGACCAATCCACCACCTTTGGTGAAGACCCCGCCGCCATGGCGCGCAAGTGGCTGGATGCCGGCGCACGCCGCCTGCACCTGGTGGACCTGAATGGTGCGTTTGCGGGCGTGCCCAAGAACTACAGCGCCATCAAGTCCATCCTGAAAGAGGTGGGCGACGACATCCCCGTGCAGCTGGGCGGTGGCATCCGCGACCTGGACACCATCGAAAAATACATCGACGGCGGCCTGCGCTACGTGATCATCGGCACGGCGGCGGTGAAGAACCCTGGCTTCCTCAAAGACGCCTGCAGCGCCTTTGGCGGCCACATCATCGTGGGGCTCGACGCCAAGGATGGCAAAGTGGCCACCGACGGCTGGAGCAAGCTCACCGGCCATGAAGTGGTGGACCTGGCCAAGAAGTTCGAGGACTGGGGTGTCGAATCCATCATCTACACCGACATCGGCCGCGACGGCATGCTGTCGGGCATCAACATCGACGCTACGGTGAAGCTGGCGCAGGCTTTGAGCATCCCCGTGATCGCCTCGGGCGGCCTCTCGAACATGGCCGACATCGAGCAGCTGTGTGCGGTGGAAGACGAGGGCGTGGAGGGTGTGATCTGCGGCCGCGCCATCTACAGCGGCGACCTGGACTTTGCTGCCGCGCAGGCGCGCGCAGATACTTTGGGCCGCCCTGCCTGATCCTTGTTGCAGCGACGACCCGCAGCGACGCTTGCAGGGTCTCGCGGCACGCTCAGGGTAGTCGTCGGTCTGAAACTGCGCCTTTCCTCAAGGCGCCCAGTCCCATACCCAGTCGAAGCGCACATCCAGCGGCAGGTAGTGAATGCGGTAGGACGGCGGCAGAGGTTCGACAGGGCGCAAACGCACGACAATCGACGGCATGCGTGGGGCCAGAGGTGACGTTCGCTCTGCGGGGGTGCGCTCGGCTTCTGCGATGACGTCTGCCACTTCGGCGCGAATGCGCCCCCCGTCCATGAAGCGCAGTGTGGCTTTGCGCCCCACTTGCGCATAGCGTGCCTGGTCGGGCGGCAAGTAGGCGTGGACCATCGCGGGGGCTGGCCCTTGCAGTACCGCTATGTCGGCACCGGGCGTGACCCATTCGCCCTGGTGCACGAACTGGCGCACCACCACGGCATCGAAGGGTGCTCTCACATCCCCATCCTCTGTGGTTGAATCCTCGACCGCGCGGGGTGCGGGGGTATCGGGCGGTGCGTCAGGGGGCCTGGCCTGCTCGCGTACCAGCTGGGCCCTGTTTTCCCTCGCATCAGTGCTCGCACGCACTGCCACAGCCTGCGCCTGCATTTCCTGGATGCGTGCGTTGTCCAATTCCTGGCGCGTCGCCGCTCCTTCGGCGCGCAGCGCCTGCATGGTGCGCAGGCGTTCCTGTTGCAGTGCGAGCTGGCTTTGGGCCAGGCGCAGGGCCTCATCAAACATGGCCTGGCGGCTCGCGATCATTGCCACCATGGGGTTGGATCGGTCACGGGCTGGTGCAGGAGCAGGTGTTGCCGGAGGATTCTGGCGAGGCGCTGCTGCGCCCTCCAGAGCGATGACAGGTTCTCCGGCGCGCACCAAAGCGCCTGGCTGCGCGACGTGTTTCACCTGACCGGCCGTACGGGCACGCACCACCACCTGTTCGGTCATCACGATGGCTGGTGAGGTCTCCCACCAGTACGCCACCGTGAACCGGGTCAGCAGGTAGGCTGGCGGGGTGAGCACCATGGCCAGCAGCAAATACCAGCGCCAACGCGGCACCGCTCGTTTGGACGCGGCATAGCGCACGGACAGGCCGTTGGTTTCCTGGGCTGAGCCCGGGGGTTTGTCGAACTGAATTTTCAAGGTCGTGCCTTATTGAACTCTTCCAGCGACTGGATCAGAACGCCGCTGAATCCAGGCTGCCCTTCCAGTGATTTCGCCAGTTGGCGCCAGCGTTGCAGTGCCGCTGCTTTGCCCACCGAATAGCTGCTTTCCTCCGGGGGCAACGTGGATTCCATGCTTTGTGCCACCGCCAGCCGCAGTCCGACGGGGCCCTGGAGAAGGGGTCGTGCGATGTCGGCCGCGCGCACTGGATTGCTTACGTAGATCATGGCCACCAGTTCCGAGACACCAGCGGCAGCAATGCGCTGAGCGAAATCGGGCGACTGCAGCTCCCGGTAGTGTGTGGTCAGGCCCAATGGCCAGGGCACGGCGGCGCGTACGGCTTGCAGAGTCTCGACGACTGCGTCGTCCCAGAGCGGTTGGTCGGCGGAGGGCAATTGGCTGCGCTCCAGGTCAAGATTCAATCCGTCGAAGGGGAGGGCGCGCAATCGGGCCAGCAAATCCAGCAGATCCTGCCGGTGCGCGGGCAGTACCCAGGCGGGCTCGCCCAGCAGCAGCTCCACGCGAATCCCCAGGGACCTGGCCTTGGCGAGCAGCTGCAAGAGCCTGTTTTTTTCAGAAGGAAGTGTCAGCCGGTGCAGTTGCACTGCCGTGAAGGAGATCAAGACCCGCGTGCTGCCCGAGGGCAGCGCGTGCAAGCGGCTGGGGCGCTCCACAAGCGCCTGCCCTTCCCATGCGTACCAGCCCACGGCGTCCGGGGCTGGGGCCGCCTTGGCTGCCGCGGCAAACCCGGCGGGCAGTGTCGACAACACGGCAGAACCTTCATCCTGCGCAGCAGGGATCGCCGAGCCGCAGCTCTCCGGGGCCAAGGCCAGCAGATCCAGCTGGGCCAGGTCGCGGCGTTCTGCGCCATCGATGACCTGGATGGATGCCTGATAAAGCTCGTGGCGTGCAGTCAAGAGCGAGGCATATCCGTCGCCATCAAAGGCTTCCAGGCGTCGCGAGGCAACGCGGACCGCCTCGTGCGCGGCCTCAAGCCTGCGGACCAGACCTGCCAATTCGGCTTGACGCAGTTGCCACTGGGCGAGATGCTGCTCTGCCAATGCATGAAACTCGCCGCGGCGTACCTGCAGCAGGTTTTCAAGCCGTGTGCGTTCGCCCTGGATCTGCCCCAAGGCAGCGTCCCGCTGGGCGCGCCATTGCAAGGGCATCGAAAAGTCGATCGCCACTGCGGTGTTGCGCCCGTTGGGCCCGCCGATGTCGTGCGTTAACCCCTGCGCCAAGGAAATGCTGGCCTCCAGCCCGGTGTGCTTCAGGGTGTCCGCGATCTGTCCCCATGTGTTGAGTTCCAGCTGCGCCAGGGCAATGGCCGGGCTCTCGTCGGCACTTGCCAGCAGCGTATCGGCGCTGCGGCAGGTTTCTGGCCACACCATGGGCTGCGTTTGGACCACCTGTGGATGCTGGCCGGTGAGCCGCGAAAGTTCGCTGAGATTCAAGGCTTGCTGGGCAAGCTGGTTGTTGCTGGCGATCTGCACCGCATCGAACAGCCCCAGCAGTTTGAGCCTTTCGGCCTCAAGCATCAAACCGGATCTGTGGCGGGAGTCCAGCTGGGCCGTCGCCCGGGGGCGCATATCCAGAAAAACCTGGGCGATCTGCAACCTCTGTGTAGTGCGCACTTGTCGCACATAGGCTCTTCGCACAGTCTGCACTGCATCCGTGCGTGCTTGGCGCAATCGCTGCTGGCCTTGGGCAGCGGCCAGTTCTGCCTCGCGCAGACTGCGCACCTGCGCATTGCGGCTTCCCAGCAGAGGCCAGCGCACACCCAGTTGGGCATTCAGGCGTCGGTAGTCGCGGCTGAGCGTGTCGGTCACTGCTTCGCGCGCTACGTTCAGTCCGCCCCCCCGAACAGCCGTGCTCCCTGGCCGGCCCTGGCCGCGTCATTGCGGTGCCCCGCCACATCCAGTTCCGCTTGTGCCAACCTGACCAGGGGGGCAGCCACGCGCGCAAGGGTCTCCAGCTCTGAAAGGGAACCGCCGGTGCCTGGAGAGCCAGCCCCTGAGGAGGCTGCCAACGGGCTTGCCGCCGCGAGCGTCAGTCCCAGCGCCACTGCCAGCGGCAAGGCCAAGGCCAGACGCACGTGTCTTGATAGGTATCCGGACATCTCAGAATTTGGTTTTTCGAAGAACCCACCAAGGCGCCATGGACGAGTCCAGATGCGACTTCAGGAAAATTTCCTGGAGGATGGAAAAAGAGCAGTGCACACGATTGACAAATGCAAACAGGGGGAACAGGGGCAGGAAGGCAAGGTACACCAGATCGTCCGCGGGCCGCTCTGAGACGGCCACGATGTAGAGCAGGAAGTAAAAAAGGAGGGACGCCAGATACGCGAGATAAATGAAGCCAAGGACGCCCAGCACTGCGCCCACCGGCAGCGTGAACAGCATGACGCCGGTGTAGCCGACGATCATAAAAGGCATCACGAGCTGCATCAGCAAGCCGTTGACGACCACGAACAGGAAATTGCGCCAACCCAGCAGCCTGGGGCGTAGGTTGAACCGGAACTTGCGAATGAAGATGTAGAACATGTCGCCGTCCCAGCGCAGCCGCTGGCGAAAGAAGATGCGCCAGGAGTCGGGTGCATCGGTGTGTCCGACGGCGTGCGGCTCAAACACGATGCGAAGGCCGGGGTGGCGACCGAAATACTGCTTGATGCGCGTAGTCATGTCCAGGTCTTCGGCTGTGCCCGCGTCCCACCCTCCCAGGTTGCGGATGAACTGCGTGCGAAACACGCCAAACGCGCCGGAGATGTTGTTGACCAGGTTGAACTCCGACAACCCCGTTTTACCGGCCGCGATCGACAGCAGGTATTCCAGCGCCTGCATGCGCGTGGCCAGCGACCGTTTGGCATTGCGCACGCGCAGGTTCCCTGCGACTGCCACCACACCAGGATCATCAAAATGGCGGGTGGCATTGCGCACCATGTCGTTGTCGAACGAAGTGTCTCCGTCCAGCGCCATCACGATCTCACCTGTTGCCACGGACAGGCCGGCGTTGAGCGAAGAGACCCGGCCACCGCGTTGCCATTTGGGCAACACCACCAGCTGGCGACGGGGAGCGGCGCGCAGCAATGTCCGGGCGTTGCGCGCCGCCACCAGCGTGGGGCGGTTTTGTATGGCCCCGTCAACGATGGCGATGATCTCGATGACGCCGGGATACAGCTGGTGCGCCAGGGACTCAATGGTCTTGCGCACGTCCTCGCCCTCCGAGTAGCACGTGATCAGGCACGAAACGCGCGGATACCGCTCGCGCTGCCGATCAGGCCGGTGCTCGCGCAGCCCGTATCGCACCATGCCGGCAGTGACCAGAATGTAGAACGGCGCCTCCAGCAGCACGACGAAGGGAAAGAACTTCAAAGCAAGTTCCAGCCAAGTCTGCGAGCTGGAGCTGGCAAACAGCGTCTGAAACGAGAAGACTATCTGCTCCCACATGCGCTCAGTCGCTGCCCTCAAGGCGGTTCATCAGTTGCGCTGCGTTGTCGCCGGGGCGCAGATCGCCGGGCACCTGCAGATATCGGATCCGCGCCTGCAGCGCCGATCCATCTGCAGCGAGATCCTCGGATACCAGAGCTTTCTCAAGCCGCGCCGCCAAACCTTCGGGTGAGGAAAACGGCAGCAGAAGCCACAGACGCTCTTCATGCGTCCGGGTCGTAATGTCAGAGGTTCGCAGCAACTCGTGCAGGCGGCGGGCGAATTCATCCAGCATCAGGAAGACCCGTGCGGCCCCATGCTGCTCAATCAGCCCGGTGGCGTTCTGGAACTCCACCAGAATCAGCGCAAACCGCATTTCTTTGTGGCGCACGTGTGTAGCAAGTGTCCAGTCAACCAGTCGGCGAAAGTACGGGGGCTCGACGTAGTTGGCGGTGTCCAGCGCCGCAAAGGACTCCTGGATCTGGCCCGCACGCAAGGCGGCGCGACCATGCGGGGCGAGCCGTAATGTGGCGACCTCTCGCATGTCGAGAGCATCGGGCTCAGCCACCGTTGCGCAGTCAAGGCAGCGTGCAATAACGCTGGTTTCCATGAAAACGTGGTGACAGCTGCCACAGGCGTACTGGGTGAGAGGGCGGTCATAGTCAACGCCGATATGCCGCAAGGCCGTGCTGCACTTGGGGCACACCAGCGCCCCGTCGTTATGGAATACCGCCTCCGGACCCACGTGACCACACGAGAAACAATGCAGCGAAGCCGACTTGCCGATATGTATGCTGGAGCAGTGCGGGCACACGTCCAGATAGTGCAGGTGCGCGCTGGCGCAGGTGCGGCAATGGCGGGTCCGGTCAATCAACAGCGCAGGTTCCAGGAGCCTGCGGCGCGTGAGCGTTGCGAGGCAGCGGGCCGCATCATCGCCATCGCGCGCCAGGGCCTCTACCATGGGATAGCGGTAAAGCTGCGCACTTTGCCGATCGAGCAACGGTTGGAGTTCAGCGGTGTCGCGCAGGTAGAGAAACAACAACACGCGCTCATCAAAATGCAGTGTTGTGGGATCCCTTTTAAAACTGCGCCGTACAGCCAGCGCCCGCTCGCTCATCGAGCGGGCTTGTGCATAGGTGGCGGCTGCATCGGCCAAGGGCGGCGGCGTGGCGCCGCCGGAAGTTACCACCACCGGGCGATCCCACCACATGCTGCTTCGCACTTTTCCTGCCAGATCGGCTTGATCGGCAGATGTCCAGCCGTCCAGATAGAAGCCCAGCGGGACCAGTCCGGTGCCGAGAAATGCTTCCCAGGACGGCAGCGCGACGCCGTCTGCCTCGTCGTGCGCGCGGTCCCCCGAGGGGCGCAGGATCACCATGCGTTCGGCGTCCGCAAAGAAGGCCGTGGGAGTAGCTCCGAGAGGCTCAAGCGTTGACGTATCTGCAGTCATGTGAATGGTTTTGTTGGAGGACTGGGGCATCTCCATGGAAGCCGCCGATATCCTGGAGAATGCGCTCTCGCATTTTCTGTTGTATCTTGCCGCAGGTGGACTGCGTATTGTGCGGGCGCCCGGCAGCGGACCCGGCGCTTGCTGGCTTGCGACGCGCCAGCGCCTTGATTTGGGTATTTTTTGGGAGTTGGCCGTCAATGATTCTTGTAACCGGTGGCGCAGGTTTTATAGGTTCGCACACCTGCGTGGCGCTGGCCCAGGCGGGTGTGCCCTACCTCATTTTGGACAACTTCGCGAACAGCCGCCGCTCAGTGATAGAGCGCATTGGGCGTATCACCGGGGCCGCGCCGCTGTGTGTAGAGGCGGATGTGCGCGACGAGCGGGCGCTGGCGCGTGTTTTTGCTGAACACCCTGTGGATGGCGTCATCCACTTTGCGGCGCTCAAGGCGGTGGGCGAATCCGTGCGGGAACCGTTGCGCTATTACGACAACAATGTCTCCGGCACGTTGACCCTGCTGCGGGCGATGCAGGCTGCAGGCGTGCAAACCCTCGTTTTTTCTTCCTCCGCGACGGTGTACGGCGATCCTGCATCAGTGCCCATCCGCGAAGACTTTCCGTTGTCTGCGACCAATCCCTATGGATGGAGCAAGCTCATGATGGAACAGATGCTGGCCGACCTCGATGCCGCGCAGCCTGGGCGGTGGCGGATTGCACGGCTGCGCTACTTCAACCCGGTGGGAGCGCACGAAAGCGGGGTCATCGGCGAGGATCCACAGGGAGAGCCGGGCAACCTGATGCCGTACGTCGCGCAGGTAGCAGCGGGGGAGCGCGCCTGCCTGAACGTGTATGGCAACGACTATGGCACCCCCGATGGGACCGGCGTGCGGGACTACATCCACGTGTGCGACCTCGCGGAAGGCCATGTTGCCGCTTTGCGCTATCTGCGCGGACATGCCGGATTGCTCACGGTCAACCTGGGTACCGGCAAGCCTGTGTCGGTCCTGGAGATGGTGCACAGTTTTGAACGGGCCAGCGGTCGGCCGGTGCCTTACCAGGTGACGGGGCGGCGGCCGGGTGACGTCGCGCAGTGCTGGGCCGACCCGACGCTTGCCCGGCAGTTGCTGGGGTGGAGCGCCCGCCATGGCGTGGATCGGATGTGTGCCGATGTATGGCGTTGGCAGAACGGAGTAGCCCGCGCACTCGATTGAACCCGGTGCAGGGCGGCACTTGGCCGTGCATGGTATCTTGTCGCCCCATCCCGATTCGCCTGTAGAGCCTCATTCATGCTTGCAAAACGCATCATCCCCTGCCTTGACGTCACCGGAGGCCGCGTGGTCAAGGGCGTCAATTTTGTTGAACTGCGCGACGCGGGCGACCCGGTGGAGATCGCCTCGCGCTACAACGCCCAGGGCGCCGATGAACTCACGTTTCTGGACATCACCGCCACCAGCGACGGGCGCGATCTGATCCTGCACATCGTCGAAGCCGTGGCCAGCCAGGTGTTCATTCCGCTTACCGTGGGGGGCGGTGTGCGCACCGTCGACGACGTGCGCCGCCTGCTCAATGCCGGTGCAGACAAGACCAGCTTCAACTCGGCCGCCATTGCCAACCCCGATGTGATCAATGCCGCGTCGGCAAAGTACGGCGCGCAATGCATCGTGGTGGCCATCGACGCCAAGCGCCGCTCGGCCGAAGACGCCCTGCGCCTCGGTGTCAACGGCCAGCCCGTGGGCGCAGGCTGGGACGTATACAGCCACGGCGGCCGCAAGAACACGGGCCTGGACGCGGTTGCCTGGGCCACCGAGATGGCGCAGCGCGGCGCAGGGGAAATCCTGCTGACCAGCATGGACCGCGACGGCACCAAGGCGGGCTTTGACCTGGAGCTGACCCGCGCCGTGAGCGACGCCGTGAGCGTGCCCGTGATCGCCTCCGGCGGCGTGGGCCACCTCGACCACCTGGCCGACGGCATCCAGATCGGCGGCGCTGACGCGGTGCTGGCTGCCAGCATCTTTCACTATGGTGAATACACGGTGGGCCAGGCCAAGCAGCGCATGGCCGAACGCGGTATTCCCGTACGGATGTAGCGCCTCCAAAACACTATTTATTTGATAGCTGTCGGCGCTTTCCTGTAAAGCGCTGGAGCCGTGTTTGGTTTGAAATCTGGTTTCGCTTGACAGGACCTGTCACCCAAATCACGGACAATCCCGCCCATGAACTGGCTCAACGAAGTGAAATGGGACGCGCAGGGCCTGGTGCCCGTAATTGCGCAGGAGCAGGGTACGGGCGACGTGCTGATGTTTGCCTGGATGAACCGCGAGGCCCTTGCGAAGACGGCTGAGCTGGGCCGTGCCGTGTACTTCAGCCGATCGCGCAAGAAGCTGTGGTTCAAGGGCGAAGAGTCCGGCCACGTGCAAACGGTGCACGAAATCCGCCTCGATTGCGACAACGATGTGGTGCTGCTCAAGGTCACCCAACAGGGCCACGAGCCCGGCATTGCCTGCCACACGGGCCGCCACAGTTGCTTTTTCAGCGTTCTCAAGGACGGGGCCTGGCACGCGGTCGATCCGGTCTTGAAAGACCCGGAATCCATCTACAAGTAATGGCAATGGACGACAAGACCATGAGTTCCAACGATTCCCTGGCGCGCCTGGCCGCCGTCATCGAAAGCCGCAAGCCTGCCAATGGCGGCGATCCGGACAAGAGCTATGTCACCCGCCTTCTGCACAAGGGGCCGGACGCCTTCCTGAAAAAGATTGGCGAAGAAGCCACGGAAGTGGTGATGGCCGCCAAGGACGTGGACCACGGTGCCGACAGGTCCAAGCTGGTGTACGAAGTGGCCGACCTGTGGTTCCATTCCCTGGTGGCGCTCGCCCACTATGGCCTCACGCCTGCCGATGTACTGACCGAGCTGGAGCGCCGCGAGGGCACCAGCGGGATCGAGGAAAAAGCCTTGCGCAAGGCCGTTGCGCGTTCCACCGAGGAAGGGTCCGCATGAACGACATCATCGATGTGCAGAGCAAGGAGCAAAAGGCCCAGGGTCTCAAGAACATTGGCTGGATCAGCTATGTGCTGCACCTCATCGTGGCGGTGGGCGCCGTGCTGCCGGGCGCGCAGGCCAGCGCACTGCTGCTGGTCATTGCCCTGGTGATCGATCTGGTCAAACGCAGCGATGCCGAGGGCACCTGGCAGGCCAATCATTTTTCATGGCGTATCCGGTCCGTCATCTGGGCGGGCGTCCTGTACCTGGTAACGTTCCCGTTCTTCCTGCTGGGGTTGTTCCTCTTCAACCCTGCATGGATTCTGATTTCGATCTGGTTCCTGTACCGCATCGTGCGTGGCATGCTGGCCATGAGCAAGAACCAGGCGGTGGATGCCTGAGCCTGCTGCGCCATCGTTGCGGCGGCTGAACCTGGCCTTGCAGGGCGGCGGTTCCCACGGGGCGCTGACCTGGGGTGTGCTCGACGCCTTGCTGGAGGACGGCCAGTGGCAGTTTGACGGAGTGAGCGGCACCAGCGCTGGCGCCATGAACGCCGTGGCCCTGGCCCACGGCTTTGCCGCAGCGGCGCAGCAGAACAAAGACCCGCACGACGCGCATCTCGCGGGCTGCGCCATCGCCCGGGAAACGCTGACACGTCTTTGGGAAGGCGTGGGCACGCTGGGCAGTCTGATGTGGGGTTCGCCGCTGTCGGCCGCGAACCCGATGATGGGCATGATGCGCCAGTGGCTTTCGCCCTATCAGACGAACCCGCTCAACATCAACCCCTTGCGCCGCCTGCTGGAACGCGAGGTGGATTTCGACTTGCTGTGCGCCGCACACCGCGCAAGCGCCGCAGGCGGCGGGCCCAAGGTGTTTGTGTGTGCCACCAATGTGCGCACCGGGCGGGGGGAGATCTTCTCGGGGCCGCGGCTCAGTGCGGACGCGGTGATGGCCTCGGCCTGCCTGCCGCTGCTGTTCAAGGCAGTAGAGATCGACGGCCAGCACTACTGGGACGGCGGGTACTCGGGCAACCCGGCCTTGCACCCGCTGATCTACCAGACCGAGACCTCGGACATTCTGCTCGTGCAGATCAACCCCATCGAACATCTGGATCTCCCCCATTCGGGCCCCGAAATCATGGAGCGCATGAACGAGGTCACCTTCAACGCCAGCCTGCTGGCCGAACTGCGTGCCATCGAGTTCGTGCGCCGCCTGCTGGCCGAGGGCAAGCTAGACGCACGCCGCTACAAGAGCGTGCGCATGCACCGCATCGACGGCGGCGCCGTGCTGGCCCCTTTTGGCGCAGACAGCAAGACCCGCGCGGACATGGCGTTTGTGCGCAAGCTGTTTGAGCTGGGCCGCACGGCGGGGCAGAGCTGGCTGCAGGCGCACCGCCAGGACGTGGGCGTGCGGCCCACCATCAAGATCGCTGACAATGCGTGAGCCTTGGGTGGCCTCGCTGCCGCAACCGGCTTGTCGCCTTTCGTTTCTTCTCTCCTCACCATGCACGATCCGAACTGCCTCTTCTGCAAAATCATCGTGGGCCAGATTCCTTCGAAGAAGGTCTATGAAGATGAAGAAATTTTCGCCTTCCACGACATCCATCCCTGGGCGCCGGTGCACTTTTTGATGGTGCCCAAGCTGCATATCCCTTCGATGGCACAGGTCACCGCAGAACATGCGGGCGTTCTGGGGCGCATGATGGCGCTGGCGCCCCGGCTGGCCGTGGAACAAGGCTGCAACCCGTATCCGGAAGGTGGCTTTCGCATCGTGGTAAACACGGGGCTTGAAGGGGGGCAGGAGATCCATCATCTGCATGTGCATGTGATGGGTGGCCCGCGCCCTTGGCTCAAAGGCTGAACCAGGCTGACGGGTGGTGCAGGGAGATTCCCGCGGTTCTGAGGTGGCGGTGAACTCCTGTCACGCCCCCCGTCTAAAATGATTGCAATTCGTTAGGAGATATTCCATGGGCTCTTTTTCCATCTGGCACTGGCTGATCGTGCTGCTGATCGTCGTCATGGTGTTCGGCACCAAGAAGCTCAAGAACATGGGCTCCGATCTCGGAGGCGCCGTCAAGGGCTTCAAGGACGGCATGAAGGACGGATCCGCCGATACGCCTGCCACCCCCCCTGCCGGCCAGGTTGCTAACAGCCAGGCCGCTGACAAGACCACCATCGATGTCGAAGCCAAGCAAAAGAGCTGAGCGGGCCGCTGTGGCTTGCCTGTGCACGGTGTGCGCCTGACCGATGATTGATATTGGCCTCTCCAAGATGGCGCTGATCGGCGCGGTGGCTCTTATTGTCATCGGGCCGGAAAAGCTCCCGCGCGTGGCGCGTACTGTCGGCACACTCCTGGGCAAGGCCCAGCGCTATGTGGCCGACGTCAAGTCCGAGGTCAACCGGTCCATGGAGCTCGACGAGCTCAAGAAAATGAAGGACACGGTCGAGAACGCGGCGCGCGACGTGCAAAGCTCCATCCAGACCAGCGCCAGCGAATTTGAAAAAGACTGGGCCGAGGCCACTGATGGCGCCAGTGCCGCCCTGCAAGAGCCGACCGGCGTTGTGCCGGCCTACAAACACCCGGGCAAGAACTGGCGCCTCAAGCGCGGTGCGGTGCCGCAGTGGTACAAGGCGCGAAGCGGTGTGCGCACCAAGGCCCAGTCCGGTGCGGCCCGTGTGGCACGCTTTCGTCCCCGTAAATTCCACTGATGCGGCAGCCACCAGCGCTGCGCGTGCTGCCTGGGCGGCCCTGACGCCCACGAAAACCCAACATGTCCGAAACCCCTTCCAAAGAAGACGAGCTGGCCGGTAGCGAGCAGCCGTTCGTGCAGCACCTGATGGAGCTGCGCGACCGGATGGTCAAGGCCATCATTGCCATTGCCATTGCGGCGGCGATCCTGTTCTTCTTCCCCGGCCCTGGCGCGCTGTACGATTTTCTGGCGGCGCCGCTGGTGGCGCACCTGCCCAAAGGGGCGACCTTGATTGCCACGTCGGTGATCTCTCCGTTCATGGTGCCGCTCAAGATCCTGCTGATGTCTGCCTTCCTGCTGGCATTGCCTTTTGTGCTTTGGCAGGTGTGGGCCTTCGTGGCACCCGGTCTGTATTCGCATGAGAAAAAGCTGGTGCTGCCGCTGGTGATCTCCAGCACGTTGCTGTTTTTTGTGGGTGTGGCCTTCTGTTATTTCCTGGTGTTTGGCCAGGTGTTTGCCTTCATCCAGAGCTTTGCGCCCAAAAGCATCACCGCGGCGCCAGACATCGAGGCGTATCTGAGCTTCGTGCTGTCCATGTTCCTGGCCTTTGGTCTGGCGTTTGAGGTGCCGATCGCGGTGGTGGTTCTGGCGCGCATGGGCGTGGTCAGCGTGGAAAAGCTGCGCGAGTTTCGCGGTTACTTCATTGTTCTGGCATTCGTGATTGCCGCCATCGTCACGCCGCCGGACGTTGTCTCCCAGCTCTCGCTCGCGATCCCCATGTGCCTGCTGTATGAGGTGGGCATCTGGGCCGCGCAGATTTTCATCAAGCACACCAAAGCGCCCGAAGACCAGGAAGAGTCCGCATCGGCCTCCTGATCGGAATTTTCAAGTAAAAATGGCCTGCAGCGCTTGTGTGATAAGCGCTGACAGCTACATTAATAATAGCTAGCGCGCGCTGTGCGCCAAGAGCAAGGTGGCGTGTGTCCCGCCATGGGAACCTCCGCCGCTAATCCCCGGAAAAAAAGACGTGACGCGCCCCCGCGGCGCTTGCGAATCCGCAGGGGCTGCAGGGCGCGTTACCGCCGGATGTTGCGTTGGGGCCGGGGGCGCACCCCGGGGCTGATCTGAAGCTCCACCATCCTGTCGCCACGCTGCAGGTTGAAGGGGGCGGCAATCCCTGGCTTGAGGCCCGCCACGGCGGTCAGCAGTTCAGACACGTTGCCGACGTCCTTGCCCTGCACGCGCACGATCACATCGCCCGGGCGCATGCCCGCCAGCGCGGCGGGGCCGTCCTGCAGCACGCCGGTGATGATGACCCCTTGCGTGGCCTTCACGCCGAAGGTTTCGGCCAGCTCGGGTGAAAGTTCGTTGGGCTCCACGCCGATCCACCCGCGCGTGACCTGGCCGTCCTTCACGATGCCGTCCAGCACCATCCGGGCCGTGGAGACAGGGATTGCAAAGCCAATCCCCATGCTCCCGCCGGAGCGGGAATAGATGGCGGTGTTGATGCCCATGAGGTTGCCATTCACATCCACCAGCGCGCCGCCCGAATTGCCGGGGTTGATGGCGGCGTCCGTCTGGATGAAGTTCTCAAAGGTATTGATGCCCAGTTGCGTGCGGCCCAGCGCGCTCACAATGCCGCTCGTCACGGTCTGGCCCACGCCAAACGGATTGCCGATGGCCAGCACCTGATCGCCGACGGCGAGGGCATCGGAATTGCCCAGCACGATGACCGGAAGCTTGTCCAAGTCAATCTTGAGGATGGCCAGGTCCGTATCGGGGTCGGTGCCGATCACGGTGGCACGGGCGCGGCGGCTGTCGGTCAGCGTGACTTCAATTTCATCAGCGCCTTCCACCACGTGGTTGTTGGTAAGGATGTAGCCATCGGGGCTCACGATGACGCCGCTGCCCAGGCCCGCCTGGGCCTGCTGACCCTGGTCGCCAAAGAAGAACTGGAACCACGGGTCATTGCTGCGCGGGTGGCGCACCGCCTTGCTCGTGTTGATGCTGACCACGGCGGGAGAGGCCTGGCGGGCCGCGGCGCTGAAGCTGCCGGCAACCGGCTGCTGGCCGGGGCTGGCCGGAGGGGCCTCCAGCAGCGCGATGCCGGCGCCAGAGCGCGTGGCTGCCCCCCGCCCCAGCCAGCTGGGCTGCAGGGTTGCAACGACAAAGTAGGCTGCGACGAACACCGTCACGGCCTGCGAGAAGAGTAGCCAAATGCGCTTCATGGATGTGATGGACTCTGGAATGGGGCGTGGCACGCGCAGGTGCCAGGGCGGTCTGGCAACGATTGTCGCTGAACGGCCTGCGGTGCGTGGGCTTTGTGGTGGGGCTTTTGCGTCAGGGTTTTGTCAGATCTGGCTTCTTGAAATTTTTTACACCGTCGCTGCCGGTTTCGTCATACGTCGGATGGTGTAAACCCTGTAGGGCCGCAGCGGGCGATGCCGACAATGAAATCGCAACAACAGATTGCGTATCAACCCTTCCGGAGACATTCATGACGCATAGCAACACCCCGCGCCGTCGCAACCTGCTCAAGGGAGCCGCTGTCGCAGCGGGCGCCCTGAGCGCCCCCATGGTCGCCACGGCACAGACCACGACCAGCCTGCGCTTTCAGAGCACCTGGCCTGCGAAAGACATTTTTCACGAGTACGCACAAGACTTCGCGAAAAAGGTCAACGACATGGCCAGCGGGCGCCTGAAGATCGAGGTGTTGCCTGCAGGCGCAGTGGTGCCCGCGTTCCAGCTCCTCGAGGCGGTGGGCAAGGGCACGCTCGATGGCGGGCATGGCGTGGTGGCCTACCACTACGGCAAGAACTCGGCCCTGGCGCTGTGGGGCTCAGGCCCTGCGTTCGGCATGGATCCCAACATGGTGCTGGCCTGGCACAACTACGGCGGTGGCAAGGCACTACTGGAAGAAATCTACGCAAGCCTGAACCTGGATGTGGTGTCGTACCTGTACGGGCCCATGCCCTCGCAGCCACTGGGATGGTTCAAGAAGCCGATCGCCAAGGTCGAGGACATGAAGGGTGTGAAGTTCCGCACCGTGGGCCTGGCGGTGGACATGTTCACCGACATGGGTGCGGCCGTGAATCCGCTGCCCGGTGGCGAAATTGTGCCGGCACTTGACCGTGGCCTGATTGATGGCGCCGAGTTCAACAATGCCTCGTCCGACCGCGTGCTGGGCTTCCCTGACGTGGTCAAAAACTGCATGCTGCAGAGCTTCCACCAAAGCGGTGAGCAGTTTGAAATCCTGTTCAACAAGACCAAGCTCAATGCGCTGCCCGCCGAGCTCAAGGCCATCGTGGACTATGCCGTGCAGGCCGCCAGTGCCGACATGAGCTGGAAGGCGATCGAGCGCAATTCCAAGGACTATGAAGAGCTCAAGAAGCAGGGTGTCAAGTTCTACAAAACCCCGGATGCCATCTTGCGTGCCCAGCTGGCTGCGTGGGACAAGATCATCGCCAAGAAGGGTGGCGAAAACCCGCTGTTCAAGAAGATCCTGGATTCGCAAAAGGCATTCGCACAGCGTGCGGGCCAGTGGCAGAACGATTACATGGTGGACTTCAAGATGGCCTACAACCACTATTTCGGCAGGGGTGCCAAGAAGGGTTGAGCCACGTCAGTGAAACAGGGCGCCTGCAGGCAACGGCCTCAAGGCGCCTTTTTTTGTGTCCCGAGATAGACAAGTCATGCAAAAACTACTGCTCACCGTTGACCGGATCTCCACCTGGTTCGGCAAGGCCTGCGCCTGGAGTGTGGTCGGCCTTACTCTGCTGATCACCTGGGAGGTTTTCTCCCGGTATGTGCTGAACAAGCCACATGCGTGGGTGCTCGACGCCCAGATCATGCTGTATGGCGTGCTCTTCATGACCGCTGGTGCCTACACCCTGGCCAAAAGCGGTCATGTCCGGGGTGACGTGCTCTATGGCTTTTTTGCACCGCGCACGCAGGCCTGGGTCGATCTGATCCTGTACATCGTTTTCTTCCTGCCCGGCATCATTGCACTGACTTATGCCGGCTGGTACTTCTTTCAGGACTCTCTGGCCATGCGCGAGCAAACTTTCAATGCCGATCCGATTCCGGTGTATCCCTTCAAGTTTGTGGTTCCGCTGGCAGGGGCCTTCCTATTGCTGCAGGGCATCGTGGAAATCATCCGCTGCGTGATCTGCATCCAGACCGGGCAGTGGCCCCGGCGCGAGGAAGATGTGGAGGAGGTGGACGTCGACAAGCTCAAGCAGATGGTGCATGTCAAGGATTCCGACATTGACGCACTCGACCGCCTGGTGGTTCAGAAAGGTGGCCAGTGATGAAGATCCGCAAGGAACTGTATTTCGGCTTCACGCTGATGGCGCTGATCATCTTCGCGGCGCTTGCGATGGTGTTCAGCGTCGAGCGGATGACCAATGGCCACTACGGGCTGCTCATGCTGTCGCTGGTGGTGGTGGCCATCATGCTGGGGTTTCCCACCGCTTTTACCCTCATGGGCATGGGCATGCTGTTTGCATTCTTTGCCTACCACTCGGGGGACCAGACAGCGGCGGGGGCGCTCAAGCAGACGCTGGACCTCATGGTGCAGCGTGCTTTCTCGGTAATGGGCAACGATGTGCTCATCTCCATTCCACTGTTCGTGTTCATGGGCTACCTCGTCGAGCGTGCCAACCTCATCGAGAAGCTGTTTCGCAGCCTGCACCTTTCGCTGGCGCGGGTGCCCGGATCGCTCGGGGTGGCCACGCTGGTCACCTGTGCCGTGTTTGCGACGGCTACGGGCATTGTGGGGGCTGTGGTCACGCTGATGGGGTTGCTGGCCTTGCCACAGATGCTGCGCGCCGGTTATGACGTGCGCCTGTCGGCCGGCGTCATCACGGCCGGGGGTTGCCTGGGTATCCTGATTCCTCCGTCGGTGCTTCTCATCGTGTATGGCGCCACCGCGGGTGTGTCGGTCGTGCAGCTGTATGCGGGGGCGTTCTTTCCCGGGATCATGCTGGCGGGGCTGTACATCCTGTACGTGATCATCATGGCCAAGCTCAAGCCCGACTGGGCGCCGCCGCTCACGGCCGAGCAACGCGTCGTGCCGTTGCCGGCCGGTCTGCGGGCCATCGGCGCCACAGCGAACGGCTGGGCGCCGGGCAGCCTGGTCAACGCCCTCAAGGGCCGTCGCAACCAGGGGGTGTCCACGGGCTACCTGCTGGGACAGCTGGGCATTGCATTGCTGCCGGCGGTGCTCTTTGCGGTGGTCGCGGTCGCCAGCTACCAGAGCGCCACCCGCGTGGTGGTCGAAGAGGCGTATACCGAGCTGCAGGCGATGGGTGCGGGTTCGGAAGACGCCGCCACGTCGGGCTCCGGCCTGGCAGAGCCGGAAGGCTCCGGGCTGGCGGAACCACCCGCCGATGACGAGGTGGCCGAACCCGCCGGGGCCGATGCCGTGGCAGAGCCTCCGGGTGCTGAAGCGGCGGCCAACGATGCTGCCAATCCGGGCACCGAAGAGCCGCCTGCAGCAGCAGGGGTTGCAGGGAACAATGGGGATGCGCCCGCTGCCACCACCAAACCGGCGTCTACCGGGTTCTGGATCGGGCTGGGTGTGGGTGCCGTGGCGCTGGTGGTGTTCTACGCCATCCTGAGCTACGCGCGGCTGGAAGTCTTCAAGATGCTGCTGTCGAGCTTCTTCCCGTTGCTGATCCTGATCCTTGCCGTGCTGGGCTCCATTGTGTTTGGCCTGGCAACACCTACGGAGGCGGCAGCCGTGGGCGCCTTCGGCGGCTTTGTGCTGGCGGCGGCTTACCGGCAGCTCACCTTCAATGTGGTCAAGGAGTCCGTGTTTCTCACGGCCAAGACCAGCGCCATGGTCTGCTGGCTGTTTGTCGGCTCTGCGATTTTCTCGGCCGCCTTCGCGCTGCTGGGGGGGCAGGAGCTGGTCGAGCAGTGGGTGCTGGGCATGAACCTCACGAAGACGCAGTTCCTCGTGCTCTCCCAGGTCATCATCTTCATCCTCGGCTGGCCGCTGGAGTGGACGGAGATCATCGTGATCTTCATGCCCATCTTCATCCCGCTGCTGGACAACTTCGGGGTGGACCCGCTGTTCTTCGGGCTGCTGGTGGCTCTGAACCTGCAGACTGCCTTCCTGAGCCCGCCGGTGGCGATGAGCGCGTTCTATCTGAAAGGCGTTGCGCCCAAACACGTGACGCTGAACCAGATCTTTGCGGGTATGTTGCCGTTCATGGGTATTCAGGTTCTGGCCATTGTGCTGCTGTACCAGTTCCCGGCCATCGGCCTGTGGCTGCCGCAGGTGCTTTACCGGTAGCGCGGATGTGAGCCTTCCCTGGTGCTCGGGACACTAGCAGGCGGGCCAGGGCTCGCTGCGACGCCAAGGCGCCCTGGTGGCGCCTTTTTACATGGGGCGGCAGCGACAATACGGGCATGAGTATTTCCCGTACTGAACTTCTGCAGGCTTTCGATGGCCTGTTGCAACCCGAGCGCTTCAAGGACTACGGCCCCAACGGGCTGCAGGTGGAGGGCAAGCCCGAGATTGCGCATGTCGTGAGTGGCGTGACGGCCAGCCGCGCACTGATCGAAGCCGCCATTGCGGCCGGGGCTGATGCCATCTTTGTGCACCATGGCCTGTTTTGGCGCGGACAGGATGGCCGTGTGACGGGGTGGATGAAGCAACGGCTCCAGCTGCTGCTGGCGCATGACATCAATCTGTTCGCCTACCACCTGCCACTGGATGCCCACCCTGAGTTGGGCAACAACGCACAACTCGGCCGCGTCCTGGGGCTGGCTCCCGATGCGCGTTTCGGCGATCAGGATCTGGGCTTTGCCGCACCCGCCGCGTTTGCCAGCGGGCAGTCGCTCGCAGACCATGTTGCCAGGGCCCTGGGCCGCGCAGTGACATGGGTGCCACCCGACAGCGCTGGAGCGCAGAGGCCTATTCGCCGCGTAGCCTGGTGCACGGGTGGGGCGCAGGGGTATTTCGAGGCGGCAATTGCTGCGGGCGCAGATGTATTTGTGACCGGTGAAATTTCCGAACCCCAGGCGCACTTGGCGCGCGAGACGGGCGTCGGGTTCATTGCTGCAGGCCACCATGCGACCGAACGCTATGGCGCACCAGCGGTGGCGGCGCAGGTGGCCCATCAACTCGGCCTGGATCACCAGTTCATCGAGATCGACAACCCCGCCTGAGTGGGCCCTGTGCCACGTCGTTTGCTATTAATAATGTAGCTATTGGCGCTTATCCAGAAAGCGCTGGAGCCCGATTTTGCTTTGAAACAACCACCATGCAGCCCTTAGCCATCACCCAGGGAGACTCCGCAGGCATTGGCCCTGAAATCGTCGCCAAGGCATTTCGCGACGCGCCAGACGCTTTGCGGGGCTGTTTCGTGGTGGGCGATGTGGCCACACTGCGGCGTGCCGGGCAAGCCATCGTGCGGCCGGGCGTTCCGATGGTGCCTGTAGCGCTGATAGGGAGCCCTGCCGATGCGCTCGGTGTGCCTCCTCGATGTATCCCTGTCCTGCAGTTGCCGGGTATTGCGGGGCCACAGCCCTGGGGGGAGGTCAGCGCAGACGCTGGGCGGGCCGCTGCCGACTGCGTGATCTGGGCCGCGCGCGCTGCGCTGCACGGTGAAGTGGCGGGGCTGGTCACTGCCCCGCTGCATAAAGAAGCTTTGTCGGCAGCGGGGGTGGAGTTTCCGGGACACACCGAGTTGCTGCAGGCGGAGGCTGCTGCGCACCAGGGCGTGGGGCTGGCGCAGATGCCCGTGCGCATGATGCTCGCGAGCGATGAGCTGCGTACGGTGCTGGTCAGTATCCACATGTCGCTGCGCGATGCCATTGCTGCAGTCACGACGGACAACATCTTGGAGACGCTGCAGATCACGCACGCAGCCTTGGCCCGCAGTCTGGGCCGCGCGCCGCGCATCGCGGTGGCCGGGCTCAACCCCCATGCTGGAGAGGGGGGGCTGTTTGGCAGCGAAGAGATCGAAGTGATAGCCCCCGCGCTCAAGGCTGCGCGCGCACAGGGGCTGGATGTATACGGCCCTTTCGCACCCGATACGGTGTTCATGCGGTCTCGCCATGTACCTGGCCACGTGGGCGAATTTGACGTGGTCATTGCGATGTACCACGACCAGGGGTTGATTCCGGTCAAGTACCTGGGCGTGGACAAAGGGGTGAACGTGACGCTGGGCCTGCCTCTGGTTCGCACCAGTCCAGACCACGGCACTGCGTTTGACATCGCCGGACGCGGGGTGGCCGATGCCGCAAGCCTTGTGGAAGCCGTGCGCATGGCGCGTGCGCTTACGGCCTGAAAACGCGTGCCGCTGCCCGCTGGACATGCGGGCGCGAGAGGGCTATTTCTTCAGGCTGTCCCTGATTTCCCGCAGCAGAACAATGTCTTCCGGGGCGGCGGCGGGCGCTGCCGGGGCGGGCGGCGGGGCTTCACGCTTGAGGCGGTTGATCTGCTTGATCATCACAAAGATGATGAATGCCAGAATGAAGAAGTTGACAGCCACGGTCAGGAAGTTGCCATATGCAAACACCGGCACGCCAGCCTTCTTGAGGGCGTCCAGTGTCATGGCGGTGCCTGGTGGAACAGTGCCGAGCACCACGAAGAGGTTCGAAAAGTCGAGCTTGCCGAACACGAGTCCCACCACTGGCATGATCAGGTCGGACACCACCGAATCCACAATCTTGCCAAACGCGGCTCCGATGATCACGCCTACCGCAAGATCAATCACATTGCCCTTGACCGCAAACTCCCTGAACTCTTGCATCATCCCCATGTTGTACTCCTTGTTTAAATGGTGATGCCGGAGTATTGCCCGACTCCGCACACTGTCAAGCCAGTTCTTCACATTGAAATAACCATTTTCACTCCGCTACAATTCGCGGTTGACCCAACAATAGCGATGTTTACCGAGGATCCCCATGAGTGACACACCAGTCGACACCAGTAAAAGGACGTGGCTGATTGCGTCCGGATGTGCCGGTGCCGCTGGCGGAGTGGCCGTAGCAGTGCCTTTCGTCAGTAGTTTCCAGCCTTCGGAAAAAGCCAGAGCGGCCGGTGCCGCTGTGGAGGTGGATATCTCCACCTTGCAGCCCGGTGAAAAGCTGACCGTTGAATGGCGCGGCAAACCGGTGTGGATCCTCAAGCGCACCCCCCAGCAGCTCGAGTCTCTCGCTCAGACCGAGTCCCAGCTGGCCGATCCCAAGTCGGATCGCAATACGTACCCCACGCCGGAGTACGCCAAGAACCAGCATCGCTCGATCAAGCCCGAGGTGTTCGTGGGTGTTGGCATCTGCACCCATCTGGGCTGCTCGCCCGGGGACAAGTTTCAGACTGGTCCCCAGCCATCGCTGCCGGACGACTGGCACGGTGGATTCCTCTGCGCCTGCCATGGTTCCACGTTCGACGTGGCCGGCCGGGTCTTCAAAAACAAGCCGGCGCCTGACAACCTGGAAGTGCCGCCGCACATGTATCTGTCCGACACGGTGCTGTTGATCGGCGAAGACAAGAAGGCCTGAGGTATATCGACATGGCTGAATTCAAGGAAATCTCCCCCAACGCGTCGGCAGGCGCCAAGGTCACGAACTGGTTCGAGAACCGCTTCCCGACCGCGTTTGACGCCTATCGCGTGCACATGTCGGAGTACTACGCTCCGAAGAACTTCAACTTCTGGTACATCTTCGGCTCGCTGGCACTGGTGGTGCTGGTGATCCAGATCGTGACCGGCATCTTCCTGGTCATGCACTACAAGCCCGACGCCAACCTGGCGTTTGCTTCGGTCGAGTACATCATGCGTGATGTGCCCTGGGGCTGGCTGATCCGCTACATGCACTCCACAGGGGCCTCGGCCTTCTTTGTGGTGGTCTATCTGCACATGTTCCGGGGGCTCATCTACGGCAGCTACCGCAAGCCGCGCGAGTTGGTCTGGATTTTTGGCTGCGCCATCTTCCTGTGCCTGATGGCCGAGGCCTTCATGGGCTACCTGCTGCCCTGGGGCCAGATGTCGTACTGGGGCGCCCAGGTGATCGTGAACCTGTTTGCCGCCATTCCTTTCATCGGCCCCGATCTGGCCCTGTTGATCCGTGGCGACTTCGTGGTGGGTGATGCCACGCTGAACCGCTTCTTCAGCTTCCATGTGATCGCTGTGCCGCTGGTGCTGCTGGGTCTGGTGGTGGCCCACTTGCTGGCGCTGCACGACGTGGGTTCCAACAACCCCGATGGCGTGGAGATCAAGGGCCCCAAGGCGCCCAAGGATGCCAATGGCAAGCCGCTTGATGGCGTGCCGTTCCACCCCTACTACACGGTGCACGACATCTTCGCGCTGAGCATGTTCCTGATGGCGTTCACGGCCGTGGTGTTCTTCGCGCCCGAGTTTGGTGGCTACTTCCTGGAGTACAACAACTTCATCCCGGCTGACCCGCTGGTGACGCCGCTGCACATTGCGCCAGTCTGGTACTTCACGCCGTTCTACTCGATGCTGCGCGCGATCACCACGGAAATGATGTACGTGCTGGTCCTGTGTGTGGTTGCCGGTGCTGCTTTCGGGGTGTTCAAGGCCAAATTGCCGAGCTTCGTCAAGGCAGGCATTGTGGGCGCTGCGGCTGTCGCCATCGTGCTGATGCTGTCGATTGACGCCAAGTTCTGGGGCGTGGTGGTGATGGGTGGTGCCGTGATCATCCTGTTCTTCCTGCCCTGGCTGGACCACAGCCCGGTCAAGTCGATCCGTTACCGCCCCGACTGGCACAAGTACCTGTATGCCGTATTTGTGATCATCTTCCTGATCCTGGGCTATTTGGGTGTTCAGCCTCCTTCCCCCATTGGTGAGCGAGTGTCGCAGGTGGGTACGCTGTTCTATTTCGGGTTCTTCCTGCTGATGCCCTGGTGGAGCCGTATCGGCGAGCCGAAGCCCGTGCCTGACCGCGTGACCTTTGTGGCGCACTGAGCCCAGGAGAGAACAACAATGAAGAAAATCATCCTCACGCTGGTGGCCGCCCTGGGTTTTGCTGCCGGCTCTGCACTGGCCGCCGGCGGTGGCATTCCGCTGGACAAGGCGCCAGTCAAGACGAACGATCTGGCCTCCTTGCAAAATGGCGCCAAGGTATTCGTCAACTACTGCCTGAACTGCCACTCTGCAGCCTTCATGCGGTTCAATCGGCTCAAGGACATCGGATTGACCGACCAGCAGGTCAAGGACAACCTGCTGTTCACGACCGACAAGGTCGGCGAGACCATGAAGGCAGCCATTGACCCCAAACAGGCGAAGGCATGGTTCGGTGCCAATCCTCCCGACCTGACAGTGATTGCCCGTTCGCGGGCGGGTGCTGGCGGCTCGGGTGCTGACTACCTTTACACCTACCTGCGCACGTACTACCGTGACGACACCAAGCCCACAGGCTGGAACAACCTCGTGTTTCCCAACGTGGGAATGCCCCATGTGTTGTGGGAGTTGCAGGGCGACCGGCGTCCGGTCTTCGAGGAGCATGAAAGCCATGGTCACAAGACCCAGGTCTTCAAGGGTTGGGAACAGGTCAAGCCTGGCCTCATGACCCCGCTTCAGTATGACCAGACCGTGGGTGACCTGGTGAACTACATGCAGTGGATGGGCGAACCCGCGCAAAACACACGCAAGCGCGTGGGCGTCTGGGTGCTGATTTTCCTGGGCGTTTTCACCCTGATTGCCTGGAGGCTCAATGCGGCCTTCTGGAAGGACGTGAAGTAACACGCACAGAGCCGAACCAACGCAGGCACCCTTCACGGGGTGCCAATGGTTTTTTGCAGAGTGGGCGCTTTTGGCGTCCCACTCTTTTGATTTTTAGGAGCCTCCCACCATGATGGTGCTTTACTCGGGTACGACCTGTCCCTTCTCCCACCGCTGCCGTTTTGTCCTGTTCGAAAAAGGCATGGATTTTGAAATCCGCGATGTGGACCTGTACAACAAGCCCGAAGACATCAGTGTGATGAACCCCTATGGCCAGGTTCCGATTCTGGTCGAGCGCGATCTGATCCTGTATGAGTCGAACATCATCAACGAGTACATCGACGAGCGCTTCCCCCATCCCCAGCTGATGCCTGGCGACCCGGTGGATCGCGCGCGCGTGCGCCTGTTCCTGCTCAACTTCGAGAAGGAACTGTTCGTCCATGTGAACATCCTCGAATCGCGGGCCACGAAGGGCAACGAGAAGGCGCTGGAGAAGGCGCGTGCTCACATTCGTGACCGCCTGACGCAGCTCGCCCCCGTGTTCCTCAAGAACAAGTACATGCTGGGCGACAACTTCTCCATGCTGGATGTGGCGATCGCTCCATTGCTCTGGCGCCTTGACTACTACGGTATTGACCTGTCCAAGAACGCTGCCCCGCTGCTCAAGTATGCGGAACGCATCTTTTCGCGCCCGGCCTATATCGAAGCGCTGACGCCTTCAGAAAAGGTCATGCGCAAGTAATCTGCGGCCTGTCTCATACGTTTATCCACCGCAGCAGCCTAGAGCCCTCATGACCGCACAGGAATCGACCTCCACGCGCCCGTATCTCATCCGTGCCCTTTACGAGTGGTGCACCGACAATGGACTCACGCCCTATGTGGCGGTGCGCGTGGACGATTCCGTACAGGTGCCGCGTGAGTATGTGAAGGACGGTGAGATCGTTCTGAACATCAGTTTTGATGCGACCAGTGCATTGCAGCTGGGCAACGATTTCATCGAGTTCAAGGCCCGGTTTGGCGGCAAGCCGCGTGAGATCCTTGTGCCGGTCGGGCGGGTGATCGCCATCTATGCCCGTGAGAACGGACAAGGCATGGCTTTTCCGCCCCCTGTGGACGTGCTCGGCGGAGGTGCCGTTCCCGGGGCCATTGCGCCAACGCTGCCGGAAGTGGTGTCCCCTGGAGATGCTGTCGCAGCCGGCGGTGCGCCCGCAGTTGTCGATGAACGTGTGGTCCAGCTGGTGTCTACGGATGATGGCGCGAAGGGTGGCGACGAGGGCGGCGACGCGCCGCGGCCACCGCCTGCGTCGGGCGGCGCACGACCCGCGCTGAAGCGTGTGAAATAAGCGCGTTTTGTTCTTTTGTGCTGCTTTTTCCACGATAAAATGCAGCCTGCGCCGGTTTAGCTCAGTTGGTAGAGCACCCGCCTTGTAAGCGGTAGGTCGTCAGTTCGATTCCGACAACCGGCACCATGTCTCTTGTTTTCTTCAGCGTTCCCAAGGTTCTGACCCCTGCCCTCAGGTTTGAACTTTCAGGCGAATCGCGTTAACCTCCCACCCCCGGCTGCGTAAATGTGCCTGTAAAGCAGGCAGCAGCTGGCGTATTTTCGCCGCCGCAGCATTGCTTTTGACCAGAAGGCACCAGCAGTCTCCGTCAATGGGGCCTGCCTGCAAGGCGGGGCGCAAAGTGGCGGGAATCAGCATTTCAATGGCTTTGAGCCGTTCACTCGAGTCACGCGTCAGCGCTGTGAGCTTGGCCAGCGTGGGAGATTCCTCGCTGGCTTGCTGCAGGGTGACTGCGTAGTGGCGGCGGTTCATGGTGTGCGTCTTCGGGCGTGGAGAATTCGTAGTGCATCTGATTATCACGGACGCCCGGCTGGCCAAGAGCCGGGCCATTCATTTGTCCGGCACACGCTTGGTGCTCGTGGCTTTGATGCTATCGCTGTGCCTGATGCTGATGGCGGTTACGCTGTATCACTGGGTATTTCTGAAGGGGGCGCGGGAAGGGTGGCCCGTGGTGGGCTCCCTGGTGCGGCTGGTGGTCAAGGACGAGTTCGCGGAGCGGGATCGCTTCATGCGTGCCAATCTGGATGCGATGGCCCGTCGCGTCGGCGAGATGCAGGCCCGGATGGTTCAGCTGGAATCGCTGGGTGATCGCGTGCTCGGGCTTGCGGGTATGGCGCCCGCTGACATTCCCAAAGCCGAGGGCCGGGGTGGTGTGCTGGTTGGGGCGCGTAACCTGTCGATGGAGGAGCTCCAGGCGACGCTGGACGAACTGGAGCACCTGACCCACCAGCGTGTGGACTTGATGACGGTGCTGGAGTCCCGTCTTTTCGATCAGCATATCCGCAAGAAGATGGTTCCGACGCAGCCCCCCGTGCCGGGTCGAAATGCGGGTTCAGCCTTCGGCTGGCGGGTGGATCCCATTACCGGTCAGTCCGCCCTGCACACGGGCCTGGACTTTCAGGCAGAGACGGGTACCCCGATCCTGGCTGCAGCCGGAGGGGTGGTGGTGACGCAGGAGTACCACCCTGCCTATGGAAACATGCTGGAAGTGGACCACGGCAACCAGCTGATCACACGTTATGCCCATGCCTCGCGGACGCTGGTCAAGCAGGGTGACATCGTTCGCCGGGGCCAGAAAATCGCCGAGGTGGGCACCACGGGCCGTTCTACAGGGCCCCACCTTCATTTCGAGGTGCTGGTACAAGGCGTTTTCCAGGACCCACAAAAATTTCTCACTGCTGGCGGCGCGACACCCGGTGCGCAGGTGGCGTCTGTTCAGCCGCCAACATCGGATGCCCCTGCAACTATGCCCGCAGCGGGCAGGTAAAATCGCCGGTCCGGTCCACAGGTTACCGGATTGCAGTGCTTGCAATCCGTGGCGTTGGACCCACCTGAACTCAATTCATCTAAGGGATTTCGGTCGCCTCAAGCGCTGTTCGCAGCGGTGCAGGCGGTCCTGTTCGCATGGCCACCAACTTCCTCACCAAACTATTCGGCAGCCGCAACGACCGGCTCCTCAAGCAGTACCGCAAGACGGTGAACCGCATCAATGCGATGGAGCCCGAGTACGAGAAGCTGTCGGACGAACAGCTCCGCGCCAAGACGCAGGAGTTCAAGGATCGTGTGGGCAAGGGCGAGTCGCTGGATGACATCCTGCCCGAAGCCTTTGCGGTGGTGCGCGAGGGCTCCAAGCGCATCATGAAGATGCGGCACTTCGATGTGCAGTTGCTCGGCGGCATGGCGTTGCACTTCGGCAAGATCGCCGAGATGCGCACCGGTGAAGGCAAAACCCTGACCGCCACGCTGCCGGTGTACCTCAATGCGCTGTCCGGCAAAGGCGTGCATGTGGTCACCGTGAATGACTACCTGGCCAACCGCGATGCGCAGTGGATGGGGCGGCTGTACAACTTCCTGGGCCTCACGGTGGGTATCAACCTGCCCAACATGCCTCGCGAGCAAAAACAGGAGGCCTACCGCTCCGACATCACCTACGGCACGAACAACGAATACGGGTTCGACTATCTGCGTGACAACATGGTGTACGAAGGTCGCGACCGCGTGCAGCAGGGGCTGAACTTTGCCATCGTTGATGAGGTGGACTCCATCCTGATCGACGAAGCCCGCACGCCGCTCATCATCAGCGGACAGGCGGAAGACCACACGGCGATGTACATCGCCATGAACAAGGTAGTGCCGCTGCTGGTGCGCCAAGAGGGCGAAGCGGACCCGCGAACGGGCGAAGGCGTGACCAAGCCCGGAGACTTCACCGTCGATGAGAAGACACACCAGGTGTTCCTGACGGAGCAGGGCCATGAAAGCGCCGAGCGCATCCTGGCCAGCCAGGGCCTGATTGCCGAAGGCGCCTCGGTGTACGACCCGGCCAACATCACGCTGATGCACCACCTGTACGCAGCACTGCGTGCCAACCATCTCTACCACCGCGACCAGCACTACGTGGTGCAAAACGGCGAGATCGTGATCGTGGACGAGTTCACCGGCCGCCTGATGTCGGGCCGCCGCTGGAGCGAAGGCCTGCACCAGGCTGTGGAAGCCAAGGAAGGCGTGAACATCCAGGCCGAGAACCAGACCCTGGCTTCGATCACCTTCCAGAACTATTTCCGTCTGTACAACAAGCTCGCCGGCATGACCGGCACGGCCGATACCGAAGCCTACGAATTCCAGGAAATCTATGGCCTGGAAACCGTGGTCATCCCACCCAACCGCCCGAGCAAGCGCGATGACCAGCTCGACCGCGTCTATAAGACCACGCGTGAGAAGTACGAAGCTGCGATCAAGGACATCCGCGAGTGCCACGAGCGCGGCCAGCCCGTGCTGGTGGGCACCACGTCGATCGAAAACTCCGAGATCATCGACCAGTTGCTGATCAAGGAAGGCCTGCCGCACCAGGTGCTGAACGCCAAGCAGCATGCGCGTGAAGCCGACATCGTGGCCCAGGCGGGGCGCGAGGGCATGATCACCATCGCCACCAACATGGCGGGCCGGGGCACGGACATCGTGCTGGGCGGCAACATCGAGAAGGATGTGGCGGCCATCGAAGCGGACGAGTCCTTGTCGGAAGCCCAGCGCACCGCCAAGGTGGAGGCTCTGCGCGAACAATGGAAGATCGACCACGAGAAGGTCAAGGCTCTGGGTGGCTTGCGCATCATCGCCACCGAGCGCCACGAATCCCGCCGCATCGACAATCAGCTGCGCGGCCGTTCGGGCCGTCAGGGTGACCCCGGCTCCTCGCGTTTCTATCTGGGCCTGGACGATGCACTGATGCGCATCTTCGCGGGCGACCGCGTCCGGGCGATCATGGACCGCCTGAAGATGCCCGATGGCGAGGCCATCGAAGCCGGCATCGTCACGCGCAGCATCGAGTCCGCCCAGCGCAAGGTGGAAGCGCGCAACTTCGACATCCGCAAGCAGTTGCTCGAATACGACGATGTGTCCAACGACCAGCGCAAGGTGATCTACCAGCAGCGCAACGACATCCTCGATGCTGCCGACCTGTCGGACGTGATCGCCGCCATGCGCGAGGACTGCATGACCGATCTGGTGCGCCAGTATGTGCCCGCCGAATCGGTGGAAGAGCAGTGGGACCTCGCTGGCCTCGAAAAAGTGCTGGCCGACGAATGGCAGGTGTCGATTGCACTGCAGCAGATGGTGCAGGGCGCCAGTGCCATCACCGACGATGAAATCCTGGAGAAGGTGCTGGCCGCAGCCCATGCTTCGTTTGACGCCAAGGTGGCGCAGGTTGGGCGCGAGAACTTCACGCAGTTCGAGCGCATGGTGCTGCTGCAGAGTTTTGACTCCAACTGGCGCGACCACCTCTCCGCGCTGGACTATCTGCGCCAGGGTATCCACCTGCGAGGCTATGCGCAAAAGCAGCCCAAGCAGGAGTACAAGCGCGAGGCCTTCGAGCTGTTCCGCCAGCTGATCGACCAGGTCAAGAACGAAGTCACCAAGATCCTCATGACCGTGCAGGTGCAGTCGCAGGAGCAACTCGACCAGGCCGCGCAAGAGATGGAAAACCGTGGCGAAAGCATTGCCAATGTGACCTACACCGCGCCGACCGAAACAGGTGAGGTCGAGAGCACGGTGGATGCCCAGACCGTGGGCCAAGCCCTGCCAGAAGGTGTCCGCGTGGGCCGCAACGACCCGTGCCCCTGTGGCAGCGGCAAGAAGTACAAGCAGTGCCACGGCAAACTCGCCTGATTTTCTGATCCACACAACACGGGCTTCGGCCCGTGTTTTCATTGGCGCGCCACGTTATCCGGATAATCGGCCGCAGTTTTTCACAAGGACCTCCATGCCCGTCAATCTCGTCGCTCCCTTTGCCGCCGATCTGCACCCGATTGCCGGAGTGCGCATCGGCGTTGCCGAAGCCGGTGTCCGAAAGGCCAACCGCAAGGATCTCACCGTGTTCCTGCTGGACGAAGGTGCCAGCGTGGCGGGTGTGTTCACGCAAAACCGCTTTTGCGCCGCGCCTGTGCAGATCAGCCGCGATCACCTGGCCAGCGGGCAGCCCATCCGCGCCATGCTGATCAACACCGGCAATGCCAACGCTGGCACGGGCGCGGATGGCCTGGCGCGTGCGCGCGCCACCTGCGTGGCCCTCGCGCGCCAGCTCAGCGTGGCGCCCGAGCAGATCCTGCCGTTCTCCACCGGCGTGATCATGGAGCCGCTGCCCAATGACCGCATCGAGGCAGGCTTGCCCGCTGCGATTGCCGATGCCCAGCCCGGCCACTGGGCCCGCGCCGCAGAAGGCATCATGACCACGGACACCTTGCCCAAGGCCTTCTCGGCCCAAGTGCAGATTGGTGGTGCCACCGTGTCCATCACCGGCATCAGCAAAGGGGCGGGCATGATCCGGCCCAACATGGCCACCATGCTCGGCTTCATGGCCACGGACGCTTGCGTGGCCCCTGCCGTCATGCAGCAGCTGGCCCGCGAACTGGCCGATGGCTCGTTCAACCGCGTCACCATCGATGGCGACACCTCCACCAACGATTCGTTTGTGGTGGTGGCGACCAACAAGGCCGCGCATGCGCCCATTACGTCTCTGGCAAGCGCCGAGGGCCAGGCCCTCAAGGCCGCCATGCTGGCGGTATCGCAGAAGCTCGCCCAGGCCATCGTGCGCGACGGCGAGGGCGCTACCAAGTTCATCACCGTGCAGGTAGAAGGCGGCAAGACCGGCGAAGAGTGCCGCAAGGTGGCCTACGCCATCGCCCACTCGCCGCTGGTAAAAACCGCGTTCTATGCCAGCGACCCGAACCTGGGCCGCATCCTCGCGGCCGTGGGCTACGCGGGCATTGATGATCTCGACCAGACCGGGATCGATCTCTACCTGGACGACGTACACGTGGCCATTCAGGGCGGACGCAACCCCGCCTACCGCGAGGAAGACGGCCAGCGCGTGATGAAGCAAAGCGAGATTACGGTGCGTGTGCTGCTGGGCCGTGGTGATGCCTCCGACACGGTGTGGACCTGTGATTTCAGCCACGACTACGTCACCATCAATGCAGACTATCGCTCGTGAAATTGCTATGTATTTAATAGCTATTTGCGCTTTATGCATAAGCGCTAGAGCCTGAAATGAATCAAAAAATTGAACATCTGATCGAGCGGGCCGAGCAACTGATCGCCCGCATCGAGTCTGTGCTGCCCCAGCCCCTCGGGGCGCCGGACTGGTCTTTGTCCATTGCCTGGCGTTACCGCAAGCGCAGCAGTGGCCACGGCACCCTGGAGCCCGTGCGCCATGTGGCTGCGATGCAGCTGGCGGATCTCAAAGAAATCGACGGGCAAAAGGAAAAGATCCAGCGCAACACCGAGCAGTTTTTGCTGGGCAAGCCCGCCAACAACGTGCTGCTGACCGGTGCACGTGGTACCGGCAAGTCATCGCTCATCAAGGCCTGCCTGAATGCCTACGCGGGGCAGGGTCTGCGGCTGATCGAAGTGGACAAGGCGGACCTGGTCGACCTGCCGGATATCGTGGATGTGGTGGCCGAGCGGCCCGAGAAATTCATCATCTTCAGTGATGACCTGAGCTTTGAAGACGGCGAGCCCGGCTACAAGGCACTCAAGTCGATCCTGGATGGATCGGTGGCCGCCGCCACGCCCAATGTGCTGATCTACGCCACCAGCAACCGGCGCCACCTGTTGCCCGAATACATGGCTGAAAACCTCACCTACACCCACACCGCAGATGGCGAAGTGCACCCCGGTGAAGTGGTGGAGGAGAAGATTTCGCTGTCAGAGCGGTTTGGGCTGTGGGTGAGCTTCTACCCCTTCAGCCAGGAGGAGTACCTGACCATCGTCGCCCAGTGGCTGGCATCCTTCGGGGCCTCTGCCGCCGCAATTGCGGCGGCACGGCCCGAGGCGCTCGTCTGGGCGCTGGAGCGCGGCTCGCGCAGCGGCCGTGTGGCCTACCAGTTTGCGCGTGACTATGCGGGGCGCCACGATGGCTGATCCTGTGGCCGTGTCCGAAGATGCACCTGCAACACCCGCCGCGACCACGGCGCGCCAGCACACCGAGGTGGCCGTGGGCATCTTGCTGCGTGCCGATGGCGCGATGCTGCTCTCTACACGCCCGCCGGGCAAGCCTTATGCGGGGTACTGGGAGTTTCCGGGTGGCAAGCTCGAAGTCGGCGAGACGGTGGAGCAGGCGCTGCGCAGAGAGCTGGTGGAGGAGCTGGGGGTGACCATTGGCGCTGCCAGTGTCTGGAAAGTCACCGAACACGACTACCCACATGCCCTGGTGCGCCTGCACTGGTGCAAGGTGCGGGAATGGACGGGCGAGTTCGAAATGCGCGAAGGGCAGACCATGGAGTGGCAGCAGATGCCGCTGACTGTGTCACCGGTGTTGCCCGGCGCGTATCCGGTGCTGCAATGGCTCGCAGCAGAGCGCGGCTTGGAATATTCCCCGGAGTAAGGGTCGTTTTGCTACTAAATTAGTAGCTACTCGCGCTTTACTGGTAAGCGTTGGAGCCCAATTTCGCTTGAAATACGGTGGAGCAACCCGCCAAAATCAGTGCTGCAGCCGAGGATCACCATAGAGTTCGTCGGCCGGTGGAGCCTCTGCAGGCATGCGGAAATCCTCGCTGGCCCAGGCGCCAAGGTCCATCTGCTTGCACCGCTCGCTGCAGAACGGGCGGTACACGTTGGCCGGGCTGTAGACGCTGTCACCGCCACAACTGGGGCAGGTGACGATGCGTGCTTGGGGCTGGGTGGGCGTGGGTTCAGCCATGCTTTTTCGTCGATCTTGAAGTTTGTGCCTGGTGCCCTGCTGGTGGCCGCCTCACGCGCACAGTGTCAACTCGAAAGCCGCATCTTCATTGCAGGCGTGCAGGCGCCCATCACCCTCCAGCCGCATGAGCCGCACCGAGACGATCAGGCGGTTGCCGCTGATCTCGGGAATCAGGTTCAAGGCTGGGTCGATGCGCAGGCGCAACAACTGGAACGTGCGGCCCTGGGGCAGGTTCTGCTGAAATTGACCGCGCTCTGCCGCCACCTTCTGGGGCACGCCAGAGTCGCGCAGGAGCTTGAGCAACACATAGATGGATTCGGCCAGCGGAGCCAGGGTCGATGCCCACTCTTCGAGGGCCTGCTGGCGCACCTCCGGTGTGTGGTGCTGCCAGGCGTAGTACGCAGGGAGGTCGAAGCCGCAAGTGCCGCCGGGAATTCCCACGCGGCTGCGGATGCTCATCAGCCAATCGTTCTCGGTGAGCGAGTGGCCGGACTTGCCCGACTGGGTATTGAGCGCTGTGAAACAGCGGTCCAGCTGGGCAATGACAGCGTCCAGCGCCGCTTCCGAAATCGAGGGATTGCCGCGGTAGCTGTCGAGCTGGTGCTTGTGTTTCTCGATGTCCTTGAGCACATCCGACTTGAGGTCGGCGCGCGCTGCCACATCCATGATCTCGAAGATGGTGACCAGCGCAAAGTGGTGATCCAGCGCGTGCGAGCGGGGGATCAACTCCCCCAACCGGCGGAACAACTGCTCAAGCCGCAGATAGGTTCTGAGACGCTCGTTAAAGGGATATTCGTAAAGGATCACGCTGGCGGGTTCCTGGGGGCTCAGGCAGTATTCTGACGCCGGTGGCGCTCGGCATGGAGTGAAAGCACAAACGGTTGCGTTCGCATCATAGCCCGAACAGCGTGGCCACTTGCCGGGTGTGCAGACGCAGGTCGTCCAGCGTGCAATCGCCATCGTTGGCAATCACGGCATCTGCCACGGCGCGCCGCGCGGGCCGGGTGGCCTGTGACGCGATGATGCCTTCCACCACCTCACGCGCCAGGCCGCTGCGCTGCATGACACGCTCGATCTGCGTTGCTTCAGAACAGTCGACCACCACGACCGCGTCCAGCCTGCGGGCCCAGCGGCCGGATTCTGCGAGCAGGGGAATGTCAAACACGATCAGGGCATGGCCTTGGTCCGCAGCCTGCAGGGCTTTCGCGTTGCTATGCAGCGTAACCAGAGGGTGCACGATCCCTTCGAGCCGGGCGCGTGCCTCGGGGTGGGTGAAGACCAGGGCGCGCATGCGCGCGCGGTCCAGTGCGCCGGTGGCATCCACAAAATCTGCGCCAAAAGTGGCTTGGATCGCATCCATGGCCGCGCCACGCGGGCTTGTCAGGTCGCGGGCCAGCTGGTCGGCATCAATGAGGCAGGCACCGAGTGCGGCCAACATGCTGCCCACCGTGCTCTTGCCGCTGCCAATGCCGCCAGTCAAGCCAAGGCGCAAGGGATGCTTGCGCAGATTCATCGTTTACAGGCCCACAAGATTCAGCACGGCATTCAAAATGGCGTTGGGGCCAAACACCATGGCGGTGAACCCCGCGCCAACCAGAAACGGGCCGAAAGGGATATATCCGCCTTCACGCAGGCTGCTGAAAACTTTCATGGCAATACCAATGACGGCGCCGATGACCGAGGACATCAGGATGATGGGGACCAGGGCTTGCCAGCCAAACCAGGCGCCCAGCGCAGCAAGCAGCTTGAAATCCCCATACCCCATGCCTTCCTTGCCCGTGACAAGTTTGAATCCCCAGTAAACCAGCCAAAGCGAGAGGTAGCCGGCCGCTGCTCCGAACACGGAGGCATGCAGAGGCACGTCAATCCACTGCAGCGCCGACGCGAGGAGGCCGGCCCACAGCAGTGGCAATGTGATGTCGTCCGGCAGCAGCGTCGTGTCCCAATCGATAAACGCCAAGGCAATCAAGGCGGCCGAGAATCCACACCAGGCGAACCCCGTGGGCGTCATGCCCCAGCGCTGAATGCAAAGGAAGAACAGAGCCCCGGTCGCAAGCTCAACCAAGGGGTAGCGTACAGAGATCCGCGCCTTGCACGCCGAGCAACGGCCTCGCAGAAAAAGGTAGCTCAGAACGGGGATGTTCTCGTACCACTGCACCAGATGCCCGCACGACTGGCACCGGGAGCGAGGGACCATGAGGTTGAACCGCTCCGGTTCAGGAGCAGCGGGCGCGGCATCTGCTTGCGCAATCTCAGCCTGGGCAGACCGGATCTCTTGCGCCCATTGCCGCTCCATCATCTTGGGAAGCCGGTAAATGACCACGTTGAGAAAGCTGCCAATCAAAAGCCCCAGCACCCCACCCAAACTTGCGCTCCACCAAACTGGCATCTCCTCCATTACACAACTTGGCCAAGCTTGAAGATGGGGAGGTACATGGAGACCACGATGCCCCCGATCAGCGTACCCAGAAACACGATGATGATGGGTTCCATGAGGCTGGACAGGCCCGCCACCATTTCGTCCACCTCGGCCTCATAGAAATCCGCCGCCTTGCCCAGCATGTGGTCAATGGAACCGGATTCCTCGCCGATCGCGCACATCTGAAGGACCATGGACGGGAAGATGTTCGCATTGCCCATGGCAGCGGTGAGGCTGGTACCGGTAGAGACCTCCTGCTGGATCTTTTCGGTCGCCATGGCGTACACCGAATTGCCGGACGCTCCACCCACTGAGTCCAGTGCCTCCACCAGCGGCACACCGGCAGCAAACATGGTGGACAGGGTGCGCGTCCAGCGTGCCACGCACGACTTGTCAATCAGCGCCCCAAAAATTGGGATCTTCAGCAATACCCGGTCCATGAACATTTGCATTTTTTCATTTCTTTTCCATGCCTGCATGAAAAAGAAAAATCCGCCACCGATCACGCCGAATATCAACCACCACCATTTCACGAAAATTTCACTGATACCCATGACGAAAAGGGTAGGGGCTGGCAAATCTGCCCCAAAAGAAGAGAAAACCTCCTTGAAGGCTGGAATCACGAAGATCATAATAATCGTCACAACCACAAACGCAACGATAATCACTGATATCGGGTACATCAAAGCCGATCTGATTTTGGATTTGATCGCCTCGGTCTTCTCCATGTAGGTAGCGAGCCGGTCCAGAAGGGCTTCCAGAATACCGGCTGCTTCACCTGCCTCCACAAGGTTGCAGTAAAGGCTGTCAAAATACATGGGGTGCTTGCGAAACGCCGCATTCAGCGAAGTACCTGTTTCGACGTCGGATCGGATGTCGTTGAGCAGCTTGGTGACGCTTGCATTGGTGTTTCCCCGTCCGACAATGTCGAAGGACTGGAGTAGCGGTACACCGGCCTTCATCATGGTTGCCAACTGCCGGGTGAACAGGGCAATATCTTTGGGCTTGATCTTTTTGCCGGACCGCATCCGGCGTTTCTTGATTTTGGTGGGAAATACCCCTTGCCGACGCAAAGTGGCTTGCACCTGATTCTCCCCAGATGCCCGCACTTCGCCACGGACTATCTTACCGTGGCGGTCCTTGCCTTCCCACTCGTAGACAAAATCCTTGATATCGCGTGATGCAGCTGTTGCCATGCTGTTCCCTCAAACTCGTTATTCGTTGGTGACGGCCAGCACTTCTTCCAGTGAAGTAAAGCCGAGTCTCGCCTTGTGCAAACCTGATTCGCGCAGTGATCGGACCCCCTCTGCGCGCGCCTGTTCCGCAATTTCCAGTGCACTGCCATCGCGCAAAATGATGCGCTGAATGTCTTCCGAAACTGGCATCACTTGGTAAATGCCTACCCGACCTTTGTATCCGTTATTGCAGGCTGAACAACCGACAGGCCGATAGGTGACCCAACTCCCGTCAATGTCCTCTTCCTTGTACCCTGCTTCCAGGAGTGACTCGTGAGGGATATCTGCGGGTGCCTTGCAGGCTGGGCACAGTCGGCGGGCCAGGCGCTGGGCGGTGATGAGGATCACGCTGGAGGCGATGTTAAAGGGCGCAATACCCATATTGCGCATGCGCGTCAGCGTCGTCGGGGCATCATTGGTGTGCAGTGTGGACAATACCAAATGGCCTGTCTGCGCCGCCTTGATGGAGATATCGGCCGTTTCCAGATCGCGAATTTCCCCCACCATGATAATGTCCGGATCCTGGCGGAGAAAGGACTTCAGTGCAACTGCAAAGGTCAGGCCCGCTTTTTCGTTAACGTTCACTTGGTTAACGCCTGGCAGGTTGATTTCGGAAGGATCCTCTGCGGTTGCAATATTGACACCTGGCTTGTTCAGGAGGTTCAGGCAGGTGTACAACGACACGGTCTTTCCGGAGCCGGTGGGTCCGGTTACCAGAATCATCCCGTAGGGGCGTCCAATGGCTTCAAGCAGTCGCTCTTTTTCTTCGGGTTCATATCCGAGAGCATCAATACCCAGTTTGGCGCTACTCGGATCAAGAATACGGATAACGATTTTTTCCCCGAACAAGGTCGGCAGTGTGCTCACCCGGAAGTCGATCACCCTGTCCGGACCCACCTTCAGTTTCATCCGGCCGTCTTGGGGGACGCGCTTTTCAGAAATATCCAGACGTGAAATCACCTTGATGCGGGACGCCAGCTTGTCCTTGATGGCAATCGGAGGCGATGCGATTTCCCGGAGTTCTCCGTCAATCCGAAACCGAACGCGATATTGGTGTTCGTAAGGTTCAAAATGCAAATCTGAAGCGCGCATATTGAAGGCGTCCAGCAGCATCTTGTGCAAGAATTTGACGATGGGAGCGTCTTCGACGTCTGTGGCGCCCGCATCATTGTTGTCCGGCGCCTCTTCAATGGGGGCGTCGTCAAATTCAAAATCGCCCCCACCACTGACCAACGTTTCCATGGACTCGTTGGTAGACTTGGTCGTGCTTTCGACCAATTTACTCAGCTTGTCATACTCTGCAATAATCCAATCCACCCCCATCTGGGTCGTGAATTTGATTTTCTCTGCTGCTTCCTGATCGGTAGGATCTGCCGTGGCAACAATAAGGCGATTATTGCGCTTGCTTAAAACAACTACCTTGTAGGCTTGGCAAATTTTGCCATCCAGAAGTTCTTTGGGCAGCCGCAGTGGATCAATCGCTTCCAGATCCAGCAAAGGAGCGCCAAACACGGCTGAAACCGTGTGGGCCAAGTCTGCCGCTGATACCGCACCGGATCCCGTCAATTCCGCGATAAAGCTGGTGCGGCTAATTTGTGATTTTTTGTAAATGTCTTCCGCTGCCTTTTGGGTCAGCTTGCCGGCAGACATCAGGGCCCTGCCCAGTCCGGGGAGGGCCACTGCGGAGGCTTCTTTGGGGGCAGTATCGACAGCGGCCATGTAACCGGTAATGTGTTAGAGGTGTGGAAAAGAATCCATCCTATCATCACCGATCGGGTGAACGCTGTACAGTGACGGTAGATTGGCAACAGCACCACAAAATGGGTGCTATTGCGGAAAAGGCCATTGAAATCCTGGTCGGGGTGAGAGGATTCGAACCTCCGGCCTCTACGTCCCGAACGTAGCGCTCTACCAGGCTAAGCTACACCCCGAATGGCGGGATTGCACCCGGATTCTGGTGCAATCGGCTCAGTTACGTCGTGTTAACAACTGCGCAGCCAATTCTAGCAAAGCGGCTGAATATGCATTGGTCGGTAATCGCTCTGCGGCCGACATGGCCCGACGGGCCTCGTTAACGGCTGCAGCCCGTGTAACTTCCAAAGCGCCAGTTTCGCGAACAATCCGCACGATGTCTGCGAGTTGGTCCGTGGAGCCTTGTTCGATGGCGTGGCGCACAACGTCGGCCTGGGTTTTTGTGCCGCGCTCCATGGCAGCGATGAGGGGAAGGGTGGATTTGCCTTCGCGCAGGTCGTCACCCAGGTTCTTTCCCATTTCTGAAACGTCACCGTCGTAGTCCAGAACGTCATCAATGATCTGGAAAGCGGTGCCCAGTGCTTGGCCGTACGTTGCGCATGCCTCCTCAATATCTGGCGAACCCCCGGCAAGCACTGCGCCCAAGCGCGCGCTGGCTTCAAAGAGTTTGGCCGTCTTGGAGCGTATGACGCGCAGGTAGCCCGCTTCGTCGAGCGACGCGTCGTGCATGTTCATCAGCTGCAACACCTCTCCCTCGGCGATCACGTTGGTGGCCTCCGAGAGTATCTCCATGATGCGCATGCTGCCCGCTTCGACCATCATCTGAAAGGAGCGGGTATGCAGAAAATCACCCACAAGGACACTCGCAGGGTTGCCAAACGTCTCGTTGGCGGTAGGGCGACCCCTGCGCAAGGTGGAGGCATCGACGACATCGTCATGCAGTAGAGTCGCGGTGTGTATCAGCTCAACGACTGCGGCGAGGCTGTGCCGATGTGCCCCCCGGTAGTCCAACGCACCACACACCATTAGGAGCAAGGCGGGCCGCAGCCTTTTGCCCCCTGCAGCAATGATGTACTGCGATATCTGGGCCACCAGCGGAACGCTGGACGTCAGGCGCTGACCAATGACCTTGTCAACCTCGTGCATGTCTTGTGCAACGAGCAGGAGCGGGGAGGCGGCGGGGGCGGTGTGGTCAGTCAAGATGGTGGTCACAGAAAGAGCCCGGATTATAGGAAGGCCTGCAGGCGCTTCGTTTCAGTCCCGCATCGCGTGCGGTGCGGGGATCAGTGCGGGTGGCGCCTTGCGAGGCAATGCGCTATACTCTTGGGCTCTGTGGAAATTCGTCCGCAGAACTCATATCAAGAGGTCAACATGTACGCGGTCATAAAAACCGGCGGCAAGCAGTATCGCGTTGCTTCCGGCGAAAAAATTAAAGTAGAACAGATTGCTGCGGACGTAGGCCAGGAAATTGTGATCGACCAGGTCCTGGCTGTCGGCAACGGCGCTGAACTGAAGGTTGGTACACCCCTGGTGTCCGGCGCAACCGTGAAAGCCACCGTTGTGGCCCACGGCAAGCACGACAAAGTGCACATCTTCAAGATGCGCCGTCGCAAGCACTATCAAAAACGCCAAGGCCATCGCCAGCAGTTCACTGAGCTGCAAATCGGTGCGATTGCTGCTTAATCGAAGGAGCTAGTCATGGCACAGAAAAAAGGCGGCGGCTCTACGCGAAACGGGCGCGACTCCAAGCCAAAGATGCTGGGTGTCAAGGCGTTCGGTGGTGAACTGATCAGCGCTGGCTCGATCATCGTGCGCCAACGGGGCACACGTTTCCACCCCGGCAACAATGTCGGCGTGGGCAAGGACCACACCTTGTTCGCACTGGTGGACGGCCACGTGTCGTTCGGTACCAAGGGTGCGTTGTCCAAGTCCACGGTCAATGTGACTCCTGCCTGAGGTTCATTCCTCTGGTCGCCATCGAAGCCCCGCTTTGCCGGGGCTTTGTTGTTTGGTCTGTACGATGGCGCTCAAGTCGTCGGCAGACGGCGCCTGCAAGGCGTTCCGCAGTTCCGACAGAATCAGGCAGTCTGCTGCCGGTGCTGCGCCCTTTTGTAAACTGGATATCCCATGAAGTTCGTCGATGAAGCCTTTATTGACATTGCCGCCGGTGATGGTGGCAATGGCTGCGTGTCGTTCCGGCACGAAAAGTACAAGGAGTTCGGCGGCCCCAATGGGGGTGACGGTGGGCGAGGTGGGCATGTGTTCGCGGTGGCCGACCCCAATCTCAACACCCTCGTGGACTACCGCTACTCGCGTCGGCATGAAGCCAAGCGTGGCGAGCATGGCATGGGATCGGATATGTTTGGTGCGGCTGGTGCTGACATCACCCTCAAGATGCCGGTCGGCACCATCATCACAGACGCCGAAACGGGCGAGGTGCTCTACGAGCTGCTGAACCCGGGCGAGGTCATCACCATTGCAAAGGGTGGTGATGGCGGCTTTGGCAATATGCGCTTCAAGAGCGCTATCAACCGGGCCCCGCGCCAGAAGACACCAGGCTGGCCCGGCGAGAAGAAGAACCTGAAGCTGGAATTGAAGGTGCTGGCCGACGTGGGCCTGCTGGGCATGCCCAATGCGGGTAAATCCACCTTCATCACGGCGGTGTCCAACGCCCGCCCCAAGATTGCAGACTACCCCTTTACGACGCTGCATCCCAACTTGGGTGTGGTTCGCGTGGGGCCGGAGCAGAGTTTTGTGGTGGCTGATATTCCCGGTCTCATCGAAGGCGCTTCGGAAGGTGCGGGCCTCGGGCACCAGTTTTTGCGCCATCTGCAGCGCACCCGCCTGCTGCTGCACATCGTCGATCTGGCGCCTTTCGACGATGCGGTGGACCCGGTGGCCCAAGCCAAAGCCATCGTCAACGAACTCAAGAAGTATGACCAGCAGCTGTATAACAAGCCGCGCTGGCTGGTGCTCAACAAGCTGGACATGGTGCCTGCCGACGAGCGGGAAGCGCGTGTGAAGGACTTCGTCAAGCGCTTCAAGTGGAAGGGGCCGGTGTTCGAGATTTCCGCGCTGACGCGGGAAGGCTGCGAGCCGCTGATTCATGCCATCTTCCGCCATGTGCAGTCCGAGCAGCGCATCGAGAACGAGCCGGTGGAGGTGGATCCCCGCTTTGCCGGAGATGCTCCGGCCTGATCCCAGCCAGGGTCAATAGAACCTTAGCGCTATATTTTCAATAGCTGGTGGCGCTTGATGGGTAAGCGCTAGCAGCCAAAAATGCTTAAAAATGGTTTCCAGCGTATTGCGTGATGCCCGCCGCATCGTGGTCAAGGTGGGCTCCAGTCTTGTGACCAACGAAGGCCGCGGCCTTGATGAAACCGCCATTGGCGAGTGGAGCCGCCAGCTGGCGGCGCTGGTGCGCGGCGATGGCGGTGCACCGCGCGAGGTGGTCATGGTGTCCAGCGGTGCCATTGCCGAAGGCATGAAGCGCCTGGGCTGGACCACGCGGCCGCACGAGGTCCACGAGCTGCAGGCCGCCGCTGCCGTCGGGCAGATGGGGCTGGCGCAGATGTACGAAACGAAACTGCGCGAGCAGGGCATGGGCAGTGCGCAGGTGCTGCTCACCCATGCGGATCTGGCCGACCGCGAACGCTACCTGAACGCGCGCTCCACACTGCTGACGCTGTTGCGTTTGGGCGTGGTGCCGGTCATCAATGAGAACGACACCGTCGTCAACGACGAAATCAAGTTCGGCGACAACGACACGTTGGGCGCCCTGGTGGCCAATCTGGTCGAGGCCGACGCGCTGATCATCCTCACCGACCAGAAGGGCCTGTACACCGCCGACCCACGCCGTGACGCGTCTGCGCAGTTTGTGCACGAAGCCAAAGCCGGTGACCCGGCGCTCGAAGCCATGGCCGGTGGCGCGGGTTCCAGCATTGGCAAGGGCGGCATGATCACCAAGATCCTGGCGGCCAAGCGGGCGGCGGGTTCCGGCGCCTCCACCGTGATTGCCTGGGGGCGCGAATCCGATGTGCTCGTGCGCCTGGTGCGTGGCGAGGCTCTGGGCACTTTACTGGTGGCTCAGACGCAGAAAAAGCAGGCCCGCAAGCAGTGGATGGCCGATCATCTGCAATTGCGTGGATCGGTGGTGGTCGATGCAGGTGCCGTGGCCAAGGTGCGTGACGAAGGCAAAAGTCTGCTGCCCATCGGCATGACCGCAGTGGAGGGCGACTTCTCCCGGGGCGACGTGATTGCGGTGCGCGACGCGTCCGGCGCAGAGATTGCCCGGGGCCTTGCCAACTATGCGGCGGCCGAGGCGCGCATGCTCTGCCGCAAGCCCTCGACCGAATTCGAGCGGCTGCTCGGTTACGCTGCAGAGCCCGAAATGGTGCATCGCGACAACATGGTGCTTGGCGCACGCTGAGGGCGAAACATCCGCCGGTCTGTATACGCCCCTCCATAGCAAAACGCCTGCATCCGCAGGCGTTTTTTTCATGGGCTTGCCACGGTCGCTGAGTAAGTGCGAGGGCGAAACGGCTAGCGCGGCTCGGTGACCGAAGGGAGGCCATCGAGCTCCCCGGGCACGCTGTTTTGGGGGTCGGGATCGAAACTGGCTCCCGGCGGAAGCTCCATGCCCGGATTGATCAGCATCGAGCCGGTCCTGAACATCGTGCCTGCATTTTCACCCTCACGGGTTCGCATGCCACTGCGCAGATAGCGGTTGCGCTGCTCATGCCGGGGCAGAAAGCGGGCCAGCTCCGTCAGCGCCATTTCATAGACGCCACGTTTGAACTCCACCACCACGTCCAGCGGCACCCAATAGTCGTTCCAGCGCCAGGCGTCAAACTCCGGATGGTTGGTGGCACGAAGGTTCAAGTCCCAGTCGTGCCCTACCAGTTGTAGCAGATACCAGATTTGTTTCTGGCCCTTGTAGTGTCCGCGCGCATCGCGGCGGATGTACCGGTCAGGCACCTCATAACGCAACCAGTCCCGGGTCCGGGCCACCACGCGCACGTGGTTGGGCAATAATCCCACCTCTTCATGCAGTTCGCGGAACATGGCTTGCTCGGGAGTTTCACCCCGGTCAATGCCACCCTGCGGAAACTGCCAGCTGTGGGTGCGTATACGCTTGCCCCAGAACACCTGGTTTTTCTGGTTGAGCAGGATGATGCCGACGTTCGGCCGAAAGCCGTCCCGGTCAAGCATAATCAAACCCCAAATTTTTAAACTGTGTCCATTATGCACGGCGCCTTGCGCGCAGCAAGTGGACGGCCCCGTTCCGCCTGCTAGCGATCCCGATGAAAGCCTCGCAATTCTTTATCTCCACCCTCAAGGAAGCTCCGGCGGATGCCGAAGTGGTCAGCCACAAACTCATGACGCGGGCGGGGCTGATCAAGAAACTGGGCGCTGGCATCTACAACTACATGCCCATGGGGCTGCGGGTGATCCGCAAGGTCGAGACCATCGTACGCGAGGAAATGAACCGCGCCGGCGCGGTGGAGCTCACCATGCCCGTGGTCCAGCCTGCAGAACTCTGGCAGGAGACGGGCCGGTTCGAGAAGATGGGCCCCGAGCTGCTGCGCATCCAGGACCGTCATGGCCGCGACTTTGTGGTGCAGCCCACCAGCGAGGAAGTGATCACTGACATCGCACGCCAGGAGCTCAAGAGCTACAAGCAGCTGCCGAAAAACTTTTACCAGATCCAGACCAAGTTCCGCGACGAGCGCCGCCCCCGTTTTGGCCTCATGCGCGGCCGCGAGTTCATCATGAAGGATGCCTACAGCTTTGACCGCGACCAGGCGGCCGCCAAGGCCAGCTACCAGGTGATGGCACAGGCCTACCGGCGCATTTTCGACCGCTTTGGACTGACCTACCGTGCGGTGGCGGCTGACAGCGGTGCCATCGGTGGGGATCTTTCGGAAGAGTTCCAGGTGATTGCCGCCACGGGGGAAGACGCCATTGTCTACTGCCCACAGAGCGACTACGCCGCCAATATGGAAAAGGCGGAGGCGCTGGCCCCTGCAGGCCCACGCGGTGCAGCCACGCAAGTGCTGACCAAGACGGCCACCCCGGGCAAGAGCACCTGTGCGGATGTGGCGGAGCTGCTCGGTGTTCCACTCAGCACCACGGTGAAGTCGCTGGTGCTGGCAACTGACGAAACCAACGAAGCCGGCGAAATCGTCAAGACCCAGGTGTGGCTGCTGCTGCTGCGTGGCGACCATGACATGAACGAAATCAAGGTGGGCAAGGTGCCCGGGCTGGCGGACTTCCGCTTTGCCACGCTGGGTGAAATCGAAGACCACTTTGGCTGCAAGCCCGGTTACCTGGGCCCCATTGGTTTGAAAAAGCCCTTGAAGATTGTGGTGGACCGCGAAGTCGCGCTGATGGCCGACTGGATCTGCGGCGCCAATGAGGTGGACTTTCACATCACCGGCGTCAACTGGGGCCGCGACCTGCCCGAGCCCGACATGGTGGCCGACCTGCGCAATGTGGTGGCGGGCGACCGCTCACCGGACGGCAAGGGCGAGCTGGCGATCGAGCGTGGTATCGAAGTGGGCCACGTGTTCTACCTGGGCACCAAGTACAGCAAGGGCATGAACGCGACGTTCCTGGGCGACGACGGCAAGCCGGCGTTCTTCGAGATGGGTTGCTATGGCATTGGCGTGACGCGCCTGCCTGCCGCCGCCATTGAACAAAACCACGACGAGCGCGGCATCATCTGGCCGGACGCGATTGCGCCGTTCACGGTGGTGGTCTGTCCCGTGGGTATGGACCGCAGCGAGGCCGTCAAGGCCACGGCCGAGCAGCTGTATGCCGACCTGCTGGCCGCAGGTGTGGACGTGATCCTGGACGACCGTGGCGAGCGCCCCGGCGCCATGTTTGCCGACTGGGAGCTGATTGGAGTGCCCCACCGCGTGACCATCGGCGACAAGAGTTTGAAGGACGGTGTGGTCGAGTACCAGCACCGCCGCGATGCCGCCGCCACCAAGGTGGCCGTGGCCGACATCCTGGCCCATGTGAAGGGCCGCATGGCGGTATGAGCATGCACGGTGCATCTTCGAAAAGCCCGCTGCTCGCGGCATACGGCGCGGGGGTATCCCGGCGCGGCTGCCTGGTGTCGCTGGCAACGCTTGCGGCGCCAGCGGCCTGGCTGGGTGCGCCGCAGTGGGCCCACGCAGGCGGCCAGCTCGAAGAGCCCTTGATGGACTCGGTGCGCACCGCGCTCAGTTCGGCCATTGCCAACCAGGCGCCGCCTGAGCCGGAGTTTTTCTCCACCGAGGCCCGCCTGCACTACCTGCGCTGGCTTGGCACCCAAAGCGACCGCCTGCGCCGTCGCAAGCCGGATTGGGAGGTGCGTCGCGATTTCCTGCAGACCGTGTGGTACGAGTCCAAGCGCGCCGGTCTGGATGTCTCTCTGGTGCTGGGCCTCATCCAGGTGGAAAGCGCTTTTCGCAAGTACGCCGTGTCCAGCGTGGGCGCCCGGGGCTACATGCAGGTCATGCCGTTCTGGACACGGGTGATTGGCGACGGTGATCCCGGAAAGCTCTTTCATCTGCAGACCAATCTGCGCTTTGGCTGCGTGATCTTGCGCCACTACATTGACCGTGAACGGGGCGATCTTTTCATGGCGCTGGGCCGGTACAACGGCAGCCGGGGCAGGCCGCCCTATCCCAATGCCGTATTTGCCGCGCAGCGCAACTGGGCCTTTGCCGAGAAGCCCCATCTCCTGCCGGCGCCCGGCAACCCCGACCCACTGGTTGCAGCCACGGCCTCCTAGCTGGGAGGCGCTGCACTCTCCACCTTGGCGGTGGTGGCATTGTTTCCGTCAGCGCCAGGCACGCTCAGACGCGAGACCATGACCTGGTCGATGCGGTAGCTGTCCACGTCCAGCACTTCGAACTTGTAGCCGCCCCAGCTCACGCTGTCGGTACGGCGCGGCACGCGGCGCAGCATCACCATCAAAAAGCCCGCGAGGGTTTCGTACTCCTCGGCGTGGGGCAGTTCGTCCAGCGAGAGGGCGTGCAAAACGTCCTGCACCGGGGTCACGCCATCGATCAGCCACGAGTTCTCATCACGCCGCACGATCCGCTCTTCGTCCGCCGGGCCCACCAGGTCGCCCATCACCGTGCTCATCACGTCGTTCAGGGTGACCACGCCCACAACCAGGCTGTATTCGTTCACGATGACCGCAAAGTCCTCGTGCACATGGCGAAACTGTTCCAGCACCTCCGACAGGGTCAGCCGGTCGGGCACGATCAGCACCTTGCGCACCAGGCTGTCGTCGGCCAAGGAAATGGGCTGGTTATTCAGCACCCGCTGAAAGAGGTCTTTGGCATCCACATACCCCACCACGTGGTCGATGTCGCCCTCGCACACGGGGTAGGTGGAAAACGGCTCGGCCGCAATGCGCAGCCGTATGACCGAATCGGGTTCGTCCCGCAAGAAAAAGGCCACACGGTCGCGCGGCGACATGGCACTGGACACCGTGCGCGTGTCCAGCTCAAACACATTGGTGATGACCTGCTGCTCCCGCGCGGCCAGCACCCCCGCGCGCGCGCCGGCTTCCATCATCGCCAGGATGTCGTCGGAGGTAATGCGGTCATCGCGCAACGATGACAGCCCCAGGGCCCTGAACAGCAGGTCTGCCCCCCGGCTGTAGAACCACACCAGCGGGCGCAACAAGGTCATGCACCAGGCCATCGGCTTTGCCAGCCCCACCACCAGCCGCTCCGGGTTGGCCATGCCCAGGCGTTTGGGAAAAAGGTCCGAAAACAGGATGAACAGGGAGGTGATGACCAGGAACGATGCCAGAAACCCGGCGGTCTGGGCAGACGTTGGCGACAGCCACAGCGCAAACAGGGCGGTGAAGTGTGGGCTCAACGCCCCTTCGCCCACGATGCCGCCCAGAATGGCCACGGCGTTCTGACCCACCTGCACCACGGTGAAATAGTCGCCCGGCTGCTCCTGCATGCGCAGCACCATGTCGGCACGGGCATCGCCCTCATCCGCCATCTGCCTCAGGCGCAAGCGGCGCGCTGCGGCGAGCGAGATCTCGGCCATGGAGAAAAAGGCGCTGGCTGCAATCAGCAGCCCGATGACAAAGAGGCTTTGGGAGAGGGTCATGAATGGCGACGGAGCGTGGCGCTGCGGCACACCGGATGACTGAGTGTATCTGGGCGTTCCGCAGGCACCTACCCCAGGTGTGCACACACCGGGGGGCCTGGTGGGCCTTCGCGGGTGGGGCCCCGAAGGCCAGTCCTGCGGGCGAGCGCAGGACTGGCGGCGGGGGCCTGGTTATTGCACGAAACCGATGCGGCTGCGCCCTGACGCCGCCTTGGGCAGATCAGCAATCTCCACCGTGGACCGCCGGTCCAGCCGCGCATTGCCAAAACCCGTCATCAGCGCCCGCCGCATCTCGCGCGGGGGCATCTGCGCCAGGTGGTCCAGCACATCATCCAGGGGCTCCGGGTCCAGCAGACGGCCCCAGTCGTGCCCTGCGCGGATTCCCTGGTACAGGTTGCGGGCAATGGTGCGCGCCTGCTCCAGCGTGGGCGCCTCCACCTCGAACACGTTCATGCGGTTCAGGATGGGGTCGGGGATGCCGCGCGTGTCGTTGGCGGTGGTGATCCAGATGACCTGGCTGGCGTCGATGGCCACCTCGGCAAACTCGTCGGTAAAGCTCTGGGCGGTGTCGTACTCCAGCAAGCTGTACAGCGCGCCCAGCGGGTCGTACTGTGCATCGCTGCTGGCCTTGTCGATCTCGTCCACCACGATCACGGGGTTGGCGTATTCACCCTCCACCAGCGCCTCGAACACCTTGCCCGGGCGTGCGCCCTTCCACTGCGCGGACGAGCCCGACAGCAGCCAGCCTGCGGTCATGGAGCTCATGGGCAAGAGGTTCATGCCCGTGCCCAGCAGTTCGGCCAGGTGGCGCGCAAAGTGGGTCTTGCCGATGCCGGGCGGGCCCAGCAGCAGCATGGGCGTGACCTCCAGGCCATCGCTGCTGTCCTGCGCCAGTGCCACGTGGCGCTTGACGTCGTCCAGCACCTCGGTGAAGTTGGGCAACTGCTCATACAGGCTGGCCATGTCGGGGATGCCGGAGGGCTTGACCTGAAAGCGCTCCGGACCACGTTCCAGCATGCGCTCGTAGACGGTGCGCAGGGTTTCGTATTCGCGCTGGTTGCCCGACTCCTGCAACCGTGCGAGCTTGCGCTCGACATCGCCGGGGTGGAACACATTGCGCATCTGGGCCACCGGCAGGCGCAACGCCGGTGGCTGGGGAACAAGGCTATGGCTGGTCATTGCATGCTCCTGTGAGGGTTACGTCACGCAACCATTCAAGCACACTACATGCCCGCTTCAGTACCGGAAAAGCCCCCGTTTGGTGCCACTGTTGCTGGCAAACAAAAAGGCCGCCCGAAGGCGGCCTGGTTTGCACGGGGTAGTGGCCGCGTCGATCAGCCTTCGGTGCCCAGCACCTGCTTGAGTTCGCCCGACTCGTACATCTCCATCATGATGTCCGAGCCACCGATGAACTCGCCCTTCACGTACAGCTGGGGGATCGTGGGCCAGTTGCTGTATTCCTTGATGCCCTGGCGGATTTCCTCGTCTTCGAGCACGTTGACGGTGACCACAGCCTTGGGGTCCACGCCGCAGGCCTTCAGGATCTGGATGGCACGGCCCGAGAAGCCACACATGGGGAAGTTGGCGTTGCCCTTCATGAACAGCAGGATGTCGCTGGATTTGACGAGGGCGTCGATACGTTGTTGGGTGTCGCTCATGGGAATACTCCTTGAAAGGGGCTGGCGGGCGTGGGGTTTTGAAAGCCCGCAATGGGGGTGATTATTTCACTGTCTGCGCCAAGGGCCACTGCCCGCCCGTGCAACGCGCAATGCCCGCGAGGTCATTGCGGCTTTGCACCAGGGCAAAACCCTGGGTGGCGAGCAGGGCCTGCACGGCTTCGGCCTGGTCGTAGCCATGCTCCAGCAGCAGCCAGCCGCCCGGCTGCAGGTGCGCGGGCGCCTGGGCGACGATGGTGCGGATGTCTTCAAGGCCATCTGCGCCGCTGGCCAGGGCCTGCAAAGGTTCGTGCGTCAGCGCGGCCAGGTGGGGGTCGGCACTGGCGATGTAGGGGGGGTTGGAGATGATCGCGTCAAAAAAACCATCCACGCCTTGCAGCCAATCACTACGCTGAAACCGCACCGGAAAACCCAGCCGCTGTGCATTGGCCTGGGCCACGGCCAATGCATCGGCACTCGCGTCCACCGCCAGTACCTTGGCGTCAGCGCGCTGGCTTTGCAGCGCCAGTGCAATCGCGCCGCTGCCGGTGCCCAGGTCCACCACGCGCGGTGCTGCCAGCGGGGCGATCACCTCCAGTGCCCAGTCCACCAGCGTTTCGGTGTCAGAGCGCGGGTCCAGCACGCGGGCGTCCACCTGCAGCGGCAGGCCGTAGAACTCCTTGCGGCCGGTGAGGTAGGCCACGGGCTCCCCAGCCACGCGGCGCTGGCACAGGGCCAGGAACTGGGCGTGTGCGGCCTCGTCCATCGCATCGGTGTCGTGCGCCAGCAGCCAGGCGCGGCCCGCGTCGTGGCGCGCCAGGGTGTGCAGCAGCAGCAGTTGCGCGTCGATGCGCGCCAGTCCCAGGGTGTGGGCCTGGTTCAGTGCCTGGGCGAGGGTGGGGGATGTGTTGGTCACTATTGATTTAATAGCGGATAGCGCAGGACAGATAAGCGCTAGAGGCCAATATTGTTCAAATTCTGAATATGGTTCAGCTTGCGGTACCCATCTCCAGCTCTTCGAGCTGTTCGGCCTCGCGGGCGTGGGCCAGGGCCTGCAGCACATCGCCCAGGTCGCCTTCCATCACCTGCAGCAGCTTGTACAGCGTGAGGTTGATGCGGTGGTCGGTGAGGCGCCCTTGCGGGAAGTTGTAGGTGCGGATGCGGTCGCTGCGGTCGCCGCTGCCGATCAGGCCCTTGCGCAGCGCGGCCTCCTTGGCGGCGCGTTCGCTGCGCTCCTTCTCCTGGATGCGCGCCTGCAGCACCTGCAGCGCCTTGGCCTTGTTGCTGTGCTGGCTGCGGCCGTCCTGGCATTCGGCCACGATGCCGGTGGGCAAGTGCACCACGCGCACGGCGGAGTCGGTCTTGTTGATGTGCTGGCCGCCCGCGCCGCTGGCGCGGAAGGTGTCGATGCGCAGGTCGGCCGGGTTGAGCTTGATGGCCTCGTGCTCGTCGGGCTCGGGCATCACGGCCACCGTGCAGGCGCTGGTGTGGATGCGGCCTTGGGTCTCGGTGGCGGGCACGCGCTGCACGCGGTGGCCGCCGGATTCGAATTTGAGCGCGCCGTAAACGTGGTCACCTTCGATGCGCAACACGATTTCCTTGTAGCCGCCCAGCTCGGCCGCGTTCTCGCTCACCACCTCCACCTTCCAGCCCACGTTGGCGGCGTAGCGGGTGTACATGCGGGTGAGGTCGCCGGCAAACAGGGCGGATTCGTCACCACCCGTGCCAGCGCGGATTTCGACAAACGCGTTGCGTGCGTCGTCGGGGTCCTTGGGCAGCAGCAGGCGCTGCAGTTCATCCTCCAGCTGCACCAGTTCGGCCTCGCTACTTTCGATTTCTTCCCGCGCCATATCAGCCATGTCGGGGTCTTCCAGCATCTCGCGGGCGCCCGCCAGGTCGGCCTCGCGCTGCTGGTAGCGGGCGTAGCGGCCTGCGACCTGCGTGACCTCGGCGTGCTCGACGGAGATGCGCCGGTACTGCGCCATGTCGCTCATGATGTCTTCGCGCGAGAGCAAAAAGTCCAGCTCGCCCAGGCGCTGTGCATAGCGCTCCAGCTGGCTTCGGAGAAAGGGTTTCATGGGATTCTGGAAAAGTGTTTTGCTACGTATTTGGTAGCTGGTGGCGCTTATTGGTAAAGCGCTGGAGGCCGATTTGGCTTAAAATCGGGGCGGCTGCGGGAGCGGGCGAGCGCCGCTACAGGCCGTTGTTGTTGGGCGTCTTGCTTTGCGAGCGCAGGAACAGGCGCGAGACGGTCTGGGCCGTCTGGGCGCGCATCTCGGCATCGCCCGCGCGCAGCTCGGCCAGGGTGCCGTGCAGCATCTTCTGAGTGAGGCCGCGCGACAGCGCTTCAAGCACGGCATCCACGTCCTCGCCCTTGGCCAAGAGCTTCTTGGCGCGGGCGATCTCCAGTGCGCGCCACTCGTCCGTCTGGGCATTGAGCTGCTGGATCAGCGGCACCACACCGCCGGCCGCGGCGGCGGGGCTGCGCAGCTCCATCCAGTGCATGAAGCTCTGCACACCCGCGTCGATGATGGCCTCGGCCTGGGCCACGGCGGCCTGGCGGTTGGCCTGCGCGGTTTGCACCACGCTGGCCAGGTCGTCCACGGTATAAAGGTACACGTCGCCCAAGGCCTTGACCTCGGGCTCGATGTCGCGGGGCACAGCCAAGTCCACCATGAACATGGGGCGGTGGCGGCGCTTCTTGAGGGCGCGCTCCACGGCACCCAGGCCGATGATGGGCAGGCTGCTCGCGGTGCAGCTGATGACGGCGTCAAACTCGTGCAGGCGCTCGGGCAGGTCGGCCAGGCGCATTACCTCGCCACCGAAGCGGGTGGCGAGCTTTTCGCCGCGTTCCAGCGTGCGGTTGGCAATGGCGATGGCTTTGGGGTTCTTGGCGGCAAAGTGCGTGGCGCACAGCTCGATCATCTCGCCCGCGCCGACGAACAAAATCTTGGTCTCGGAGATGTCTTCAAACAGCTGGCCCGCCAGACGCACCGCGGCGGCGGCCATGCTGATGCTGTGTGCGCCGATCTCGGTGCTGGTGCGCACTTCCTTGGCCACGGCAAAGCTGCGCTGAAAGAGCTGGTTGAGCGTGGTGCCCAGGGCGCCAGCGGTTTCGGCGGCGCGGACGGCGTCCTTCATCTGGCCCAGGATCTGGGCCTCGCCCAGTACCATCGAATCGAGCCCGCTGGCCACGCGGAAGGCGTGGCGTGCGACAAGGCTGTCTTCGAGCGTGTACGAGTGCGAGCGCAGCAGCGCGGGGCTTACGCCACCGCTTTGGGCCAGCCAGCCCAGCGTGTGGTCCATGGCGGGCTGCTCACCGGCGCAGTAGATTTCGGTGCGGTTGCAGGTGGAGATGATGGCCGTTTCCACCCCCGGGTGGCGGCTGGTGGTGCCCAGCGACTGGCGCAAACCGTGCAGTGTGGGGGCAATCTGGTCGAGCGCGAACGCGAACCGGCCACGCAGATCGAGCGGCGCGGTGGTGTGGTTGATGCCGAGGGCCCAGACTGCCATAGTGGCCGATTATAAAATTGTTGGCCGGTACAGGCGGCCTAGCCTGTTCAAGCCTTGATCTGGGTCAATTTCATGGGTCCACTGGACATCGTCAACCACCTCTTCAATTTTGTCGCCCCGGCGGCAGCCATCGCGCTGGTGCTGGTGCTTTGTGGCGGGCTCATCGGTTCGCGCAGCCCGCTTGCCATGGCCTGGTGGGTGCGGCTGGGCATTCTGTTCGCCGTGGGCGTGGCCGTGCTGGTGGCGGGCCTGGTGGTGTGGGGGCGCGACGGCAAGATGCTGACGTATGCCGCGCTGGTGCTGGGCTGCGCCACATGCCAGTGGGTTCTGGTGCGCGGCTGGCGTGGCTGATCGCCGACGCTTGCAACTGCTCAACCGGCGGCCTGCGCCAGCAGCCACGCGCGCAGGCTGCCCAGGGCCGGACTGGGCGCGCGGTGGACGGGCACACACAGGTGGTAGCCGCGGTCCAGCGTAACGGTGTGCGGCACGGCCACGGTGATGCGGCCAACGGCAAGTTCCGGTTCCACCAGCGCACGTTGCACCACTGCCACGCCCAGCCCCGCCATCACCGCCTGCACCAGCAGCGAGACCTGGTCAAAATCCGCCGCCGGCTGCAGCGGCCCGTGGGGGCAACCTGCCGCGGCGAACCAGCGCTCCCAGTTGTCCGGGTAGTTGGTGTGAAACAGCAGGGGCCGCGCGAGCAGGTCGGCAGGGGTGCGGATCGCCTGGGGCCCTTGCAGGTCGGCCGGGCGGCAGATGGGCACCAGCTCGCGACCCACCAGATAGTCGGCGCTGATGCCTGCGGGCCAGTCCGCCTGGCCCACGCGGATCCACGCGTCGATGTCGGGCGCGGTGAGGGCGTCGTCGCGGCGGTAGGGGGCGAACGTCAGGCCGATGCCGGGGTGGCGGGCACTGAAATCCGGCAGGCGCGGAATCAGCCAGTGGCTGAACAGCGTGGGCGGCACTGACAGGCGCAGCTGGCGCGGGCTGCGGCGCGTGCGCACGGCCAGGGTGGCCGATTCGATGGTGGCCATCGACGGCCCCACGGCCTGCAGGTAGTCCGCCCCGGCACGCGTGAGCACGCTGCGCCGCCCCTCGCGGGCAAACAGCGCAATGCCCAGGTGCTCTTCCAGCCGCGCGATGGCGCGGCTGATGGCGCCCTGCGTCACGCTCAGCTCTTCGGCCGCCTGCGAGAAGCTGCCCAGCCGCGCCGCCGTGGCGAAGGCGTGCAGTTCGGGCAGCGATGGGGAGTGGATGCGCATGCGGGATGATCCATGAGCGTTGGTAATGGGTTGCCGCCATTTTGTCGCTTTTCGCAGGCGCCCTGGCGCTCAAAAATCGGACTGCCCCATTTCAAATACCGAGGAGAACCCCATGGCACTGCGCCGAACCCTGCTGTCCACCCTGGCTGCCTGCGCGGCGGCCGCTGCCTTTGCGCCCCTGGCTCACGCCCAGGCGGCGGACTACCCCAACCGCCCGATCAAGCTCATCGTTCCCTTTGCCCCCGGCGGCTCCACCGACATGGTGGCCCGCCTGCTGGCCGACAAGATGGGCCCCATCCTGGGCAGGACCGTGGTGGTGGACAACAAGGGCGGCGCTGGCGGCTCCATCGGCGCGGATGCCATCGCCAAGTCAGCCCCTGACGGCTACACCATCGGCATGGCCACGGTAAGCACGCACGGCGCCAACCCCGCCATCTACGCCAGGCTGCCGTACGACGCCGTGAAGGACTTTGCGCCCATCACCAACGTGATGAGCGTGCCCAGCGTTTTCGTGGTGCACCCCAGCGTGCCCGCCAAGACCATGCAGGAGTTCGTGGCGCTGGCCAAAAAGAACCCCGGCAAGTACACCTTCGCCTCGCCCGGCACCGGCTCGCTGGGCCACGCCAACATCGAAAACTTCATGGATCTGGCGGGCATCGATCTGCTGCACATCCCCTATAAAGGCGCGGGCCAGGCTGCGGTCGATGCGCTGGCCGGCAACGTCAACGCCATGACGGACAACCTGCCTTCCACGCTGACCAACATCCAGTCGGGCAAGCTGCGCCCGCTGGCCGTGCTGGCGTTGAAGCGCAGCCCCGTGCTGCCCGACGTGCCCACCTACACCGAGCTGGGCTACCTTGGCATGGGTGATGGCGGCTGGTTCGGCCTGGTGGCGCCGGCCGGCACGCCCAAAGAGATCATTGCCAAGCTGAACGCCGCCGCGCACAAGGCCATGGCCATGCCCGACTACCTGGAAAAACAAAAGGGCATCTCCGGCGAATCGATGGCCAACACGCCCGAGCAGTTCGCCAGGCAGATCGACGCCGCCATCGCGCGCTACACGGCCGTGGCCAAGCGCGCCAACATCAAGCTGGACTGAGCGCCATCTTGATCTGGCAAGACGACAACCTGAGCCCCCGGCCGGATACCCCGGTCGAGGTCTGGCGGCCCGCCGGGCAGCCGCTGCCGCTGGTGTGCGACTCGCCCCACAGCGGCACGGCCTATCCCGATGATTTCGGCCATGCCGTGCCGCTGGCGCTGCTGCGCCGCGGCGAGGACACGCATGTGCACCGCCTGTGGCACACCGCGCCCGCGCATGGCGCCACGCTGATCGCCGCGACCTTCCCGCGCACCTACATCGACGTGAACCGGGCCGACAACGACATGGACCCCGCGCAGATCGACGGCGCGTGGCCCGTGCCGCTGGCGCCCGGGCCCAAGACGCGCCAGGGCCTGGGGCTGATCTGGCAGCAGATCAGCAAGGATGGCGTGGCCACGCCGCTGTATGCCCGCCCGCGCACCGTGGCCGAGGTGCAGCGGCGCATCGAGGGCTACTGGCGCCCCTACCACGCGCAGCTGCAGCAGGCCATCGACGCGAGCGTGCAGCGCTTTGGCCGCGTGTGGCACCTGAACCTGCATTCCATGCCCAATGATGTGTACCGTCGGCTGGGCCGCACGGACGCGCCGCCGCTCGCTGACTTTGTGCTGGGCGACCGCGATGGCACCACCTGTGCGCCCGAGTTTCTGCACCTGATTGGCGACACGCTGCGTGGCTTTGGCTACAGCGTGGCCATCAACGAGCCGTACAAGGGCGTGGAGCTGATCGGCCGCATCGGGCAGCCCGCGCTGGGGCGCCACAGCCTGCAGATCGAGATCCGCCGCCCGGTGTACATGGACGAGGACACGCGCGCACCCAATGCGGGTTTTGCGCCGCTGCAGCAGCACCTGGACGCGCTGCTGGCCGTGGTAGCCGGCTACCTGCGCACACAGCCGGGTGGGTGTGTGGAGGGGTGAAAATATGAACAAAATTGCCCGCTATCGCTTATCCATCAAGCGCTAGCAGCTATCAAAATAGTAGCTGAACGGGTGTCTACAGCGCAGCCGGGCTGAAAAGGTCCACCCGGTCGGTGATGATCCCGTCGGTGCCCAGGTCGATGAGCCGCTGCGCCGCCCACTCGTCGTTCACCGTGTAGCTCAGCGCGCGCAGTCCGTCGCCCTGCACCTGGGCCACCAGCGCCGCATCCCACAGCGCATGGTTGCAGACGATGGCCACGCAGCCGAGTTCGCGGGCCACGCCGTGCCAGCCGTCCCACAGCGTATCCAGCAGCAGGGCGCGCGGAAGCTGGGGCGCCGTGGCGCGTGCACCGGCCAGTGCCTCGGGCCGGAAGGACGAGAGCAGCGGCGGCACGGCCTGGCCCTGCCACAGGCGCGCAGCGTGTTCGGCCACCACCCGGCCGGTTTTCTCTTCCAGGCCGGGGGTCGGCTTGATCTCGATGTTCAGCAGGAAGGTGTTGGCGATGCAGTACCGGGCCAAGTGTTCCAGCGTGGGCAGGGGCTCGCCTGCGTAGCTGCGCGAATGCCATGCGCCCGCATCCAGCTGCGCCAGGGTGCTGAACGGGTGATCGCCACCGGTGCGGCTGACCGTGGAGTCCAGGCGCTGCGCAGCGTTGGTGGTGCGGTCCAGCGTGGCGTCGTGCAGCAGGAACGGCACGCCGTCGGCGCTGAGCTTGGCATCGCACTCGAACATGCGGTAGCCGTATTGCGCGCCCAGGCGGAACGCGGCCAGGGTGTTTTCAGGGGCCAGCTTGCCAGCGCCCCGGTGGGCAATCCAGCGGGGGTAGGGCCATGGCGCGGGAATGGCGGCGCTCATGCGGCAATGCGCTTGCCGGTGGAGGCGTCGAACGCGTGCAGGCGGTCGGCTCGCGGCGCCACGTGAATCACCGAATCCGGCGCGGGTGCGTGCGTGCCTTCTTCCACCCGCACGATGATCTGCTCGCCATTGATGCGGCCGTAGATGAGGCGCTCTGCACCCAGCAGCTCCACGGTCTCGACCCTGACTTCCCAGCCTTCGCTGCGTACGTCCAGGTGCTCCGGCCGGATGCCCAGGATGGTGCCCGGTGCGGCGCTGGGCGCGTTCTTGAGCAGGTTCATGGGCGGCGAGCCGATGAAGCTGGCCACAAACGTGGTGGCGGGCGTGTGGTAGACCTCTTCGGGCGTGCCGAACTGCTCCATGTTGCCGGCGTTCATCACGATCATGCGTTCGGCCAGGGTCATGGCCTCGACCTGGTCGTGCGTCACGAACAGGCTGGTGATGCCGAGCTCGCGGTGCAGCTTCTGGATTTCGAGGCGGGTCTGGGCGCGGAGCTTGGCGTCCAGGTTGGACAGGGGCTCGTCGAACAAAAACACCTGCGGCTGGCGCACGATGGCGCGGCCCATGGCCACGCGCTGGCGCTGGCCGCCGGAGAGTTCACGCGGCTTGCGCTCCAGCAGGTGGCCCAGCTCGAGAATCTTGGCGGCCTTGTCCACGCGCGCCTTGATCTCATCCTTGGGCACCTTGGCGATCTTCAGGCCGTACGCCATGTTGTCAAAGTTCGTCATGTGTGGGTAGAGCGCGTAGTTCTGGAACACCATCGCGATGTCGCGCTGGGCGGGTTCCAGGTTGTTCACCACGCGGTCGCCAATGCGCAGCTCGCCGCCGGAGATTTCTTCCAGGCCCGCGACCATGCGCAGCAGGGTGGATTTGCCGCAGCCCGACGGGCCCACGATGACGATGAACTCGCCGTCCTGCACTTCGGCATTGACGCCGTGGATCACCTGGTTGGCCTTGGGCCCGTGGCCGTAGCGCTTGACGATGTTGCGAAGGGAGATGGATGCCATGATGCAATAAATTTGATAGCTGAAAGCGCTTGATGCATAAGCGCTAGCGGGTTATTTGTCTTATTTTTCAGTGTCTACCAGGCCCTTGACGAACCAGCGCTGCATGAGCACCACGACCAGCGCGGGGGGCAGCATGGCGAGCAGGGCGGTGGCCATCACGATGTTCCACTCGTTGCCCGAGTCGCCGCCGGCAATCATGCGCTTGATGCCGATCACCACGGGGTACATGTCTTCGGACGTGGTCACGAGCAGCGGCCACAGGTACTGGTTCCAGCCGTAGATGAACTGGATCACGAACAGCGCTGCAATCGAGGTGCGCGACAGCGGCACCAGGATGTCCTTGAAAAAGCGCATGGGGCCGGCGCCGTCCACGCGGGCGGCTTCCACCAGCTCGTCCGGCACCGTAAGGAAGAACTGGCGGAACAGGAACGTGGCCGTGGCCGAGGCGATCAGCGGAATCGTGAGGCCCGCGTAGCTGTTGAGCATGCCGAGGTTGGAGACGACTTCGTACGTGGGGCCGATGCGCACTTCCACCGGCAGCATCAGGGTGATAAAGATCAGCCAGAAGCAGATGCCCTTGAACGGAAAGCGGAAGTACACGATGGCAAACGCCGACAGCAGCGAGATCGCGATCTTGCCCACGGTGATGACGATGGCGGTGACAAAGCTCACCCACATCATGCGGGCCACGGGCGCGCTGGAGCCGGGGCCGGAGCCGCCGCCAAACAGTGTGTCGTGGTAGGTCTGCCAGAAGTTGCTGCCGGGCAGCATGGGCATGGGGGCCTGCACGATGTCCTGCGCGGTGTGCGTGGAGGCCACGAACGCCAGGTACAGCGGAAAGCCGACGATGATCACGCCCAGCACCATGATCAGGTGCGAGAACGCGGTGAGATAAGGGCTGCGTTCGACCATTTTTAGTATTGAACCTTTTTCTCAACGTAGCGGAACTGGATCACGGTGAGCACGACCACGATGGCCATCAGCACCACCGACTGCGCGGCCGAGCCGCCCATGTCCATGGCCTTGAAGCCGTCGTAATACACCTTGTAGACCAGGATGGAGGTGTCACGCCCGGGGCCGCCCTGGGTGGTGGAGTCGACGATGGCGAAGGTGTCGAAGAAGGCGTACACCACGTTGATCACCAGCAGGAAGAAGGTGGTGGGCGACAGCAGCGGGAACTGGATGCTCCAGAACCGGCGCCAGGGGCCTGCGCCGTCGATGGCGGCTGCTTCAATGAGCGACTTGGGGATGGATTGCAGGCCCGCCAGGAAGAACAGGAAGTTGTAGGAAATTTGTTTCCACACCGCGGCAATCACGATCAGTGCCATGGCGTGATCGGAGTTGAGCATGTGGTTCCAGTCAAAGCCCGACTGGCGCAGCATGTAGGCCACCACGCCCAGCGAGGGCGAAAACATGAACATCCACAACACCCCCGCCACGGCAGGCGCTACGGCGTAGGGCAGCAGCAGGGCTGTCTTGTAGACCAGTGCGCCCTTGATGATGCGATCGGCAAAGATGGCCAGGAACAGCGACAGCGTGATGCCGCTGACAGCCACCAGGATGGAGAAGAAGGCCGTGGTCTTGAACGAGGCCAGGTAACCGGGGTCGCTGAACAGGGCCTTGAAGTTGTCAAACCCCACCCACTCCTTCGAGAAACCGAAGGTGTCCTGCATCTGGAACGATTGCACCAGGGCCTGGCCCGCTGGCCAGAAAAAGAACACGCTGATGATGATGAGCTGTGGCGCCAGAAGCACCCAGGGCAACCATGCAGAGCGAAAAAGAACGCGTTTTTCCATGTCGAAACTCTCAAAAAGAAAACCCCGCCGCCCCGTGAACCAGTGCGGTTGACGGGGCGGCGGGCTTTCGATGCCACCCCGCCGCCAGGGCGGGGTGGCACGAACAGACTTTCGGCAGCTTTACTTACTTGTTGGCGCGGGCAAAACGGGCCAGTTGCTCATTGCCACGGGCGACGGCCGTGTCCAGGGCTTCCTTGGGGGTCTTCTTGCCGGCCCAGATCTGTTCGGTTTCCTCGTCGATGATGGTGCGCACCTGCACGAAGTTGCCCAGGCGGATGCCGCGCGACTTGTCGGTGGCCTTCTTGATCATCTGCGTCACCGCCACGTCGGTGCCGGGGTTCTTGGTGTAGAAGCCCGAAGCTTCGGTCAGCTGGTAGGCGCCCATCGTCACGGGCAGGTAACCCGTGCGCTGGTGGCTGGCGGCCTGGATCTTGGTGTCGTTCAGGAAGTTCAGGAAGTCGGCAACGCCCTTGTATTCCTCGGCCTTCTTGCCGGACATGACCCACAGGCTAGCACCACCGATGGCGGTGTTCTGGGGGGCGCCCTTCACGTCATCGTAGTAGGGCAGGGTGGAGATGCCGTAGGCGAACTTGGCTTCCTTGGCCACGCGGGCATACAGGCCCGACGAGCCGGTGATCATGGCGCACTCGCCCGAGGGGAACGAAGCATCCGGCGCGTTGGCGCGGCCCTTGTAGACGAAGCTGCCTTCCTTGGCGGCCTTGGCCAGGTTCTCGAAGTGGCGCACGTGCAGGGGCGAGTTAAGTTGCAGCTGTGCATCGTTGCCGTCAAACCCGTTGTTCTTGGACGCGAACAGCGTGTTGTGCCACAGCGAGAAGCTCTCCAGCTGCGTCCAGCTGATCCAGCTGGTGGTGAAGGGGCAGCTGTGGCCGCTGGCCTTGAGCTTGGAGGCGGCAGCGAAGACTTCAGGCCAGGTCTTTGGCGGCTTGTCGGCGTCCAGGCCCGCCTTCTTGAAGGCGTCCTTGTTGTAATAGAAGATGGTGGTGGAGCTGTTGAGCGGGTAGCTCAGCATCTGGCCGTTGGGTGCCGTGTAGTAACCGGCCACGGCGGACACATATTGCGTGGGGTCGAACTTGAACCCGCCGTCGTTGAGCACCTTGGCCACGGGCACGATGGCGCCCTTGCTGGCCATCATGGTGGCGGTGCCGACTTCAAACACCTGCAGGATGTGGGGGGCGTTGCCCGCACGGAAGGCGGCGATGGCGCCCGTCATGGATTCGTCATACGTGCCCTTGTAGGTGGGCACCACCTTGTATTTCGTCTGGCTGGCGTTGTACTGCTTGGCCAGGTCGTTGACCCAGTCACCGAGCGCTGCGCTCATGGAATGCCACCACTGAATCTCTACCTGCTGTGCCTGCGCGGGTGCGCAGACGGACAGTGCGATGGCGGCGGATAGCGCCAGATGCTTGACTTGCATGAATGTTCCTCCAAGGATGACGAAATGCACAAGGGCCGGATGCTATGGAGCCGTTGTGACAATGGTGTGTCGTTGTCGCATGGCACCCCCCGTGTAACAACCGGGGAAACCCCGTGGGGCAGGTGCAGGGGGTGCGATTGTGACTCTTTTGTGACAGGTTGGAACGAATATACCGAGCGCTGCAAGGTTTTGTGCATTGCAGCATCGTTGGTGCATAGTCTGCCAAGCCACCCGCCCGCGCTGCCAGGGTTGTGACAGCGCCTTTTTTTCACACACCTTCTACTGCCATGGCCACCAACTCGCTGGACAAGAACAAGATCAAATTTCTGTTGCTCGAAGGCATCCATTCCTCTGCGGTGGATGTGATCCGAGCGGCGGGCTACACCCAGATCGAAACTGTCTCCGGAGCCCTTCCGGATGAAGAGCTCAAGCGCAAGATCGCCGACGTGCACTTTGTGGGCATCCGCTCGCGCACGCAGCTCACCGAAGAGGTGTTTGCCCATGCCGGCAAGCTTGTGGCCGTGGGCTGCTTTTGCATCGGCACCAACCAGGTGGACCTGAACGCCGCGCGCGAGCGGGGCATTGCGGTGTTCAATGCGCCGTATTCCAACACCCGCTCTGTGGCCGAGCTGGTGCTGGCCGAAGCCATCCTGCTCTTGCGCGGCATTCCCGAGAAGAACGCGGTGGCGCACCGGGGCGGATGGCTGAAATCAGCCGACAACGCCTACGAGATCCGTGGAAAGACCCTGGGCATCGTGGGCTATGGCTCCATCGGTACCCAGCTGTCGGTGCTGGCGGAAGCCCTGGGCATGCATGTCGCGTTCTTTGATGTCGTCAACAAGCTCCCGCTGGGCAATGCGCGGCAGGTGCACAGCCTGCACGACCTGCTGGGCCAGAGCGATATCGTGAGCCTGCACGTGCCGGAGCTGCCGTCCACCGAGGGCATGATCGGCGCCGCTGAAATCGCCGCCATGAAGCCCGGCGGCATCCTGATCAACGCCGCGCGCGGCACCGTGGTGGATATCGAGGCGCTGGCCGAAGCGCTCAGGGCCAAAAAGCTGCTGGGCGCCGCGATTGACGTGTTCCCGGTCGAGCCGCGCACCAACAAGGACGAGTTCCAGTCGCCCCTGCGCGGGCTGGACAATGTCCTGCTCACGCCCCACATCGGTGGCTCCACCATGGAGGCGCAGGCCAACATCGGCCTCGAAGTGGCGGAAAAGCTGGTGAAATACAGCGACAACGGCACCAGCACCTCGTCCGTCAACTTCCCCGAAGTGGCGCTGCCCGCCCACCCCGGCAAGCACCGCCTGCTGCACATCCACCGCAATGTGCCGGGCGTGCTGTCCGAGATCAACCGCATCTTTTCGGACAACGCGATCAACATTGCGGCCCAGTACCTGCAGACGAACGAGAAGATCGGCTATGTGGTGATCGACATTGATGCAGCCTCGTCCGACATCGCGCTGGACAAGCTGGCCAAGGTCACAGGCACACTGCGCAGCCGCGTGCTGTTTTAATGTTGCTCCTGATTTGATAGCTATTGGCGCTTATGGCATAAGCGCTGGTGGCCGTTTTTGCTTGAAACATTGCTTTCGAATCCCCTGCGTGGCGCCCGGTGCGTGCGCCCTGCCGGCGCGCTGGGAGGGCGTGGCATAAAATTCCGGCCCCAAGGCACGAGGGCGCGCAGCGCCTACCCCAGGTTGATCCTATGAATGTTCCGATAGCGTTGGCTGCCCTGCAGACGCAGGCCGCCGAGCCCGCCCGTCTGCGCGAGATTCCCTATAACTACACCTCGTTCTCCGACCGGGAGATCGTGATCCGCCTGCTGGGGTCCGAGGCCTGGAACGTGCTTGACCAGCTGCGCAAGGAGCGCCGTACCGGCCGCTCGGCCCGCATGCTGTACGAGGTGCTGGGCGATATCTGGGTGGTGCAGCGCAATCCCTACCTGCAGGACGACCTGCTGGACAACCCCGCCCGCCGCAAGCTCCTGGTGGATGCCCTGAACCACCGCCTGGCCGAGGTCGACAAGCGCCGCACCCCCGCCGACGATGCCGGGCGCGACCGCCTGGTGGGTGAGCTGGTGGTGGCCGCGCGCCGTGCCGTGGCCGAATTCAACGCCACCTTCGAGCAGGCCGCACAGCTACGCCGCCAGATTCAGAAGACCCTGGGGCGCCTTACGGCCAAGGACAACATCAAGTTCGACGGCCTCTCCCGCGTGAGCCATGTGACCGACGCGACCGACTGGCGCGTCGAATACCCGTTTGTGGTGCTCACCCCCGACACCGAGGCCGAGATGGCCGGCCTGGTCAAGGGCTGCATTGAACTGGGCCTGACCATCATCCCGCGTGGGGGCGGCACGGGCTACACCGGCGGCGCCATTCCGCTGACGTGGAAGAGTGTGGTCATCAACACCGAAAAGCTCGAAGCCATGACCGAGGTGGAGATGCGCCGCCTGCCGGGCATGGACAGCGAAGTCGGCACCGTGTGGACCGAAGCCGGCGTGGTGACGCAGCGCGTGGCCGATGCGGCCGAGCGTGCAGGTTTTGTGTTTGCGGTGGACCCGACCAGCGCCGAGGCATCGTGCATTGGCGGCAACATCGCCATGAATGCGGGTGGCAAGAAGGCCGTGCTGTGGGGCACGGCGCTCGACAACCTGGCCAGCTGGCGCATGGTGACGCCCGAGGCGCAGTGGCTGGAAGTGACGCGCCTGGACCACAACATGGGCAAGATCCATGACGTGGAAACCGCCACCTTCGAGCTGCAGTACTTCGAGGCCGACGGCAAGACGCCCCTACGCACCGAGCGCCTGGTCATTCCGGGCAAGACCTTCCGCAAGGAAGGCCTGGGCAAGGACGTGACGGACAAGTTCCTTTCGGGACTGCCCGGTATCCAGAAGGAAGGCTGCGACGGCCTCATCACCAGCGCGCGCTGGGTGGTGCACCGCATGCCCGAGCACACGCGCACCGTGTGCCTGGAGTTCTTCGGCAACGCCAAGGACGCCGTGCCGTCCATCGTCGAAATCAAGGACTTCATGTTCGCCGAGCAAAAGCGCAGTGGCGTGCTGCTGGCCGGGCTGGAGCATCTGGATGACCGCTACCTGAAAGCGGTGGGCTACGCCACCAAGAGCAAGAAGCACGGTGGCGGCCTGCCCAAGATGGTGCTGTTTGGCGACATCGCGGGCGACAACGCCGACGATGTGGCGCGCGTGACCAGCGAGGTCGTGCGCATTGCCAACTCGCGCAGCGGCGAAGGCTTCATCGCCATCAGCCCCGAGGCGCGCAAGAAGTTCTGGCTGGACCGCAAGCGCACGGCCGCCATCAGCCGCCATACCAACGCCTTCAAGATCAATGAAGACGTGGTGATCCCGCTGCCGCGCATGGCCGAATACACCGACGGCATCGAGCGCATCAACATCGAACTGAGCTTGCGCAACAAGATCAAGCTGTGCGATGCGCTCACCGACTTCTTCGAGCGCGGCAACCTGCCCCTGGGCAAGCAGGACGACGCGAGCGAAATCCCGTCGGCCGAGCTGCTGGAAGACCGCGTGGCGCAGGCCATTGCCCTGGTGGCCGAGGTGCGCGCCCTGTGGTCCGGCTGGCTGCAGAACGTGGAAACACTCTTCCCGCAGCTGCAGGACCACACCCTGCGCGCCAGCTGGAAGACGCAGCTGCGCGCACCGCTGCAGACGATTTTTGCGGGCGCGGCCTTCAAGCCGCTGCTGGATGAAGTCACTGCCATCCACAAGCGTGTGCTCAAGGGCCGCGTGTGGGTGGCTCTGCACATGCACGCGGGCGACGGCAATGTGCACACCAACCTGCCCGTCAACAGTGATGACTATGAAATGCTGCAGACGGCGCACCAGGCGGTCGAACGCATCATGGTGCTGGCGCGCAGCCTGGACGGTGTGATCTCGGGCGAGCATGGCATTGGCATCACCAAGCTGGAGTTTCTGACCGACGAAGAGCTGCGCCCGTTTGCCGAGTACAAGCAGCGCGTGGATCCGCAGGGGCGCTTCAACAAAGGCAAGTTGCTACGAAATAAGGAGCTGCTTGCGCAATCCCCGAAAGCGCTGGAGGCCAATTTGGCTTCAGATTCGCTGATGTACTCCGACCTGACCAACGCCTACACGCCGAGCTTTGGCCTGATGGGGCATGAGTCGCTGATCATGCAGCAGAGCGACATCGGCGCCATTGCCGACAGCGTCAAGGACTGCCTGCGCTGCGGCAAGTGCAAGCCCGTGTGCGCCACGCATGTGCCACGCGCCAACCTGCTGTACAGCCCGCGCAACAAGATCCTGGCAACGTCGCTGCTGGTCGAAGCCTTCCTGTACGAAGAGCAGACCCGCCGGGGCGTGAGCATCAAGCACTGGCAAGAGTTCGAGGACGTGGCCGACCACTGCACGGTGTGCCACAAGTGCGAGAGCCCCTGCCCGGTGAAGATCGACTTTGGCGATGTCACCATGAACATGCGCAACCTGCTGCGCAAGATGGGCAAGAAGAGCTTCCGCCCCGGCAACGCGCTGGCGATGACCATGCTCAACGCCACCAACCCGGACACCATCAAGTTCATGCGTTCGGCGATGGTGGACGTGGGCTTCAAGGCCCAGCGCCTGGCCGTTCAACTCTTGCGCAAGGTGGGCCGCAAGCAAACGGCCAAGCCGCCCGCCACGGTGGGCACCGCGCCCATCAAGGAGCAGGTGATCCACTTCATCAACAAGAAGCTTCCCGGTGGCCTGCCCAAGAAGACGGCGCGTGCGCTGCTCGACATCGAGGACAAGGACTACGTCCCGATCATCCGCAACCCCAAGGCCACCACGGCCGAGACGGAGGCGGTGTTCTATTTCCCCGGCTGTGGGTCGGAGCGTTTGTTCAGCCAGGTGGGCCTGGCGACGCAGGCCATGCTGTGGCACACCGGGGTGCAGACGGTGCTGCCACCGGGTTATCTGTGCTGCGGCTACCCGCAGCGCGGTAGCGGCCAGTTCGACAAGGCCGAGAAGATGATCACCGACAACCGGGTGCTCTTTCATCGGGTGGCCAACACGCTCAACTACCTTGATATCAAGACCGTGGTGGTGAGCTGCGGCACCTGCTATGACCAGCTGCAGGGCTACGAGTTTGACAAGATCTTCCCGGGCAGCCGCATCATCGACATCCACGAATACCTGCTGGAAAAGGGCGTGAGCCTGCAGGGCAAGGGCGCCTACCTGTACCACGAGCCCTGCCACAACCCCATGAAGCTGCAGGACTCGATGAAAACCGTGAAGGCGCTGGTGGGCGAGCAGGTCTTGAAGAGCGAGCGCTGCTGCGGGGAGTCCGGCACCCTGGGCGTGACGCGGCCCGACATCTCGACCCAGGTGCGCTTTCGCAAGGAAGAAGAAATCCGAAAGGGCGAAGCCGCCCTGCGTGCCAGCGGCGCCGTGGATGCGCAGGCCAACGTGAAGATCCTCACCAGCTGCCCCAGCTGTCTGCAGGGCCTGAACCGCTACGAAGGCGACCTGAACAACGGCTTGCTCGAAGCCGACTACATCGTGGTCGAGATGGCGCGGGAGATCTTGGGCGAGAACTGGATGCCCGAATACGTGCAACAGGCCAACAACGGCGGCATCGAACGGGTCTTGGTGTAAATGAAGCTCCTCTTGAGTCGCTCCGCGCCTCGGTGCAGCCGCCAGAGGCGACAGCTCTTCGGGGCCGTCCAAGCCTGCGCTGGCAGGCTTGGAGCCGCGGCCCTCAGCCCCTCTCTCGCTGCGCGGGAGGGGGGCGACGCCCTCACTGCGGGGCGGCCCTTGCTCGATGTCCCTCGCTTGCGGTCGCGCCAGTTTCGTGCGGTACGTGACGTGAAAAGCTTTGGGGAGCTGTCTGAATGAGCTGTCCCCTCTGTACCGATGACGGTGGTGCCTTGGTCTGGCGCGGCGAGCGCCTGCGTGTCATCCGCGCGCAGGAGGCGGGTTTCCCTGCCTTCTACCGCGTGGTCTGGAACGCGCATGTGGCCGAGTTCTCGGACCTGGCCGCCGCGGACCGCGTGCACTGCATGGAGGCCGTGGCGCTGGTGGAACAGGGCCTGCGCCAGCACCTCTCGCCCGCCAAGGTCAACATCGCGGCGCTGGGCAACATGGTGCCGCACCTGCACTGGCACGTGATTGCGCGGTTTGACTGGGACAGCCACTTCCCCGCGCCCGTATGGGCCACTGCGCAGCGGCCCAGCCCGGCTGCGCAAGAGGCTGCTGTGCAGGCCCTGCTGCCCGCGCTGGAGGCCTACCTGCAGTCCAAGTTGGCGCAGTGGGCCGCCCGGTAACCTTGCTGGCAGCGTGCGCCGGGACGGGTGGGACAATGGCAGCCGTCGTTTCTGACAACAGTTTTCTCAAGGTGATTCCATGGCAGGTTTGAAAACGGGTGCGCCCACGCCGCAGGCCCTGACGGTGCATGAGCAGTCGCGCGTGCTGGAGGTGGGATTTTCGGATGGCGCCACGTTCCGCATTCCGTTCGAGCTGATGCGCGTGTACTCCCCCTCGGCCGAAGTGCAGGGCCACGGCCCGGGGCAGGAGGTGCTGCAGACGGGCAAGCGCAATGTGGCGCTGGTCAATCTGGAGCCAGTGGGCAACTACGCGGTCAAGCCCACGTTCTCGGACGGGCACGACAGCGGCATCTTCAGCTGGGACTATCTTTACGAACTGGGCCAGCAGCAGGATGCGCTGTGGGCCCAGTATGTCGAGCGGCTGGCTGCTGCCGGTGCCGACCGCGATGCGCCCATGGCGCCCAAGGGCGGTGGTGGAGGCCATGCCTGTGGCAGCCACTGAAGGCGCCTGACCGCGCTCTGCGAGGGCCCTGCGCGTAAAGCCGCGCATGTCCCTGTGCACCAAGGTGCTATTGAAAATATAGCTATCGGCGCAATACCTGATTGCGCTGGCGGCCGGTTTTGTTTCAATAGCGTTGTCCAAATTGCGACACATGCCCCGTTTCAGTGCGGGGTTGTCGCTGTACCTCGGGCGTACACGCGCCTAGCATGATTCTTATGAGCACCACGCATTTTGGTTTTCAGTCGGTGGACGAGCAGGAGAAGGCACGCCGCGTGCGGGGCGTGTTCGACTCTGTGGCCTCCAAATACGACGTGATGAACGACCTCATGTCGGCCGGTCTGCACCGTGCCTGGAAGGCCTACACCGTGATGGTGGCCAACCTCGGCGAAGGCAGCCAGGTGCTCGACATTGCGGGTGGCACGGGCGACCTGGCGCTGGCGTTCTCCAAAAAGGTGGGGGCGTCGGGCCGGGTGGTGCACACCGACATCAACGAAGCCATGTTGCGGGTGGGGCGTGACCGCCTCATCGATGCGGGTGTGGTGCTGCCGACGCTGGTGTGCGACGCCGAGAAGCTGCCGTTTCCTGACGCGCATTTCGACGTGGTGAGTGTGGCCTTTGGCCTGCGCAACATGACCCACAAGGACCAGGCCATTGCCGAGATGTGCCGCGTGCTCAAGCCGGGTGGCAAGCTGCTGGTGCTCGAATTTTCCAAGGTGGCCAAGCCGCTTTCGAAGGTGTACGACTGGTATTCGTTCAAGGTGCTGCCCCAGCTTGGCAAGCTGGTGGCGGGCGACGACGCCAGCTACCGCTACCTGGCCGAGTCCATCCGCATGCACCCGGGGCAGGAAGAGCTCAAAAGCCTCATGCAAAAAAATGGTTTTGGGCATGTGGACTATCACAACATGACAGGCGGAATTGTTGCCTTGCATGTTGGAATCAAGTGCTGAGCGGCTGCGTGTTGCAGCGCTCGGATGGATTAACGGAGACGGAGAAGTCATGATGAAACTGTGGTCTGTGGTGTTGGTGGCAATGCTGGCGTTTGCACACGCCGACGCGGATGCCAAGCGGTTGGGTGGCGGCAAGTCGATGGGCAAGCAGTCCAGCAACGTGACCCAGCGTGATTCGGCAACGCCCCCCGCGACGCCGGGCGCTCCGGCCCAGAACGCCACGAACACGGCCGCCAAGCCTGCGACTGCGGGTGCTGCGCCTGCCGCTGCGGCAGCCAAGAAGCCCTGGGGCGCGATGCTCGGTGGCCTGGCCGCTGGCCTGGGCCTGGCATGGCTGGCCAGCTCGCTCGGCCTGGGCGAAGGGTTCGGTCAGATCCTCATGATCGCCCTGTTTGCCATGCTGGCCTTTGCGATCTTCAAGATGGTGATGCGCGCGCGCCAGGGCGGCAACATGGCTGGTGGCTCGCCGCTGGCTTTCCAGGGCGCGGGTGGCGCCGCCACCCCGGCGGCGGCCCAGGTGCCTCCACAGTACAGCCCCAACAACGTGGGCAACGACGCCTCCGCACGCCCCTGGGAGCGCAGCAGCATGGCCTTTGATGCATCGCGCACCGGACAGGTGGGTGCAAGCTCCGGCGTGGTGATTGGATCGGGCCTTTCCGGTTCGCAGAACTGGGGCGTGCCGGCCGATTTTGATGCCGAAGGTTTCCTGACAGCGGCCAAGCGCAACTTCGTCACCTTGCAGGCCGCCTGGGACCGTTCGGACATCTCCACGCTGCGCTCGATGATGACCGACAGCATGCTCGAGGAGATCCGCACCCAGCTGGCAGAACGCGAGGAGCACCGCGGGGCGCAACCCAACCTCACGGACGTGGTGATGATCGAAGCCCAGCTGCTGGGTATTGAAGACCTGGGCGATGGCTACATGGCCAGCGTCGAGTTCTCGGGAATGATCCGCGAAGAGCCTTCCGCGGGCCCCAGCCCCTTCCGCGAGGTCTGGAACATGACCAAGCCCAAGGCGGGCGGCACCGGCTGGCTGGTGGCAGGCGTGCAGGCCCTGCAGTAACCACGGAAAGCCCCCTGCTGTGGGGCTATCCGAGTTCAGGGAATAATCGGGGACTATGGCAACACCACAGTCCCCTTTTCCTTTTCTGAACGGCCTCTTTGAGCGCCTGGCCGCCGGCCCGCAGCCACCGCAGTGGCTTGTGCACGAGATGCAGCAACGGATGGTGCTGTTCCTCAACCACGTGCTGATGCAGGAAAAAGAGGCCACGGACCGCCTTGTGCGCCACAAGGGACGCATCGCACGGGTGCAGTGGCGTGCGTACTCGCTGGCCCTGGTGATTACGCCCGCAGGCCTGTTCAACCTGGCCCCCGAATCCGCTGTGCCGGATCTGCGGCTTGAAGTGACCGACACCTCTGCGCTCAGCCTGGCACAGTCCGCGCTGCGCGGCGACAAGCCGGCCATTCGCATTGAAGGCGACGTGCAACTGGCGGCAGAAATCAACTGGCTGGTGGACCACGTGCGCTGGGATGTGGAAGAAGACCTTGCCCGCGTGATCGGTGACGCGCCCGCGCACACGCTGGGGCAGTTCGCCCGCCGGGCTGCCCAGGCGCTGCGCCAGTTTGTGGGCGCGCGCATGCCCGCAAGCGCCAACGCGCCGGTGCCGCCTGCCACGCCGCCACTGTCGCCGACCTCCGGCGTTGACCGGGCCGACGCATGAAGCGTTTCCTGCGCGGGGCAGCCATCTTGTGGGTGGTGTTCCGGTTTGGCCTTGACGGCTTGCTGCTCGACAGCTTTCAAAAGCCGTGGCTGCGCATGATCTCGCGCGTGCTGTCGGTGGGGCGCAAGCTGGATGCGCCACGCGGACAGCGGCTGCGCGAGGCGCTGGAGAGCCTGGGCCCCATCTTCGTCAAGTTTGGCCAGGTGCTCTCGACGCGCCGCGACCTTCTGCCCCCCGACATCGCCGACGAGCTGGCCCGCCTGCAGGACCGGGTCCCGCCTTTTGACCCCAACATAGCCATTGCCACCATCGAACGGGCGTTTCGCCGTCCCGTGGATGAAGTCTTCACGTCTTTTGACCGGGTGCCAGTGGCCAGTGCTTCCATTGCGCAGGTGCATTTCGCCACGCTCCGTGACCGCCAGGGGCTGGAGCGCGAAGTCGCGGTGAAGGTCCTGCGTCCGGGCATGCTGCCGGTGATCGAAAAGGACCTGAGCCTCATGCGCATGATGGCCGGGTGGGTCGAGAGCCTGTCTGCGGATGGTAAGCGCCTCAAGCCTCGCGAAGTCGTGGCAGAGTTCGACAACTACCTGCATGACGAGCTGGACCTGGTAAAAGAGGCCGCCAACGCCGCCCAGCTGCGCCGCAACATGCAGGGGCTGGACCTGGTGCTGATCCCCGAGATCTTCTGGGACTTCTGCCACGCCGAAGTGATGGTGATGCAGCGCATGAATGGCGTGCCCATCAGCCAGATCGAGCGCCTGCGCGACGCCGGGGTGGACATTCCCAAACTCGCGCGCGACGGCGTCACCATCTTCTTCACCCAGGTTTTCCGTGACGGCTTTTTCCATGCCGACATGCACCCGGGCAATATCCAGGTGAGCCTGGACCCGGCCACGTTCGGGCGCTACATCTCGCTCGACTTCGGCATCGTGGGCACGCTCACGGAAGTGGACAAGGAGTACCTGGCGCAGAACTTCGTGGCGTTCTTCCGGCGCGACTACAAGCGTGTGGCCGAGCTGCACATCGAAAGCGGCTGGGTACCGCCTGAGACGCGCGTGAACGATCTCGAATCGGCCATCCGCGCGGTGTGCGAGCCGTATTTCGACCGGCCGCTCAAGGAAATCTCGCTGGGCATGGTGCTCATGCGGCTGTTCCAGACCTCCCGCCGCTTTCAGGTGGAAATCCAGCCGCAGCTTGTGCTGCTGCAAAAGACCCTGCTCAACATCGAGGGCCTGGGCCGCGAGCTTGACCCTGAACTCGACCTGTGGAGCACCGCCAAGCCTTTTCTCGAAAAATGGATGCTTGAGCAGATGGGACCCCAGCGCCTGTGGCGCGAACTCCGCGCTGAAGCGCCGCACTACGCAAAGATGCTGCCCGAGCTGCCGCGCCTGGTCTATGACGCCCTGCGGCAGCGCCCCACCACCCAGCAGCATGCATTGCGCGAATTGCTCGAAGCCCAGCACCGCACCAACCGGCTGCTTCAGTCCATCATTTACGGGGGAGTAGGTTTTGTGCTGGGCCTTCTGGCGATGCAGCTGTTTGTCCGGCTGCGGATTTTCTGAAGTGGGGCGAACGGCACGGAAGTTGCCTTCATAATCCGCACCAACTTTTGTTACGTGTCCCGTCACAAAGCTGTCACCCCTGGGTCTGCAGGGGCCTCGGCGCCTCGAAGGAGCAAGGCCGGGGCGCACCTGCTTTTTGCAACCTTCCTTGGAGTTTCGGAGCGGCGCCATGCTGATCACCTTCATCGTTCTGTACCTGCTGGCCTCGATCGGGATTGGGCTGTATGCCGCCACACGCGTGCACAACACGGCCGACTACGCGGTGGCGGGCCGCAGCCTGCCCCTGGCGGTGGTGATCGCAACCACCTTTGCCACCTGGTTTGGCTCGGAAACCGTGCTGGGCGTCTCGGCACGGTTTGTGGACGGGGGCCTGGGCTCGGTGGTGGAGGACCCGTTTGGCGCCTCCATGTGCCTGATTCTGGTGGGCCTCTTTTTTGCCTACAAGCTCTACAAGAAGAACCTCATCACCCTGGGTGACTACTACCGCCAGCGGTATGGGCGCGTGATCGAGGTGGCCTGCTCGGCCATCATCATGTTCAGCTACCTGGGCTGGGTCGCCGCACAGATCACGGCGCTGGGCCTGGTGTTCAACCTGCTGACCCAGGGCTACGTCTCCATCACCATGGGCATGGTCATTGGAACGGCCATCGTGCTGATCTATACGCTCTACGGCGGCATGTGGTCGGTGGCCATGACGGATTTTGTGCAGATGATCGTGATCGCCCTGGGGCTGCTGGCCATCGCCTGGTATGCCGCTGACCTGGCGGGCGGCGCGGGCAAGGTGGTCGAATACGCGGCACGTGAAGGCAAGTTCCAGTTCTTCCCCACGGGCGGCCTCAAGGACTGGACATTCTTCTTCGCCGCAGCCATCACGATGATGCTCGGCTCCATACCGCAGCAGGACGTGTTCCAGCGCGTGATGTCATCCAACAGCGCCGAGACGGCGCGCACGGGCCCGGTGATCGGCGGCGTGCTGTATCTGCTGTTTGCCTTCATTCCCATGTTTGTCGTCGTGGCGGCCGTGCTTGTCATGCCCGAGACTGCGCAGGCGCTGCTCAAGGATGATCCGCAGAAGGTCTTGCCTACGCTGGTGATGGAACGCATGCCGATGTTCCTGCAGATCGCCTTCTTTGGCGCCCTGCTGTCGGCCATCATGTCCACGGCTTCTGCCACGTTGCTGGCACCTTCCACCACCTTTGTGGAAAACATCCTGCACAACCTGCGGCCCGGCATGACGGATGCCCAGACGCTCAAGGCCATGCGCATTTCCGTGCTCGTGTTCACCGCCTGCGTGCTGACCTACGCCATCACCATGCAGGGTACGTCGATCTATGAGCTGGTGTCGGGCGCTTACCAGGTGCCGCTGGTCGGGGCGTTTGTCCCGCTGGTGTTTGGTCTGTACTGGAAGCGCGCCACCACGCAGGGCGCGATACTGGCCGTGGCGATGGGGCTGGGTGTGTGGCTGCTGTTTGTGGCCAGCCCCATGCTGTCCGAGGCTTTCCCGCAGCAACTGGCAGGCGTGCTGGCGGCTCTCGTCGGTATGGTGGGCGGCTCGCTCGCGCCGCAGTGGGTCGATGACCACAAGGGCCATGTGACGCACTACGAAGGCAGCGCCGCCTGATGCCGGCCCCGCGCCGGCGCGCGGGGCTTGAGGATGGGCATGCCGCCTATAATTGAGGGTTTTGCACTTTCCCTCAACACACTGACATGCCTATTTACGCCTACAAATGCGGCTCCTGCGGCCATGCCAAGGATGTGCTGCAAAAAATCTCTGATGCTCCCCTGACGGTGTGCCCCGCCTGCGGCGCGGAGGCATTTTCCAAGCAGGTCACTGCGGCCGGCTTCCAGCTCAAGGGCTCGGGCTGGTACGTCACAGACTTTCGGGGGGGCAGCGGCGGCAGTTCCGCCCCCGCAGCGGAAAACAAGTCCGAGACGAAGAGCGACACGGCAAGCGCTGGAGATGCTCCTAAAAAAGAAGTTTCCAGCGCAGCTGGCACAAGCGTTGGCGGCAGTTCGGCAGCTTCTTCTACCCCTTCGGCGAACTGAGTCCCCTGCATGGCTGCCTTGCGCAAATGGCTCTTGACAGGCCTTCTGGTCATCGTGCCCGGTGTCATCACGGCCTGGGTGCTCCACTGGATTGTGAGCACCCTGGATCAGACCCTGCAAATCCTGCCCGTTGCATGGCATCCTGACCGGCTGATCGGTTTTCACGTTCCCGGCTTTGGCGTGGTGCTCACGCTGCTGATCCTCCTCGTGGTCGGGGCCATTGCCAGCAACTTTGCAGGCCGCAAGCTGGTGCAGTGGGGGGATGCGGTGGTGCACCGCATTCCCGTGGTGCGCTCGATCTATTCCAGTGTCAAGCAGGTGTCGGACACACTGTTTTCGGAGAGCGGCAACGCCTTTCGCAAGGCGGTTCTGATCCAGTGGCCACGCGAGGGTGTCTGGACCCTGGCCTTTGTCACCGGCGCGCCCAACGGCGAAGTGGCGGCCTACCTGCGTGACGAATTCGTGAGTGTGTATGTGCCCACCACGCCCAACCCCACGGGCGGGTATTTCGTGATGCTGCGCAAGAGCGACTGCGTCGAGCTCGACATGAGCGTGGACGCTGCCCTCAAATACATTGTTTCGATGGGTGTCGTCGCTCCGGCTGACCCGACGCTCGTTTCCCACAGTAAGTAAATCCCTTTAACGCGCCCCTTGGGCGCCGGAAGTTTCTGCCATGGCCATGCGTTCCCACTATTGCGGTCTTGTGACCGAAGCCCTGATGGGCCAAACCGTTTCCCTGTGCGGCTGGGTCAATCGCCGCCGCGACCATGGTGGTGTGATCTTCATCGACCTGCGCGACCGCGAGGGCCATGTGCAGGTGGTGTGCGACCCTGATCGCGCCGAGATGTTCAAGACGGCCGAAGACGTGCGCAACGAATTCTGCGTGCAGGTGGTGGGCCTGGTGCGCCCGCGCCCGGCTGGCACCACCAACGACAAGCTCAAGAGCGGCCAGATCGAAGTGCTGTGCCACGAGCTCAAGGTGCTCAACCCCTCGGTCACGCCTCCGTTCCAGATGGATGACGAGAACCTGTCCGAGACCACCCGCCTCACGCACCGGGTGATGGACCTGCGCCGCCCGCACATGCAGCGCAACATGATGCTGCGCTACAAGACCGCCATCCAGGTGCGCAACTTCCTGGACGCGGAAGGCTTCATCGACATTGAAACGCCCATGCTGGGCAAGAGCACGCCCGAGGGCGCGCGCGACTACCTCGTGCCGAGCCGCGTGCATGACGGCCAGTTCTTCGCGCTGCCCCAGTCGCCCCAGCTCTACAAGCAGATGCTGATGGTGGCCGGCTACGACCGCTACTACCAGATCACCAAGTGCTTCCGTGATGAAGACCTGCGCGCCGACCGCCAGCCCGAATTCACCCAGATCGACTGCGAGACCTCGTTCCTGAACGAGGAAGAAATCCGCGCCATCTTCCAGCGCATGATCACCGAGGTGTTCAAGACGCAGCTGGATGTGGACTTGGGCGAATTCCCCATCATGACCTACCAGGAGGCGGCGCACCGCTTCGGCTCCGACAAGCCCGATCTGCGCGTGAAGCTTGAATTCACCGAGCTGACCGAGGTGATGAAGGACGTGGAGTTCAAGGTGTTTTCCGGCGCTGCCAACATGAAGGGCGGCCGCGTGGTGGCCCTGCGCGTGCCCGGTGGCTCGGCCGAGAGCGGCGGCATCAGCCGCGGCGAGATCGATGCCTACACCGAGTTCGTGAAGATCTACGGCGCCAAGGGACTGGCCTACATCCGCGTCAACGACCTGTCCAAGGGCCGCGATGGCCTGCAGTCTCCCATCGTCAAGAACATCCACGACGCAGCGCTGGCCGAGGTGCTCAAGCGCTCGGGCGCGCAGAATGGCGATTTGATCTTCTTCGGAGCCGACAAGGAAAAGATCGTCAACGACGCCATCGGCGCGCTGCGCCTGAAGATCGGTCACAGCGAGTTCGGCAAGAAAAACGGCCTGTTCGAGAACCGCTGGGCCCCGCTGTGGGTTGTGGACTTCCCCATGTTCGAGCACGACGAGGAAGAAGACCGCTGGACGGCCGTGCACCACCCCTTCACCAGCCCCAAGGACGGCCACGAAGAGTTCATGGCCACCGATCCCGGCAAGTGCATTGCCAAGGCCTACGACATGGTGCTCAACGGCTGGGAGCTGGGTGGTGGCTCGGTGCGTATCCACCGCGCCGATGTGCAAAAGAAGGTGTTTGATGCGCTCAAGATCACGCCTGAAGACGCACAGGCCAAGTTCGGCTACCTGCTCGATGCCCTGCAGTACGGCGCGCCCCCGCACGGTGGCCTGGCGTTCGGCCTGGACCGCCTCATCACGTTGATGACCGGTGCGGAGTCGATCCGCGACGTGATTGCCTTCCCCAAGACCCAGCGTGCGCAGGACCTGCTCACGCAGGCGCCTTCGCCCGTGGACGAAAAGCAGTTGCGCGAGCTGCACATTCGCCTGCGCAACATCGACGCGGTCAAGGCGGTCTGATCCGGCGCCCTGGCCGGAACCATCGGATGCACCGTGGTGGCATCGCACCGAAAGCGGCAAGGGCCTCAGGCCCCTGCCGCTTTTTTCTTCGCCGGTACTGAAAGGAAACCCTTCATGCGCTTCATGAACCTCCAGGTCTTTTGCGTGGGCGCGGTGCTGCTGGCCCTCGCGGCCTGTGGCGAAAAGAAGACCGAGCTCGGCCAGGGCGGCTCCGTGGTCACCGGCTCGGCGGGCCCGCAAGGAGCGCACAACGCCGCCAAAGAGCTGCTGCGTTGCGATGCACCCGTGGCCACGGTGGCGCTGGCTGAAAACCCGCACGGCTACACCTACGGTGCGGCCTACCAGCTTCCGCCGTCGCCTGTGCCTCTGGTGAAACTGCTGGCCCAGCAAAGCGGGTGTTTCCGCGTGGTGGACCGTGGCGCGGGCCTGCGCGCCACCGTACGCGAGCAGGAGCTCAAGGAATCGGGGGTGCTGCGCCAGCAGAACTCCACGGTGGCCAAGGGCCGGGGCTATGAGGCGCAGTACACGCTCACACCCAGCCTCACCTTCAGCGAGCAGGACGCCGGGCGCGGGCTGGGGGGCGTGATCGCCATGCTTCCGGTGCTGCGCGACATCGCGGGGCTGGCCGGCATCGTGGAGCAGGTCAGGTTCAAGGAGGCGCAGACGGCCCTTTTGTTGTCAGACAACGAAACCACGGAGCAGGTTGCGGCCGCCACCGGCGCCGCACGCACCACCGACCTGGGTGTGGGCGGGCTGGTACTGGGCAGGCTCGGAGGCGCCGCCGGCGCGGGCTGGAGCAATACCAACGAAGGCAAGGTCATTGCCGCAGCGTTCCTGGATGCGCACAACCAGCTGGTGGTTCAGGCCCGGGCATTGCAGGCCAAGGAGCTGCCCCCGCCGGTGCCCACGGCAGGCCCGGCCGCCACACGCACCCGGGGTGGGTAGCCCGCCATGGAGCCTGCGCAGCCGCCGCGGCCCTGGAAAATTCCGGAGTCGGTGCTGGTCGTCATCCACACCCCCGATCTTGAGGTGCTGCTGATACGGCGCACCGGCGGCGACGGGCATTGGCAGTCCGTCACCGGGAGCAAGGACCACCCGCAGGAGCCGTTTGAAGACACGGCGCGGCGCGAGGTGGCAGAAGAAACCGGCATCGACACCGGTGCGTCCGGCTGCGCGCTGACCGACTGGGCGCTGGAGAACATCTACGACATCTGGCCGCAGTGGCTGCACCGCTACGCCCCGGGCGTGGTGCGCAACCGCGAGCGGGTGTTCGGGCTGTGCGTGCCCCGGGGCACGCCCGTGGTGCTCAACCCGCGCGAGCACGATGCCTGGCAGTGGCTGCCCTGGCAGGCTGCGGCGGACACCTGTTTTTCGGCGTCCAACGCCGAAGCCTGCCTTCTGCTCCCCCGATTTGTGCGGGGCAACTGAGCGGCGAGACTGCGCGGCATGCCGCCGGGCGCTTGCGACACAATCGGGTCATGGAACATGACGATATTCTGCGGGTGGCGACCTACAACATCCACAAGGGCGTGCAGGGCATCGGGCCGGTGCGGCGGCTGGAGATCCACAACCTGGGTCTTGCGGTAGAGCAGCTCGACGCCGACATCGTCTGCCTGCAGGAGGTGCGCAAGCTGCACCGCCGCGAGCAGGCCTACTTCCAGCGCTGGCCCGAGTTGCCCCAGGCCGAGTTCCTGGCGCCCGAGGGCTACGAGGCCGTGTACCGCACCAACGCCATCACCAAGCACGGCGAACATGGCAACGCGCTGCTTTCGCGCTGGCCCGTGATCGGCCACCAGCACGAAGACATTTCGGACCACCGCTTCGAGCAGCGTGGCCTGCTGCATGTGGAGGTGGACGCGCACGGCCGCCGCGTGCATGTGATCGTGGTGCACCTGGGGCTGATCCCCGGCAGCCGCATCCGGCAGATCGAACGCCTGCAGCGCTTCATCGAGCGCGAGGTGCCACCGGGCACGCCCCTGGTGGTGGCCGGCGACTTCAACGACTGGGGCCTGCAGATCAAGCGCATGCTGGCAGGCTTTGCGCTGTACGAATTTGATGCACCCCGGGCCTTCACCTACCCCGCGCGGCTGCCCCTGGCCCAGCTGGACCATGTGTACGTGCGGGGCCTTACGCCGCTGTCGCTGCACGTGCCGCGCGGCCGCATCTGGTGGCGCATGTCCGACCACCTGCCACTGATTGCTGAATTCCGGCTATGACCCCGTGAAGAAAAAGCCTGTCCTGCTTCGCGGATCTGAATTTGCCGACGACCACCAGGTGCGGCTGCTGCAAGGGGCCGAGGAGCTGTTTCCCGCCCTCATCGAAGCCATGGATGCGGCGCTGTCGGACATTCAGTTCGAGACCTACATTTTCGACTTCACCGGCGCCGGCGCCGCCGTGGCTGAAGCGTTGATACGCGCTGCCGGACGCGGCGTGCGCACCCACCTGGTGGTGGATGGGGTGGGCACCGGCAACTTGCCCCCCACCTGGGCACAGCGCCTGCAGGCGGCCGGTGTGCAATACCGCGTGTACTCGCCGCTGGGCCCGCTGGGGCTGCTGCTGCCGCACCGCTGGCGCAGGCTGCACCGCAAGCTGTGTGTGGTGGACGGCCACGTGCTGTTTTGTGGCGGCATCAACGTGCTGGATGATTTTCACGACCCCAACCACGGCCCGCTGGACGCCCCGCGGTTTGACTTTGCCGTGCAGGCCACCGGCAGCCTGGTGGCGCCGGCCAGCGAGACGATGGACCAGCTGTGGTGGCGCATGCAGGCGGTGCGCGATGCGCGCCAGCGCCGCCTGCCCGAGGCCTTGCAGGCCCTGCGCGCGGCCAGCGCCGCCAAGCATGCGGTGCGGGCCGCCGAGGCGGGGCCGCCCATGCGGGCCGCGCTGGTGCTTCGCGACAACGTGCGCAACCGCAGCCGCATCGAGAAGGCCTACCGCAAGGCCATCGGCGCGGCGCGGCACGAGGTCATCATTGCCAACGCGTATTTCATGCCCGGCGGCAAGCTGCGCCGCGCGCTGGTGATGGCCGCGCGCCGGGGCGTGCGCGTGCGCCTGCTGCTGCAGGGGCGCTATGAATATTTCATGCAGTACCACGCGGCGCGGCCGGTGTATGGCGCGCTGCTGGAGGCCGGTGTGGAGATCCATGAATACGCGCCCAGCTTTCTGCATGCCAAGGTGGCCGTGATCGACGCGCTGGGCGACAAACCCTGGGCCACGGTGGGCTCGTCCAACCTCGACCCCCTGAGCCTGCTGCTGGCGCGCGAAGCCAACGTGGTGGTGGAAGACGCCGCCTTTGCCACTGACCTGCGCCAGCGACTGGTGCACGCCATGCAGCATGCGGGGCGCCGCATGGACCCGGCGCGCTATGCAGGCCGCCCCCTGCGCCAGCGGGCGCTCGACCGCGTGGCGTTTGGCCTGATGCGGCTGGCCCTGTGGATCACCGGCAACCGGTATTGAGCCCAGGCGTGTGTGCGTGCTAGCGTGCGTTGAATTGTTTGCTATATAAAATATAGCTACTTGCGCTTGTCCAGCAAGCGCTAGGGGCCTAAAACCCTTTAAATCTGCAGCTCCACGTTCGCTGGTAGGATGCCGCTCATGTCCAGTCAACCCGCCGCCGCTATGACGACCACCCTGCCGGATGAAGAAGGCACCCCCGTATCCGTGAAGATCCGCGAGCGGATCAACGCGTCGCGCAAACGCTTTCATGCCAACGACAACATCGCCGAGTTCATCGAGCCCGGCGAGCTGGAGAAGCTGCTGGACGAAGTCGAGGTCAAGATGCAGGGCGTGCTGGACAGCTTGGTGATCGACACGGCCGGAGACCACAACACCAACAACACCGCGCGCCGCGTGGCCAAGATGTACCTCAACGAGGTGTTCAAGGGCCGCTACGTCACGCAGCCCCCGATCACCGAGTTCCCGAACGCCGAGCACCTGAACGAGCTGATGATCGTGGGCCCGCTCACCGTGCGCAGCGCCTGCAGCCACCATTTCTGCCCCGTCATCGGCAAGATCTGGATCGGCGTGATGCCCAACGAGCACACCAACGTGATCGGCCTGTCCAAATACGCGCGCCTGGTGGACTGGATCATGGGCCGCCCCCAGATCCAAGAAGAAGCCGTGGTGCAGCTGGCCGACCTCATCATGGAAAAGACCCAGCCCGACGGCCTGGCCATCGTGATGGAGGCCAGCCACTTTTGCATGTCCTGGCGCGGTGTGCGCGACATGGACAGCAAGATGATCAATTCGGTGATGCGTGGCGTGTTCCTCAAGGACAGCGCCCTGCGCCGTGAGTTTTTGTCCCTCATCCCTGGAAAGAACTGACCATGTTGGTACGTCTGCTTTACGCCAGCCGCGCGGTCGACACCTCGCCCGCCGCCATCGAAGCCATCCTCACCCAGTCCCGACAGCACAACCCCGGCAGCGGCATCACCGGCGTGCTGTGCTACGGCGGGGGCGTGTTCCTGCAGGCCATCGAGGGCGGGCGCTCTGCGGTCAATGAGCTGTACGGCCACATCCAGCGCGACCCGCGCCACAAGAATGTGGAGCTGCTGCACTACGAAGAAATCGCCGAGCGCCGCTTTGGCGGCTGGACGATGGGCCAGGTCAACCTCTCCAAGATCAACCACTCCATCCTGCTGAAATACTCGGAGAAGCCCGAGCTGGACCCGTATTCGGTGTCGGGCAAGGTGTCGTTTGCGCTGCTTGAAGAGTTGATGGCCACCGCCTCCATCATCGGAAGAGCATAGAGATCACCCCCCTGAGGCGCTGCGCGCCTTCCCCCCGCTCTCGCACCGCTGCGCGTTGCGGGCGGGGGGACGCCACCGGTGCGGCGGGGCGGCCCTTGCACGGTGGCCGCTTGTCTGGGCCGTGCCAGTGGCGGGCGTTGTGGGCGGTACGCAGCCCTTGAATCGATAAACTCTTTAGGCCACATCAAGCCGCAGTCGCCATGGCGCTGCGGCTTTTTGCATTCAAGCCCTCTCTCTTTCTGACCCGTGACCTTCACCGCCTTCGCCCTCATCATCCTCGCCGGCCTCATTCACGCGTGCTGGAACATCGTGGCCAAGAAGGCCGGGGGCGACTCTCGGTTTGCGTTCTTCACCTCGGTGATCATGATGGTCGTGTGGGCGCCGCTGGGCTGGTATCTGGGGCGCGACGCGGTGCCGCTGTGGGGCGCGGTGGAGTGGGGCTTTGTGGTCGCCAGCGGACTGCTGCATGTGGCGTACTTTGTCATCTTGCTTCGCGGCTACCGTGTGGCGGACCTCACCGTGGTCTACCCGCTGGCGCGGGGCTCGGGGCCGCTGCTGTCGTCGCTGGTGGCCATCACGCTGCTGGGCGAGCAGATATCGGCGCTGGGCGCTCTGGGCATTTCAGGCGTGGTCGGCGGGGTGTTCCTGATTGCCGGTGGGCCGGGGCTGCTGCGCGCGGCGCACGATCCGGCGGCGCGCCAGCGTGTGCACAAAGGCATTGCGTATGGCCTGCTCACCGGCGCTTTCATCGCCAGCTACACGGTGGTGGATGGCTATGCCGTCAAGTTCTTGCTGATGTCGCCCATCCTTGTCGACTACATGGGCAACTTTGTGCGCGTGGGCCTGCTGGCGCCCGTGGTGCTGCGCGACCTGCCCACCGCCCGCACGCTGTGGCTGGCGCAGTGGCGTTTTGCGCTGCTGGTGGCTGTGGTGAGCCCTGTGGCCTATGTGCTGGTGCTGTATGCCATGCAGCAGGCCCCCATGTCGCACGTGGCCCCGGCGCGTGAGGTGTCCATGCTGTTTGCTGCCCTCATCGGTGGTCACCTGCTGGGCGAGGGTGACCGCGTGGCGCGCATTGTTGGCGCGCTGTGCATCGCGGCGGGTGTGACGGCGCTGGCCTTGGGATGACGGCCGCCGCACCACAATCCCTGCTGCTGGGCTGCGACTTCTCCAGCAGCCCCACGCGGCGCAAACCCATCGTGCTGGCGCTGGGCCAGCGCCAGGGCGCGCGCGTGGTGCTCACCACGCTGCAGCCGTTCGACACCCTGGCCGCGTTCGGCCAATGGCTGGCGCAGCCCGGCGACTGGGTGGGCGGATTCGATCTGCCCTTTGGCCTGCCACGCGAGCTGGTGCAGGCCCTCGGCTGGCCCACCGACTGGCTCGCCTGCATGCAGCACTACCGCGCCCTCAGCCGCGCGCAGATCCGCGATGCGTTTGCAGGCTTTTGCAGCGCGCGCCCCGTGGGCGGCAAGTTTGCCCACCGCGCCACCGACGGGCCCGCAGGCTCCAGCCCCTCCATGAAATGGGTGAACCCGCCCGTGGCCTACATGCTGCACGCGGGCCTGCCGCTGCTGCTGGACGCGGGTGTGCACCTGCCCGGCCTGCACGCAGGCGACCCCCGCCGCGTGGCGCTGGAGGCCTACCCCGGCCTGCTCGCGCGCGAGGTGCTGCAGCGGCGCAGCTACAAAAGCGACGACCGCGCCAAGCAGACCCCCGACCGCCTCATCGCCCGCAAGGACCTGGTCAACGCGCTGGAGCTGGGCCAGACCCGCCTGGGCCTGCGCCTCAAGCTCAGCCACGCCCAGCGCGATGCGCTGGTGGAAGACGCCAGCGGCGACAGCCTGGACGCTGTGCTGTGCCTGCTGCAAGCGGCCTGGGCCCAGCAGCGCCATGGGGAAGGTGGTGATGCCCTGTATGGCCTGCCGCCGGGGCTGGACCCGCTGGAAGGCTGGATCGTGACGGCCTGACCTGCGGTGGCGAGTGCACAGAGTCAAAAGCTATAAAAAATATAGCTGTTGGCGCTTGCTGGTAAAGCGCCAGGCCCCAAAAAACACCCAAAAATTTGTCGCCTTGGCAAGGCTGCACCCGTAAAGCCACCCCCTGCCCGCCACACCAAAGTGAAACAGAGAGAAACAGTCACGTCGGCAGCGCACAACAGATGAACTGCGTTGCCCCGGGCCGCAGCACCCCAGCACGCAGCCCGCTGCTATTCTCGCCACGGCTCTTCCACGGGAGGGAGGGCGAAGCGATCCAACGACAGGAAAAGAAATGAACAAGAAAGCAGTGTGGGGCACCGCAGCGGTGCTGGTGGTTGCAGGCTATGGCGGCGCAACCTGGTATTTCGGTGAGCAGGCGCACAGCGCCTACGCACAGGCGCTGAACGACGTGCGCAAGCTCCTGGGCCCCGAGGTGCTGGTGTCGCAGCAGTACACCAAGGGGTTCTGGTCGTCACAGGGCCAGCTGGTGCTGCATTGGACGCCGCCCGCCGCCGAAGAAGACGAATGGGATGACGAAGACAACGCCGCCCCCGCGGTGGCGCCGCGGCCCATCCGCATCACGGTGGAGAACACGGTGCGGCACGGCCCGCTGGCCGGCTGGCGCCCGGCGGCAGCGGTGATCGAGACGCGCATCGGCGCCGTGGAGGGTGTGGACGACAACATGCGCAAGGCGTTTGCCAAGGTCAGCGCCCCCACGCTGACCACGGTGCGCCACCTCACGGGCAGCCACGACATGGCGTTCGCATGGCCTGCCGGCGAGGTGGGCGAGGGCGCAGACCTGGTGCGCTGGCAGCCTCTCACCTACCAGATGACGCTGAACGCCGACCGCAGCCGCCTGAGCGGCGACTTTGCCTGGCCCGAGATCACCGTGCAGTCGCAGCCACCGGCCGATGACGCGGACGACAACGACGACGAGCCCGCCGCAGATGCCGGCGAGGCCGAGCGCTATACCTTCGCCATGCAGGGCATGAAAGGCGACTTCAAGGTGCACTTCCAGGACGGCCTGTGGCTGCTGGCGCCTGGCGAGGGCTCGGGCACCGTAGGCAAACTCACGGTCACGCGCGCGGGTGCAGCGGCAGGCGCTGGTGCTGCGCCCGGGCCGCTGGTGGCTCTGCAGGATCTGACGTACGGCGTCACCATTGCACGCAACGGCGGGCACCTGGGCTGGGTCAGCACCCTGCGGGGCACGGGCAGCGTGGGCTCCGTCGCGCTGGAGTCGGTGGAGCTGAACGAAACCGTGAGCCGCATTGACGTCGAGGCCGTGAAACTGGTGCAAAAAGCGCTGGCCGACGCCTACAAGAGCGACACGGACAAGAGCGACGCGGACACCGCGCTTTCTGCCGCAGCGGAAATGCCCGGGGTCGCGTCGCTGATGGAGGCTGTGCCCCAATTTGTGGCGGCCCTGCCTGCCTACGCCATGAAGCTCACGGCCAAGGTGGACGGCGAACAGGGCGAGCTGCAGTACGGTGTGGAAATCAAAAGCATGCCCGATGCCCAGCAAGTGGCAGAAGGCGCCTGGGGCCCGGCCCTGCTCAAGAGCGGTGCCCTGCACGCCAGCCTGCGCATGCCCAAGGCCTGGCTGCCCCGCCTGGCGCAGGCCGCCGGCGACAAGGCCCCCCGCCCCAGCACCTCGAAGCGATGCTGGGCATGGCCCAGGCCCAAGGGTTCGTTCAGCAGGACGGTGCCCATCTGGTCAGCGCGGTGCGCATGGAAAACGGCAAGGTCGTACTCAACGGCAAGGAAATCGCCGTGCCGATGGGGCGCCGGTGAACCTGGACAAGGGCCTTGCGGCGGCAACCGTGGTGCTGGCGCTCTCGGCCCTGGGCGCGGCTGCATGGGCTGCGCCCGCCCCGTGGTACTACTGGCGCAGCAAGGTGGATGGTGTGCGCATCTGCGCGCAAACATCGCCCGGCCCCGGCTGGGAGCGCGACAGCGAAGCCTACGCAGGCCCGGGCTGCCAGCCCCGGCGCAAGGTGCTCATCGTGCCCATGCGGTAGCGCAAGCAACAGCAGTGGCGGCAACGGCCACTGCCACTGCCAGCCCATGGCACCAGGGAGGTGTTATAAAAATAATAGCTGCTGGCGCTTGCTGCATAAGCGCTGGAGGCCAAAACAGCTTGCAATGCTGTGCATACGTTCGATAATGGTGGCAGCCCCCCAACGCACCCTGTAACGCATCCCGCACGCCCCATGACCGAACTCATCCTCATCCGCCACGGCGAGACCGACTGGAACCGCGAACTGCGCTTTCAGGGCCACGTGGATGTACCTCTCAACGCCACCGGCCACGAACAGGCCCGGCGGCTTGCCGAGCGCCTGGCCTTTGATCAGCTGGTGGTGGACCACCTGGTCTGCAGCGACCTCATCCGCACCCAGCAGACCGCCACGCCCAGCCTGCAGGTGCTGTTCCCCCAGGCCCGCATCGACACCCTGACCGACAGCGCCCTGCGCGAGCAGGCCTTTGGCGTGGTGGACGGCAAACGCGTGGACGACGTCAAGCTGGAGCACGCCGATGCCTGGGCCCAATGGCTGCGCTTTGAAGCCGACTACGCCATGCCCGGCGGCGAGACCACCCGCCAGTTCCACACCCGCGTGATGGACGCCGTGTACCGCATCGCCCAGCAGCACAGCGGCCAGACCGTGATGGTGGTCACCCACGGCGGCGTGCTCGACATGATCTGGCGCACCGCCCGGGGCACGGGGCTGGATGGTCCGCGCCAGAGCGACATTCCTAATGCGGGTTTCAACCGCGTGCGAGTGCAGGGCGATGCGGTGGAGGTGCTGGACTGGGCCGACGTGCGGCACCTGGCGGATTTGCCGGAGCAGCCGGTGTATGACCAGACCAAGTTGGTGGTGCGGTAAGGGGGCCTGGTGGTTTACCCGCCCGCATAGATCACGCCCGGGCGGGTACCGTCCAGGTCATCGCTGTTGGAGTCTTGCACGGGCTCCACGCCAAACTTGTGCCCCAGTGACACAAAGCGGTAGTTGCTGCGTCGGTCGGTGTACACGGCCAATCCTTGGGGGGTCAGCGCGATGGGATGCCAGTCTCCCGCCACGCGTTCATCGGTTTGCTGGCTGAGCAGCTTGCCGTCTGCTCCGTAGAGTCTCAGCTCGCCTGTGGCCGTGAGTTGCTGGCGGCCCTGGTGTGAGGAGAAAGCACGCACCGAGTACAGAACATGTTGCCCACCGGGTGCCAGCGTGAGAGCGGGCTCTGGGTCGTTGCCAGGCACACCCTCGATCCGTACGGCGCTGCGCTGCATGCGGTGCAAAAGCGCATAAGCCACGCCCTGGGTGTCTTGAGATGCGGTGTATGCGATGAGCACGGTGTTTGCCGATGCCGCGAGCGGGGTGGCAAATGTCCACGTTGCGGCATCCGGGTATTGCTGGAGCTCGGCACGGAGCTCAACGGCAGGGTCGATTTCAGCCGGTTGGGGCTTCAGCTGCCCGTCGGCTCCCTGGGTGATTCTGGGCGGTGTTCCGTTGAGTACATCAAAGGTGCCCAGGTCCCGTTGGCCTTGCAAGGTCCATGCAGGCACTGAAAAGTTGAGGAGGCTGTAAGGCTTGCGCCCGCTGGTGTCGTCGCGCAGCCACTGCGCTGACGCAACGATGAAAGCCGTCCCGCTGCCCTGGTGGTTGGGATCTGCCAATGTGACCGGACGTGCCAGGCAACTGTCGGGACGCACACCTGCTCCCGGCAACTTGGCCACAGCGGGAGGGAGGCCGCTGCGGTCTGCCAGCTGGAACCCAGATACCTTTGTCTGCTTGGCCAGATCAAGGTGATCCACGGAGCCATTGCAATACACCACATACATGTGTTGTGCCGTTTCTTCGCCTTCGGGTGCCTGGTGATCAAGTGCTGGAGCTGCGGTGCTTGCGTTCTGCGGGGAGCACGCAGTCAGAAGCCATGAAAAGGCCAGTACGCCAGAGACAGCTAGCAGACCGCGTGGGCGGGTGGGAGCGGGATCAGAAGTTGTCAGCACGTTCAGAAGTCCGATTGGGCCAGCACGTTTTCCACGTAGTTGGGGTCGCCTACCGTACCCCGGGCGGCTACGGGTACGCGCTCCCATTCGGCAAATCCCCGCTGGCCGCTGGGATCGAGCGTTACGAATAAAGCACCATTTTCCAGTCGAACCCTGTATTCATGCAGGCCATTGGCATATCCGTTGAAGCCGCGCAGCGTGTCCAGCTCAAGTTGCTCCGGGGTGTAGTCAGGTAATTCGACAGGTAAGACCGGGAGCCCCTGCGCCGTGCGTGCGCGGTTCCATGCGGTGACCAGATTGCGAAAGCGCTCTCCGCTGCGCACGTTGCGAGGGTAAGCGCGGGCAATGCGCTCTTTTTCCAGGTACAGCGCCCAGCCGCCACGTACGTTCTCTTTCCAGCTCCAGGTTTGATCGGCGGTGGGTGTGGGGCGTGTGAGCTGGCACAAACCCACTCCGCCAAGGCCATCGCTGCTGTACTTCGGCCAGTTACCAGGCGTTCGGAACTGTTGGAGCGAGCTTTCCTGGCGCATCTTTTTCCGGAACACCGCGCGGTTGGCACCGATGCTGTTGGCAAAGGCGCGTATGGCTGTGCCAGTGGGGTTGGTGCCCGCAATGGTCCACGTCGCCTGGGCGCGCTGCTCTGTGCCGCCGACGCGCAGGATGACTTGTACATTCAAAACGCCACCGCGCACTTCGGTGAAAGGAATTCGCCAACTGGCGCTGGCACTGACTTGCGGCGCGATGCGGCTGTGCTGTGTGCTTCTTCCGCCGCCAAAGGTGGCACTGGTAGCTGGTGAACTACCGTCAAATGCCAGGGTGGCCGACCATTCGTAAATGGGAGCTGAGCCTGCTGGCATGGGCTGATTTTGCAGGGTCGCGGTGACCACGATGGTTGGCATCTCCGCCTCGGCAGTGATGAAAAAGCGTGGACCAGCAGGCTGACTGGAAATGACGAGAGGCATGGGAGTTGCCGACGGTTCGCCTGAGGCGCTCTCTGTAGCACACGGGTGCGGGGAGTAACGCAGCCAACCAGTCAGCATGAAGTTTCAAAGCGCTTGATTGTCATTTCCGGACATCTGCGGAAACGGTTCAACGCGCCGTCTGAGCTGTATCTTGGTGTGACAGTCGTTACCCAACTTGCTGGTTTGGTAACCCCAATGCTGTATTGACCGCCCCCACCTGCCGCGCCAACCGCACCGACTCCGGCTGCGCATTCACCATCGGCTGCAATACGTTCTGCACCGCCGCCCACTGCCCATTGCGCTGCAGCGCATCCAGCCAGATCTGGTGAAACAGATCCCGCTGCGCATGGCTGCCGCCAATTTCCACCAGCCGGGGCAGGGCCACACCCAGTTTCTCCACCGCCGTCGCCCAATTGCCATCCGCGTGCGCCAGCAGGCCGTGTGCGGCGGGCACACACACCTGCTGCCACACGGTGCGCTCATGCGCCTCGGTGCGGGTGGCGGCGTGGGCTGCGATGTTGTCTTGCAGAGTGCGTGCGGCCTCCATGCGGCCAGCGCGGGCCAGGCCGTAGAGGTATTGCAGGTCCAGAAACGGCAACACATGGTCGGCCAGGCGCAGTGCCAGGTGGTCGGCCACGTCGCTCCAGCGGTCGCCGACATCCACGCCCGCCAGCTCCAGCCGGGCGAGCAGTGACACGGCGTTGATCTGGTCCTGCGTGTATTCCTTGACCACGCCCCACACGTGCTGGTCGTAGAGCGCCAGCACCTCGGCGTGGCGGCCCTGCTCCAGCAGGAACAGCGCCTGGTGCCACCAGTTGTGCGTGACCATGAAGGAGTTCAGGCCCGTCCATGTGTCGCTGACGCTGGCCATGAAATCGGTACCTTCGCGGATACGGCCCTGGGTCAGCATGACGTGGGCCAGCGCGTGGTGGGCCCAGGGTTCTTTACGGCACAGGGTGATGGCGTGGCGTGCGGCGGCCTCGGCCTCTTGCAGGCGGTGGCATTGCTCCCAGCCAAAGGCGAGCATGCCGTGCAGGTAGGGCACCTCGGCCGCAGCGGGCAGGGCCTGCAGCGCCAGGCGCAGCATGCCGGGCGAGTCGCCCCGGTTGAACAAATGGTATTGACCGAGCTTGAGGGAGGCGAGGTCGCGCGGGTGCAGGCGGGCTTGCTCCTCGTGCAGCGCGATGGCGCGGGGCAGGTCGCCATCCACCCACGCGGCGATGGCGGCCACAAAGCGCTGCTCACGCTCGCTGGCCTCTGCGGCACGGGCCAGGGCCTGGTCGATGAAGGGGCGGGCGTTGCGCGGGGCGTTGGCCGACTCGGCAAACATGTGCAGGGCGGCGCAGCTGGCTTGCACGATGGGGCTGGTGTCGGCCGCCGCGTTCAGCACGTTCACCGCGCGGGCTTCGCAAGCGATGAAGCCTTCCACAAAGTCATTCAGCGCGGCCGCGCTGGCCTGGTCGTGCAGCGTGACGGGGTTGCCCAGGCTGTCGGTCGTGCGGGTCTGCTTGGAGGATGGCATAGGGCCTTGTGTGTGGCTCAGCCGCCTTTGATGAGGGCCAGGTACGCGTTGCGCGTTTCGGCAGACACCGAGGCCACGAGCTGCTCGTGCGGGGTCTGGTGGCGCGCCAGCATGCGGGCGGTGGCGATGGTTTTGGACTTGCAGAACCAGTGGCAGGTGTGCTGCATGAGGAACAGCTCGGCCGACATCATGAAGGCGCGGTCTTTGGGCGCCAGGTGGCCGGTGTTCTGCACCACATGCGCGATGCCGCGCGCGTGGATGGCCAGGGCCTTGCGCATGTCAAAGGTGTAGCTGGGCAAAATTTTCTCCGCGAAGGGGATCGCCATGGCCAGGCGGCTGACCCGGGTATCGGGCTCGGGTTCTTTCGCGAATTCTGCGGCGAGCCGGCTGAATTGCTCGGTGAGTTGCGATTCGGTGGTGCTGAGCAGGCTCCAGATCTGGCTGCGGCGCTCATCGGTGCTTTCGCCCAGCGCACGCAGGTAGCCCTCGGTCAGGGCCTCCATGAGTTTTTCGATCTGGTAGTTGGCCAGGTGGCTGCCCAGCAGTGCGATGCGCTTGCGCTGCTCCTTGGCGTTGAGCATGTAGGTGCCCGCAGCGATCAGGATGGCCAGGATGAAGGTGTCCATTCGGTAGGGTGGTGTGGTGGGGTGTTGTGGGGTGGGGTGGGGCAGACCCTGGGCCGCCGGTGAGTGTGTGTGTGCGTGCGCCAGCGACAGCCTGCCAGTGCGCAAGGTTACCGCCAACGCCGCACCGGCACGCCCGCGGTTAGCCCGCGGGCGGCTGTGGCCAGGGCCTCTGGGGGTCGCGGATCAGCTCGAACGCACGGGCCACCTGCAGCACGCCCAGGTCGTCAAAGCGCGCGCCCGCAATCTGCAGGCCGATGGGCAGGCCGGTGGTGGTGTAGCCGCAATTGACGGAAGCAGCGGGCTGCTCGGACATGTTGAACGGCACGGTGAAGCCGATGTGCTCGAGTGGGCGAAGCGGGTCGTTGGTGGGCGAGGGCAGCTCGGCCTGGAAGGCCACGTTGGGCGCCACCGGCGAGATGACGTAGTCAAACGCACTGCAGGCCTTGACGGTGTTGACCCGCGTCAGGTGGAACTGGTGGCTGGCGTTGAAGACTTCAGCACCGCTCATGCCCGCAGCGCTGTCGGCCCAGGTGCGGATGTAGGGCAGCACCTTGTCGCGCCGCGCCGCAGGCAGGGCCTGCATGTCGATGTGCGAGCGCATGCGCCAGAAATGGTCCATGCCGTCGAGCATGGCCTGGGTCATGAAAGGCCGCATGGGCACGATGGTGGCGCCTGCAGCCTCCATGAGCCGGGCCGCGCGCTCCACGGCGGCTTTTACTTCAGGCTCTACGGGAAGGCCGCAGCCTGCGTCCAGCAGCAGGCCTATCTTCAAACCTTGCAGGCTGCGCGTGCGCCCGGCCAGCGTGTTGAACTGGCTCCAGGCGATGTCCTGGTAGGGCAGGCTCATGCTGTCGCGCGCGTCGGGCTGGCTCAGCACCTGCATCATCAGCGCGGCGTCGGCCACTGTGCGTGTCATGGGGCCGGCGGCGCGGCCCGTGTAGGGTGGGTCGATGGGGATGCGGCCCAGGCTGGGCTTCAAACTGAAGATGCCGCACCAGCTGGCGGGCAGCCGCAGCGAGCCACCAATGTCGGTACCGATGTGCAGCGGGCCGTAGCCTGCAGCTGCCGCAGCGCCACCACCGGCGCTGGAGCCGCCCGGGCCCTTGCTCAGGTCCCAGGGGTTGCGCGACAGCGGGTGGAAGGTGGACAGGCCCGAGGACAGCATGCCGTAGTCGGGCATGGTGGTCTTGGCCACGATGACGGCGCCCGCCTCGCGCATGCGGGCGGCGGGCGGCGCATCGGTTGCGGCGGGCACCAGCTCGACCGCGGCCGTGCCCAGCGGGGTCGCGTCGCCCTGCGTGGCGATGTTCTCCTTGATGGTTGCGGGCACGCCGTCGAGGGCTCCCTGGAGCTCGCCGCGCAGCCAGCGGGCCTCGGAGGCACGGGCATGGGCCAGCGCCACCTCGGGGCGCAGCAGGTAGGTGGCTTTGATGTGCGGCTCCCAGCGCTCGATGTGTGCCAGCACGGCCTGTGTGACCTCGACGGGGGACAGCGTGCGCTGGCGGTAGGCTGCCACCAGGTCGTGGGCGGGGAGGTCGTGCAAGGCGGTCATGGCGGGGGTGGGAAGTTTTATCAATAAAAAAGGCCGCCAGCGCTTATTGGTAAAGCGCTGGAAGCTATCTATTTAGGAGCTAATGGCTCCGTGCATTTCAGGTATCCAACGCGCTGGCACCGCTCGTAGCCCTGGATACTGGCACGGCCCAGTCGCAGGCAGCCGAGCAAGGGCCGCCCCGCAGCGAGGGCTGCGTCCCCCTGCCCGCATGGCGCAGCCATGCGAGAGCGGGGGAAGGCGCGAAGCGACTCAGGGGGGTGTCCGATCTCAACTCCACGACAGGGCCGACAGGTCATTCGCGAACACGGGCATGTCTTTCCACAGGCCCTTGAGGTTCTTGTTGGCCACCGTGATCCACTGGTTGGAATACAGGAAACCGTGCACCGCGTCCTCAGCCAGCAGGCGCTGCGCTTCGCCCAGCAGCCGTGCGCGGTCGGCAGGGCGGGCGGCGTTCTTGATCTGGTCGAACAGATCGTTGAACTTGGCGGACTTGTAGCCCCAGTAGTAGTCGGGCTTGGTGAAGTTGGCCAGGTCGAACGGCTCTACGTGGCTGATGATGGTCAGGTCGTAGTTCTTGTTGCCGTAGGTGCCGCTGAGCCACTGGGCCCATTCCACGTTCTGGATCTTGGCGATGATGCCCACCTTGGCCAGCTGGGCGGCCACCACCTCGCCACCCTGGCGGGCGTAAGGCGTGGGGGGCAGCGTCATGGTCAGCTCCAGCGGCGTCTTGATGCCGGCTTCGGCCAGCAGTTTCCTGGCCTTTTCGGGATCGAAGGGGTTGATGCCCGTGGTGTCCACATAGCCGAACGCGCCGGGCACATAGTGGCTGCCGATGGGCGCGCCGTAGCCGTCGCCAGCACCTTCGATCACGGCCTTGCGGTCCACGGCGGCGGCAATGGCGCGGCGCACGCGCACGTCGTCGAGCGGCTTCTTGGCATTGTTGATGGCCAGGATGGTCTTGGCGCGCGAGCCGCTCACCACCACCTGGAACTTGGGGTTGGCCTTGAACTGCGCGACGCTGCGCGGTGTGACGCGTGGGAAGGCGTCCACATCGCCTGCCAGCAGCGCGGCCACCTGCGCGGCGGGGTCGGAGATGAAGCGGAACGTGGCGCGCTTGATCCGGATGGTGGCCGGGGCGCGGAAACCGTTCCAGGCCGTCAGCACCACCGATGAGCCCTTGTTCCACGCCTGCAGCTGGTAGGGGCCGGTGCCCACGGGCTTGTTGGCGTTGGTGTCTGCGCTTTTGGGCTCCACGATGATGGAGGTGGCCTGGCCCAGCACGAAGAGCAGGTCGGGGTCGATCTCCTTGTTGAGCAGCACCACGGTGTAGTCGTCCACCACCTGCGTGGTGAGGCCCGCAAAGGTGCGCTTGTCCTTGTTGGTGCTTTTTTCGCCTGCTGCGCGGTCGAACGAAAACTTCACGGCGGCGGCGGTGAAGGGCTCGCCGTTGCTGAACTTCACGCCCCGGCGCAGCTTGAAGGTGTAGGTCTTGAGGTCGGGCGAGACTTCCCAGCTCTCGGCCAGCAGCGGCGACACGCTGCCGTCGGCGTTGATCTTGGTGAGCGTCTCGAAGATGTTGTAGTGCACGATTTCAGCAATGGCCGATGCCGCACCGGCGGTCGGGTCCAGGCCTGGGGGCTCCAGCGTCATCGCCAGCGTCACCGCATCTTTTCGGCCTTGCGCCAGGGCGGCGAGCGGGGTGGACAGAGGCACGGCGGCGATGGCGCCAGTGGCAAGGACGGTACGGCGGTTCAACATGGTGGGAGTCTCCAGACAATAACCAGACAAAAAAACCAGAGCAGGGCCCGCCGCAATTGCGGTGAGGGCACACAAAGCTTTCTACACCATCGCGTGCAACCCGGGTTATCCGTTTGTTGCTGCGGCAGCAGCCGCTGCCCGGCGTGCGCGTGCGCGGCCCGGCTGCACCTGCGGCACGGCGCCCACCAGTGCCTGGGTGTAAGGGTGCTGGGCGTTGCGGAACAGCTCGCCGGGCGCTCCCCGTTCCACGATGCGCCCCTGGTACAGCACCACCACTTCGTCGCACAGGTGGTTGACCACCGCGAGGTCGTGGCTGATCAGCATGTAGGTGATGCCGGACTGCTGCTGCAGGTCCTGCATCAGGTTCAGCACCTGGGCCTGCACCGACACGTCGAGCGCGCTCACGGGTTCATCGGCCACGATGAGGCGGGGCCGGGTGATGAGGGCCCGCGCAATGGCAATGCGCTGGCGCTGGCCGCCCGAAAATTCGTGCGGGTACTTGGAGAGGTCGTTGGTGCGCAGGCCCACTTGCGACAGCACCTCCCCGGCCTGCTCGCGCTGCTCGGCGCGCGTGGTCTGGCCTTGCGCCTGCAGTGGTTCGGTCACGATGCGCTCCACGGTCTGGCGCGGGTCCAGCGAACCGTACGGGTCCTGGAACACCATCTGAAAATCGCGACGCGCCTGGCGCAGTTGCCCTGCGGGCAGCTGGTGCAGGTTGCGGCCCAGCAGCTCTACCGTGCCGGAGGTGGGCGCATCCAGCGCCATCACCAGCCGTGCCAGGGTGGACTTGCCCGACCCCGATTCGCCGACGATGCCCAGGCTGCGGCCAGAGGCAATCGAAAAGCTGACGCCATTGAGCGCATGTACCTTGCCCGGCGGGTGAAACAGGTGCTCGCGCGGCAGCGTGTATTCGCGCACCAGGTCGGTGACCTGGAGCAGGTGCGCGGTGGGCTGGGCTGAGGTCATGCGGCCCCCTCGGCAGTGGTCCGCACGCCAGCACTTTGCGCTTCGGCAATGGCCTCGCTCCGAAGGCAGCGCACTTCGTGATCACCATCTTCGTCCGTAGCCACCAGCGTGGCGGGTGGCACCTCGTGGTGACAGGCATCCACCGTGTAGCTGCAGCGCCCTGCAAAGGGGCAGCCTGCGGGCAGGTCCACCAGCTCGGGCACTGTGCCCGGAATGGTGGACAGGCGCGGGCGTTGCCCGGGCGCATGCACAGCACCCAGGTGGGGCCGTGCGGCAAACAGGCCTCGCGTGTAGGGGTGCGCCATGGCAGAAAAAACCGAGGCGGTGGAGCCGCTTTCGACCACGCTGCCGCCGTACATCACCATCATGCGGTCCACGTTCTGCGAGATCACCCCGAGGTCGTGCGAGATCAGGATCAGCGCCATGTTGCGCTCGGCCACCAGATCGCTGATGAGGTCCAGGATCTGCTGCTGGATGGTCACATCGAGCGCTGTGGTGGGCTCGTCGGCAATCAGCAGGTCTGGCCCGCAGGCCAGCGCCATGGCGATGGTGATGCGCTGGCGTTGCCCGCCCGAGAACTGGTGCGGATAGGCGTCAAAGCGCTGTGCGGCGTTGGGGATGCCCACGCGGTCCAGCAGTGCAATCGCTTCGGTGCGTGCGGCTGTTGCGTTCATGCCCCGGTGCAGGCGCAGCGGCTCTGCCACCTGGCGGCCAATGGTGTGCACGGGGTTCAGGGCCGTCATGGGCTCCTGGAACACCATGCCCATGCGGTTGCCGCGCATCTGGCACATCTGTGCATCGGTGCGGCCCACCAGTTCCTGCCCGTCAAAGCGGATGCTGCCGGTGACCTGTGCGCTGTCAGGCAGCAGGCCCATGAGCGACATGGCAGTGATGGACTTGCCGCAACCCGATTCACCAATCAGGCCCAGGGTTTCACCGCGCGCCAGCGAAAAGCTCACGCCGCGCACGGCATCGGCCGGGCCCCGGTGCGTCTGCAGGCGGATGCGGAGGTCGGAGACTTCAAGCAGTGGCATGGCAGGGGATCGTCATCGTTCGCAGTAATTTCATCTCAGCAAAATGGGCCAGTGAAACTGGCGCGACCCGGGCCAGCGCCCCCGTGCAAGGGCCGCCCCGCCGCACTGGGGGCGTCCCCCTCCCGCGAAGCGAGAGAGGGGGAAGGCGCGAAGCGACTCAGGGGGTGTCATCTCTTCCTCGAGAGGCGGGGGTCGAGCAAATCACGCAGCCCGTCACCCAGCAGGTTGAGCCCCAGCACTGCCAGCGCAATCGCCATGCCAGGCCAGACGGCCAGCAGCGGAGCCTGGAACATCAGCGTCTGCGCTTCACTGAGCATACGGCCCCAGGAGGGTTGGGGCGGCTGGGTGCCCAGGCCCAGGTACGACAGGGCGGCTTCGGCCAGGATGGCGATGGCGAACTGGATGGTGGCCTGCACGATGAGCACCGACAGGATGTTGGGCAGCACGTGTTCCAGCGTAATGCGCCAGCTGCCCTTGCCGCAGGCGCGCGAGGCCAGGATGTATTCGCGCGACCACACGGCGTTGGCCGATGCGCGCGTGACGCGTGCGAACGTGGGGATGTTGAAGATGCCGATGGCGATGATGGAGTTGACGATGCCCGCGCCGAACACCGCCGTCATCATGATGGCCGAGAGGATGGCGGGAAAGGCGAACGTGAAGTCTGCCAGCCGCATGATCAGCTCTTCCACCCAGCCGCGCTTGGCCGCCGCCAGCAGGCCCAGCGCCGTGCCAATGGTCAGGCCAATGCCCACGGCGATCACGCCCACCAGGATGGAGTTGCGCGCGCCCACCAGCAGCAGCGAGGCGACATCGCGCCCAAAGGCATCGGTGCCCAGCCAGTGTGTGCCAGTGGGTGGTTGCAGCTTGTTGGCCAGGTCCATCTCGTAGGGCGACCAGGGCGTCCAGACCAGCGAGAGGGCGGCCGCCAGGACCAGCAGCAGCGAGAGCACGGCGCCAATGACGAAGCTGCGGTGGCGCAGCGCTCGGTACAGCCAGCCGGGCGCAACAACGGGAGGGGTGGCGGGGAGGGCGGCGCTCATGGCAAATCAGATGTCGCTGGCTTTGACGCGGGGGTCGATCACGGCGTAGAGGATGTCCACGACGAAGTTCACGATGACCACCATGGCGGCGAGCAGCATCACGCAGTTGCGCACCACGATCAGGTCGCGGTTGGAGATGGACTGGAAGATCAGCCGACCCAGGCCGGGCAGGTAGAACACGTTCTCGACCACGATGGTGCCCGCCAGCAGGTTGGCGAACTGCAGCCCCATCACCGTGATCACCGGAATCATCGCGTTGCGCAGCACATGGCCCCAGAGCGCCGCGCGCTGCGTGAGGCCCTTGGCCCGCGCCGTGCGCACAAAGTCTTCACGCAACACCTCCAGCACCGCCGAACGCGTGATGCGCGCCAGGATGGCCGCCTGCACCACGGCCAGCGCAATGGCGGGCAGCAGCAGGGCCTTGAGGGCTTCGAACGGGCTGCCGCCCGCATCTTCGGTCCAGCCCGGAAAGCCGCCGGCCGAGAACCATTGGAGCTTCACCGAGAACAGCAGGATCAGCAGAATGGCGAACCAGAAGTTGGGGATGGCAATGCCGATCTGGGCCAGGCCCATCACGCCCACGTCCCCCAGCCTGTTATGGCGCGATGCCGCATACACACCCGCCGCCAGCGCCAGTGCCGTGGTGATCACCATGGCCAACAGGGCCAGGGGCACGGTGAGGGCCAGGCGTTCCAGCACCAGCTCCAGCACGGGGGAGCTGTAGGCGTAGCTCTCGCCCATGTCGCCCACCATAAGGCCGCTGACCCATTGCCAGTAGCGCAGCGCGGCGGGCTGGTCCAGCCCCAGCTTGCTGGCCAGGGCGGCCACTGCTTCCGGCGCCGCGTCGGGGCCCATCAAGATCTGCGCGGCGTTGCCCGGCAGGATCTCCAGCACCATGAACACCACCACGGAAGCGCCGATCAGCGTGGCCAGTAGCGTGATGAACCGTTTGAGAAAAAACAGACCCATGGAGTGGCGTTGGAGAAGATGGCGGGCGCGGCGGAATTAATGTGTATACACAGCATAACGGCAAAAACATCCACGCCAGCGATGGTGTGTTGCAGTGTGGCAGGCGGGGCACATTCCACCGCGCGGGATAATACGCAGCATGAACCGCAGCGCACACTCTCTTGGCCTGGCCACAGGCACCGTGATCCGGGAGGCCCTATGGCACTGATGATCACCGATGAGTGCATCAACTGCGACGTGTGCGAGCCCGAATGCCCCAACCAGGCCATCTACCTCGGGCAGGAGATTTACGAGATCAACCCGGACAAGTGCACGGAATGTGTGGGGCACTTCGACGAGCCGCAGTGTGTGCAGGTCTGCCCCGTGGCATGCATCCCTGTGAATCCGCAGCATGTCGAGAACCGTGAAACACTGTGGCAGAAGTTTCAGCGCCTGCAGGCGGCCTCCTCGGTGTGAGATTGCAAGCCAAATCAGCCCTCAGCGCTTATGCAGCAAGCGCCAGCAGCTATTAAATCAGTAGTATTTCGTTTTCCCGCCGTCGCGGCTTCCTTCCTTCTTTCTTTCCATTCATTGAACGGAATCCGGCAAGTAGTTGGACCGGCGCAGGTGGCGGTTGAGCCACGATTTGCGTACGCACACCAGGGGCAGGCCCAGGAGGGCAAACACGGCGCCAGCATAGATGCCGGTGCGCTTGCATTCGTCGGAGGTGGTGAGCTCCTGCTGACAGCGCATGGCGATGTCGGGGCGCTGCAGCGCCTGCCAGTTCCATGCCATGAGCAGCAGGCCAAACAGGACCGCCAGCCATCCGAAGGTGCGAATCGCCCAGCGGGCGCGTCGGAGTTCGTTGTCGTTCATGGGCGGTGGGGTGTTTTGCGAGGCGTTTCAGTCTTCCGCCGGGCGCGGGGGCTTTGGCCGGGGCGGTTTCGTGGTGTGGATGAGCAAGGTCGCCTTGTCCATCTCGCCAGCCAGCAGGGCCGGGCAGGCTTTGAGGGAATGGGCAATGCAGTCTTCGATCAGCGTGCGCTGGTCGGGAGACGGTTTTTTGAGCACCCAGTTGGCCACTTCGCTTTTCACACCGGGGTGGCCGATGCCGATGCGCAGGCGCCAGTAATCGGGTGAGCCGAGTTGCCCGTGGATGTCCCGCAGGCCATTGTGTCCGGCGTGGCTGCCGCCGCGCTTGAGCTTGACCTGGCCGGGTGGGATGTCGAGTTCGTCGTGCGCCACCAGGATTTCTTCGGGCAGGATCTTGAAGAACCGCGCAAGGGATGCCACCGACTTGCCTGAGAGGTTCATGAAGGTCTGCGGCTGCAGCAGCCATACGCTCTGGCCATGCACCGTGGTGCGCGCCACCAGCCCGTGGTAGCTGCGCTCGGGCACCAGGGTGGTCTTGAGCTCGCGGGCCAGGGCGTCAATCCACCAGAACCCTGCATTGTGACGGGTGGCCTCGTAGTCGGGCCCCGGGTTTCCAAGGCCTACAAACAGCTTGATCATCTGTCGGATTATCTGTGGGCCAAGGCACGGCGAAACCGGACAGTCCGCGTGTCTGGCACAACTGTGGCCTGGGTGGGGTGTCTGGCCTGCAACGTTGGTAATGAAAAACGGCCCACACAAGGTGGGCCGTAACTCGGGCCAGTCTTGCCGGGGCAAGCCTGACCGTGCGGGAGAGCGAAGCTGTCCGTTGAAGGATTACTTCTTGCCCTTGCCCTTGCCCTTGGCGTCGGCTGCAGGAGCGGCTTCGGCAGGGGTTTCCACGACCACGACGGGAGGCACCACGGACACCAGCACGGGGTTGTTGTTCTGGCCACCACGGACCTTGGCCACCACGCCCTTGGGCAGCTTGATGTCCTTCAGGTGCAGGGACGTGCCCTTTTCCAGCTTGGACAGGTCCACGGCAATGAACTCTGGCAGGTCAGACGGCATGCAGGTCACGTCCAGTTCGTTCACGACCGGGTTGATCATGCACTTGTCGACCTTGACGGCTGGCGATTCTTCTGCGCCGGAGAAGTGCAGTGGCACCTTCATGTGCAGCTTGGTTTTTTCGTCCACGCGCTGGAAGTCGATGTGCAGCACGAGTTGCTTGAAGGGGTGGTATTGCACGTCGCGCAGCAGCACCTTGGACGTGGTGCCGGCGACTTCCATGTCCAGCACGCTGGAGTGGAAAGCTTCCTTCTTCAAGGCATGCCACAGTGCGTTGTGGTCCAGCTCGATCAGTTGGGGTTCGGTGGTGCCACCGTAGACGATGCCAGGCGTCTTGCCCGAATTGCGCAGACGGCGGCTCGCACCCGTACCCTGCTTGGCGCGCTCAAAAGCGACGAAGTTCATAGTTAGCTCCTGAAAAGGGTAGACCGCGACCAGTCCTACCCCGATTAAAAAAGACCTGTGACGCCTTCATGGCGGCAGGCCTGCGCATTGCTCCCGAACAGACAAGCCTCCCGAAGGAGGCCTGCGTGCAATCCGGCTGCAACGCTCCCGGGGGAGCGTGTCAGAACAGATTGTCCTGGTCCGAGAACAGACTCATCACCGATTCGCCCTTGGCAATGCGCTGGATCGTCTCTGCGATCAGCGGGGCCACAGACAACTGGCGAATCTTGGTGCAACCCCTTGCGTTGTCGTTCAAGGGGATCGTGTTGGTGACCACCACTTCATCCAGTGCACTGCCCTGGGCAATGCGCTCAATGGCGGGGCCGGAAAAAATAGGGTGTGTGCAGTAGGCGTACACCTTCTTGGCGCCACGCTCCTTGAGCACTTCGGCCGCTTTCACCAGCGTACCGGCGGTGTCGATCATGTCGTCCATGATCACGCAGTTGCGGCCTTCGATCTCGCCGATCACATGCATCACTTCGGAAACATTGGCCTTGGGGCGGCGCTTGTCGATGATGGCCAGGTCGCAGTTGAGCTGCTTGGCCAGCGCGCGGGCGCGCACGACGCCACCGACGTCGGGGGAGACCACAATCAGGTCTTCATAATTTTTCTGGCGCAGATCGCCCAGCAGCACCGGCGACGCGTAGATGTTGTCCACCGGGATGTCAAAGAACCCCTGGATCTGGTCGGCATGGAGATCCATGGTCAGCACGCGTGCCACACCCACCGCCTGCAACATGTTGGCAACCACCTTGGCGGTGATCGGAACACGGGTGGAGCGAGGGCGGCGGTCCTGGCGGGCGTAGCCGAAGTAGGGGATCACGGCGCTGATGCGTTCAGCCGACGCGCGCTTGAGCGCATCGACCATGATCAGCAGTTCCATGAGGTTTTCGTTGGTGGGTGCGCAGGTGGACTGCACCACGAAAACATCACGTGCGCGCACGTTTTGCTTGATTTCAACGGTGACTTCACCGTCGGAGAACCGGCCCACGTCGGCAGCACCCAAAGTGGTGCCGAGGTGTTGGGCAATTTCAGCTGCCATGCCAGGGTTGGCATTGCCGGTGAAAACCATGAAGTCGGGGTGGTTGGCTTGCATGAGCGTCCCAGCAGTCTGAAAAAAAAGCCCGTACGCGGAAAGCGTTTGGCAGGGGAAGAAGGATTCGAACCTTCGCATGCCGGAATCAAAATCCGGTGCCTTAACCAGCTTGGCGACTCCCCTACACAGGTCGACTGCCGAAGACAATCAACCCAAATTCTCACCTGATGCCCAGCCTGCCAGAGGATGAACCATCAGATTTGCACATTCCCTGACTTGCCAGCCCTGGGGAGGCTCTCTCAAGTCAGCATCGTGTGACATTTGCGCAAACACCGCACTGCCCGAGCCTGTCATCCGGCCTTGCAATCCGCGAAGCCGGAGCCATTCAATGGCTTCAGAAACGTCGGGGCAAAGTGCCTGGGCAACCGGCTGGAAGTCATTTCGACCGAAGTCAAAGTGTGCTGCAGCAAAGCCTAAGATTGTAGCACTATCTGAATCGCGTTTCAAATCGGGTGAAGAAAAAATTGCTTTTGTCTCCAAACCTGCTGCCGGCTTCACAACGACGAAACGCGCTTGCGGTATTTGCTGTGCTTTCTCAAGCGGCGTGATTGTCTCACCAATTCCCTCGACCCACGCGTTGCGGCCTCTTAAAAAAAACGGAACATCTGCGCCAATGCTCAGGCCGATGGTTTCAAGTGCTGAACGGGGCAGTTCCAGATTCCACAGCTTGTTGAGGGCCAGCAAGGTAGTGGCGGCATCCGACGAGCCTCCTCCCATGCCTGCCTGCGCCGGGATGCTTTTCAATACACCAATGTGTGCGCCCAACTTGCACCCGGTGGCTTGCTGCAACGCGTGGGCGGCTCTCAGTGAAAGATCCAGGTCCGGCAGAGTGGTGGCGCCCAGATCTTCGCGCGTGATGCCGCTTCCTGCGGTGCGTTCGAAATGAAGCGTATCGCACCAGTCGATCAGCATGAAGACCGACTGCAGCAGGTGGTAGCCATCCGCCCTTCGCCCCGTGATATGCAGAAAAAGGTTGAGTTTGGCCGGAGCGGGCACGTCATACAGCGATTGCATGGCAGAAACGGTCAGCGAACGAACATCAGGGGCCAGGCTAGCGCGTCAGCGCAATCCGTAGCGTTGCCTTCGGAGCGGGGTCATCGCGGCGCGCCACGAGGCGTCCGTCCTCCAGTGCAGAGAGGTCTGCGCTCCAGCCAGGAATGGTGGAATGTTCGCCCTTGAGCCACCCGAATAACGCAGCAACAGGAATCCGGGTCCCGGTGGCCTCCTGCAAAAGGGCGTCCAGTGAGTCGGAGGTCCGAGTCTCCTGGGCGCTCGTCAGCTGTGCGTGTCCGTCTTTCCACTCCAGCTGCGCAAAGCGATTGCCCAGCGGGCTCACCAGCACGAGTTCACCGCTTTGCGCATTGCCCCGCAACTCAAATATTGCAGAGAATGATTGAGATGGCTGCTCTTCCACCTGCAGGGCAATGCGCCCACTCCACATATCCGCATCATTGCCCGGCATCTTGACCGGCTGCGCACAGCCGGCCAGCCAGAACGCACTGAAAAACAGCAAGAGGGCCCCCCAAAGCCGCTGGGGGCCATGCAGAAACTCCTGGCGGACCAAGGGTATTGATTTCCCGTCCCGCATCAAAGGTTCACTCCGAGGCGTGCCAGCGTTTCTTTCAAGGTTTCGTTGCCGGGGCTGGTTCTCAATCCTTCTCTCCAGATCTTCATGGCAGCGTCCTTGTCACCGAGGCTCCACAGCACTTCACCCAGATGCGCCGCAATTTCGACATCGGGACGTGCCTTGTAAGCGGCTTCCAGGTGCCGCCTGGCTTCACTCTTGTTGCCCAGGCGAAATTCCACCCAGCCGAGGCTATCGGTGATGAACGGGTCGGAGGGCGCAAACTCGAGCGCCTTGAGAATGAGCTGTTTGGCTTCTTCCAGCCTCACGCCCCGGTCTGCGAGCGAGTAACCCAGAGCGTTGTAGGCATGGTGGTATTGAGGGTTTTGGGCAATGATCTGACGCAGCAATTGCTCCATGGTGTCCGGCTGGCCGGCTTTCTCCGCAAGCATGGCTTGGTCGTAGACCAGCTCCGCGTCATCGGGCGCGAGTGTCACGAGCTCAGTCTGAACTTCGTAAGCCTCCTTGAACAGCTGCAGGTTGCGCAAGAGTTGAACCTCTGCGGCCAGCTTCGTGCGCTTGTCATCCGATGATGTCCCCGGCAGATCGCGCAGGAGCGCCCGTGCCTGCGCCACTTTGCCTTGACGCGCCAGCAGCGAGGCGCGGCGGGTTTGGGCACCAAACACTTCGTCAGCGTTGTCGATGCGGTTGAGCCACGCTTCTGCTGCGGTGAAATCCTGTTTTTTCTCCGCGATCTGCGCATGCAGAAGATACGCTTGGGTAAGTCCCCTCTGACGAACTTGTGCATCGGTAGCGGAGGAAAGCAGGTCCATGTAGCGCCCAAGCGCAATTTCCGCCTGAGGGAGCTGGTTGTCCTGCACTTGCAGCGTGGCCAGGACGAGCCAAGCTTCCAGAGCATCGGGCTTTTCCTTTGTCACGTATTCCATTTGCTGTCGCGCGTCGGAATAACGCTGCAGGCCCAAAAGAACCCGTGCGTACGACATGCGCAACTCAGGTACCGGTTGCTTGGCAAGGGACTTTGCTGCCAGTGCTTCGGCCTCGGGTGTGTTTTCCTCCATCAGATCCAACGCCAGCCTGGCAGCGCCTTCATTGGCGTCGTCGAGTGCCTGTGCCTGCTGCGCGGCGTGCAGCGCGCCGGCTCGGTCTCCAGCCGCCAATCGCAGACGCCCCAGGGAGACCCAGGCTACGGGACCAGTGGCTGGATGTGCGAGTTCATCCACCAGGGCTGACTCCACCACTTTTGCGGCGAGGACTTTTTCACTCGCACGGCCATACATCTGCGGCAGCGCAGACAGCGTTGAGGCTTTGGTGCGGGGGGGGGCCTGGGCAAGTTCCTGGCGTAACAGATCACTGGTTTCGCCGATGCGATTGAGCGCAATCAGAATCTGGAGTACGTAGCGGTTTGCTTCGCGCGACTCGGGGAGTGCTTCTTTCCATGCTTTGGCGGCCGCAAGGGCATGCTCACCTGATCGTGACTGCAGTGCGATATCCGCAGCTCTTTGGTAGAGCTGGCCGTCGGCGCTGCGGCGTGCAGCTTCCAGCATGAAAGCGTAGCCCGCGCCGGGGTCGCCCGTGCGGGTGCTGAGTTCGCCCAGGAAGATCTCGTAAAACAACTCTGCGTCCAAGGCGGAACCGGACGCTACCTGGGGTTTGCCGATGACGTCGATTGTTTCACTGCCCGTCTTTTGCGCCCATGCCGAGTGGACGGTTACCGCAACCACTGTTGTCAAAGCGGCAATCCGAAAGCTGTGAAGTAGCACCATCGGGCCATAATAATCCATGCCTCTAAACCCGTCGTCGGGCCCTTTGTATGCCTGAGTTGCCCGAAGTGGAAGTGACACGCCTCAGCTTGGCCGAGCCGATCAGGGGCGCGCGCATTGAGGCAGTCACTCTCGGGAAACCCTTGCGTTGGCCTTTGGGTTGTGCACCCCAGGATTTGGTGGGGCAAGAGGTCGTGGGGCTGCGCCGGCGCGGCAAATATTTGCTGGCTGATACGAGTGGTGGACTACTGCTCGTGCATCTGGGGATGTCGGGCAGCCTGCGCTTCGGTGGGGGATTGCCACCTGCTGGGGTCCATGATCATTTCGAGATGCTGACCACACGGGGCACACTGCGACTGCATGACCCACGCCGGTTTGGAGCCGTGGTGTACGTTCATGGGGAGCAAGACCCCGTTGCGATGAAACTTCTGGACGGCCTTGGAATGGAGCCGCTGTCCGACGAGTTCTCGCTCACAGCTTTTCAGGCCGGGCTGAAAAAGAGCCGCATGCCCATCAAACAGTTGCTCCTGGCGGGTCGGCTGGTGGTGGGCGTGGGCAATATCTATGCTTCCGAAGTGCTTTTTATGGCCGGTATCCGCCCGACGACCAGTGCCGCGCGTATCGGACCTGTACGGGCACAAAAACTGCACGCCGCCATTCGGACAGTACTGGCGCGGGCCGTTTCCATGGGGGGCAGCACGCTGCGCGATTTTTCCAGCGCAGAAGGAGTGGCGGGCCATTTCCAGAACCAGACCAGCGTCTATGGACGAGATGGAGCGCCATGCCATGTGTGTGGCACGCCCATAAAGGTGTTGCGCCAAGGTCAAAGGAGCAGCTATTTCTGCCCGGCGTGCCAGCGGCCTTGACTCGGGCGATGCACGAATTCCCCATTCGATGATAGGCCACGAGCGGTCGATGCTATATTTTGTGTATGCCTGCCGCGCAGGTCATTCTTAGATCTCTGGGAGCAAAGTGGGACCTTCATTCAACGAACAGTTCGACCAGCATGGTGCCTGGCGGCGGGAGTTCGCCCAGCAACTCAAGCGGCTGGCCGAGTGGATGTCCTCGCACGAACTCATGGATTCGGCTGTCCAGGAGCGGTTGCAGCGCCTGGAGGAGCAGGTTCGTAGCGACAAGGTCATGGTGGCGTTTGTGGCTGAATTTTCGCGCGGCAAGTCCGAGTTGATCAATGCGATCTTCTTTGCAGACTATGGCCGCCGCATCATGCCTGCGAGTGCAGGGCGCACCACCATGTGCCCCACCGAACTCGGATACGACGCCAGCGTGGTGCCCAGCCTTCGATTGCTGCCGATTGAAACCCGACTGCAGATGCAGAGCCTGGCGGAGTGGCGGGTCAAGACGGACCGGTGGCTGGAAATTCCCCTGGATGTCGGTAATGCGGACCAGATCGCCAAGGCGCTCGAAAAAGTGGCGGAAGTCAGAAAGGTTAGTCTGGACAATGCGCGGGCATTGGGCTTCTGGCACGATGACTTGACCGATGAGAATCCGGTCCCTGATGCGCAGGGGTTGGTGGAGGTGCCGATGTGGCGCCACGCCCTCATCAATATTCCGCATCCTTTGCTCAAACAGGGGTTGGTCATTCTGGATACACCCGGCCTGAATGCGGTGGGTGCTGAACCTGAACTTACCGTCAACCTGATCCCGCAGGCGCATGCGGTTGTTTTCATCCTGAGTGCAGACACCGGAGTGACCCGGTCTGATCTTTCCATCTGGCGAGAGCATCTGGCGATCTCGGCCGACAGCATGGATGCCCGCTTGGTGGTGCTCAACAAGATCGACACCTTGTGGGATACGCTCAATTCTGCAGAGCAGGTGCACGCGCAGATGGAGCGCCAGTGCAGCACGTCTGCAGAGATGCTCGGTGTGCCGTTGGAGAGGGTTGTCCCCGTGTCAGCGCAGAAAGGGTTGGTTGCCAAGATCACTGCTGACGATCTTCTGCTCGAAACCAGCGGCCTGCCTGTTCTGGAAGAGGCGCTGGCCAAGGGCATCATGGGTCGGCGGCAATCCATCTTGCGGGCGGCTGTGGCCAATGGTGTGGCCAGTTTGCGCACGGAGACTTCCCGGGCCATCAACATCCGACGTCGAGATCTCGACGACCAGATGGCTGAATTGCGAAGCCTGCGCGGCAAGAATGCGTCCGTCATTGAATCGATGCGGCACCGCATCGAGCAGGAGCAGCGGGAGTTTGACCTGAGCACTTCCAAAATTCAGGCGGTCCGTGCAGTCCACCTGAAGCTGCTTCGAGATGTGTTTCAGCAGCTGGGTGCCAAGGCGCTCAAAGTCGAGCTTGCAGAGTTGGCGCAGACCCTGCAGCAAAAAGGGCTCAAGCTGGGTGTAAAGAAAATTTACCTTCAAACGTTCGACAAGTTGCGCGGTACGCTGGACAAGGCGCAGGCTTCAGGCACCGAGATCCAAGCGATGCTGGGTGGAACCTTCAGGCAACTCAATGCCGAGTTTGGTTTTTCTCTGCAGGTCCCCTCGCCTCCGCAACTGGAGCACTTCACGCATGATCTGAGTCAGATTGAACAGAGTCATCTGCAGTACCTTGGCATGGGCAACGCATTGAAGCTCGCCCAGCCCGAGTTTGCGGAACGTCTGGTTCGCGCTCTGGCCATGCGTCTGCGCACTGTGTACGAATCGGCGGCGAACGATCTTGAACTCTGGAGTAAATCCGCTACAGCCCAACTGGACGCCCAGTTGAGGGAGCGGCGACGCAGCTTCGCGCGTCGCATCGAAGCTGTAGACCGCATTCAACAGGCAGCCAGCGGTTTGGTGGAGCGCATCGCAGAAATTGAAGCGAGCGAGGATGAGCTGATTGCGCTGGAGCAGAGGCTGCAGGAGTTGACCTCCCAGCTGGTTGCTGTGCCCGGCCTTGACCCCGTGACATCGGATCGGCAATTGGTACCTGCATGAGCGACGGGGGGCGGGAGGGCGCAGCCTCACTCGTGGTCGCATGGCAGGCATCTCACGGCCGCAACCACCTGCCTTGGCAACAGACGCGGGATCCGTACCGGGTCTGGCTGTCCGAAATCATGCTGCAGCAGACCCAGGTTGCCACGGTGCTTGACTATTACGCGCGATTCCTCGCAAGGTTTCCCGATGTGCGCGCCCTTGCCACTGCGCCAGAAGACGAGGTGATGGGGTTGTGGAGCGGGCTTGGCTACTACACGCGGGCTCGCAACCTGCACCGTTGCGCACAGCAGGTGGTGGCCGAGCACGGAGGTGCCTTTCCGCGCAGCGCCGAGGCGCTTGCCACACTCCCTGGCATCGGTCGCTCCACGGCAGGGGCTATCGCGGCGTTTTGCTTTTCCGAGCGGGTTCCGATTCTCGATGCCAATGTGCGCCGGGTGCTGACCCGCTACCTGGGTTTTGATGCCGATCTGGCGCAGCAGCGAAACGAACGCCTTCTGTGGGACCGGGCACAAGAACTCCTGCCGCAGGAAGATCTGGGCAATGCCATGCCCCGGTATACGCAAGGGCTGATGGACTTGGGCGCTACCGTGTGCTCCCCACGGGTGCCCCTGTGCGGGCAGTGTCCCTTGAATGGAGGTTGTGTCGCTTTTCTTGCGGGCAACCCCGAGAAGTACCCGGTGCGCACGCGTAAGCTCTCGCGCAGGTCGGAGTCGTGGCAGTTGCTGCTGCTCAAGAACGAGCGCGGGCAAGCCTGGTTGCAGAAGCGTCCCGCCAGTGGCATCTGGGCTGGCATGCATTGCGTGCCGGTGTTTGAGGACAGCGCGGCACTGCACCGCAGTGTGGAATCGCTGCGCGAAGGGGCCCGCCTGGAGATCGGGGAGCTGCAGCCTTTCGTGCATGTGCTCACCCACCGCGACCTGCACCTGCATCCGGTGCTCGTGTCGGGGGCGTTGCCGGAGCGGCCCCTGGAAGAGGGCAGCTGGTTCGCGCTGGATCAGTGGGATGCGATCGGTTTGCCGGCGCCGATACGCAAGCTGCTCGAGGCGACGCAGGCACAGCTCTGGTAAACGCCGGAATTCAAGTCAAATTGGCCTTCAGCGCTTATCTGGTATGCGCGAACAGCTATTAAAATAATAGCATCAAGCATGTTTGAGCGGACTATCGACCATCCATTTCCCGGTGCCTGCGCAGGGCTGGCCAGCGGCTGCTGAACGCCTCTGCCAGCCGTTCCACCAGGTACACCGAGCGGTGCTGGCCGCCGGTGCAGCCGATGGCCACCGTGACATAGCTGCGGTGGTTGCGGTCGAGCATCTCCAGCCAGTGCGCCAGGAAGTTCTCGATGTGCTGCTGCATCAGCGCCACCTCGGGCTGCTGGCGCAGGAAGTCGGCCACCGGGGCGTCCTGCCCGGTCAGGTCGCGCAGCGCGGGCTCGTAGTGGGGGTTGGGCAGCATGCGCACATCGAACACGTAGTCCGCATCCATCGGAATGCCGCGTTTGAACGCGAAGGACTGGAACACCAGCGTGAGCTGGCCCGGCGTGGCGGCCATCAGCCCCTTGACGTAGCTTTGCAGCTGCGAGGCGCGGATGGTGCTGGTGTCTATCACATGGGATTGCTCGCGAAGCGCGGCGAGCAATTCGCGCTCCACCTCGATGATCTGCACCAGCGCCTTGCGTCCCTGCTGCAGGTCCGCGTGCGACAGCGGGTGGCGGCGCCGCGTTTCCGAAAAGCGCCGCACCAGGGTGTCGATCGTAGCGTCGAGGAAGATCGAGTGCACCGAAACGCCCTCGCTGCGCAGCCGGTTCAATTCCTGCGGCACCTGGTGCAACGACGTGGCGCTGCGCACGTCCATCGCGATGGCCAGCCGGTTGCCGTGGTGGCGGTGCTCCAGCGCGACGAAGGCGGGCAACAGCTCGGGCGGCAGGTTGTCGACGCAGTAGTAGCCCGCGTCCTCGAGCGCGTGCAGGGCCACCGACTTGCCCGATCCGGACATGCCGGTGATCACCACGATCTCAAGCGTTGCCATCACCGCGCCCTTTCCACCGCTGCGTCCGCCAGCTCCAGCATTTCGCGCGCATGCGCCAGAGTGGTTTCGGTGGACTTCTCGCCGCCCAGCATGCGGGCGATCTCGGCTACGCGCACTTCACCCTGGATGGGCTGGACGCTGCTGGTCGTGCCTTCGGCCTGCTTGCGCTTGATCACCTTGAGATGGTGGTGCGCGCAGGATGCCACCTGCGGCAGATGCGTCACGGCCAGCACCTGCCGGTCGCTGCCCAGCAGCTGCATGAGGCGTCCCACCGTCTCGGCCACCGCACCGCCCACGCCAGAGTCCACCTCGTCGAAGATGAGCGTGGGCGCGGCACCTAGCTGGCTGGTCGTGACCGAGATCGCCAGCGAGATGCGGGAGAGCTCGCCGCCCGACGCCACCTTGCCGATGGGGCGTGGCGACATGCCGGGGTGCCCCGCCACCAGGAACTCGACATCGTCGATCCCATGCGCAGCGGGCTCGGCCAGCTTGGCCACGGAGACCTCGAACTTGCCCCCCTCCATGCCCAGGCCCTGCATGGCATGCGTGATGGCGGCCGAGAGGCGGGGCGCCGCCTTGGCCCGCGCCTGCGACAGGGTGCGGGCCGCAGCGTGATAGGCCTTGGCGCTGGCAGCTTCGGCAGCCTCCAGTTGTGCCAGATCGGTCGCGGCGTCCAGGCGGCGCATCTCGTCTTTCCAGCCCTGGAGCAGGGCGGGCAGCTCCGCAGGCGTGCGGCGGTACCGGCGCGCCAGGGTCATCCAGGAGGAGATGCGGGCGTCAAGTTCCGCAAGGCGCTGGGGGTCCATGTCGGCATGGCGCAGATACAGCTGCAGCGAGTGGGCCACGTCACCGGCCTGCGCAAGGCAGGACGAGAGGATGTCGGCCAGGTTGGCGAATTCGGGCTCGATATCTTCCTGCCCGTGCAGCAGGGAATGTGCGCGGGTGAGGGCTGCCAGCGCGCCAGCGTCGTCGTCCTGCAGCACCTGGAGCGCGGCCTGCGCACCCTCCATCAGCGCCTGCGCATGCGACAGGCGCTTGTGCTGCGCTTCCAGCTCTTCCCATTCGTCTGCGGCAGGCGCGAGCTTGTCCAGCTCGCCGATCTGCCACTGCAGCCGCTCGCGTTCCTGCTGCAGTGTGGCCTGGTCCTGCCGCGCCTGCTGCAGCGTTTTCTGGTCGGCACGCCATCGGCTCCAGTGCATCGTCACGTCAGCCTGGCTCAGGCCAGCATAGGCGTCGAGCAGTTCGCGCACCGAATCGGGGCGGGTCAGGCTTTGCCAGGCATGCTGGCCGTGGATGTCAAGCAGCATGTCGCCCAGCGCCCGCAGCTGTGTGGCGGTTGCCGGCGTTCCGTTCACCCATGCCCGGCTCTTGCCCTGCGCGTCGATCGTGCGGCGCAACAGCAGGGTGTCGCCCGACTCGAAGCCTGCTTCGTCGAGCCACGGTTGCGCTGCGGCCGGGCAGTCGAACTCGGCACTGATGTCGGCACGGGATGCGCCTTCGCGCACCACGCCCGCATCTGCGCGCGCCCCGAGCGCCAGTTGGACAGCGTCGATCAGGATCGACTTCCCCGCGCCAGTTTCACCCGTCAACACCGTGAAGCCTGTTTGCAACTCCAGATCCAAGGTCTGGACAATGACGAAGTCCTGCAAAGTGATCCGCCGCAGCGCCATGGTCAGGAACCCCCTTCATTCCAGCGCAATTTTTTGCGCAGAGTGGCAAAGTAGTTCCAGCCTTGAGGATGGAGAAACCGCACGCAGTGCTCTGACCTTTTCACCAGAATGCGGTCGCCATGCAGTAGTGAGGCCAGCGACTGCATGTCAAAATTGGCACTGACATCCCGACCACTCACAACCTCAACCGCCACCTCGGTGGCATCCGACAGAACAATCGGTCGATTGGACAGCGTATGGGGGGCGATGGGCACCAGCACCCATCCGGGAATAGAGGGGTGAAGCATGGGACCACCGGCTGACAGCGAATACGCCGTTGACCCTGTGGGTGAGGCGATGATGAGTCCGTCTGCGCGTTGGTTCGCCACAAATCGCCCGCCGACCTCGACCCGCAATTCCACCATGCCTGAAGTCGCGCCTCGGTTCACAACAACATCGTTCATCGCGAGGGCTTCGAAGACGACGCGCTCGTCGCGCACGACCGTAGCGTGCATCAGCGGTCGCAAGTCTTCCTCGTATTCACCCTGAAGCATGGGGGGCAGAGTGGCCTGATAGGTATCGAAAGGAATGTCGGTGATAAAGCCAAGCCGTCCCTGGTTGATGCCGATCAGGGGCGTCCCAAACCGGGCGAGCCGCCGACCTATGCCCAGCATGGTGCCGTCACCCCCGACCACCAGGCCCAAATCGCACCGACTGCCTATCTCGTCTACATTCAGGACTGGATAGTGTGTGAGCCCGGTGTTGCTTGCGGTCTCAGCTTCCAGCATCACTTCGCAACCCTGGCGCTCTAGAAAATGGGCGATGTCTTCCAGGGCCAGACGGGAGCTTTCACCGATGGAGCCCGCCGAAGAAGCTTGGTACTTGCCTATGAGTGCGACATGGCGGAAATTGGACGTCATCACGAAATTACATCATTAAAATCATCCCATGCTCGATGACCGTGCCAAGTTGTTGCTCAAAGCGCTGGTCGAGCGCTATATCGCCGATGGGCAGCCTGTCGGATCCCGCACCTTGTCGCGCGCGTCCGGGCTGGATTTGTCTCCAGCCACCATCCGAAACGTCATGGCGGATCTGGAGGAGCTGGGGCTGATCGCCAGCCCCCACACGTCAGCTGGTCGCATTCCCACGGCACGAGGCTATAGGCTGTTTGTGGACACCATGCTGACAGTGCAGCGGGACCCCCTGACCCCTCCCCAGCTAGCGCCCGAACAGCCGCAGAAGGTGATCGCCAACGCTGCGCAGTTGCTGTCCAGTCTTTCGCAGTTCGTGGGTGTCGTGATGGCGCCTCGCAGAACGTCGGTGTTCCGCCACATTGAGTTCTTGAGGCTGTCCGAGCGGCGGTTTTTGGTCATCATCGTTTCGCCAGAGGGAGACGTTCAGAATCGTGTGATCTTCACGGATGTGGACTACTCCCAGTCGCAACTTATCGAGGCTTCCAACTTTCTGAACGCGCATTACGCCGGGCTTGCAATGGAGCAGGTACGTGAGCGACTGAAATCTGAGGTGGATGTGCTGCGCGGCGAGATTGCTTCGCTCATGCAAGCTGCGGTGAATGTGGGGTCCGAGGCCCTGTCTCAGGCACAAGACGAGGTCGTGATTTCTGGCGAGAGGAACCTGCTGGCGGTAAGCGATTTCTCCAGCGACATGGGCAACCTGCGGCGTGCATTCGATCTGTTCGAGCAAAAGACCCAGATTCTGCGGTTGCTGGATATCTCCAGCCAGGCTGAAGGGGTGCGCATCTACATTGGCGGTGAAAGCCATGTGGTGCCGTTCGAGGAACTGTCTGTCGTCAGTGCGCCCTATGAGGTGGATGGCAAAGTGGTCGGGACGTTGGGCGTGATCGGTCCCACGCGCATGCCATACGACCGCATGATCCAAATCGTGGACATCACATCAAAGCTGGTGTCCAACGCCCTCAGTTACCGCAAGTAAAGCCCCTACAATACGGCGCTTGCCCCGTTGTATAGCGCTGGAGCATGGCTTGGGGCGTTAGCTCAGTTGGTTAGAGCAGAGGACTCATAATCCTTTGGTCGTTGGTTCAAGTCCAACACGCCCTACCACCCATTCATCCGAATGGGCGATCAACAGGATCGCAGCCAGCTTTCTTTTTTGCGATGAGCGCCTTTCTTTTTTGGAGTCGCTCCAGTGCATTACAATCTAAGGCTGCATTGATTTGTATTTTTGCTGGCCAGGCCAACGCGGTAGGTGTCAGTTAAAAATTGATTTCAAGGGTCGCCAAGAAATCATGCTATAATTCAAAGCTTAGCGGCTGTAGCTCAGCTGGATAGAGTACTTGGCTACGAACCAAGGGGTCGTGGGTTCGATTCCTGCCAGCCGCACCAATGTTTAAAGCCTGCAATCGCAAGATTGCAGGCTTTTTCATTTGTCCCAGCGTTTTCGCTGAAGGGGATACCTGCCATGAGCAAGGCCTTTACCAAAGAAACCGATGCTTCCGATGAGGATGAATTGGTGTTGCCTGCGTTGCCTGCGGGCGGCAAGAACTACATCACTCCAGCAGGATACGCGCGCCTGCGTGATGAGCTGCTGAACCTCATTGACAACGAGCGGCCCAAAGTGGTGGAAACCGTTCACTGGGCTGCGAGCAATGGAGATCGGTCTGAAAACGGCGACTACCTCTACGGCAAGAAGCGTTTGCGAGAGATCGATCGGCGAATCCGATTTCTCACCAAGCGGCTCGAAATTGCCGAAGTGGTTGATCCCAGCCAGCACGTGGGAAGCGAACAGGTGTTTTTTGGCGCGACGGTTACTTACGTCGAGGATGAAGGCACAGAACGCACAGTCACCATCATGGGCATTGATGAGGCAGACAGCCGCGAATTGCAGGTGAGTTGGATTTCCCCTGTCGCGCGTGCGCTATTGAAAGCGCGCACAGGGGATGAAGTCCTGCTCCCCACTCCAGGAGGTGTTCGAAGTCTTGAAGTGGTGTCAGTGAAATATCCGCAACGCAACGACCGTGAGGATTAAAAATAGCGTCCGGCAGAGCTGAGTTCTCCCGGACGCTAAGGCTAGCGACGCTGCTTACCGCGCTGTGCGCGTTCATGCGGCCTGCGGGGTGATGCGTGCGGCGCGAATGACGGCCTGGGTGCGACGAAGGTTGCGAAGTGCTGTTTCGAGGTGGGCCTGATCCCGCACAGCCACGATGAAACGCAAGTCCGTGGTGTCAAGGGCGGCCTCGTCGTCCATGTCCACATGGGTAATATCTGCTTCCGAGTTGGCCAGTTCCGCAGCTACGCGGGCGAGTACGCCTTTGCCGTTCGTGACCGTCACCACGACCCCGGTTTCAAACATGCGCGTTGGTTCGTCCGACCAGTCCACCGCGATAAAGCGTTCACTATCCTTGTGCTGTAACCGCTTGGCGACGGTGCAGTGAACGTTGTGAACGACCAGGCCTTCACCGCGGCCCAGATAACCCACGATGCTGTCTCCAGGCACGGGGCGGCAACAGGACGCGTATTGCACTGATGCATTCTCGCTGCCGTCGAGTGTCACAGCACCCTGCGAAAGCGTCTCGTGGGATGTGTAGCGTTCCCGCGTCATCAGCAGCGCGTCGGGGCGGTGCCCGTGTTCAGACATGAGCACCATGAGCCGCTTCGCGACAATGCTGGCGATACGCTTTCCCAAACCCAGGTCGGTCATCAGTTCGCTGCGGGTACGGTTTCCTGTAAAACGCAGGAGCTTGTCCCACATCGGCTGGGTCTCGGTGTTCATGGGCGGCAACCGCTCTAGCCCTTCCGCGCGGATAGCCTGAGTCAGCAGTTTCTCGCCCAGGCCTTCCGATTCGTTCTGCGCCAGCGTTTTCAGGTAGTGCCGAATCTTGGAGCGCGCGCGGCCCGTGCGCACAAAACCCAGCCAGGCCGGGTTCGGCGTGGATACCGGGGCAGTGATGATCTCCACAACATCGCCATTCTTGAGTTCGGTGCGCAACGGCACTTGCTCGTTGTTGATCTTGGCTGCCGTGGTGCGGTCGCCCACGTTGCTGTGGATGGCGTAGGCAAAGTCCACCACGGTGGCGCCACGTGGCAAAGCCATGATCTGGCTCTTGGGGGTGAAGACGTAGACTGCATCAGGAAAAAGGTCCACCTTGACATGGTCCCAGAACTCTGCGGCATCGCGGGTCTCGTTCTGAATGTCGAGCAGGGACTGCAGCCATTTGGTTCCCAGCCTTTCGGCCGACGAGCCGTCACCGTCCTGTGCCTTGTACAGCCAGTGTGCAGCCACACCGGCCTCGGCTATGACGTGCATTTCGTCCGTGCGCATCTGAAACTCGATATTCACGCCAGACGGGCCCACCAGCGTGGTGTGAAGGGACTGGTAGCCATTGAGCTTGGCGATGGCGATGTGATCCTTGAACTTGCCGGGTACCGGCTTGTACATCTGGTGCAGCACGCCCAGGGCGGTATAACAGTCCGTGACGGTTGGCACGATCACCCGGAAGCCGTAGATGTCCGTCACCTGGGCAAAGCTCAAATGCTTGAGGTCCATCTTCTGGTAGATGGCATACAAAGTCTTTTCACGGCCGGCCAGGCGAACTTTCATGCCGATTCTCGAAAATGCAGCATCCACTTCGGTCTGCACTTTCTGAACAAGGTCACGCCGGCGGTTACGCGATTTGTTGACCGCCTTGGACAACGTCGCGTAACGCCATGGGTGCAGGTGCCGGAATGCCAGGTCCTGCAGTTCCCGGTACGTCTGATTGAGACCCAGTCGGTGGGCGATGGGCGCATAGATTTCGAGCGTTTCCGAAGAAATGCGACCCCATTTGCTGCGTGGCATGTCCGACAGCGTGCGCATGTTGTGCGTGCGGTCCGCCAGCTTGATGAGGATGACGCGCACGTCGCGCGCCATGGCCAGCAGCATCTTGCGAAAAGACTCAGCCTGGTTTTCCTCGCGCGTATTGAATTGCAGCTTGTCCAGCTTGGTGAGCCCGTCCACCAGTTCGGCCACGGGGGCTCCAAACCGGTCAATCAGGTCGGCCTTGGTGACGCCGCAATCCTCCATGGCATCGTGCAGCAAGGCGGCCATCAGGGCCTGCGCGTCCAGCTTCCAGGTGGCGCACTGTGCAGCCACGGCAATGGGGTGGGTGATGTAGGGCTCACCGCTGTTGCGCAACTGGCCCAGGTGGGCCTCGTCAGCGAAACGGTAGGCTTGGCGTACCTGTTCGATGCTCGAGGCGTCGAGGTAGTCAAGGCTGTCCGTCAACGCGGCAAAGCTGGCCGCAGCCGCATTGGCGGCCGCGGCGGCTGCCGACAAAGTGCCTGCCGTCGGCGTTTCGCCCGGCTCGGCTAGCGTTGCAGAAGGTGAGTTGAGCACCGCGTTCATGCCTCAAATGTAGCGCGGGAGCGCACCACACCGCTTCGGGGCAAAAAAAGCACCGCTTTTGCGGTGCTGTTTGGGGCTGCGCCCGAGAAAACCTCAACCAGGAACCTTCTTGAGCATCTCAAGGCCCACTTTGCCTTCGGCGATTTCGCGCAGGGCAGTGACTGCAGGCTTGTTGCGGCTTTCGATCCGGGGTGCATGGCCCTGGCTCAGCATGCGGGCACGGTACGTGGCGGCCAACACAAGCTGGAAGCGGTTGGGGATCTTTTCCAGACAGTCTTCTACGGTGATGCGTGCCATCGTTTTACTCCGGGATTCAGGTGATATTGAGCGACTGGAAGGTGTCAGCACGGGCGCGGCGCTGGGCGGCGTACTTGAGTCGCTGGGCGTGAACTACGGCTTTCAGGTCGAAAAGCGCGCGCTCAAACAACTCGTTGATTATAACGAAGTCGAATTTGCTGACCTGGGCCATCTCCTCGGCTGCATTCTTCAGACGGACTTCGATGACTTCCGGGGAGTCTTCGCCCCGTCGCTCCAGGCGCGAACGCAGTTCTTCCCAGCTCGGCGGCAGGATAAACACGAGGATTGCATTGGCGAAAGCCTGCTTGATCTGTAGCGCGCCCTGAAAGTCGATTTCCAGAATCACATCCGAGCCTTGGGCAATGCGCTCCTCGATCGCCTTCTTGGAGGTGCCATAGCGGTTGCCGTGCACGTGCGCCCACTCCACGAAGGCGTTGCCTTCCACCATGGCATCGAACTCTGATTGCGATGCAAAGTAATAGTCGCGGCCGTGCTTTTCCTGCCCGCGCGGCGCGCGGGTGGTGTGGGAGATTGACAGGTGGACGTGCGAGTCCAGCTCCAGCAAGGCCTTGACCAAGCTGGATTTGCCAGCGCCGCTGGGGGCCGCAACTACGATGAGATTTCCGGGATAGTCCATGGCTGATGTGCGCGAAGCGCTATCAAAAAATGAGTTTTATTCGATGTTTTGAACTTGCTCGCGCATTTGCTCGATCAGCACTTTCATGTCCACGCTGATGCGGGTCAGGTCAAGGGCCGCTGATTTGGAGCCCAGCGTATTGGCCTCGCGGTGGAGCTCCTGGATCAGGAAGTCCAGGCGCTTGCCCACCTCGCCGCCTTTCTTGAGAAGGCGTTCGATTTCGTCCAGGTGGGAGTCCAGCCGGGTGATTTCCTCGGCAACATCAATGCGGATGGCAAACGCCGTGGCCTCGGTCAGGGCGCGGTCACGGGCGGCCTCGGGCAGGGTGGCGCCGTCGGTCAGCGCCATGGCTTCCTTCCAGCGCTCCATGAAGCGCAGCCGTTGCTGCTCGACCAGCAGCGGCACCATGGGGACGGCCTGTTCGGCCAGGGCACGCAATTGCTTGACCCGGTCCAGCAGCATGGTGGCCAGGCGCTTGCCCTCCCGTTCGCGGGCGGCCATCAGGGCGGTCAGGGCTTCTTCGGCCAAAGCAGGAACCGCATCGCTCCAGTCCTCAGAGCCGGATGGGGCGTTGGCGCACAGGCGCAGGGCGTCAGCTACCGTGAGGGGTGCCGCCGCCGGCAGCCATGCCTTGACGGAATCCTGCAAAGAATTGAGCCGCTGCAGCAGCCGCGCGGGCGGGTCCTGCAGGGTGTTGCTGTCCTCGTTCTCCAGGGCGGCGCGGACTTCAACCTTGCCGCGCTTGAGGCGGGCGGTCAGCAGGCTGCGCAGCGCGGGCTCCATGGCGCGCAGTTCATCGGGGAGGCGGAACGAAAGGTCCAGGAAGCGGCTGTTGACCGAGCGGATTTCCAGCCCCAGTCTGCGTGATTGGGGCGCGCGGGTGTCGTTTTCAGCGCCAGTGGCAGATGCGCCATGCTGTGCGCTGGCGTATCCGGTCATGCTGTAAACTGGCATTGGACTTTTTGATGGTTGCTTGCGATCCGGCGATTATCCGGGTTCCGCTCCACCCCCGAGTCATCTTCGCAAAATATGTCAAAAATCAAGCCGGCTCCTTTGCCGCCCGATACCGCAATAGGCGGCTACCGCGTGGTGCGCCGGTTGTCATCGGGCGGTTTTGGTGTGGTCTATCTGGCCCTGGACGCCGAAGGGCAGCAGGTCGCCATCAAGGAATACCTTCCCTCCTCGCTGGCCACGCGTGCACCGGGCGAGCTGCTGCCCAAGGTACAGTCCGAAAAACTCTCGCTCTACCGCCTGGGGCTCAAGAGCTTCTTTGAAGAAGGCCGGGCGCTGGCCCAGATCTCGCACGCCTCTGTGGTGAGCGTGCTCAACTTCTTCCGCGAAAACGAAACCGTCTACATGGTGATGAACTACCTGGAGGGCGCGACCCTGCAGGACTTCATCATCACCGCGCGGGACCTGAAAACGCAGAAGGTCTTCCGCGAATCCACCATCCGCTCGCTGTTCGACGAAGTGCTGCGCGGGCTGCGCATCGTGCACCAGCACAAGATGCTGCATCTTGATATCAAGCCGGCCAACATCTTCATCACCGACGACAACAAGGCCGTGATGATCGACTTTGGCGCCGCGCGCGAGGTGCTGTCCAAAGAGGGCAATTTCATCCGCCCGATGTACACGCCCGGCTTTGCCGCCCCCGAGATGTACCGGCGCGATTCGTCCATGGGCCCCTGGACCGATATTTACGCGATTGGTGCCTGCATCTACGCCTGCATGCAAGGCTTTCCGCCCAACGAGGCACCCCAGCGCATCGAAAAGGACCGCCTGTCGCTGGCCTTGACCAAGCTGCGTGGCGTGTACTCCGACAACCTTATCGAGGTGGTGGAGTGGTGCATGGCGCTCGATCCGCTGTCGCGCCCGCAGTCGGTATTTGCGCTGCAAAAGGAACTCAGCCGCGAGGGCGAGCGCCGCTACACCAAACTGACGGTGGCCGAGAAGATGCGCCTGCAGCTCGACACCCTGGTGTCCGACACCAAGAAAAACGTGCAAAAGGTGGGTGAAGCCACCGGTATCGGAGCCAAACCCAAATGAACACGACGCCCTGTTTGCGTGATTCGCTATGAAATTCTCGGTTTTCCAGATCAGCCGCCGTGGTGGCCGCGAGAAGAACGAAGACCGCATGGGCTATTGCTACACGCGCGAATCGGGCCTGTTTGTGCTGGCCGACGGCATGGGTGGCCACCCGGAAGGCGAAGTGGCGGCGCAGATCGCGCTGCAGACCATCTCCGCGCTGTTCCAGCGCCAGGCCAAGCCGCAGCTCAAGGATGTGCAGGAGTTCCTGTCGGGCGCGCTGCTGGCGGCGCACCACCAGATTCTGCGTTACGCCACCGACAAGGGCATGCTCGACACGCCGCGCACCACGCTGGTGGCTGCGGTTTTGCAGGGCGGCACGGCCACCTGGGTGCATTGCGGCGATTCGCGGCTGTACATGGTGCGCGACGGTGATTTGCTGACCCGCACCCGCGACCACTCCTACATGGAGCTGCGCAACTCCCCACCGCCCGGCCTGGAGCGCATCAATCGCAACGTGCTGTTCACCTGCCTGGGCTCGCCCACCAAGCCCATCTATGACATCACCGGCCCGGTGTACCTGGAGCAGGGCGACCGCATTCTGCTGTGTTCGGATGGGCTGTGGGGCACGCTCAGCGACGAGGAGATTGCCAAACAGCTGGCCCGCAACACGGTGTCGCACGCGGTGCCCGAGCTGGTGGAGGACGCCCTGCGCAAGGCGGGTGACAGCAGCGACAACGTGACCGTGATCGCGCTGGAGTGGGAGACGCCCGACGCGTTCGAGTCCACCCAGGGCGTGTCCACCGACAGCATCAGCGACGACGTGTTTGCGTCCACCATCCAGGCCGGGCCACTCGATGGCCTGGTGGACGACCTGGACGATGCCGCCATCGAGCGGTCCATCGCCGAGATCAACGAAGCCATCCGCCGCTCTGCTGCACGGAAAGCCTGAGCCTCCCCCTGAGTCGCTTCGCGCCTTCCCCCTCCTCTCGGCTTCGCCGGGGAGGGGAACGCCACCAGCGCGGAGGGGCGGCCCTTGCGCGGTGGCCCTGGCCGGGGGCGCGCCAGTTGCATAGATTGCGCTACGAATCAAGAAAGAACGCTATGACCTTTAAACGCACCGGCGACCGCGCTGCCAACCAGCTGCGCCCCGTGCGCATCACCCGCCACTACACCATGCACGCCGAGGGCTCGGTGCTGATCGAGTTCGGCAACACCAAGGTGCTGTGCACCGCCTCGGTGGAAGAGCGCGTGCCGCCCCACAAGCGCGGCAGCGGCGAGGGCTGGGTCACGGCCGAATACGGCATGTTGCCTCGCGCCACCCACACCCGCAGTGACCGCGAGGCCGCGCGCGGCAAGCAGACCGGCCGCACGCAAGAGATCCAGCGCCTCATCGGCCGCAGCATGCGGGCCGTGTTTGACCTCAAGCTGCTGGGCGAGCGCACCATCCAGCTCGATTGCGACGTGATCCAGGCCGATGGCGGCACCCGCACCGCTGCCATCACCGGCGCCTGGGTGGCAGCGCAGGATGCGGTCAACCAGCTGCTGGCCAGCGGCAAGATCACGCAGTCCCCCCTGGTGCAGCCGGTGGCAGCCATCTCGGTGGGCATCGTGCAGGGCACGCCGCTGCTGGATCTTGAATATGTGGAAGACGTGGACTGCGACACGGACATGAACGTGGTGATGACGGGCGCAGGCCACTTTGTGGAAGTGCAGGGCACGGCCGAAGGCGTGGCGTTTAACCGGGCGGAGATGGACCAATTGCTCACGCTGGCCGAAAAAGGCATCGCAGAGCTGGTGCAGTTGCAGCAGCGGGCGCTGCTGCAAACCCCGTAACCCGCTGATACTCACTAATTGATAGCTGCTTGCGCTTGCTGGATAAGCGCTAGATGCCAATTTGAATCATGAAAATCGTTCTAGCATCCAACAACCGTGGCAAGCTGGCCGAGCTGCAGTCCATGTTCGCGCCACTCGGGGTCGAGTTGGTTCGCCAGGCCGACCTGGGCGTGGGTGAGGCCGAAGAGCCATTTCGCACGTTTGTGGAGAATGCCTTGGCCAAAGCCCGCTTTGCCTCGGCCCACACCGGCCTGCCCGCCTTGGCGGATGACGCCGGCATGTGTGTGGATGCCTTTGGCGGCCTGCCGGGCGTCGATACCGCCTACTACTGCACCCAGTTTGGCTACGAGAAGAGCGACGACAACAACGTGCGCGCCCTGCTGGAGAAGTTGCAGGGCGTCGCCAACCGCCGCGCCGCCATGGTCAGCACCCTGGTTGCCGTGCGCAGCCCGCAAGACCCGGAGCCGCTGATTGCCGTGGGCCGGGTGGTGGGCGAGATCACCACCGAACCCCGGGGCAGCAACGGATTTGGTTTTGACCCTGTGATGTTCATCCCCGAATTCGGCAAGACCTTTGCCGAGCTGCCTGTGGAAGTGAAGAACGCCCACAGCCACCGGGGCCGCTCGGCCGCGCAAATGCTGGCGCTGATGCGTGAACGCTGGCTGTAAGAGGGGCACTGAACGTGGTTCATATTCCGATCACGCCGCAGGCAGAGGCCGAACCCGCCGTGGTGCGCGACATCCAGCACTACATGCGCCCTGGCCTGCTGCAGTTGCAAAGCCTGCCACCGTTGTCGCTTTATGTGCACCTGCCGTGGTGCCTCAAGAAATGCCCGTACTGCGACTTCAACTCGCATGAGTATCGCGAAGGTGGCGGGGATGCGGCTGGCAATGCAGGGGTTCCCGAGCAGCGCTACATCGACGCGCTGATGGCCGACCTGGAGGCCGCGCTGCCGCTCATCTGGGGCCGCACGGTGCACAGCATCTTCATCGGCGGTGGCACGCCCAGCCTGTTTTCACCAGCCGCCATTGACCGGCTGATCGGCGACATCCGCGCCCGCCTGCTCCTTGCGCCCGACTGCGAAATCAATCTGGAGGCCAACCCCGGCACGTTCGAGAAAGACCGCTTTCGCGCCTTCCGCGCGGCCGGTGTCACGCGCCTGTCGGTGGGGGTGCAAAGCTTCAACGACCAGCACCTCAAGGCCCTGGGCCGCGTGCATGACCGCGCCCAGGCGATGGCGGCGGTGGAAGAGGCCGCCGCGTCGTTTGACACCTACAACCTCGACATCATGTACGCGCTGCCGGGCCAGACGCCGCAGGAGCTGGAGCAGGACATGTTGACGGCATTGGCCTTCAAGCCGCCGCACATCTCCATCTACCACCTCACCATCGAGCCCAACACCTACTTCGCCAAGTTTCCGCCAGCCATCCCCGAGGACGACCAGGCCTACGCCATGCTCGACCGCATCACCGAGATGACGGGCCAGGCGGGCATGGCGCGCTACGAAATATCAGCCTACGCGCTGCCAGGCCATGCGTGTTTCCATAACACTAACTACTGGCAGTTTGGCGACTACCTGGGCATTGGTGCGGGCGCGCACAGCAAACTGAGCTTTGCGCACCGGGTGGTGCGGCAGGTGCGCTTTCGGGAACCCGCCCGCTATATGGATAACGCGCTGGCTGGACGGGCCATGGCGCAGGACGAAGACGTGCGCCGCGCCGAGCTGCCGTTTGAATACATGCTCAACGCCTTGCGGCTGCGTGATGGGTTTGCGCTGCAGGACTTCATGGACCGCACTGGCCTGCCCGTCACTGCTGTTGCCAGGGGCTTGGAGGCCGCCGAGCGCAAGGGGCTGATCGAGCGCAGCCTCACGCATGTGCGCCCCACGGAGAGGGGTTTTGACTTTTTGAGCGATCTGCAGGAGCTGTTTCTGGCGGACTGACCCAAAAGTGGCCCGCCAGACAGCAGGTGTTCCTGTCAGCCGCAGGTCACCGCCAGGATGCGGCCGTTCGCGTCTACCTGCAAGTTCAGGCGCTGGGCGTTGAACTCCTTGGTCACCATTTGCCCCGGCCGCACGATGCGCGCCATTTGCGAGCCTGAGCGCACCCGGGCGGACTCCATGACGGACGCCGTGCTGTTCTGGCCCACTGCAAACTGGGCTGGCTGTGCATTGCACGCAGTGGCGGGCGCCGGGGCTGGTGCGGTGGCAGACGGGCTGCCGGGCGGGGCAGGTGCTGGCCCGGGGCTGGCGCAGCCTGCCAGGGCGGCGCCCAGTGCCAGGCTGCATGCGAGAGTCCATGCGGTGGGTCGGTTCATAAGTGACATGCTCCTGAATGCAAGCCATCACCATAACGGATGCGGGCGTCGCTGACGCCCATACCGCGCCTGCACAGGTCACCAGTCGTAACCGCATGTGCACGAGCACAAAAATCAGAAGCGTCCTACATCCCGGGCGAATTCTGCGGCCTACCATTCAGACGTCGATTCCCCCTCGACATCCCTCCCGCTTGCAACGCGCAAGTGTTCAGCCCGCAACCTGCGGGCTTTTTTTTGGGCCGGGTTCGGAGACTGCGGAATCTGCAGCCCTTCCGAAAGCCCGAGTGCGCTATTGGTTTCTGCGGTTGTTCAATGTGGCGATGCGCATTTGTGGGCAACATACAGGGCGTCAGCAAACCTGCCATCACAGGGCCATAGCAGCCGACTACACAAGCACAATGATTTTGTACAAACCTGGCGCGCAGTTTCTTTATAAAGGCCGAACGGTCAGCGTGGATTACGTCATCATCAAACGCACGGGCTTGTGGATACGGCTGGCTGACAGCGATACGGTTTACCGCCCCGAAGAGCTCACACCCCTCGGGCAGGGAGCCAGTCAGGCCGGATGAGTCCGTCGGGAAGCCGGGAAAAGAAAACGGGCCGTGAAGGCCCTTTTTTGTGTGTGCTGGCGGAGACTGTGTCTTACTCGGGGCCGTTTCTGCCGTGCCCCATGTGTCCCCTAAGCCGTTGATTTCAAAAGAAAATGCGCGCTCTATTGTCCCGGACTGTATCACCCGGTATCATGCGATCCAAGAATCTATGGCGGGTTACATGGGGGGTAAGCCAGATGGCGAAGGTTGCAAAGGCATTGACGGCGCTGGAGGTAGGGCGGCTGGAGGCTCCCGGGTATCACGCTGTGGGCACTGTCCCGGGGCTGTACCTTCAAGTGACGCCGGGCGGCGCCAAGAGCTGGGTCATGCGCGCCAAGGTCGGCGCCAAGCGGCGCGAGATCGGTTTGGGGCCGTATCCGGCCGTGAAGCTCGCGCAGGCACATGAGAAGGCCCGGCAGACCCGGGACCAGATCGCTGGAGGTGTTGACCCTATCGAACACAAAAAGTCGCTGCTGTCGGAGCTGCTTGCCAAGCAGGCGCAAGAGCTGACCTTCGAGGCTGCAGCCCGGGGCTATGTGGCGGCCCATCGTGACGGCTGGAAAAACGCGAAGCATGGCAGTCAGTGGGAGGCCACGCTCGCCACGTATGCCCACCCTATCATCGGCAAGATGAACGTGAAGGACATTAATCTGCCCCACGTCCTGCGAGTGCTTGAACCCATTTGGGCAACGAAGAACGAAACGGCATCCCGGCTGCGCAGCCGTATGGAGCTGGTGCTTGATTGGGCCAAGGTGCGGGGCCATCGGTCGGGCGAGAACCCGGCGACGTGGCGCGGCAACTTGGACAAGCTCCTCCCCAAGCCGTCCAAGGTTCAGGCGGGCGAGAACCATCCGGCTGTCATGCTGCGCGAGGTGGGTGCCTTCCTGCGGGACCTTCGCCAGCATCAAGGAGTCGGGGCGCTGGCTCTGGAATTCGCTTTACTGACGGCCGCGCGATCAGGCGAGGTGCGCGGCGCCACGTGGTCGGAAATCGACATGAAGGCCGGGGTGTGGGTGCTGCCAAAGGAGCGTATGAAGGCCGGCAAGGAGCATCGAGTCCCCTTGTCCGATGCAGCCTTGGCGCTGTTGTCAAAGGCGCCACGGATGGAGGGCAGCGAGCTGGTGTTTACGTCAGTGCGCGGCGGCGAGCTGTCCGACGCGACCATGAGCCAACTCATGCGGCGCATGGGCTACAAGGACGCGGCGGGCCGTCTGGCTGTTCCGCACGGCCTGCGCTCCACTTTCCGGGACTGGGCGGGCGAGCGCACCAGCTACCCGCGCGACGTGGTGGAGGCCGCACTCGCCCATGTGCGCGGCGACAAGACCGAAGCCGCCTATTTCAGATCGGACCTGTTCGACAAGCGACGCCGGATGATGACCGAGTGGGCCGCATTCGTGGCGCGCGTAGAGGTGCCAGCCGATAACGTGGTGGCGATGAGGGCGGGGGCATGAAGCGGCGGCGCCTGCCAATAGCGACTGTTGCGGCACTCGAAAAGATCGAGGAGCGGGCGGCATGGGTGGAGGCAGAGTACAGCGCGGGGCGCTTGTCACTGGAGGATGCCGAGGAGCTGGCGCACGGCTTGCGGGAGGTGCTGGCGCTGGTCGTGCTGCGGGATTCTGTGCGGCCGGTGGGCAGGCCAAAGGGGCGAAGCAATCCAAGAGGCAAGCCGGGCGGGATGCTGGCGCAATACCAGAGCAAAAAAGCGGAGACGCGCGGGCGTAAGAGGCTGTGGCCGGTAGGGTTCGACGTGGTCACATATCAGGCCGTGACGCGGCGCATGGATCGTGATGGGCTGGGAGTGACGGCGGCTGTCGAGGCACTGCTGAGGGACACGGCGCGGGTGCTGGGGATGCGTGAGAGTCGGGCCATGCTGGATAAAAAGAACATCCCGGCGCTTTACTACCAAGGACGGGCGAAGGCGATGGAAGCCGCAAGGGAAGAGGCCGAGGGGTGCTGAAGGAGTAGGCAAGGCGCCTGTAATGGCAGCGCCAGCACAAGCACCGGAGCGGGGGAATATCAGGCGTTTATTTATTACAAGGAACACGAGGACCCTACATGGGATGCATCGCGCGTTTGTGACGCGATGCCGGAAAAAGGAGTCCCATGAACGCTGAAACCCTCAACGACGACGCCTTGTTGCGTGTCTCGCAATTGACCAACAAGCCCGGCAAACCCGGCCTGCTGGGTGTATCCCGGTCTAGCTTCTATCGGCTGTTGGATGCCGACTTTCCGAAGCCTATTCGGCCGCTGCCGGGTGTTGTCGCATGGCGAGCTGGCGACGTGCGCCAGTGGATTCGCTCGCACTCCCCAAGCTGAGGGGTGCCACATGACCGAAGCACAAAAAATGGCCGCGCTGCTCGACACAGACACGGCCACCGAAACACACGCAAAGTGTACCGCGGTGCCTACCAAAGAGGAAGACGTTTTGCGGGCTCTGACCCACGATTCGCTCAACCGATTTGAGGCTGAACGCATCGGCGACCACTGCCTGAACAGCACGGTGTCGCAACTGCGAAAAAAGGGCATCGTGATTCTTGACGAGTGGGAGCGGGTGCCCACCCGTGGGGCTCGCGGTTACACGCCGGTAAAACGCTACTGGGTGGCGCCGGAGCCCAAGAACCTTGCGCGGGTCCGTTCCCTGCTGGGATCAGAACAGGGTGGCGAGTAGCCTGTTTTTTTCCGTTGGCACCATCGGGATGTCAACGAGGGGCGGGCGCAAGCCTTCCAGTATCGTCATGGCGGCGCGCCACAACATGCGCGCCAGTCAGAACGAGCGCGGCGCACGGGCCAACATAGACCCGGCGCTGTCGCACCTGAACCAGCACCTGCGCGGGCCGTCAACGCCTGATACGGTGGCGGCGCTGGCGCTGTCCACCATGGCGGCGGCTGGCGTGGCCGTGGACAAGCTGCGCAAGGACTACGCGCAGGCCGTCGAGCTGCTGTTCAGCCTGCCACCTGACACTCAGATAGACACCGGCCGGTACTTCGTCGCGTGCGTGGAATGGGTCGAACGCCGGTTCGGGGCTGGTCACATCCTCAGTGCTGACGTTCACCACGACGAGGCCGCACCCCACTGCCATGTGCTGGTGCTGCCGCTGGTCGATGGCCGCATGGTCGGCTCTGCGCTGGTGGCGCGGGCGGAGCTGGCGAAGATGCGAGACGCCTTCTACCGCGAGGTCGGGCGATCCTTCGGGCTCAAGAAGGCCGCGCGCATCGATGGGACCAGCCGGGCGGCGCTCGCTGCGGCCGTGCTGCAACGCCTGAACGCGATCAGCGATCCCATCATGAGGAGTGGGGCATGGGCGGCCGCGCGCGGGGCCATAGAGCGCGATCCTGAGCCCTTCGCGCAGGCCCTTGGGGTGGAGGTGGCGAAACCGTCCAAGAAGCTGCGCACCATGGCTGATGTCTTCACGAGCAAAGGCAAAAAGACTGCGGAAGATCGAAACCTAGGTTTCAAGCCCCAAAAAGATCGAAACCTATCCTGTGTAGGTTTCGCCCCATCTCAAGCGCCAATTTCCCCGGCAGAGCGGCCGAGCTGCGAGGCCCAAGTCCGAGCGGCCGACGACGCGCCTGCGCCAGCACCAACACCAGACGACGACCACGACCAGACCTTTGCCCGCATCCGTGATGACGACATGGCGGCCGGGCAGTGGTGCGAGGAGCTGGGCGAGTGGGTGCCCAGCAGTGAGAAGCCCAAGGGCACCCAGCGAGCCGCGGCCGATGGCTGGGTGGCTGATGCGCTCGCTGCCCGTGGTCAACGCGGATGGGAGGTCATGCGGATGTAGATCGATGACCAGCCCCAGCACCACACCAACAACAACCCCCATCCACCCAAGGAGGAACACATGGGCACAGGATTACTTTTCGCGGGCGCACTGACCGGCAGCGCGCAGGCCGTAGGTCAACTGGCAGACCAAGCCATTGCAAACCGGGATGCAGAACAAAAACGCCGCACATCCATCATGGACCGGCGGGAAGAGCTGCTGTTTGAGATGAAGCTCAAGGCAGATTGGGCGCGCCAGACCGACGCAGCCGAAACCGGTAAGTTAGAGCAGCAACGCACCATGAAGAACCAAGCCATCTCAGGCAGGCTTGATGCCAATGCCGCGGAGGCACTGGGCGCCAGATATGCCGAGCCCATCATGGGAGACGAGCCCCTGACGCCTGAGCAGCAGGCCGTTTTTGATGAAGGCATGAGACGCCAGCGCGTTGAAAAAGAACGCGACAAGCTCAGGTTCACACGCGACCCTGAAAGCATCGTGCGCGCTGCCGTGGAGGAGGGTTTTGAGAGCCCTGTGACGCTGATGCAGAACGACACCAAGCAGCAGATTGCACAAGTTCGCTCTGATGCCGATACAGCCCGGCGCGCTCAGGCTGTCGAGCTTGCTCTGGCGAAGCTGGAGGGCAAGTCCGGCAGCAAGGTGCCAGCCGGATACCGGGAGACACCAGACGGCAACCTACAGGCCATCCCCGGCGGCCCTGCGGATCAAAAAATTTCGGGCGCCTTCAATGCCGACACGGCGCAGCTCGCTGGCACCAGTGACAGCCTCAACCGACTAGCGGCAGGTGCCAACGAGCTTTTGAGCCATCCGGGTCTCAAGGGCATTGTGGGCATACAAGGCAAGTTCCCCAACATCCCCGGCGGCGACGCTGCCAACGCTCAGGCACTCCTTGAAACGCTCAAGTCTCAAGTGGGCTTTGGCGTGCTGCAAGCCATGCGCGACGCCAGCAAGACCGGCGGCGCGCTGGGTGCTGTCTCTGACGCTGAGGGCAAGCGACTGGAGGCCAATCTCGCGGCGCTGTCGCAGGCGCAGAGCATCGAACAGTTCCGCGCCAGCCTTGGAAAGATCATCGAATACAGCAACGGCGCGAAAGATCGGTTACGTGAAGCCTTCAACCTGAAACACAGCGACAAGGCACCAGCCACAGGTGCGCAGCCGCCCGCGCCTGCCATGGCAGCCCCCAAGGTGAGCAGCCGCGCAGAGCTTGATGCGCTGCCGTCTGGTGCCTTGTTTACTGCCCCTGATGGGTCGATTCGGAGGAAGCCATGAGCGGTAAGTGGTGGGACGAATACCCTAAGGTCTCCCCTATGGACGCGGCGCTCGCTGCGGAGGGTGTATCCGGCACTTTGGCCGACGTGGCACGCAGCATCTACGCGCAGGAGTCGGGGTCCGGCAAGAACACGACCACATCCAACGCGGGCGCCGTGGGCGGGATGCAGATACTGCCGGGGACGTTTCGGGAAGTTGCGGATAAGGGGTGGGACATTGACGACCCCATACACAACGCGCGCGCCGGGGTGCGCTACATCAAGGCCATGGCCGAACGTGTGGGCGGCGACCCGGCTTTGACTGCGGTGGGCTACTACGGCGGGCCGGGTGGGCAGGACAAGGCAAAGAAGGGCGTGGCGGTATCTGACCCGCGCAACCCCAAGGCACCCACAACCCTTGAATATGCCGAGCAAGTGGTGGGCAGGTTGGGTGACAAGCCCCAGCAGGCCAGCCAAAAGGCCGCAGGAGGTGGCGAACTGCCAAAAGCCTACCCAGTGGCCCAGCCCGAAGCCAAAGAGCCCCCACGGGCCAATGCTGTGGCCGATAAGCCCAAGGGCAAGCCATCGATGGGCCGTGAGCTGCTGCGGCAGGTGGGGCTTACCGCACGGGCCGGGGTCAATGGGCTGGCTGCCATTCCTGTCATGGCATCGGATGCGATTACCGGCCCCATCAATGCTGGCTTGGACAAGCTGCGCGGCGAGGGTAACGGGTTCCGGTTCAAGAAGGCCGGGGCATCCATCAATGACCTGATGACCGGCGCGGGGCTGCCTGAGCCCCAGAACGCGACCGAGCGAGTCGTGGGCGATGTGGCCGCAGCCATGGCGGGCGCAGGTGGCTTTGTGGGTGCTGGCAAGGCACTGGCACAGACCGGCGGAGCGGTCGCAAAGGGGGTTGGCAACGCTCTGGCAGCCGGGCCGGGGCTACAGGTCACAAGCGCTGCCACTGGGTCGGGTGCTGCTGGAATCGTGCGCGAAGAAGGAGGCGGGACTGGGGCTCAGGTGGCGGCAGGTATCGCCGGAGCGCTGGCGCCGTCCGTGCTGCCTGCGCTGGGTGGAGCTGCGGTCCGTGGTGCCATCCGTGGCGGCGAAGCTGGGCGGCAGGCCGTGGCCGATACCGTGGAGACGTTCAAGGGGGCAGGCACATCGCCTACGCTGGGACAGGCCACGGGCGGGCGCTTTGTCCGGGCCACGGAGTCGCTTTTGTCCAAGACACCGGGCGGCGCTGGAGTCATGGGCGAGTACGCGAACAAGCAGGCCGACGACTTGGCAAAGGCGGTACAGCAACTGTCTGATGAACTGGCGCCAAGTGCCAGCGCTGCCAATGCGGGCGATGCCATCGTACGCGGGCTGGGTGCCTTCAAACAGGGCATCAAGGAGGTTCAGCGGCGCCTGTATCGCAACTTGGACAAGCACATCCCGTCAGAAGCGACCGTATCCGTCGAGAACACGCGCAACGCTCTGGCAGCGCTGAATGCTGACATTGACGGCGCGGTGAACCTGTCCGCGATGTTCAAGAACGCCAAGATAGGCGGCATCGAACGCGCACTGCTGGCCGATTTGGACGAGGCGGCGAAGGTCACGGCCGGGGCTGCTGATGACGTGGCTGCGCAGGCGGTGGGGCTGCCCTATGAGGCCATCAAGAAGCTACGCACGTTGGTCGGCAACGAGCTGGCAGACGCATCGTTTGTGTCTGATGTGCCCCGGTCGAAATGGTCGGCACTGTACGGCGCCCTGTCCGACGATTTGGGCGTGGCCGCCAAGAACGCCGGGCCGGAGGCGGAAGCCGCGTGGCAGTGGTCAAACCAGTTCACCAAAACCCAGTTGGGGCGGCTGGAGGAGCTGTCCGGCATCGTGACGAAGGACAGCCCCGAAAAGGTGTTCGCGGCTGCGGTGGCTGGCACTGCCGAAGGCGACACCATCGCCAAGCGGGTTATCAGCGCTCTGCCGATGCAGGAACGCCGGGAGGTGAGCGCAGCCCTGTTGCAACGCCTTGGACGCGCTACCCCGGGGCAGCAGAACGCGGTAGGTGACGCATTCAGCGCGGAGACGTTTCTCACGAACCTGTCCAAGATGAGCCCCACGGCGCGCCAGACCCTTTTCGGCCGCACTGATGTGGATGGCGTGATTGAAAAGCTGCAGCAGTTCGCAGCCGTGGCCGACTCCCGCCGGGAGGGTGGGCGCATCTTTGCCAATCCATCTGGCACGGCACCAGCGGCGGCGCAGATCGGTTTGGGCAGTGGTATCGCTGGCGGGGTGGTGGCTGCGGCGGCCGGGCAGCCCTTGCCACTGATGGGCGCACTGGCAGTGCCAGCACTGGCGAACGCTGGCGCCAAGGCCGTGACATCCCCGGCGGTGCTGGAGATGGCCGCCACCAAAACCGCCCTGAGCCCCGGCGCTGGTGCTGCCATGGTCAACGCTGCCGCGAGTGTGGACGCGCAGCCCCAGCCACTGGCACCGGCATTGGCACCGGCAGATGATGGGTCATGGTGGCAGGGGGCGCCGATGGTGGACGCCGGGCCGGGGCTCAATGGGGTAGCAGGGCCGATGCCTGCGCAGCCCTTGGACCTGCCAGCCGTGGCACCACTGGCGCCGGTTGACCCGCTGGACAACATGCCCGCGGTCGATACCCGCACCCAGATGCAACGGCTGTCTGAGGCCGCCACGGTAGACGAGGCCATCGCATCGCTTCACGAGCCATCGCCGGTTGACGTGGCGCGGGCGCAGGTGTCGCAGATGCAGACCGAGCGCCAGAAGCTGGAAGAGATGCGCGAACGTGCCAGAGCCGCCCGCATGGAAGCAGACAACGAGATGGCGCAGGCCCGGGCCATGCGGATTGCTGCAGAGAGAGAACGGCTGGCCGCCATGAGGTTGCGGGCCATGAGCCCCTGACGCAGTAGCCATACACAACGCCCCATTCGTGGGGCTTTTTTGTGGGCGGCGGGGAATTTCGACACAAGTACGCGCGCGCGAGGGATGAAACCTAGGTTTCGGTTCGGCCGCTGTTGTGGGTGCGCTACAGGGCGTGATTTTGTTGTGCTGACCCGAGTCAATCGCTTTGGTTGACTGGCCTACCGCGGGCCGCCTGTGGGGTGGTTGACCGGGACGAGTGGGGCACATTTGCCGGGGTCAATCGTTTGGGTTGTCTGGGCAACTGAGCTGGATAAAGGGGCATGAGGCCAGCCGGGCCGATGCACAGGAAACTGGAGGCACTGCGATGCGCAGCAACCCAAAAGGAGCCCCCAATGAACCTGATTGCAACGACCAGCCAAACCCGCGTGACAACCCGCAACGCTGCCGCACCATCCCGCCTATGTGGCGTGGCGCTGGTGCCCGCTGGCCTGTGTGCCTACGGCGCTGCGGTTGATGCGGACGATGTGATGCGCGTGGACTTCGACTGCGACCGCATCGGTCGGGACGGGCTCTACCTTGTCGAAGCCATGACGCACGACGGCGTGGCGTGGATGGGCTGCCGCCGGTTCGCGCGCGGTATCGACGGGGCTCTGAGCGTGGACGACTCAGGCCGGGGTGGCTGGCGCGGAGTGGGCGCCGGGGATGCGGGCGGGTTCCGGGTGGTGGGGTACGTCGAGCAGGTGTACCGGGCGGTTTGAGTTTTCCGAGGCCCTACGCGCGCGCGAGGGGCCGGGTCCGTCGTCAGGCCGGTAGGTGACGGCAAGGCGGCGCGCGGCTGATGCTTGGAGGATTGCAAGACCAATGCTGCAAGCATCGCGCGCGCGTGAGGGATGCGGGTTTTCAACGACCCAGACCCCAGAAACAACAAAGCCCCATCGTCGGGGCTTTTTTCTTGGACATTCAACCCGACCAGTCTTTGGAGGGTTGCATGGCGGGTAGGTGGGGTGAATCGCCTTGAAACCCGCATGGATGCTGGGTCCGTGGCGGAGACTGTGAGATTCGAACTCACGGACGGTTGCCCGTCGGCAGTTTTCAAGACTGCTGGTTTAAACCACTCACCCAAGTCTCCGGGGGGAAGGCGCGAATTCTAGCCGACTGCGGGTGCTTGTTTTTTCAGCATGCCCCGCGTCTCGATGAACTTCACCACATCGGCCACGCCTGCCAGGGTTTTCAGGTTGGTCATCACAAAGGGCTTGAGGCCCTGGGCGTTGGTGCGCATGCGGGTGGTGTCGGCGTGCATCACGTCCAGGTTGGCGCCCACGTGGGGGGCCAAGTCGGTCTTGTTGATGATGAACAGATCGCTCTTGGTGATGCCGGGGCCGCCCTTGCGGGGGATTTTTTCGCCGGCGGCCACGTCGATCACGTAGATGGTGAGGTCCGAGAGCTCGGGGCTGAAGGTGGCGGCCAGGTTATCGCCGCCGCTTTCCACAAACACGATGTCGGCGTTGGGAAACTCGCCCAACATGCGGTCGATGGCCTCCAGGTTGATGGAGCAGTCCTCGCGGATGGCGGTGTGGGGGCAGCCGCCGGTTTCCACGCCCAGGATGCGCTCGGCGGGCAGGGCGCCGCTCACCGTGAGTAGGCGCTGGTCTTCCTTGGTGTAGATGTCGTTGGTGATGGCGATGAGGTCGTAGTCGTCGCGCATGGCTTTGCAGAGCATCTCCAGCAGGGTGGTCTTGCCGGAGCCCACGGGGCCGCCGATGCCGACGCGCAAAGGGGGCAGGTTCTTGGTGCGGTGGGGGATGTGGTGCAGTGTGTTCGTCATGGTTCTTGCGGACTATGAATTTGATAGCTGTTAGCGCATATGGGATAAGCGCTAGGAGCGGAAAAGTCTTGAATATTGCACTTCGTGCTGCGCGCTCAAGATGGCGAGCATGGGCGAAAAGGCCTGGCGCTCGCTGTCCATCAGGCCTATGGCGTGGTCGGCGGCGGCGGGGATTGCGTCCGCCAACTTTGCCAGGATGCGCTGGCCTGCGCTTTGGCCCAGCTGCATGGATTTGAGGGCGGCCTGCACCATGTTTTCGGCCCAGCCGAAGGCGTAGGCCAGCAGAACATCGCGCACGGGCGCCTGGGTGGTGGAGGCGGCCAGCGCGAATGCCACAGGGTATGTGGGGGGCAGTGCGGCCAGGTAGCGCACGGCGGGTATCAGGGCCTCGTCGCCCTGGTATTGGTTGCGCAGCCAGTCGGCCATGGACCGGCCCATTTGCTCGGTCTGCAGGCGCAGTTCGCTGGTTTCTCGGGTGTGCAGCACCCAGTCGTTGAGTTCGCGCACGTGCGCCCAGTCGCCGCGCCGCCACGCTCCCACGGCCTTGGCGATGAGGGCCATGTCGCCCCGGGCCTGGGTGATGTGGAGCTGGTCCAGCAGCCAGTCGGCCACGGCGGTTTCGCTGGCGACGCCTGCGTTTTCAATGGCGCTTTCCAGCCCTTCGGAATACGAGAACCCGCCCACGGGTAGCGCGGGAGAGGCCAGCCACATCAGCTGCAAAAAGCTGGCGGCCGGCAGCGGCGCGGGGCGGTCCAGGCGCATGGGCGGTGGCTCAGTGGTCGTGGTTGCAGTTCGGGCCGTGCACGTGCCCTTGGGCCACCACGGGGATGGACACGGTGCGGCCTTGGGCTGGGGGCGTGGCCGCAGCCGGTACCTTTGTGTGAGCGTGCCCGTGGTCTTGGCCATGATCGTGCGCGTGACTATGCTCGTGATCGTGATCGTGATCGTGATCGTGATCGTGATCGTGACCCCCATGGTGGTGCCCGCCGCCATGCCCCGCAGCATAGGCACCGCCTTCGGGTTCAAATGGCAGGTTTTGCTCGTTCACGATGAGGTGCATGGCGCGCAGCATGTCTGCCAGCACGTGGTCGGGCTCGATCTTGAGGTGGTCGGGCTGCAGCTCGATGGGCACATGGCGGTTGCCCAGGTGGTAGGCGGCGCGGGTCAGGTCAAACGCGGTGCCGTGGTTCTTGCAGTGCGTGATGACCAGCACGGGCTGTGGGGCGGCGATCACGCGCACCATGGAGCCGTCTTCGGCCACCAGCACATCACCGCCACGCACCAGCGTGCCGCGCGGCAGGAAGATGCCCAGCTCGCGCCCGGTGGAGTCGGTGGCGGCAAAGCGGCTTTTCTGGCGCACGTCCCAGTCCAGCTCGATGGTGGTGGCGCGCTTGACCAGTATGGGGGCCAGGCCCTTGCCTTGGGGGATGAGTTTGGAGGCTTGGATCATGGAGATTCTTGGGTTGCAGCGGGCAAACGCGCATTGTGTGCCAGGGGCTCGGCGCGGTTCGATGCATTTACTTTCAGCGCACGGGTCATGAAAAAGCTGGAGGGGTCGAGGCAGTAGTCGGCAAAAGGGCCACATTCGACGAAGCCGTTCTGCAGGTAGAGCTGCCGCGCGGGTTCGAAGTAGGGTTGCGTACCGGTCTCCAGGGTCACGCGGGCAAAGCCGCGTGCGCAGGCCTCTTGCAGCAAATGGTCCAGCATTTGGCGCGCAATGCCCCGGCCGCGATAGTGGGTGCTGGTGCGCATGGATTTGAGTTCAGCGTGGCTGGTATCGAGCCGCTTGAGGGCGCCCGTGCCCACCAGCATGTCGCCATCCGCTCCGGTCAGCCAGGCAGACCAGAACGCGATGTTCGGCTGGCGCAGCTGGTCCATGTCCAGCGCGTGCACGCTTTCAGGCGGTGACACGGCGCGCATGTCCACCAGGTGCTCTTGCATGAAGGCTTCAATGCGCGGATCGCTCAGGTCGTCCAGACGGATCATCAGGTCTTGCAATACGGCGCTCATGGGACGTGGACCTCAGAACAAAAAGTAGCGCTGCGCCATGGGCAGCACGGTGGCGGGCTCGCAAGTGAGCAGCTGCCCATCTGCGCGCACAGAGTAGGTCTGCGCGTCGATTTCCATCTTGGGCGTGTAGCTGTTGTGCACCATGTGCTGTTTGCGCACGCCCCGGATGTTGTGCACGGCGCTCAGCGTTTTGCGCAGGCCGAAGCGCTCAACGATGCCCGCCGCCAAACCTGCCTGCGAGACAAAGGTGAGGGAGGTTTTGGCAATCGCTCCGCCAAATGCGCCAAACATCGGCCGGTAGTGCACGGGCTGGGGTGTGGGGATGGAGGCATTGGGGTCGCCCATCGCAGCCATGGCGATCATGCCGCCCTTGAGGATGAGCGCAGGCTTCACGCCAAAGAACGCGGGCTTCCAGATCACGATGTCGGCCCACTTGCCCACTTCGAGCGAACCCACCTCGTGGCTGATGCCGTGGGCAATGGCGGGGTTGATGGTGTACTTGGCCACGTAGCGCTTGATGCGCGTGTTGTCGTTGCGGGCACTGTCGCCTTGCAGGCTGCCGCGCTGCACCTTCATCTTGTGCGCGGTCTGCCAGGTGCGCAGGATGACCTCGCCCACACGTCCCATGGCCTGGCTGTCACTCGACATCATGCTGATGGCGCCCAGGTCGTGCAGGATGTCCTCGGCGGCGATCGTCTCCTTGCGGATGCGGCTTTCGGCAAAAGCCAGGTCTTCGGCTATCGATGCATCGAGGTGGTGGCACACCATGAGCATGTCCACATGCTCGTCGAGCGTGTTGTGCGTGTAGGGCATGGTGGGGTTGGTGGACGATGGCAAAAAGTTGTCTTCACCCACCACGCGCAGGATGTCCGGCGCGTGGCCGCCGCCCGCGCCTTCGGTATGAAAGGCGCAGATGCCGCGCCCGCCCACGGCGGCAATGGTGTTCTCCACAAAGCCCGATTCGTTGAGCGTGTCGCTGTGGATGGCCACCTGCGTGTCGGTGGCTTCGGCCACGTCCAGGCAGTTGCTGATGGCGCTGGGCGTGGTGCCCCAGTCTTCGTGTAGCTTCAGGCCAATGGCACCTGCGCTGATCTGCTCGTGCAGCGCATCCGGCAGGCTGGCGTTGCCTTTGCCGAGGAAACCCAGGTTCATCGGGAAGGCATCGGCGGCCTGCAGCATGCGCTCCATGTGGAAGGCGCCGGGGGTGCAGGTGGTGGCCAGGGTGCCGGTGGCGGGGCCGGTGCCGCCGCCGAGCATGGTGGTGATGCCGCTGGCCAGCGCCTCTTCGATTTGCTGCGGGCAGATGAAATGGATATGGCTGTCGATGCCGCCTGCGGTGACGATGTTGCCTTCGCAGCTGATGACCTCGGTGCCGGGGCCGATGATGATGTCCACGCCGGGCTGGGTGTCGGGGTTGCCCGCTTTGCCGATGGCCGCGATGCGGCCGTTCTTGAGGCCGATGTCGGCCTTGATGATGCCCGTGTGGTCAATGATGAGCGCGTTGGTCAGCACGGTGTCGACCGCGCCACCTGCTGCGGGGCCCGAGCCTGCCGCGCCGTCACGGCTGCGTTGGGACTGCGCCATGCCGTCGCGAATGGTCTTGCCGCCGCCAAACTTCACCTCTTCGCCATAGCTGCCTGCGCGCAGGGTGTAGTCGGCTTCGACTTCGAGAATGAGTTCGGTGTCGGCCAGGCGCACGCGGTCGCCCACGGTGGGGCCGAACATTTCGGCGTAGGCGCGTCGTCCAATGGTTGCCATGGGTGTGCTCCGCGAGAACTGAGAACTATGTTTTTGATAGCTGCTAGCGCTTATCCAATAAGCGCTATAGGCTGTTTTGGCTTAAATTTTTACAGCGCGCCGTGTACCAGGCCCTGAAAGCCGTACACCCGGCGCTCGCCCGCGTAGTCCACCAGCTCCACCGTGCGTTCCTGGCCGGGCTCAAAACGCACAGCCGTGCCGGACGCAATGTTCAGCCGCATGCCGCGTGCGGCTGCGCGGTCAAAACCCAGGGCGTTGTTGGTCTCGGCAAAGTGGTAGTGCGAGCCCACCTGGATGGGGCGGTCGCCCGTGTTGCGCACCACCAGCGTGAGGGTGCGACGACCGGTGTTGAGCGGGTGCTCTCCGCTGTCGGTCAGCAGTTCACCTGGAATCATGTGGTTCTCCCGGGTGAGGTCACTTGCGGCCTTGCCATATAGCCAGGGCGACCACCAGGCCCATGGCGACAAAGCCCCACAGATCGGTGGCGTGCCAGTGGCTGCCGTGCGGGCTGTGGCCATCATGGGCCCATGCGCTGCCTGCGCATACCCAGAGGGCGCAAGCCGTGATGAATCGGTTGGGGTGGGCGGTGGTGCGCGGCATGAGGAAGGGTCCTGTGAGAGGGCTGATCAAAGAATGGGTTGGTGCACGGTGACGAGCTTGGTGCCGTCGGGGAAGGTGGCTTCCACCTGAATGTCCGGGATCATCTCGGCGATGCCGTCCATCACGTCCGCGCGGGTCAGCACGCTGCGGCCCTCGCTCATCAATTGCGCCACGGTCTTGCCGTCGCGCGCGCCTTCCATCACGGCGGCACTGATCAGGGCCACGGCCTCGGGGTAGTTGAGCTTGAGGCCCCGGGCCTTGCGACGCTCTGCCAGCAGGGCGGCCGTAAAGATCAGTAGCTTGTCTTTTTCGCGAGGAGTCAATTCCATGTCGTTTCACTCAATGCTGGGGTCAATGGCTCGCGCGACCGCAGGGGCGGCCGAACGCGAGGGGTCAGTTCCATATCGTTTTACTCAATGCTGGTGTCATCGACTCGCGCGGCCACAAAGCGTGTCGAACGCGAGGAGTCAGTTCCGTTTCGTCTCATGCCTGTCTGCATTCAAAAAACACAGATCCGTTCACGCTGAGCTTGTCGAAGCGCCGCGCGAGGCTTCGGCACGCTCAGCCCGAACGGGTCTTGTTGATCGACCACGAAGTCGGTACTACTCCAGGGTGTACCGGGAAATCTGCTTGAGGCCGTTTCATCATAGGCAGCAAGCCCCGTGCCCGCCATACGTCATCTGGCGCAGGGCCGTGCTCGCTGGCGTGCGCAGTGGCATGGAAACTGCACCTGCAGTGCTTGTTGTCATCCCATGCCCATGCCACTTTCCACTGCGCCCCTTGCTCCCGCCGATGCTGCGCCGGTGCAGCCGTCGGGGCAGGACGTAGATGCGCAGGCCCCCCAGCAGGTCGTCAAGGTGCGCCGCGACTACAACAGCTGGGTAGCCACCGAGACCATGGAGGACTACGCGCTGCGCTACACGCCCCAGCGCTTTCGCAAATGGTCTGAATGGCGTGTGGCCAACACGGCGTTTGGTGCGGCCTCCTTCCTGATCCTGGAGGCTGTGGGTGCCACGCTGCTGGTGCAGTACGGCTTCATCAACGCCTTCTGGGCCATCGTGGCCACGGGGCTCATCATCTTTCTGGCGGGGCTGCCCATCAGCGTGTATGCGGCGCGCTACGGGGTGGACATGGACCTGCTCACGCGCGGCGCGGGGTTTGGCTACATCGGCTCCACGCTCACCTCGCTGATCTACGCCAGCTTCACCTTCATTTTCTTCGCGCTGGAGGCCGCCGTGATGGCCTATGCGCTGGAGCTGGCGCTCGACATCCCGCCCACCTGGGGCTATCTGATCTGCGCCGTGGTGGTGGTTCCGCTGGTCACGCACGGCGTGTCGGCCATCAGCCGCCTGCAGGTGTGGACACAGCCGCTGTGGCTGGTGATGCTGGTGGTGCCGTTTGCCTATGTGCTGCTGCGCGATCCTGGTGCGTTTGCGGGAGTGATGCACTACGGTGGTGAATCGGGGCGCCATACGAGTTTTCAGTTGCCCTTGTTTGGTGCGGCGCTCACGGTGGGCATTGCACTCATCACCCAGATGGGGGAGCAGGCCGACTACCTGCGTTTCATGCCCGCATCCACCCCCGCCACGCGCGGGCGCTGGTGGCTGGGCGTGCTGGTGGGCGGGCCGGGCTGGGTGGTGCTGGGGGTGCTCAAGATGCTGGGCGGCGCGCTGCTGGCCTGGCTGGCCATCTCCCACATGGTGCCGGTGGACCGCGCGGTGGACCCCAACCAGATGTACCTGGTGGCGTACGAGTATGTGTTCCCGCATTACGGCTGGGCGGTGGCGGCCACGGCGCTGTTCGTGGTGGTCTCGCAGATGAAGATCAACGTGACCAATGCCTATGCGGGGTCGCTGGCGTGGTCCAATTTCTTCTCGCGCCTCACGCACAGCCACCCGGGGCGCGTGGTGTGGGTGGTGTTCAACACACTCATCGCCTTCATGCTGATGGAGATGAACGTGTTCCGCGCCATGGGCGAGGTGCTGGGGCTGTACTCCAACATCGCCATCGCCTGGATCATGGCCGTGGTGGCCGACCTCGTCATCAACAAGCCGCTGGGCCTGTCGCCCAAGGGCATCGAGTTCAAGCGCGCGCACCTGTACGACATCAACCCCGTCGGTGTGGGGTCGATGGCGCTGGCGTCCATCGTGTCCATCAGCGCGCACCTGGGGTTTTTTGGCCCGCTGCCGCAGGCGTTCTCGGCCGTGATCGCGATGGCCGTGGCGTTTGTGGCCGTACCGCTGATTGCCTGGGCCACGCGGGGCAAGTACTACATCGCACGGCAGAGCGAGCCGGTGGCTGTGCCCATGCAAGGCCCCGTACCATGCGGTCGGGCTTCAGACATAGGCAGCTACCAGCGCCTCACGGTGCACCGCTGCGTGATCTGCGAGCGCGAATACGAGGCGCCCGACATGGCGCAGTGCCCCGCCTACCGGGGCGCCATCTGCTCGCTGTGCTGCACGCTGGACGCGCGCTGTGGCGACCTGTGTAAACCCCATGCGACCATGGCCGTGCAGTGGTCTGCCGCGCTGCGGTGGGTGCTGCCGCGTGCCGTCTGGCGCTACCTTGACACGGGCCTCGGCCACTTCCTGCTGCTGATGCTGGTGATTGCGCCGCTGCTCGCGGCCGTGATGGGGCTGCTCTACCACCAGGAGCTGAACACGATTGCCCAGGCCATGACGGACACCGAAGTGGCAGCGGCCCCCGAGGTGGCGTTGCGCTCCGGCTTGCTCAAGGCCTATCTTGCGCTGCTGGTCATCTCGGGCATCGTGGCCTGGTGGCTGGTGCTGGCGCACAAAAGTCGCCAGGTCGCCCAGGAGGAATCGAACCGGCAGACGGGCCTCTTGGTGCGCGAGATCGACCTGCACCGCCAGACCGACGAGGCCCTGCAGACTGCGCGCAGCGTGGCCGAGCAGGCGCGCCAGGTGGCCGAAGAAGCCAAGCGCGCCGCCGACCAGGCCAACCAGGCCAAGAGCCGCTACATCAGCGCCATCAGCCACGAGATCCGCACGCCGCTGAACTCCATTCTGGGCTACGCGCAGCTGATGGGAGAAGACGCAGGCGTGCCCCCGCACCGCAAGCAGGCCGTGCACGTGATCCGGCGCGGAGGTGAACATTTGTTGTCGCTCATCGAAGGCACGCTGGACATCGCGCGCATCGAGTCCGGCAAGCTCACACTGGATGTAGCGCCCATGCGCTTTGCCGACGGGCTGCACGAGATGGCAAGCCTGTTCGAGCTGCAGGCTGCCGCCAAGGGCTTGGCGTTCACGTTCGATGTGTTGGGGGTGATCCCGGAGGTGGTGCGCGCCGACGACAAGCGCCTGCGCCAGATCCTCATCAACCTGCTGGGTAACGCCGTCAAGTTCACCGCGCACGGCACCGTCACGCTGCGCGTGCGCTATGCGCGCGAGATGGCACGCATCGAGGTGCAGGACACCGGGCCGGGCCTGACCGCCGACGAGATCGAACGCATCTTCGAGCCGTTTACGCGCGGTGGATCGGGCGGTAACGGGTCCGCCGCAGCCCCTGGCGCAGGGCTGGGCCTGACCATTGCCAAGATGCTCACGGCACTGATGGGCGGGGAGCTGACGGTGACCAGCACGCCGGGCGCGGGCTCGGTGTTTCACGTCAAGCTCTTCTTGCCCGAGGTGCATGCCGACGCTTTGGGTAAAACCGCCCCGCCGCCCGCCGCATTGGCTGCCCTTGCACAGCGCGCCCGCAAGGGCTACGCAGGCGAGCGCCGCCGCATCCTGGTGGTGGACAACGAAGAGCCCGACCGCGAACTGCTGGTGCAACTGCTCGAACCCCTGGGGTTTGAGTTGCGCCAGGCGGCCAGCGGGCACGACGCGCTGGACCTGCTGGCCACCGGCTACCGGCCTCACGCGATCTTCATGGACCTGGCCATGCCGGGCATTGATGGGTGGGAGACGCTGCGGCGCGTGCGGCAGATGCATTTGCCTGAGGTCCACAGCGCCATCGTGTCTGCGAATGCCTTTGATAAAGCATTGGACAACGACGTGAACATCCGCCCCGAGGACTTCATCGTCAAGCCCGTGCGCCACAGTGAGCTGCTGGGCTGGCTGGAGCGCCGTCTTGGCCTGCAATGGTTGTATGAAGAGCCACCCGCCGCACACTTGCCCGGCGCACCTCAAGCCACTGCGGCGCCCGCCACTCCCGCACCGCTGACCTACCCCGACGCCGCCGCACTCGCGGCGCTGGCGCAGGTGGTGGCGCTGGGCTATTACCGTGGCATCCTCAACACCCTGGACGACATCGAGCGCAGCCAGCCCGCGCACAGCGCTTTTGTGGGCACCATGCGGCAGCTGGCCAAGCAGTTCCAGTTCGATGCCATGGGCCAGATCCTGGAGCAGGCCCCCTCTTGATGACCACCGCCAACCCATCTTCCTTGCACGCGCCTGCAGCGCCCGGTGCAGCGTTGGACCGCACCGACAGCGACGTGGTGCTGATCGTGGACGACGTGCCGGACAACCTGGCCGTGCTGCATGACGCGCTCGACGAATCCGGCTACACCGTGCTGGTGGCCACGCATGGCGAGGCCGCCTTGTTGCGCGCCGCGCAGGCCCTGCCCGACATTATTTTGCTCGACGCGATGATGCCCGGCATGGATGGGTTTGAAGTTGCACGGCGGCTCAAGGCCAACCCCGCCACCGCGCACATCCCCATCATCTTCATGACCGGGCTGACGGAGACCGAGCACCTGGTGGCCGCGCTGGAGGCCGGCGGCATCGACTACGTCACCAAGCCCATCAAGCCGCGCGAGGTGATGGCCCGCATGGGCGTGCACCTGGGCGCAGCCCGCAAGGCCCGCCAGGACGCGCGCCAGGCGCGCGAGGCGCGCAATGCACTCGATGCGTTTGGCTACGCCAGCATCACCGTGCGTGCGTCGGACGGCCGCATCGTGTGGCAGACCCCGCTGGCGCGCGAGCTGCTGCAAAGCTACTTTGGCGAGGTGGGGTCCGATGGCGCGCCCACCGCATTTGGCCAATGGGCGCCCGAGCCCGTGCAGGCCTGGCTGCGCCGCCACGTGCTGGCCGACAACGCCGCCGAGCTGCTGGCTGCATCGCTGGCCGAGCCTCCCCGCCTGGCCGTGGAGCAGGGCGCGCGCCGCCTCACCTTCCGCCTGCACCAGCAGGCAGGCGACAGCGAGGGCGGCGGTGACTGGCTGCTGGTGATGCGCGAGGTGTCCGACGCCAAGATCATCGAATCCATGAGCCTGTCGTTCAAGCTCACAGCACGCGAGGCCGAGGTGCTGTACTGGGTGGTCAAGGGCAAGATCAACCGCGACATCGGCGACATTCTGGGTGCCAGCCCCGCCACGGTGAAGAAGCACCTGGAGCGCGTGTTTGCCAAGCTGGGGGTGGAGACGCGCACTGCGGCGGCGGGAATGGCGATGAACCGTATCCGGCAGTTGCACCCGCAGTTTGAGGGGTAGGCGGCTGCGCGTGCGGAGCCGGGCGCATGACGGCATGCCCGCCTGCGCGGCGGGCCGGCAGCCTGTCTGGCGGTGTGTGGTGGCGCGGGATCGGGTGTGCTGTGGCGATTTGCTACGCTCAGCCCATGTCCGCATCTCCCTCTGTTGCTGCGCGCGGGGCCTTCCTGCGCGGGCTGTACCGGCGCCCGGCGCTGCTGCTGGTGGTCACCACCCTTATCTGGGGTAGCAATGCGGTGGCGGCGCGCCTGGCCGTGGGCCATGTTTCTCCGATGATGCTCACCACGGCGCGCTGGGGCATTGCTTGTATCGCGCTGTGGTTTGTGGCGCGCCAGCAGGTGGCACAGCAGTTGCCGGCGCTGCGCGGCCGCTGGATGTATCTGGCGCTGATGGGCGTGAGCGGGTTCACCGCTTTCAACGCGCTGTTCTATGCAGCGGCACACCACACCACGGCCGTCAACCTTTCGCTGATACAGGGAATGATCCCCGTGCTGGTGTTGCTGGGCGGTGTGATGTTTTTCGGGTTGCGGGTCACCGCTCTGCAGATGGTGGGTGTTGTCATCACGCTGGCGGGCGTGGCGGTGGTGGCCTCGCGCGGCTCCTGGGCTGCGCTGGCAGCGCTGGACATCAACCTGGGCGACGCCTGGATCTTGCTGGCCTCGCTGCTGTACGCCGGCTACACGCTGGGGCTGCGCTCCCGGCCTGCGGTGCCGCCGCTGGTTTTTTTCTCGGCCGTGGCGGGTGTTGCGGCACTGGCATCTTTGCCGCTGCTGGCGGCCGAAGTGCTGTCGGGGCGCTTTTTCTGGCCTACGCCGTGGGGCTGGGCCATTCTGGTCTACATCGGTCTGCTGCCATCGTTTGTCTCGCAGATCCTCTTCATCCGCGCTGTGGAAATGATCGGCCCCGCACGCGCCAGCGTGTTCCTCAACCTCAACCCTGTCTTTGGCCCCGCACTGGCCGTGGGCGTGCTGGGCGAGCCGGTGGGCTGGTACCACGCCGTGGCACTGGCAATGGTGCTCGGCGGCATCTGGATCGCGGAGCGGCTGGGCACGCGGCGCCCGGTTTGAGGGCTGCCGAACCGCATGGTTTCAGGTATTTTTGGCCGCTTGCGCTTGCCAGTAAAGCGCCAGAAGCTATTATTTTGATAGCTATTTACATCCCCAGCGACTTGAGCAGCGCATCGGTATCGTCCTGCCCCGCAGGCGGTGGCGCAGGCACCGGGGGCGCGGCCTGCGACTGGGCCATCAGCGCGTCGGGGTCGGGTGCTTCCTGCGCTTCAAAGTCATAGAGCTTGATGAACTCGGTGCGGTCGATGGCGAGTTCCAGGTAGAAGATGTTGTTGTTGCTGGTGTAGAAGGTCACGCGCCGGGCTTCGGGCTTGTCAAGGTTGGCGTCCACGCTCAGCTGCACCTGCTTGTTCAGCACCAGCATCTTGGGCTGGTTCTGGGTGATGTGGGTCTGCAGCTCGCGCCGCACCTTGCCGGTGAAGTCGCCCACCACCTGGTTCATCAGCTCGCCCATCACGTTGCTGACCTCGTCCGAGGTGTACGAGCTGACCAGGTCGTCCTTGGACATGCCCATGTTCAGCAGGTAGTTGGCATACAGCTCCATCGCCGCCTGGCCCGAGAAGTTGATGATCACCAGCCCCGAGAAGCCGCCGTCAAACAGCACAAAGCAGCCGATGTCGGGCTTCAGGCAGGTCTTGCTGATGCGCTGCACCATGCCGGAGTAGTGGATCTGGCTGTGGGTGGCCACGCCCAGCACGCGGGTGACGGAGTTGCACAGGCTGATCAGCAGGTCTTCGGTGCCGTAGACGGTGGATTTTTCGGGGGTACTCATGGTGCGTTCAGGAGATGATGGTGGCAGGTTGACGTGGTGCAGAGCATAGGCGAAGGCGCCGAGACCGGCCAGCGTGCTTTCCCGTGCCGTTACCGACGTGTCGCCCACAGTGCGTGGGAGGCTGAGAGGGAAGCCGTCGATTGACAAGGAGGCGCGTGGGCGTATCGTGCCAGGGAGGCGGCAGAGGTGGTGCCAGGCGCATCCATCACCGTGGGCAGGACGGGTGCGACATGGCAGGGGGCCACGTTGCCATGGCTTTGGGCGGCGGTGGCCTTTGCCACCACTGGGGGCTTTCAACAGGGCGGGGCTGACACAAGGTGCCAATGGCGATGGGCGACACTGAAAAAGACCTGAACAAGGACCGTCTGGCACTGGTGCTTGAAGCCGCCGGTCTTGATCTTTGGGAGAACGACCTGGTCACTGGCCAGGTCACGTACAAGGCGACCAAGACCTTCCGGGAGCTGGGCTTTGCCGAGGACGAAATGGCGTCCGGCCTGGAGGATATCTTTGCCCTGTTTCATCCCGGTGATCTCGAAAGGGTCCGGCAGGCGGTGGCCGACCATGTGGCGGGCGCCACGCCGCAGTACCGCGCCGAGTTCCGGCTGCGCTCCAAGGCGGGCGAGTGGATCTGGTTTGCCAACTACGGCCGCATCATGGACCGCAACACGGACACGCCGGGCAAGCGCCTGATCGGCGTGACGTTCAATATCCACGACCGCAAGCAGCAGGAAGACGAGATCGCGCAGATCAACCGGCAGCTGGTGGAGCAAAACCAGCTGCTGCAGGAACTGAATGCGGCGCTGGAACTGCTGGCCGCCCATGATGCGCTGACCGGCCTGTCGAACCGGCGCACCCTTATGAACCTGGGCGCGAACGAGTGCAAACGCTCCGAGCGGTTTGGGCACCCGGTGTCCGTGCTGGTGGTGGACATCGACCTCTTCAAGGCCGTCAACGACGCGTGGGGCCATCTGGCAGGCGACCGCGTGATCTGCGCCGTGGCCAGTGCCTGTGCAGCGCGCAAGCGCAGCGGCGTGGACATCGTGGCGCGGTTTGGCGGGGAAGAGTTCGTCATCGTGCTGCCCGAGACCGGGGGCACCAGCGCGCTGCATGTGGCCGAGACGCTGCGGCGCGAGATCGCCGCAATGCGAGTGCCCGTGAACGACGCAGGCGCATGCGTTTCCGTCACCGTGAGCATTGGCGTAGCCACGCTGCAGCAGGGCTGCAGCTATGACTTTGAAGCGCTGATCAACCGCGCCGACACGGCCCTCTACCGTGCCAAGGGCACGGGGCGCAATGCCGTGTACTGCGCCGATGCGCCGCCGGGTGTGCCCGCTGCAGTGCACGTGCTCAGTGAGCCAGACAATGGCGTGGGCGGCGGCCTCACGGCGTGAGGCGCGCAGGCCCGCTCATTCCTCGCTCGTCCACTCCACCTGCACGCCCAGGCTGCGCAGGTTCTCCACAAAGTGCGGGTGGGCGCGGCGGATGGGTGCGGCGTTGCGGATCTCCGAGCGCCCGGGCGTGCTCGCCGCCACCATGAAGAGCGCAATCGCCACGCGGATGATGTAGGGGCTCTCCACCACCGCTGGCGTGAGCGCATTGCCGCCAAAGGTGACCAGCCGGTGCGGGTCGGACTGGAACACATGCGCGCCGAATTTGGACAGCTCGCCCGCCCAGCCCAGGGCGCCGTCGTACACCTTGTTCCAGAACAGCGCATTGCCTTCGGCCCGCACACCCAGGGCGATGAAGATGGGCAGCAGGTCCACCGGAAAGTACGGCCAGGGCGCCGCCTCCACCTTGGTCAGCACGTTGCTGGTGAACGGCGTCTGCACCTTGAGGGGCCCCGCGCAGTGCGCGCGCGACCAGCCGTCCTCGTGCGCGATCGTGACGCCGAACTTGGCAAACGTGCGGTCGATGAGCGGAAAGTTCTCGGGTGCGCTGTTCTTCACCACCACGTCGCCCCCCGTGATCGCACCTAAGGCGAGGAAGGTGGTGATCTCGTGAAAATCTTCGTCAAAGCGGAACTCGCCACCGCGCAGGGTGGTGCCGCCGTGCACCGTGATGCGCGACGTGCCCATGCCCTCGATGCGCACGCCGATCATGGTCATGAAGCGGCAGAACTCCTGCACGTGGGGCTCCGACGCGGCGTTCGTCAGCACCGACGTGCCCTCGGCCGTGGCGGCGCACAGCACGAAGTTCTCGGTGGTGGTGACCGATGCGTAGTCCAGCCAGTGGTGGTTGGCCTGCAGCCTGCCGTCGCAGCGGATCAGCAGCGAGCCCTCGGCCCGCTCCACGCGGCCACCAAAGCGGTAGAACACCTCCACATGCGGATCGATCTCGCGCACGCCCAGCGTGCAGCCCTTGACGTTGTCCTCCAGCCGCGCCACGCCAAAGCGCGCCAGCAGGGGCGGCACCAGCATGATGGACGAGCGCATCTCCTCGGGCAGGCGGTGGTGGGCTGCGTCAAACGTGGTGGCGTGGTGGTGCAACTCCAGCGTGCCGGTGGTGTGGTCCATCTGCACATCGCTGCCCAGCGTGCGGAAGATGTCGAGGATCTTGCGCACATCGGTGATGTCGGGCACGCCCAGCAGCCTGAGTGGCTCGTTGGTGAGCAGCGTGGCGCAGAGCACGGGCAGCACGGCGTTCTTGTTGGCAGATGGCGTAATGCGGCCCTTGAGCGGGGTGCCGCCGTGGACGACGAGGTTGGACATGGGGAGGGAGGAGAAGAGGCCTGGGCGGGCGAGGGGTTGCGCGAGGTCGATACTCTAACTGGGTTGGCGTTTTGGGTACTTGCGTGCGGCCTGCCTGTGCCGAGGGCGGAGGCCGGGAGTCGCCCGGCGTGCGAGTAACTTTCTTTTGCTTCGCCAAAAGAAAGTCACCAAAGAAAAGGCGACCCCCAGTCTGCGACCCCAACGCCTTGCGGCGTTGGGGCAAACCTGCGTCGGGGCGCTTGCGGGGTGCGCCGTGGAACTCACTGCGCGCCGTTGGCGCTACGTTCGATCAGCCCCGGCGAGCTAGACAACGAGGCATGCGCGCTTCGACGCGCATGCTCACCCCGCAACCGCCCCGCCGCAGGCGCAGCCAGCAGGGGTGGGACAGCCGAACATCCGAACAGCCACACGGGCCATTGCTTCGCTCGGCCCAGTCTGCGCAGCGAGGCGCTTGCGCCCGCGCGTTTGGGGCCGAGCGCAGCGCAGCGAAGCAATGGCCCGGGTGGATGTCCGATCCCCGGGTTCCCTTCAGGATGCGCCGAGGAGCGGAGGTTTTGGCGGATCAGGGCTCGCGTCTGTTTGAGTGACGCGAAGCGGCACGAGTTTAGCGAGATCCCGCCAAAACCGAGCACCGCAGGTTGCCCGCAGCGAAGCGAAGGGACGCAGCGTGTAGGGTCGCCTTCTTTTTGGTGACTTTCTCTTGGCGAGGCAAGAGAAAGTTACTGCGCCGCCGGGCGCACACCCCGGCTCCCGCCCTTCAATTAGTCATGCAGCTCAGATCAGCGAGCGAACCAAAAATCAACCCCGCCCCTCAGCCGCCCGATGAATCGCCGCCCGAATCCTCGGATACGTCCCGCACCGACACGCATTCCCGCCCATCGCCGCATCAATGTCCGCATCGCTGGGCTTCGGGGTTTTCTTCAGTAGCGCGCAGGCCGACATCAGCTGCCCGCTCTGGCAGTAGCCGCACTGCGCCACATCCAGCACCGTCCACGCGCTGCGCAGGGCGGTGGCCTCGGGGCCTTGCAGGCCTTCAATGGTGGTGATGTCGGCGTCACCCACGGCCGACAGGGGCGTGATGCAGGCGCGCACGGGTTCGCCGTTCAGGTGCACGGTGCAGGCGCCGCACAGCGCCATGCCGCAGCCAAACTTGGTGCCGTTGAGGTGCAGCTCGCCGCGCAGCACCCACAGCAGCGGGGTGTCGGGTTCGGCGGTGACGGAGATGGCTTTGCCGTTGATGCGCAAGGTCGTGGACATGGTGGTTCCTTGAATCGATTCAGGCCAGCTTCAGCGGCAGGGCGCGCAGGCGCTGGCCGGTGAGTGCGAAAAGGGCATTGGCCACGGCGGGCGCAATGGGCGGCACGCCCGGCTCGCCCACGCCCTCGGGCGGCTCGGCGCTGTCGATGATGTGCGTTTCCACACGCGGGCAGTCGGCCATGCGCAACAGCGGCACGTCGTGAAAATTGCTTTGCTGCACCTGCCCGTCCTTCAGCGTGATCTCGCCATACAGCGCCGCCGTGAGGCCAAACACCACGCCGCTTTCCATCTGCTGCGCAATCAGGTTGGGGTTGATGGCGGCGCCGCAGTCGACAACGCACACCACGCGGTGCACGCGGATGGTTTTGTCGGCCCCCACCGACACCTCGGCCACCTGCGCCACGATGGAGCCGAACGACTGGTGCAGCGCCACGCCGCGCGCACGCTTCTCGCCCGCTGCACCCGGTGCCAGCGGTTGGCCCCAGTCCGCCAGCTCGGCCGCCTTTTGCAGCACCTTCAGATGGCGCGGGTGCTTTTGCAGCAGTGCGGCGCGAAACGCCACCGGGTCCTGCTTGGCCGCTGCTGCGGCCTCGTCCACAAAACTTTCCTTGAAAAATGCCTGGTGCGAGTGCCCGACCGAGCGCCAGAAGCCCACCGGCAGCGGCAGGTCAACGATCTCGTGCGCAAGGCGCGCATGGGGCCATTCGTAGGGCTGGTCGAACGCGCCTTCGGACGTGGTCTTGTCCGGCCCTGCGCCTGCGAGGCCAAAGGTGCGCACCAGCACCTGCGGCACGATGGCCTGGCCCACCGACACGTTGTGCCACGCCACCAGCTGGCCCTGTGCGTCAAAGCCCGCTTTGAAGCGGGCCATGCAGGCCGGGCGGTAGAAGTCGTGCTGCGTGTCCTGCTCGCGGCTCCACAGCGTTTGCACCGGCGCACCACCCGCCGCCTTGGCAATGGCGGCGGCCTGGGCCACGTAGTCGGCCTCCAGCCGGCGGCCAAAGCCGCCACCCAGCAGCAGCTGGTGCACGGTCACTTTTTCATCGTCGATGCCCAGCGCCTTGGCCGCCGCGCGGCGCGCCAGGCCCGGCACCTGGGTGGATGTCCACACGGTGGCAGCGCCGTCTTTGAACTGCACTGTGCAGTTGATCGGCTCCAGCGCGGCGTGGGCCAGGTAGGGCGCGCGGTAGTCGGCGGTGATGGTGGTCGCAGCGCCTTGCATGGCCGCGTCCACATCGCCCGCGCTGTGGTAGCCAAAGCCCTTGGCTTCGTCCAGCGCCTGGGCCAGCCGCGCCATCACGGTATCGCTCGACAAGGTGGCGGCGGGGCCGTGGTCCCATTCCACGGTGATGGCCGCAGCGGCCTTTTTGGCGTGCCAGGGCGTGTCAGCAATCACCGCCACTCCGCCCGTGCCGCCGTGGTAGGGCGCCACTTCCACTACGTGCTTCACGCCGGGCAGCTTCTGGGCGGCGGCCGCGTCAAAGCGGGCCACCTTGCCACCGCGCGTGGGGCACATCACGAGGCTAGCGTGCAGCAGGCCGGGCGGGTTGGCGTCGATGCCGAACACGGCCGTTCCATCGAGTTTGGACGGCGCCTCGATGCGCGTGAGCGGCTTGCCGATCAGCTTGAACTGTGCGGGTTCTTTCAGCACGACCTTGCCCGGCATTTGCTGCTGCGCGGCCAGAGCGGCCAGTTCGCCAAAGGTGGCGCGCTGCCCTGCGGTGTGTTCCACCCAGCCTGCGTTGGCCGTGCACTCGGTCGCCTGCACGCCCCACTGCGCGGCAGCGGCGCGGATCAGCATCGCACGCGCATGGGCGCCAGCTTCGCGCATGGGCAGCCACAGGTCCTTGATGCTGCTCGATCCGCCCGTCATCATCACGCCCACCTCGCGCATCGTCTTGGCGGTCAGCCAGCCCGCCACGGCCTTCATCGAGCCGTCGTTGTCGGGGTGAAAGGGCAGGCCGTCCACCACCGTGGCCAGGTTGTTGTAGATGTCGTCGATGGGCGTCATCTCGATCCGCACCTGCGCCCAGTCAGCGTCCAGCTCTTCGGCCAGGATGGCGGCCAGCCCGGTGTGTGCGCCCTGGCCCATTTCGGACTTGGCCATCATCACCGTCACGGTGTTGTCGGCCCCCACTTTGACCCAGCCGTTCAAGGCGGCCTGCCCGCTGGTCTGCGGCAGGGGGTCGGCGGGGTGCAGGCGCTGGCGCGGCGGCATCACGCCCCAGCCAATGACCAGCGCGCCCGCCGTTGCGGCGCCGCCGAGGAGCACTGTGCGTCGTTTCACCATCGTCTATTCCTTTTGGGGTGAGCGGGGGAGGGCCGTTGCTGCCCATCGTAATTCCCAGGGGCGTTTGTCCACCACCGGGATTGCCGCAGATTTTGAGTGTTTTTGGCCTCTAGCGCTTATATATCAAGCGCTATTAGCTACTAATTGCATAGCGTTTCGCCTACCCGACACAACGCGGGTGAACAGGCTCTGCGCGTTCGCGCCGGGCCGCCGTGTACGCCACCCGGCGTATTTCCGAAGCAGGCCCCGCTCTCCAGAATCCATTCCATCGCTCGATCACCCAGGGCCCTGCAAGGGACCGGCGAGCGAAGCGGTTTGATTGATTGAAACCACCACCGGAGAAGCACACATGCAACGTCGTTATTCCCTCAAGGCCCTCGCGGCCGTCGCTACGCTCGCTGGCCTGTCTGCGCTGCCAGCCCACGCCCAGGACACGATCAAGGTCGGCATCCTGCACAGCCTGTCGGGCACCATGGCCATCTCCGAAACCGTGTTGAAAGACACCGTGCTGATGGCCATCGACGAGATCAACGCCAAGGGCGGCCTGCTGGGCAAGAAGCTCGAACCCGTGGTGGTGGACCCGGCCTCCAACTGGCCCCTGTTCGCTGAAAAAACCAAGCAGCTGCTGGGCCAGGACAAGGTTTCGGTCATCTTCGGCTGCTGGACCTCGGTGTCGCGCAAGTCGGTGCTGCCCGTGGTTGAAGAAATGAACGGCCTGCTGTTCTATCCCGTGCAGTACGAAGGTGAAGAGCTGTCCAAGAACGTGTTCTACACCGGCGCCGCGCCCAACCAGCAAGCCATCCCTGCGGTGGACTACCTGATGAGCAAGGACGGCGGCTCTGCCAAGCGCTGGGTGCTGCTGGGCACCGACTACGTGTACCCCCGCACCACCAACAAGATCCTGCGCGCCTACCTCAAGTCCAAGGGCGTGAAGGATTCCGACATCGACGAGAAGTACACCCCATTCGGCCACTCTGACTACCAGACCATCGTGGCCGACATCAAGAAGTTCAGCCAGGGCGGCAAGACGGCCGTGGTGTCCACCATCAACGGCGACTCCAACGTGCCCTTCTACAAGGAATTGGGCAACGCGGGCCTGAAGGCCAAGGACGTGCCAGTCGTCGCATTCAGCGTGGGTGAAGAAGAACTGCGCGGCGTGGACACCAAGCCACTGGTCGGCCACCTGGCTGCCTGGAACTACTTCCAGTCCATCAAGAGCCCTGAAAACACTGCCTTCATGAAGAAGTGGGGCGACTACGCCAAAGCCAAGGGCATTGCGGGCCACAAGGACAAGCCGCTCACCAACGACCCGATGGAAGCCACCTACATCGGCATCAACATGTGGGCGCAAGCCGTGACCAAGGCCAAGAGCACCGACACCGACAAGGTGATTGCCGCCATGGCCGGTCAGACCTTCAAGGCACCATCGGGCATCGTGAGCAAGATGGACGAAAAGAACCACCACCTGCACAAGAGCGTGTTCATCGGCGAGATCAAGGCCGACGGCCAGTTCAACGTGGTGTGGAAGACGCCGGGCCCGGTGAAGGCCAAGCCATGGTCTCCATATATCGAAGGCAACGACAAGAAGAAGGACGAGCCGGACGGCAAGTCGAAACTCTGAGCACCCCCCTGAGGCGCTTGCGCGCCTTCACCCCCTCTCTCACGCTTGCGCGTGGGAGGGGGGACGCCGCCAGCGCGGCGGGGCGGCCCTTGCGCGGCGGCCCTCGCTCTTAGATCGCGCCTGCTCTGCGGCCCACTGCTTTTTCACACAGCCCTCGTCATGCTTGCTTCCATTTTTTCTCGCCTGATCGCCTGCCTGCTGCTGTGTGCAGCCGTGCAGGCGCACGCACTCACGGCCGAGGCGGCGCGGGCCATGGCCAGTGGCGATACCGACGAGCGCATCGCCGCGCTGCAGCAGGCCATTGCCACCCCCGACGACGCCACGCTGGCCTTTATCCGCGCCATGGGTGAAGACGCCGTCAAGATCGCAGGCGACAAGGCCATCGTCATGAAAGACGACAAGGGCTACGACCCGGTGAGTGGCGCCGAGGTGCCCGTGCCCGACGATGCCGAAGACATCGTCAACAACAACCGCATGCGGGGCGAGTTCGACGCAGCACTGGCTTCGCTGCAACTGCTGTCGCCCGATGTGGCCCAGCGCCGCACCGCCATCGACGCGCTGCGCGAAGAGACCGACGAGGCGCGTCTGCCCCTCATCGAGAAGGCCCTGGCCGCCGAGAACAACGCCGACCTGCAAGCCCGGCTCGAAGCCATCCGCGCGCGCATCCTGCTGGCCAGCAGCGACGCGTCGCAGCGCCTGAAGGCCGCGCAGTATCTGGCCACCAGCGGCAACCCCGGCACGCGCACCGTGCTGCTGGAGCAGCTGCGCAATGAACAGGATCCTCAGGTCAAAGCCGCCATCCAGGCCGCGCTGACAGCGGTGGAAGGCCGCCTGCAGTGGGGCGAAAAACTGGCCGCGCTGTTCACCGGCATCAGCCTGGGCTCCATCCTGCTGCTGGTGGCGCTGGGCCTGGCCATCACCTACGGGCTGATGGGCGTGATCAACATGGCCCACGGTGAGCTGATGATGATCGGCGCCTATGCCACCTATGTGATGCAGGGTGTGTTCCAGCGGTACTTTCCGGGTGCGTTCGACTGGTACCTGGTCGCGGCCGTGCCGGTGGCATTCATGGCGTCGGCCCTGATGGGCGCGGTGCTGGAGCGCAGCGTGATCCGCTTCTTGTATGGCCGCCCGCTGGAGACGTTGCTTGCCACCTGGGGCATCAGCCTGATGCTGCAGCAGCTGGTGCGCACCGTGTTCGGTGCGCAAAACGTGGGCGTGGAAAACCCCGCGTGGATGAGCGGCGGCGTGCAGCTCATGGAAAACCTGCAGCTGCCCTGGAACCGCGTGATCATCGTCGCCTTCGCGCTGGCGGTGCTGGCCGGTGTGGCCTTCCTCATCAGCAAAACGCGCCTTGGCCTGTTTGTGCGCGGCGTGACGCAGAACCGGCCCATTGCCTCGTGCATGGGCGTGAACACGGCTCGGGTGGATACCTATGCCTTTGCACTGGGCTCGGGCATCGCGGGTCTCGCGGGCTGCGCGCTGAGCCAGGTGGGCAACGTGGGGCCCGACCTGGGGCAGAGCTACATCGTGGACTCGTTCATGGTGGTGGTGCTGGGCGGCGTGGGTCAGCTGGCCGGCACCGTGTATGCCGCGCTGGGCCTGGGTGTGCTCAACAAGTTCCTCGAAGGCTGGACGGGCGCCGTGCTGGCCAAGATCGCCGTGCTGGTATTCATCATCATCTTCATCCAGAAGCGACCGCAGGGCATCTTTGCGGTCAAGGGGCGTACGGCCGATTGAGGCCGATAGAGACAGACTGATATGACTACGCCATCTCCTATCCAACTTCCTGCTCCGGCACCGCTGCTTACCCGCAGCGGCTGGTCAGCCTTTATCGTGGCGCTCATCGTGGTGTGCGCCGTGGCGCCCGTACTCAATCTGTGGGTGCCCGCAGGCAGCGCTTTCCACCTCAGCGACTACGCCGTGGCGCTGCTCGGCAAGATCATGTGCTACGCCATCTGCGCACTCGCCATGGACTTGATCTGGGGCTACACCGGCATCCTGAGCCTGGGCCACGGCCTGTTCTTCGCTTTGGGTGGCTATGTGATGGGCATGTACCTCATGCGCCAGATCGGCCGCGACGGCAACTACCAAAGCGACCTGCCCGACTTCATGGTGTTCCTCGACTGGAAGGAGCTGCCCTGGCACTGGGCGCTGTCCGACAGCTTTGTGGCCACCTTAATCCTCATCGTGGCGGTGCCCGGCGTGATCGCGTTTGTGTTCGGCTACTTCGCCTTCCGCTCGCGCATCAAGGGTGTGTATTTCTCCATCATCACCCAGGCCATGACCTATGCGGCCATGCTGCTGTTCTTTCGCAACGAGACGGGCTTTGGCGGGAACAACGGCTTTACCGACTTCAAGCGCATTCTGGGCATGCCACTGGCCACACAGAACATGCGCATGACGCTGTTCGTGCTCACGGGCGTGACGTTGCTGGTGTTCTTTTTGCTGGCCCGCTGGCTGGTGCGCAGCAAGTTTGGCCGCGTGCTGCAGGCGGTGCGTGATGCCGAAACGCGCGTCATGTTCTCGGGCTACTCGCCGCTGCCCTACAAGCTCACCATCTGGACCATCAGCGCCATGATGTGTGGCGTGGCGGGCGCGCTGTATGTGCCCCAGGTCGGCATCATCAACCCCGGCGAGATGAGTGCCGCCAACTCCATCGAGATCGCGGTGTGGGCTGCAGTGGGTGGCCGCGCCACGCTGATCGGGCCCATCGTGGGGGCGTTCATCGTCAATGGTGCCAAGAGCTGGCTCACCGTGACGGCGCCAGAGTTCTGGCTGTACTTTCTGGGCGCGCTGTTCATCGCCGTCACGCTGTTCCTGCCCGATGGTGTGGTGGGCCTGGTCAAGAAATTGAAGAAGAACAACAACCAAAAGAAGACCGAAGGAGCCGCGCCATGACGCCTGATCTGATGGACGAAGGCGCGCGGCGCATTCAGGCCAAGCTGGCACCTGCTGCCCTGGGCCAGACCGAATCCGGTGGCCGCACTGCAGGCTTCTCGCGCATCGCCACGCCCGGCGAGGTGGATATCACGCACGGCCGCATCCTGTATTTGGAAGACGTGAACGTGAGCTTTGACGGCTTCAAGGCCATCAACAACCTGAGCCTCGATATCGCACCCGGCGAGTTGCGCTGCATCATCGGCCCCAACGGTGCGGGCAAGACGACGATGATGGACATCATCACCGGCAAGACGCGGCCGGACAGCGGCACGGTGTATTTCGGCTCGACCATCGACCTGCTGCGCCACAACGAGCCGGAGATCGCCAGCCTGGGCATCGGCCGCAAGTTTCAGAAGCCCACGGTGTTTGAGCAGCTCAGCGTGTTTGAAAACCTGGAACTGGCCTTGAAGACGCACAAGGGTGTGACGTCGAGCATGTTCTTCCGTCTCGATTCAGCGCAGTCGGACCGGCTGGCCGAGATCCTGCACACGATTCATCTGGCGGACAGCGTGGCGCGTATGGCGGGGAATCTGAGCCATGGGCAAAAGCAGTGGCTCGAGATGGGCATGCTGCTGATGCAGGACCCCAAGTTGTTGTTGCTGGATGAGCCGGTGGCGGGGATGACAGATGAGGAAACTGCGCGCACTGCGGAGCTGTTTTTGACACTCAAGGGCAAGCACTCGCTGATGGTGGTGGAGCACGACATGTCTTTCATTCGCACCATTTCTGAGATCGTGACGGTGTTGTGCGATGGGTCTGTGCTGGCGCAGGGGACGCTGGACCAGGTGCAGGCGGATGAGCGGGTGATTGAGGTTTATTTGGGGCGGTGATATGGTGGTCTGCCGCTCTTCGCTTTGTGGTCGTGCAACTGAACCCCATCCGTTCGGGCTGAGCCTGTCGAAGCCTGGGCGCTCCCCATCCGTTCTGGCTGAGCTTGTCGAAGCTGGGGCGTGCTGGTTGAGAAAGCATGCCCGTGTTGAGGGCGGAGGCCGGGAGTCGCCCGGCATGCGAGTAACTTTCTTTCGCTTCGCCAAAAGAAAGTCACCAAAGAAAAGGCGACCCCCAGTCTGCGACCCCTTCGCTGTGCGAAGGGGCAAACCTGCGTCGGGGCGGTTGCGGGGTGCGCCGTGGAACTCGCTTTGCGCTGGCGCGCGCCGCTCGGACAACCACGGCGAGTCAGATTACGAGGCATGCGCGCTCCGACGCGCATGCTCACCCCGCAACCGCCCCGCCGCAGGCGCAGCCAGCAGGGGTGGGACAGCCGAACAGCCGAACAGTCCACACGGGCCATTGCTGCGCTCGGCCTCGCGGTCGCGGCGCGCAGCGCCTGCGCCTGCGCCATCCAGGCCGAGCGCAGCAATGGCCCGTGGGGTTGTCCGGTTGCGGGTTCCCTTCTGTGCGTGCCGAGAAGCGCAGGGCAGGGGGTGCGTGCGTGTGCCGAAGGACACACGCACTTCGTGCACTGACTCGCCGCAGTTGTCTGAACGGAGCGCGCAGCGCGCAGTGAGTTCTGCGGCGCACCCCCTGACCGAGCATCGCAGGTTGCCCGTAGCGCAGCGAAGGGACACGCACAGTAGGGTCGCCTTCTCTTTGGTGACTTTCTCTTGGCGAGACAAGAGAAAGTTACTGCGCCGCCGGGCGCACACCCCGGCTCCCGCCCTCAAACCAGGCATGCGGCTTATCCAGCACCCGAGCCCCGGCTTCGACAAGCTCAGCCCGAACGGTCAGTGGAAACTATCAAAAACATAGCTGCTGGCGCTTACTGAATAAGCGCTAGAGGCCAAAAACACCCAAAAAACCACCATGCTCACCGTCCAAAACATCAACCAGTACTACGGCGGCTCCCACATCCTGCGCGACGTGAGCCTCACCGCTGCCCCCGGCAAAGTCACCGTGCTGCTCGGTCGCAACGGCGTGGGCAAGACCACGCTGCTCAAAAGCCTCATGGGCCTCGTCCCCATCAAGAGCGGCACCATCACCTTCGACGGCCAGCCCATCGATCAGGCCAAGCCCTACGACCGCGCCCGCGCAGGCATCGGCTTCGTCCCCCAGGGCCGCGAGATCTTCGGCCGCCTCACCGTGGAAGAAAACCTGCGCATGGGCCTGGCCTACAAAAGCGGCTCCACGCCTGTGCCCCCGCACCTGTACGAGCTGTTTCCCGTGCTCAAGCAGATGCTCAAGCGCCGTGGAGGGGACCTGTCAGGTGGCCAACAGCAACAACTGGCCATCGCCCGTGCCCTGGCCCCCGGCCCGCGCCTGCTGATCCTCGACGAGCCCACCGAAGGCATCCAGCCCAGCATCATCAAGGACATTGGCCGTGTCATCCGCATGCTGGCCGACAAGGGTGAGATGGGCATCCTGCTGTGTGAGCAGTACTACGACTTTGCCGAGGAGCTGGCCGACGAGTACCTGGTGATGGAGCGCGGCGAAGTCATTGCGCGTGGGCCCGGCACCGAGATGCAAGCCAAGGGGATCCGCGGTCTGGTCGCCATTTGACGCATCAGGCCAGCTTCATGTGGCGACCCACAGTGCTGCGCCAGCGCGAGACGCTTTCCATGACCACCACAGTGCACACCATCCAGGTGGCGCCCAGCAGCCAACCCGCCAGCACGTCGCTGGGGTAGTGCACCTGCAGCACGACGCGGCTCCACCCGGTGGTGAAGATCAGCATGCCAGCTGCCACCACGGCGGGCAGGTGCCAGGCGCGTGGCAGGAGCCGCGTTGCAAGGTAGGCCAGCATGGCGTAGGCCACCATCGATGCACTGCTGTGCCCGCTTGGAAAGCTGTAGCCATCCGCCTGCGCGATGCCATGCAGATGTTCGGGCCGCACGCGTTCAAAGACATTTTTCAGAATCTTGGTGAGTGCGCCGTTGCCGGCCATGGCCACCAGCCAGCCCGTGGCCAGCAGTCGGCGCCGCTGCCGCCACAGGGCCCCCGCCACGGCCAGCGTTAGCGCCGTCAGCACCCAGGTGTCCCCCAGGTGGGTGAGCATGGCAAACCCCTGCAGCACGGCGGTGTCGGCCCGGTCGCGCAGGGCCATGGTCACTGCGTCGTCCAGTGCCCCCCAGGGGCCCTGGGTGCGCCCGCTTTCGGCCAGCGCTGCCATCGTTGCGCCCGCCATCACCAGGGTGCAGGCCGAGGCGCCCATGGCCACCAGCATCAGCCACCGTGCCTCCAGGCGCGGCAGCAGCCGATGCAGCGGCGGACTTGCACGCCGCAGGGCGCGCAGGCCTTGCAGTGCCACCATGCCCAGCAGGGCGAAAGCACCCATGCCAGCGAGCCACCAGCCCACAGGGTGCTGGGCCAGTACGGCGCCAAAGTCGGCGGCGGCGGTGTTCGTCGTCATCAGGCGGGTCTTTCTCTGCGGTCGGTTGGTAAACAGCAAGGGAGCCCAGGCTGCAGCCTGAGTTCCCGCATTCGGTACAGCGCAGAGCGTAGCGTCGCAGTTGTCGGCGGGTGCTGACAACGCAAAGGCGCGACTGCTGGCTGAACGCTGACGCAGCGGCCGTAACGATAGGCAGGCTGGCGTGCGTTGCCACGGCATGCGAGGGCCGAGATTCGGCCTTCATCTGCATCTGCATCTGCATCTGCTTCTGCATCTGCTTCTGCTTCTGCTTCTGCTTCTGCTTCTGCTTCTGCTTCTGCTTCTGCTTGCCAGGCCACACGCGCTTTGCCCGCTTTTTATGACCACTTCGAACCCACCGCTTTCTTCTGCCAAACCCCACGGTCCCATTCATCTGGTGGTACCCCGGCGCCCGGGTGCCGACCTGGACGCACTGCGCGCCAGGCTGGAGGGTATTGCCCCACTGCAGGACCACGACGTGGTGTGGCATGTTCCCGACCAGCGTGGCGACATCGTGCAACTGGCCCGTGATGCGGCGTATGCCGCGCGCGCCGATGGGGGGCTGCTGGTGGCCGCTGGCGGAGATGGCACCATCAATGCCGTTGCCGCCGCAGCGTTGCGCGTGGGCGTTCCCATGGGCGTGGTGCCCATGGGAACGTTCAACTATTTCAGCCGCGAGCATGGGCTGGCGCTGGAGCCTGAACAAGCCGTGCAAGAGCTTTTGCAGGCACTGCACGATGGGGATATGCGCCCGGTGCAGGTAGGGCATGTCAACAACCGGCTGTTCATGGTGAACGCCAGCGTGGGGCTGTACCCGAAGCTGCTGGCCGAGCGTGAGAAGGCCTCCCGGCGGTTTGGCCGGTCACGCCTGGTGGCTGTTGCGTCGGCCGTGTGGAGCATGTTCCGGCCGGCAGCCGGCCGCCGCTGGCGTGTGGTGATGAAAACCCACCGCGATGCCACGGCCCAACCGGAGGAGCATCTGGTGTCCACCCTTTTTGTGGGCAACAACCCGCTGCAGCTGGACCGCATGGGCCTCCCCCAGGCGCAGATGGTGGCCGATGGCGGCAAGCTGGCGGTGGTACTGCTCAAGCCGCAGGGCCGGTGGGCTGTGGCGCGCACGGTGTGGCATGCCGCCACCGGCCAGCTCGACAAGGACACTGCCGTGCTGAGCATGGCATGCGCGGAGCTGACCGTGGAGCCTGCCAGCTGGCGGCCCCCGCAGGTCAAGGTGGCGTTTGATGGAGAGCGCGAATGGATGGAGCCACCGCTGCATTTTCGCCTGAGCGACCGCCCCCTGTGGCTTGTGGCGCCCAGCCCCCTCGTGCGTGAGGATGCGCTGACGCATCTGCAGGCCAGCGAGCCGCCCACCGAGGCGCTCGCGACCGCATCGGGCGGCCTGGTGCCCGCCTGAGACGGCTCTGACCCCGTCGGTCTTGTAGCGACTGCCCGCCATGAATGTCCTGATGCACCTGTCGGACCTGCACTTCGGGGCACACGACCCGCAGGTGTGCACTGCGGCGCAGCGGCTGGCGCAGCGCCTCGGCGTGGAGATGGTGGTGGTGTCGGGCGATCTCACCCAGCGCGCCACCGCTGCGCAGTTTGAGCTGGCCGCCCGGTTTTTGCAGGGGCTGCATGCCCGGTCCACGCTGGTGCTGCCCGGCAACCACGACTTGCCACTGTTTGCCTGGTGGATGCGCTGGGGGCGTTCGTATGAGCGCTTTGCGCAGCAGTTTGGGCTGGACCAGGAGCCCGTGCGGCAGATGGGGCCCTTCTATGTGGTGGGGGTCAACACCACCAGGCCCTGGCGCCACGAACGCGGCAGCCTGTCCGCCGCGCAGATCGAGGAGGTGGCGCGAAGGCTGGCGCACGCGCCACCCGGCGCGTGGCGCATTGTGGCCAGCCACCATCCGTTGGTACCCCGCGATACGGCCGACCAGGCCCACCGCCCCCGTCGAGCCGATGTGGCGCTGCAGCGTTGGCAAGCGGCAGGGGCGCAGATGTTGCTGTCCGGCCATGTGCATGAGCCGGGCCTGGTGCAGCCTTCGCCGGGCCTGTGGGCCAGCCGCGCGGGCACCGCGGTGTCCCGGCGTGTGCGGCACGGCAGCCCCAACAGCCTGCTGGTGCTGAGCGTGGAAGCCACTGGCGCCGTGGCGAGCGGCCAGGCCCGTTTTGCCGCGCGGTGGGACTACGACCACCCCAAGGGCGAGTTTGCTTGCGTGAGCCGCACGCTGCTGGCCCCGTGACTCCGGGAAATTGGAGGCACCAAGGTGCCGCAACGGCGCAGCAGCGCGCGCAACCGGCACATCCGGGCCCCCGCGTTTCACCGGCTTGACCGGCTGCAGGCCCCCGTCTATTCTGGGTTGAACTGCCCCAACCCGCACGCCCACGGGGCTGCGCGGCACAAATGCCCCTTTTGGTTTTCACCGCTCTTATGCACAAAGAATTTCACAACGACGCCGTGCAGCGCCTGCAGGCCCTGATCGAGCGGGAGACAGGGGCGCCTCTTGGCGAAAACGCGCAGGCCGAGATGGAAACCATCCTGCGCGGCCCCGATTGGCCCCATGGCACGGCCAGCGATGGGCTGGGCGTTGCGCCGCGTGAAGTCACCATCCTGCTGGCAGACCTGCGCGGGTTCACGGCGCTGGCGGGCTCGCTGCCGGCGGCGGTGGTCATCGCAGCGCTCAATCGTTGCCTTGCCCGGCTGAGCGAGGTGGTTTTCAAGTACCAGGGCAGCATCGACAAGTTCATGGGCGACTCGATCATGGTGCTGTTCGGCGCCCCCGTGGCCCGCGACGACGATGTGGACCGTGCCCTGCTGTGCGCCGTGGAGATGCAGATGGCCATGCGCGAGCTCAACCTGGCGCACCTGCAGGAGCGGCTGCCAGAGGTGTTCCTGGGCATTGGCGTGAACACCGGCACGGTGATGGCCGGGCGTTTTGGGTCGGATGTGTATTCCGAATACACCGTGATCGGCGAGGCCGTCAACCTGGCCTCGCGCATCGAGGCGCTGAGCCTGCGCGGCCAGGTGCTCATCAGTGACTCCACCTACCAGCGCTGCTGGGGTCTGGTGTCGGCATCGGCGCCCATGCAGGTCTATGTCAAGGGCCGCACACAACCTGTCAACCTGCGCGAGCTGATCGCCATACCCTCCCACAAGCTCAAGGTGCCGCGCCAGGAGTTCCGGCGCAGCCACCGGGTGGATGCGCGCCTGCCCTGCCTGTGCCAGCGTGTGCAGGACAAGATCGTGGTGCCCCACATCGTGCATGGCGCCATCCAGGACATCGGCTATCACGGCCTGCTGGTGGAGCTGGTCGAGCCGCTGGAACCCCACAGCGAGATCAAGCTGGAGTTCGAGCTGCCGCTGGTGGACTACCGCGTGGCCGATGTGTATGCGCGAGTCATCACGCTCAAGCGCGATGGCGACGAATGGGTGGCCGGGCTGGAGTTCACCTCCATCAGCCCGGAATGCCGCGCCAAGGTGCAGATGTTCGTGCAGCTGCTGGTGGCGCGTTGAGGCAGCCGCGCGCGGAGCGCCTCAGCATCCCAGCATCTGAGCGAGCGCGTTGAGGTCTGTGGCATGCAGGTCATTGCCCGGCTGGGGCGACACATCCTTGGGCTGTGCCGCGCCAAACTCATGCGGCCGCTCAATGTACGCCGTGCGCAGACCACAGCCCCGCGCAGCAGCCAGGTCATCGTGGTGTGCGGCCACCAGCGCCACCTGGTGCGGCGCCAGGTCAAACACCCGCGCCACGCCCAGGTAGGTGTCGGGATGCGGCTTGTAGGCCTTGAACACCTCGGCGCTCAGCACGCAGTCCCAGGGCAGCCCTGCGCGTTTGGCCATGGCGGTCAGCAGACCGATGTTGCCGTTCGACAGCGTGGTGATGGTGTAGCGCTGCTTGAGCCGTGTGAGGCCCTGCACGCTGTCGGCCCAGGCATCCAGCCGGTGCCACACGCGGTTGAGCTGGCGGCGCTCGGCCTCGCCCAGGTGTGCGAGGCCAAAGCGCGGCAGGATTTCGTCCAGTATTTGCCGGTGCAGTGCATCGATCAGCGTCCAGCCCTGTTCGCCGCGCATCACGCGCGCCATGGCCGGCTGGTAGCCCGCGCGCCACGCCAGAGCGAAAGCGTCGGCATCCACCTGGGGGTACAGCGCCCGCACCTCGCGTGCGATGCTGCCGTGCCAGTCCACCACCGTGCCAAAGATGTCGAAGGCCAGCACCTGCACCTGGGCAAAGGGGTGGTCGGCGGGCAGGGCGGACGGATTGGCGGGTGTGTGCGGGTTCATGCGGCATCGTACGGGGCCGGGACCCCTCCCGCTGTCGCGTGTGCAGCAAGGACAACGCCCTACATCGCCCAGATCCTGGGCGCCTCCCCCTCCAACCCCCACAACACCTCCCGCCAAGCCACCCGCACCGCCTTGAGCAGCTTCATCGCAGGCTCCACCTGCGGCGCCAGCACGCGCACCACCACCATGCGGTCGTTGGGGCTGGTGGCGCCTGCTGTTGCCTTGACCTGGGGGTGTTGCTCCATCACAGCACGTGCGGCGTCCAGGGCCGCATCGCGGCGCGTGCGGTTGAGGGACGTGCCTGCGGCAAAGAACATGCTGGCCATGCAGCGGTGACCTGCCAGGCCCGAGGGGCTGGTCAGCAGCCGGTCATCGGCGGCGTCGATCACGCCGCGCTCCAGCCAGAGGCCCGGCACTTCCACGTGCTGGGTGAATCGGCCTTGGTCAAACGGCTGGCCCGCGTGCGGCAGGCCCAGTGCCGTCACGTCCCAGGCGATGCATTCGGCGCCGGGGGCGAGGTTCAGCGTAAGGTGGTTTTCGGCGTGGCAGGCGCTGTAGCACAGGGCTTCGAGCGGCAGCCATTCCAGCCGAGCGCCTTCAGCCAGGGTGAGGTGGCTGCGCTGCAAAGCCAGCGGGCCGGTGGAGCGGTAAAAGCGTGTGGCGCCGGGCGTGGTGACCAGGCCATGGGCGCCGGGGCCCACGGTGGTGGTGATGTCCAGCGTGTCCCCGCCCACCAGGCCGCCAGGCGGGTGCACCAGCACGTTGTGGCAGATGCCGTCGCCCTCGGGGTACAGGCTTTGCAGGATGCGCAGCGGCCCGTGGTGTGCATAGCGGGCCACGGTGCGGGAGCTGCCAGCGGGGGGCTCTGCCGTGTAGTCGAGTTGCAGGCGGGCGTGCCAGGACATGGGTGGGGGGCGGTCGATATCAGTGTGCAGGTGCCTGGGGCCTGGGGCCAGGTCATCGTGACTGCCCGGTGTGCCCGCTGCCAAGGCGGGCGCGGCACCAGGCGCGGCATCCCAAGGCGCTCAGGATGGTTGTGGTTACTCGCCCTGCGAGCCCCGGTGCGCCCACCCTGTGGTGCGCTTCTCGATGGCGCTGAACAGCTCGTACATCACCATGGCCATGGCGCCCACCACCATCAGGCCGGCAAAGGCCAGGCCCATCTGCATGGACGAACCCGCGCTGATGAGCAGGTAGCCGATGCCTTCATTTGCGGCCGTCATCTCGCTCACCGTAGTGCCCACAAAGGCCAGGGTGATGGCCACCTTGAGCGAACCGAAGAAATACGGCATGGAGCGGGGCAGGCCCACCTTGGTCAGCACGTCCCAGCGCTTGGCGCCCAGCACGCGCAGCACGTCTTCGAGCTCGGGCTCCAGCGTGGCCAGGCCCGTGGCGATGTTGACCATGATGGGGAAGAAGCTGATGAGGAAGGCCGTGAGGATGGCCGGGCCCACGCCAATGCCGAACCACACCACCAGGATGGGCACGAACGCGGCCTTGGGCAGTGCGTTGAACGCGGTCATCAGCGGGTACACGGCGGCATAGGCCAGGCGTGAGCTGCCGATGACGAAGCCCAGCAGCACACCTACCACGATGGCAATGCCAAAGCCCGCCATGGTGACCCAGTAGGTGCGCCAGGCATGGGCGGCGATCACACCACTGAACTCGACCAGCTGCGTGGCGATGACCCAGGGGCTGGGGAAGAGGTATTCAGGGACGCTGAAGGCCGAGCAGATGATCTGCCACAGCAGGATGATGGCCACCAGCAGGATCCACGGTGACCAGCGTTCTACGGTTTTCTTGTGCATGAAAAATGGAGTGGGCTCTATTGCGAAATGGGTGCACCGACTTTGCGCAGGGCGCCGATGTGGCCCCGCAGCTCGTGCACGATGTCCGTGAATTCCTTGGTGTAGGTGACTTCCAGCTCGCGCGGGTGGGCAAGCTCGATCTCCTTCTTCACCACAAAGCGGCCCGGGCTCTTGCTCATCACGTACACGGTGTTGGCCAGAAACACCGATTCGCGCAGGTCGTGCGTGACCAAGATGACGTTGAATTTCTGTTCGGCCTGCAGGTCGCGCAGGATGCACCACAGCTCTTCCCGCGTGAAGGCATCCAGCGCTCCGAAGGGCTCGTCCAGCAGCAGCATCTTGGGTTCGTGGATGAGGGCGCGGCAGATGCTGGCGCGCTGCTGCATGCCGCCCGACAGCTGCCAGGGGAACTTGTCCTCATAGCCCGCCAGCCCCACCTTTTGCAGCAGCTTGCGGGCACGGTCTTCGTATTCCTTGCGCTTTTGCTTGAAGTTGCTGCGGTAGGGCTCGACGATTTCGAGCGGCAGCAGCACGTTATCGACCGTGGTGCGCCAGGGAAGCAGCGAGGGCGCCTGGAACGCCATGCCCGAGATCTTCAGGGGCCCGGTCACCGGCTGGCCGTCGATCAGGATCTTGCCCATGGACGGCATCTTCAGGCCCGTGGCCAGCTTCATGAAGGTGGACTTGCCGCAGCCCGACGGGCCTACGATGGCAATGAACTCACCCTGGCGGATCTGCAGGTCGATCGCCTCGACAGCGAAGTGGTTCTGCGCGCGCAGCTCGTCGTTGTAGGCGAGCCAGACATCGCGGAAGTCCACAAAATAGGAATCAGCAGCCTGCATGAAGAAAATTTGACTAAAAATGGCCGCCAGCGCTTTTACGGTAAGCGCAAGCAGCTATAAAAAATATAGTAAACGTGCCGCGGCGCGCGGAGCCGTTTACTTCTTCGGCAGGATGTTCAGCTCTGCGGCGGGCGGCAGGAAGCTGCCGTTCCACACATCGTCGGCGTTCACGCGCGTCTTGGTGTTGAACGCGTCCGACACCTGCGAGGCCATCAGGGACAGGCGAGCGGGCTTGACCTGGCCAAAGCCTTCGGCGCGCGCGTCGGCACTGTTGATGACGGTGTCGATCGCCAGTTGCAGGCGGCGGGTTTCCAGCGGCACGTTGACGATGCCGTCGCGGGCCTTCACATGCTCGATGGACGCGGCCGGATTGGCCAGCACTTCCTTGGCGCCCTTGGTAAAGGCCGACAGGAAGGCCTTGATGGCGGCCGGGTTCTCCTTGATGAGCTTCGGAGACGCGATGATCACGTTGCCATACAGCTTCACCCCAAAGTCTGCATAGGGCAGCACCACCACGTCGGCCGCCTTGGCGCCGCGGGCCTCCAGGTTCAGCAGGCTGGTGAAGGTAAAGCCCGTGATGGCGTCCACGTCACCGCGCACCAGCATGGTTTCGCGCAGCGGCGGGTCCATGGCGGTCCAGGTCACGGCGCCCACGCCGTTGGCCTTCTGGAAGATGGGGAAGGCGCGGCGGCCGGCGTCAAACACGGGTGCGCCCAGCTTTTTGCCTGCCAGGTCGGCGGGCTTGGCAATGCCGCTCTTCTTGAGCGCCATCACCGAGGCAGGAGTGTTGTTGTAGACCATCATCACCGCCACGGGCTTGTTCTGCGCGTTGGGGTTGTTGGCGTGGAATTCCATCACGGCGGCCAGGTCGGCAAAGCCCATGTCATACGTGCCCGAGGCCACGCGCTGCACGGCGCCGCCCGAGCCGTTGCCGGCGTCCACCGTCACGTCCAGCCCTGCGGCCTTGAAATGGCCCTTGGCCACAGGCTGCAGAAACAGCGCTGCAGGGCCTTCAAAGCGCCAGTCGAGCTGGAACTTGATGGGCGTGGGGGTCTGCGCTTGCGCCAGCGAAAAGGTACTGGCAGCGGCCAGCAGTGCGGCGGTCTGCAGGAACGAACGTTTTTTCATGGGGGCTCCTGTCGGAAAAGGCTGGGGAAGGTGCCGTTGGCACAGCGGGGTGTCGCCATGGACTCAGCAAAATCGATGCCTGCTTTCGCGCGGACGCGGTCAGGCATGCAGCCATTGTTCCCTGAAGTGGTGCGTGCGGGCATGCAGGGTTTCCCCACATGGTGCACGCCCGGGCGGCGGTGCACCACCCGGGGGATACGGCCGGGGCGCAGGCGGGTTGGTTGCCTGCCGCGCCCCTCCCGGCGCCCTTACTTGGGGCGCGCCGCTGCGCTGGCCACGGCCAGGGCCGTCATGTTGAGCACACGGCGCACGGTAGCAGCAGGCGTCAGGATGCAGGCCGTGGCGGCGGCGCCCATGAGGATGGGCCCCACCGTGACACCGCCGCTGGTGGTCGTCTTGAGCACGTTGTAGAGGATGTTGGCGGCATCCAGGCTCGGGCAGATCAGCAGGTTGGCCGAGTCCGTCAGGGTCGAATCCGCCATGTAGGCGCTGCGGATGTTCGGCTCCAGCGCGGCATCGCCATGCAGCTCGCCATCGCACTCGATCTCGGGGTGGGCGGCCACGAACAGGTCGCGCGCCTCGCGCATCTTGCGGGCCGATGCGCGCTTGGACGAGCCATAGCTCGAATGCGACAGGAAGGCCACCTTGGGTGGGATGCCGAAGCGCTGCACCTCCTGCACCGACATCCAGGCGATGTCTGCCAGCTGCTGGGCCGTGGGGTCTTCGTTCACGTAGGTGTCGGCAATGAACAGCGTGCCCCGGTTGGTCATCAGGGCGTTCAGGGCCGCGTAGTCGCTCACGCCGCTCTGGCGGCCGATGATGCTGTGGATGCGTTCCAGGTGCGTTTCATACGTGCCCACCAGGCCGCAGATCATGGCGTCGGCATCGCCCAGCTTGACCATCAGTGAGGCAATGATGGTGTTGGAGCGGCGCACGGCGGCCTTGGCCACTTCGGCCGTTGCGCCATCGCGCTTGAGCAGCTGGTGGTAGTGCTCCCAGTACTGGCGAAAGCGTGGGTCGTCTTCGGGGTTGCAGACCTCCACGTCCTTGCCCAGCTGCATGCGCAGGCCGGCCTTGGCAATGCGGGCGGCAATCACTGCGGGGCGGCCGATCAGGATGGGCACGGCGATCTTGTCGTCGATGGCCATCTGTGCGGCGCGCAGGGCGCGCTCGTCTTCACCATCGGCATAGGCCACGCGCTTTTGCGCGTCGGGCAGGGCCTTGGCGGCCATGATGACCGGGCGCATCAGCATGCCGGTCTGATAGACAAAGCGGGACAGCGTGTCCTTGTAGGCCTCCATGTCCTCGATGGGACGCGTGGCCACGCCCGATTCCGCAGCCGCCTTGGCTACCGCAGGCGCAATCTTGAGGATCAGGCGCGAATCGAACGGCGTGGGGATGAGGTAGTCGGGGCCGAAGGTGAGTTCCTTGCCCGCATAGGCGTTGGCCACTTCCTCGCTGATGTCGGCCTTTGCCAGGTCGGCAATCTGGCGCACGCAGGCGAGCTTCATGGCCTCGGTGATCTTGGTGGCGCCGCAGTCGAGCGCGCCGCGGAAGATGTACGGGAAGCACAGGACGTTGTTCACCTGGTTCGGGTAATCCGAGCGGCCCGTGGCGATGATGCAGTCGGGGCGGATGGCCTTGGCCAGCTCGGGGCGGATTTCGGGCTCGGGGTTGGCCAGCGCCAGGATGATGGGCTTCGGCGCCATGGTTTTCACCATCTCGGCCGTGAGCACGCCGGGGGCCGAGCAGCCCAGGAACACGTCGGCGCCATTGACCGCATCGGCGAGCGTGCGGGCGTCGGTCTTTTGCGCGTAGATGGCCTTCGATTCGTCATAGCCGCCGGGGCGGCCTTCGTAGATCACGCCCTTGGAGTCGCACACGAAGATGTTCTCGCGCTTGACGCCCAGGCCCACCATCACGTTCAGGCAGGCAATGGCGGCGGCACCCGCGCCGGACACGGCCACCTTGACCTCGCCGATCTGCTTGCCCACCAGCTCCAGGCCGTTGAGCAGCGCCGCGCTGCTGATGATGGCCGTGCCGTGCTGGTCGTCATGGAACACCGGGATGTTCATGCGCTTGCTGAGTTCGCGCTCGATGTAGAAGCACTCGGGCGCCTTGATGTCTTCCAGGTTGATGCCGCCCAGCGTGGGCTCCAGTGCCGCAATGATCTCGATGAGCTTGTCGGGGTCGCGCTCGGCCAGTTCGATGTCGAACACATCGACACCGGCAAATTTCTTGAACAGGCAGCCCTTGCCTTCCATCACCGGCTTGGCGGCCAGCGGGCCGATGTCGCCCAGGCCCAGCACGGCCGTGCCGTTGGTGATCACGGCCACCAGGTTGCCGCGCGAGGTGAAATCGAACGCCTTGGAGGGATCGGCCGCGATGTCCAGACACGGATAGGCCACGCCCGGCGAATACGCCAGCGACAGGTCGCGCTGGTTGGACAAAGGCTTGGTGGGGGTGACGGCAATCTTGCCCCGGGTGGGGTTGCGGTGGTACTCGCGCGCGGCGTCGCGCAGGGCCTGCTCGGCGGCGGAAATGTTTTGGGTCATACGGAAATCCTGGAAGTCCTGGGCGGAAAGCAAAAACAAGGGTACCCGATGGCGTGGCGGGCTGGCATGCACGTTTATGCGTATGCAGCATGGGCCGCAACCCCAGGGGCCGCAATGGCACACGGGGCGTGTGGTCACGCAGGTTGTGGCCCGGGGGCGGGCCGGGTAACGGGTTCCTGGCAGCGCGCAGGCGGGACGCTCGTGGGCGTCGGCCTGGCGTGGGGCGTGGACAGCGGCGGAAGGTGTCGCGGCTGGCGCCATGGAAGCAACGTTCAGGGCCACAGCCTTGATCGAGGCCCGCAGGATACCGGATTCGGCGCCGTGCAGGAGAACGCCACGCGTCACAATCGCCACCGGAGAAACGCCCATGACCACCCCTGCACCCGATCCTGCCCGCCAGCCCGGCGAATTCCTGCAACACCTCTACCGCGTGGCCGTGCGCCGTGCGCTGCCGCTGCACAACACGGCGGCATTCCTGCCAGCGCCACCTACCCCGGATAGTGGTGGCCGCACCCTGGTGCTGGGCGCGGGGAAGGCGGGTGGCGCCATGGCGCACGCGGTGGAGGCGCTGTGGCCCGCCGATGCGCCCCTGTCGGGCCTCGTGGTCACGCGGTACCACCACACGCCGCCGCGGCCTGAAGGGCTGGTGCAGCGCATCGAGGTGGTGGAAGCGGCGCACCCCGTGCCCGACGCGGCAGGGCTTGCCGCCGCGCAGCGCATGCTGGCGCACACGCAGGGCCTGACCGAAAACGACCTGGTGCTGTGCCTGATATCGGGCGGCGGCTCGGCCCTGCTCACCTTGCCGGCCGATGGCCTCACGCTGGAGGAAAAGCAGCGCATCAACCAGGCGCTGCTGGCCAGTGGCGCCGCCATCGACGAGATGAACTGCGTGCGCAAGCACCTGTCGCGCATCAAGGGCGGGCGGCTGGCCGCGGCCTGCGCGCCGGCGCGCGTGGTCACGCTCACCATCAGCGATGTGCCGGGGGACGACCCTTCCGTGATCGCCAGCGGCCCCACGGTGCCCGACGCCACCACCTGCTCCGATGCGCTGGCGATCCTGGACCGCTATCGCATCGAGGTGCCCGCCGCGGTGCGCTCGGCGCTCGAAGCCGGCACGCTGGAAACACCCAAGCCCGGCGACGCCGTGTTCGCTGGCCACGCCGTACACCTCATCGCCACGCCCCGGCAGGCGCTGGAAGCGGCGGCCGAGGCTGCTCGCGCGGCGGGCGTGCAGGCGCACATCCTCTCCGACGCTATGGAAGGGGAATCGCGCGAGGTGGGCAAGGTGCACGCCGCGCTCGCGCGGGCCGTGGCACAGCATGGCCAGCCCTTCGCGCGGCCCTGCGTGATCCTCTCCGGTGGCGAGACCACGGTCACGGTGCGGCCGCAGCCGCCCGGTACACCCCGGGGGCGGGGCGGCCGCGCGGGCGAGTTCTGCCTGGGGCTGGCGCAGGCGCTGCAGGGGCAGCCGGGCGTGTGGGCGCTGGCGGCGGACACCGATGGCATTGACGGCGTGGAAAACAACGCCGGCGCCCGCGTGGCGCCGGACACGCTGGCGCGGGCCGAGGCGGCGGGTCTGCGCATCGCCGCCCACCTGGACCGCAACGACGCCTACGGCTTCTTTGACGCCCTGGGAGATCTGGTGGTGACGGGGCCTACCCACACCAATGTGAATGACTTCCGGGCGATCTTGGTTTTGTAGTTGTCAGCGTGTGTTTTTTGTGGGTGGCAGCAGCTATTTTTTGATGGTTTGCCTGTTTTGCGGGCGGGAGCCGGGATGTCGCCCCGGCCTCCGCCCTTCAATACATGCACGGCGAAGACTATAAAATCGATAGCGCATAACGCTTTATAGGTAAGCGCCTGAGGCGGGTTTTAACCAGATCTACGCCATCAAATCATGCAACGACCGCGCAATCACCTTGGTGGCGCGGCGCAGGTCTTCCAACTGCAGGCGCTCGTCCGCCCGCTTGGCGTGCGACTCCAGCACCGTGCGCGGCCCGGCGCCGTAGATCACGCCGGGAATCCCACGCTCCACATACAAGCGCACGTCGGTGTACAGCGGCGTGCCCACGGCGGGCACGGGCTCGCCGATCACGGCCTCGGCGTGTTTCTGGATCGCATCGACCAGCGGTGCATTGCCCGCCAGCGGCGTCATGGCGTTGGCCAGCAGCAGGCGCTTGATGTCCACGCGGATACCGGCGCGTTCGCCCGCTGCCTGCTCGATCACGCGGCGGATGTTGGCTTCGACCTCCGCCGGGTTCTCTTCGGGGATCATGCGGCGGTCGAGCTTGAACATCACCTTGCCTGGCACCACGTTGGTGTTGGTGCCGCCTTCGATGCGGCCCACGTTCAGGTAGGGGTGCTTGATGCCCGTGACGTTGGACGTGACCTTCTTGTATTCGTCGTTCTGCGCGTACAGCGCGTTCAGGATGTGTACCGCGCCCTGTAGCGCGTCCACACCCGTGTGCGGCACGGCGGCGTGTGCCATCTTGCCGTGCACGGTCACTTCCATCTGCAGGCAGCCGTTGTGGGCGGTGACCACTTCGTAGCTGAAGCCTGCGGCGATCATCAGGTCGGGCTTGGTCAGGCCTTTTTGCAGCAGCCAACCGGGGCCGAGTTCACCGCCAAATTCTTCGTCGTAGGTGAAGTGCAGTTCCACCGCGCCTTTCGTGGGCTTGGCTATGGCTTCCAGCGCACGCACGGCGAAGGTGAACGATGCAAAGTCGCCCTTGCTCACGGCGGTGGCGCGGCCGTACATGGCGCCATCCACGATCTCGGCGCCGTAGGGGTCGTGCGTCCAGCCCTCGCCGGGGGGCACCACGTCGCCGTGCGCGTTCAGCGCAATGGTCTTGCCGCCACTTCCATACGTGCGGCGCACGATGAGGTTGGTGATGGACTCCATGCCGTAGGCCTGCACCTCGGCGGCGGGCACGGCATGTTTTTCGGCTTCGTAGCCAAAGTCCTTGAGCAGCTCTGCCGTGCGTTCGGCATGGGGCGCGTTGTTGCCGGGCGGTGTGTCGGTGGGCACGCGCACCAGGGCCTGCAGAAAGCGCACTTCCTCGTCAAAGTGCTGGTCGATCCAGGCGTCGAGGGCGGCGTACGAGGGCTGTGTGGGTGCGGTCATGTTTGGTGTTCCTTGGCGAGCTGCTCCAGGACCTGGGCAAAGGCCTCGATGGTCAGCTGGATGTCGTGGTTGGTGGTGGATTCGAGCGGGTTGTGGCTGATGCCGGAGTTCTGGCCGCGCACGAACAGCATGGCCTGCGGCATGATTTCGTGCAGTTTCATCGCGTCATGCCCGGCGCCGCTGGGCATGCGGAACACGGGCAGGCCCAGCGCGTCCACGGCGCGCTCCCAGTGGTGCTGCCAGGCGGGTGCGCTGGGTGCGGCCGCTGCGCGCATGGATTCTTCCAGCGTGTAGCGTAGGCCCCTGCGCCCTGCAATGCGGGCCAGTTCGTCCAGCACGTCCGTCACCATCGCGTCGCGCTGCGCGTCCGTGGGGGCGCGCAGGTCCAGTGAAAAAAGACAGCGCCCCGGCACCACGTTGATGGAGCCGCCGGGCACGTTCAGCAGGCCAATGGTGCCCACCGAGTCGCCGTCTTGCGCTGCGCGCTTTTCGATGTACAGCGCCAGCTCGGCCACGGCCACGGCGGCGTCGCGGCGGCGGTCCATGGGGGTGGTGCCGGCGTGGCTGGCCATGCCGATCATCTCGCCCAGGTAGCGCACACCGCCGTTGATGGAGGTGACCACGCCCAGGGGCAGGTCCAGCTCGTTGAGCACGGGGCCCTGCTCGATGTGCACTTCAAGGAAGCCCAGGTACTGCGCCGGGTCGCGCTGGAGTTTTTCTATGTCGTCAATGCAAAGCCCCGCGTGCTGCATGGCACTGCGCATGGTGATGCCGTCGGCGTCCTTCTGGTCGAGCCAGGCGGGGTTGAAGTGGCCGATGAGCGCGCCCGAGCCCAGGAAGGTGGCCTTGTAGCGCTGGCCTTCTTCTTCAGCAAAGGCAATCACCTCGATGCCGAATGGCAGGCGGCGCCCGGCGCGGTGCAGCTCGCGCACGCAGGCCATGGGCACGAAGATGCCCAGCCGCCCGTCGTACTTGCCGCCGTTGCGCACGGTGTCGTAGTGGCTCCCCGTCATCAGGTAGCGTGCACCGCTGGTGGCCGGGTGGTAGCGCCCCACCACGTTGCCCACGGCGTCGATCTCCACCTCGTCAAAGCCGCAACCGTGCATCCAGTGGCTGATGCGCTGCGCACAGGCGCGGTGCGCGTCGGTGAGGTAGGTGACGGTGAGCTGGCCTTTTTCGGCAAAGCCGGGGTCAGAGTGTTCGGCCAGTTGCTCGTGCCAGTCCCACACGTCGTTGCCCAGCACCGGCTCGGCGGCAAACTTGTTGGCCAGGCGGATCTCGGCAATGCGGTGGATGTTGCGCAGCGCCTCGGCCAGCTCGAACTCGGGGTGGTTGTCCAGCCGCCGGGCAAAGGTGTCGATGATCTCGCGCTTGCTGAGGCCCGTGCCGCGCGGGCCGCGCACGGCCAGGATGAACGGGAAGCCAAAGCGCTCGTTGTACGCGGCGTTGAGCTGCTGGATGCGCTCGAACTCCTCGGGCGTGCACTGCGTGAGGCCCGCCTTGCTCTGCTCGTTGGTGGACTCGGCCGTGAGGCTTTTGGCCACCATGGCCTTGCCTGCCAGTTCGGGGTGGGCGCGGATCAGGGCCAGCTTGGCGTCCAGCTCCGCGGTGCGCACCACCTGCGCCAAGGCGTGCTTGAGGTGCGCCAGCGTTCGGAAGGGCCGCTGCGCCAGGGCCTGCTCGGCAATCCAGGGCGAGTGTTCGTACAGGCTGTCCAGCAGCGCCAGGGCCTCGGCGGCGCTGGCGGTGTTGAGTTGTTCCAGTGTGAGGGACATGGTATTTGCTTCTAAAAAGTGAGCTGCTGGCGCAATACAGATAAGCGCTGGAGGCCAATTTGGCTTAAAAAACTGGGGCAGGAAAGTGCTGCTTCCAATGGCGTGCGATGTCGATCCGGCGGGCCACCCACACGTGGCTGTGCTGCCCGATGTGGTCCAGAAACCGCTGCAGCGCCGTGATGCGCCCGGGCCGCCCCAGCAGGCGGCAGTGCATGCCGATGCTCATCATCTTGGGCGCGTTGTCACCAGCCGGGTCGCCTTCGGCATACAGTGCGTCGAAAGTGTCCTTCAGGTACTGAAAGAACGGGTCGGCGTGCGAATAGCCCTGCGGCAGGGCAAAGCGCATGTCGTTGCAGTCCAGCGTGTAGGGCACGATGAGCTGGGGCACCACGCTGCCGTCGGTCTTGCGCACCTTCATCCAGAAGGGCAGGTCGTCGCCGTAGTAGTCGCTGTCGTATGCAAAGCCACCGTAGTCGGCCACCAGGCGGTGGGTGTTGGGGCTGTCGCGGCCGGTGTACCAGCCCAGACCATGCACATGGTCTTGCGAGCTTCCGCGTTCTCCCGTCATGCGCTGGAGGATTTCCATGGCCTCGCGCATGTGGGCGCGCTCCACGTCCTCTGGCACGTTCTGGTAGTGGATCCATTTCAGGCCGTGGCAGGCGATCTCGTGGCCCAGCTCCACGAAGGCGGCCGTGAGCTCGGGGTGGCGCTGCAGCGCGGTGGAGACGCCAAACACCGTCAGCAGCAGTTGGCGCTTTTCAAACTCGCGCAGTATGCGCCACACGCCCGCGCGCGAACCGTATTCGTAGATGCCTTCCATGCTCATGTGCCGCTCGGGGTAGCTGGCGGGGTTGAACATTTCAGATAAAAACTGCTCGCTGCCCGCGTCGCCATGCAGCACGGCGTTCTCCCCGCCTTCCTCGTAATTCAGCACAAACTGCACCGCAATGCGGGCGCCGCCGGGCCACTGCGCGTGGGGCGGGTTCGGGCCGTAGCCGATCAGGTCGCGGGGGTAGGGGGCGGTGGCGTCGTAGGTCATGGTGGTGCTGTGTTCAAGAGGTCAGCGCGGCGGCCAGGTCGCTGGCGGGGCGTTTGCGGTCGAAGGCCAGGCTGGCCTCCACATGTTCAAGATGGCTTTGCATCAGTTGCACGGCGCGCTCTTCATCGCGCGCGGCCAGAGCGGCCACGATGGCGGCGTGCTCCTCGTGCGAATGTTCTGCCGCGCTGGCCGACTGGTACATCAGCGTGATGAGCGCGCAGCGCGAGATCAGGTCGCCCAGCATCTGCGCCAGCACCTCGTTGCCCATCAGCTCGGCCATGCGCACGTGGAAGTCGCCCAGCAGCTCGGTGCGGCTGCTGGCATCCTGGCTGCCCACGGCGGCCTTCTCGGCGGCGACATGGGCGCGGAGGGCGCGCAGCTTGGCGGGCGTCACCTGGCGCACAAAGGCGCGGGTCATTTCGCTTTCCAGCATGCGTCGCACCGCAAACACCTGGCGGGCCTCTTCGGCTGAAGGCGTGGCCACAAACGCGCCGCGTGCGGGCTCCAGCGTGACCAGCCGGTTCTGCGCCAGCTGGAACAGCGCCTGCCGCACCAGCGTGCGCGACACGCCAAAGTGGTCGGCCAGCTTCTGTTCGGCCAGCTTGGTGCCCGGCTGCAGGCGGTGCTCCACGATGGCGCGGGTCAGCGCTTCAACAATCGCGCTGGTGGATGAGGATTCCATGGCGGCATGATAGGGTAGATGGCGAAAAGTGTATACACTTTTGGTCTACACACTGTGGTCTGGCAATCGCCGCCGATTGGACAGCCTCTTACCTTGCAGGAGATTCACCATGGGATTGAGCACCCACGTTCTGGACACCATGAACGGCTGCCCCGCCGCTGGAATGGAGGTGGCCCTGTACTCCACCGATGGCGACAACGCCACCCTCATCAAGCGCCTGGTGTTGAACCACGATGGCCGCACCGATGTGCCGCTGTTTGACAACGCCAGCTTGCGCACCGGCACCTACCGGCTGCGGTTTGATGTGGCAGGGTACTTCAAGGCCCGGGGCGTGCAGCTGCCCGAGCCGAACTTTCTCAACCAGGTGAGCCTGGACTTCGGCATTGCGCACGCCGACCAGCACTATCACGTGCCACTACTGGTTAGCCCCTGGAGCTATTCGACCTACCGCGGGTCATAAGGAGTCCGGCTGCGAAGTGCGGCAAGCGACATGGCGGTGACAGGGGCGCGGCCCAGGCCAAGGATGCCAGGCAAGGGCCGCCCCGCAGCGCCTCAGGGGGAAGTCCCTACAGCTGACCTTCGGTCAACGTGTCGAGCTGGAAGTTGCCGCTCTTGTCCCAGAGCCAGGTGTCGGTGTACGTGACCTTGCCCATGCGCGTGGGCGCCGGGAAGGGGCCCGCAGCGCGCACGGTGCGTTCGATTTCGGCGATCACCTCGGGGGCGTGTTTGGGCGCCCGCATCCAGTGCAGCCGGGTGACCTTGCCCGTGCGGTCGATATCGACCTCCAGCACGCCGATGGCATACAGCAGCGGTGGCAGCTTGCCTTTGAAAATGCGGTTCTTGTTCAGTCCATACAGGTGGGTGGCGGCGTCCTGGCGGTAGGCGCGGGGCGTGCTGGCCGCGGATGCACGGGCCGAACCCGCGCTGCCGGGCACGGGGCCTTTGACGCCCGTGGACGGGTCGGTGCTGGGCGCGCGGCTGTCCTGCACGGGGGCAGGGGGCTCGGGCGCCGATTTGCAGGCGGCCACCAGTGCCGCCACCGAGGCCATGAGCCCGGCAAGCAGCCAGTGGCGGCTGCGGGTACTGGAAGGGCGTTCGGGGGCTGGAGACGGCATGATGGTGGATGGGTAAAACTGGCTGGGCGAGGCGCCGGTCTGAAGGCGCCACGCGGTGGTGTCAGCGATAAAGGATCTGGATTGACTGATTTGCGATTGTTGATGGAGGCCCTGGCGGGCGCCAACGCTTGCCTCGTGCGGGTGGAGTCTACCGAAGGCTCGGCCCCGCGTGAAGCAGGCGCGTGGATGGCCGTGCTGGCCGATCGCACCGTGGGCACCATTGGCGGTGGCCATCTGGAGCTGCAGGCCATGGCCGAAGCGCGCCGCCAGCTGGCCGGTGTGCCCGGTCCCGCGCGGCAGCGCCATGCGCTGGGCCCGGCGCTGGGGCAGTGCTGCGGGGGCGTGGTGTACCTGACATTTGAGCTGCTGACCGCGGCCGACCTGGCCCCCGCCGCCGGCCTGGCCGCGCGCCTGGCGCCCCGCCAGCACCCGGTGGCGCTGTTCGGCGGCGGCCATGTGGGCCACGCGCTGGCACGGGTGCTGGCGCCGCTGCCCTTTGCGCTGACCTGGATCGACAGCCGCGATGGCATCTTCCCCACCCCGGCGCCCGAGGGCGTGGTGTGCGAGCACTCCGAGCCCGTGCAGTTGGCCGTGCCGAGCCTGGCCCCGGGCAGCCGCGTGCTGATCATGAGCTTCAGCCACGCCGAAGACCTGGACGTGGTCGCCGCCTGCCTGCGCCGCCAGCGCGAGCAGGGTGACCTGCCGTTCATCGGCCTCATTGGCAGCAAAACCAAGTGGGCTACATTCCGCAATCGCCTGCACGGCCGTGGCTTTGCGCAAGACGAACTCGCGCAGGTCACCTGCCCCATTGGCATCCCCGGCATTGAGGGCAAGGAGCCCGAGGTGATCGCCGTGGCGGTGGCGGCGCAGCTGCTGCAGACCTTGAAGGGGTCAGGCCGAGGGTAATTCCGGGCCAGCAATCCCACAGCCGGGGCTGGAATCTGGAACAAATCCTGCATACACTTTTCACCGATTCATGGGTCGCAGCGGTGCCCCGGCCAACACTCCGTGTTTGGCCAAGGTGCGCGACCAAAATTTCTGCTCAGAGCGCCCGCAGTGGTGAGCAGGTTTGCAGCGCCCCGCGCTGCCAAGGTTGAGATATGGAAAGCTACTTTCTCGACTGGGCCAACCTGCTGTTGCGCTGGGTCCACGTCATCACCGCCATCGCCTGGATCGGCTCGTCGTTTTACTTCGTCTTTCTGGATAGCAGCCTCACGCCGCCAGAGGACGAAGACCTGAAAAAACAGGGCGTCAGCGGCGAGCTCTGGGCCGTGCACGGCGGCGGGTTCTACCACCCCGTCAAGTTCGCCGTGTCGCCACCGCAGTTGCCCAAACACCTGCACTGGTTCTTCTGGGAAAGTTACAGCACCTGGATCAGCGGCTTTGCGCTGTTCACCGTGTCGTACCTGTACAGCGCCAGCACCTACCTCATCGACAAGTCGAAAATGGACTGGGCACCAGCCACCGCCATCGTGGTGGCGCTCGCGTTCTTCGTCGTGTTCTGGCTGCTGTACGACGCCATCTGCCGCATCTTCGGCCAAAAGAAGAACGGCGATGCCATCGTCGGCGCGCTGGTGTTCGTGCTGGTGTGCGTGGCCTCATGGCTGGCCTGCCACTGGTTTGCAGGCCGTGCAGCCTTCTTGCTGGTGGGCGCCATGATCGCCACCGCCATGAGCGCCAACGTGTTCTTCTGGATCATCCCCGGCCAGCGCACCGTGGTGGCGCAGATCAAGGCCGGCCAGCCCGTGGACCCCATCCACGGCAAACGCGGCAAACAGCGCAGCGTGCACAACACCTACTTCACGCTGCCCGTGCTGTTTGCCATGCTCAGCAACCACTACAGCTTTACCTGGAGCCACCCGCAAAACTGGCTGGTGCTCATCCTCATGATGTTTGCCGGCGCCGCCATCCGCCAGTTCTTTGTGATGCGCCACGGCTACAAGCTGGGCCGCAATGGCAACCCGCTGCCCTATGCGCTGGTGGGCGTGGCTGTCATCGTCGGCGCCATCGTGTGGATGCGGCCAGTACCACCAGCCAATGCGAATGCTACTGTTTCAGGAGCTGCTGACGCAGGTGGGGTAAGCGCTGGTGGCCAAAATGACTATAAATCAGTGCAAGCGGTGCTGGAGCAGCGCTGCTACCTGTGCCACGGCGAGGCGGTGCAGATGAAGAACCTGCGGCTCGACTCGCCGGAGCTGGTCAAGCAACACGCCCAGGCCATCTACCAGCAGGTGGTGGTGCAAAAGCTGATGCCGATGAACAATTCCACGCAGATCACTGATGCGGAGCGGGCGCTGATCGGGCGCTGGTTTGAGGCGGGGGCGCCCACAGCCCCGTGACGGGGTGCGCAGACTCAGGCGGCCAACACATCCTACAGCGCCCGCGTCGCCGCCAACGCCCCCAGGCTCGACTCCGTAAACCCGCCGTGCAGCACCACGCCAGCGGCCGCCTGCTTGGCCTCATGCTTGGCCACTGCCGCCAGGTTGGCCACTTCCTCGGCGTGCCGAAAACGCCCCGGCATGACGCGCACCGCACCGATAGCCAGCGTGGTGCACGGGAAGAACCGCTGCACGCCGTGCCGGTCTTCGGCCTGGATGCCGCCCGCCAGCCGCGCGGGTTCGTCGAACAGCGCGATAGCCTCGCGCGCAAACTCATCCACGATGTTCTTGCAGCGCTGCAGCCAGTTGCTGCTCTGAAAGATCAGCATGAAGTCGTCCCCGCCCACATGGCCCACAAAGTCGCGCCGCGCGTCGCAGTGGGTGGTGGCCAGGCGGGCGACGAGGCGGATCATCTGGTCGCCGCGCCAGTAGCCGTAATGGTCGTTGAAGGGCTTGAAGTTGTTCAGGTCGGCGTAGCACGCGACAAACTCGGTGCCGCTCTCCAGCAGGCGCTGCATGTGCAGGCTGATGGGGATGTTGCCGGGCAAAAACGTCAGCGGGTTGGCGTGGCGTGCCGCCTCGATGCGGGTTTCGGTCACGGCGCGCACGAGCTGGTCGCCCGTGCCCAGGCCCAGGTAGCGGCCGTTGTCGGTGACGATGTAGCCGTCATTCAGGTAGCGCTGGTCCTGCGAGGTGAGGATGCCCACCAGCTGGTCCACATCACAGTCGAGCTCCACCACGCGGGGCGCTGTGTTGGCGAACGCCAGGCAGGGTTTGCGGCCGTGCACCTCGCGGAAGTACAGCGTGGCGTAGTGGTTCATGAACTGCTGGCGGTTGATGAGTGCCACGGGGCGGGAGCCCTCCACTACCGGCAGGGCGTGCAGGTCCGGGTGTTTGTGGAACAAGGTCGCCACGGCGTCGTTGCTGGTGCCCGGCGACGCAAAGGGCGCCTGCACCACCATCAGGCTGCGCAGGATGCCGGGGCGCGCCGTTTGCCCCAGGTGCGGCAATACGGCCACGCGGCGGTCCTGCATCACTTCTTGCGCCAGCCGCTCCACACTGTCCCGTGGCAGGGCGGCGGGGCGGCCCAGAAGCCAGCCCTGGCCGTAGGGGATGTCCAGGTCCCGCAGCGCACGCAGGTCGTCCTGCGTCTCGATGCCTTCGGCAATGAGCTGGGTGCCAAATACCTGGGCAATGCCCTTGATGGCCTGCAACATCTGCAGATTGGCGGGGTGGTTGCTGATGTCGTGGACGAAGTACTTGTCGATCTTCACGAAGTCGGGTTTCACCTCGGACCACAGCCGCAGGCTGGAGCGGCCGTCGCCAAAGTCGTCCAGTGCCAGCCGTGCGCCGCAGGCGTGCACGGCCTTGATGGCTTCGCGCAGTTCGGGCATGTCGGTGACGCGATCGTGCTCGGTGATCTCCAGCACGAGCATGCGGGCATGCATGCCAAAGCTGCGTATGGCCTCGCCCAGCATCCGTGGCCCGATCAGGGCCACGCCATGCACCAGCGCGTCGGCGCTGATGTTCACAAACAGCCGCCCCTGCGCCTGCTGTGCGCCCCACTGCTGCAGGGCTGTGAAAACGCACAGCAACTCGAAGTCTTGCAGGATGTGCTCGCGCCGGGCCACCTCCAGCAAGGCGTCGGGTGTGTGCAAAGGCGTGCCCTGGGGGCCCCGGATCAATGCTTCGTGGGCGTAGATGCTGCCTTCGCGCAGGTCGGCCAGGGGCTGGAACACGCAGTGCAGCCCGCCCTCGCGCATAAGGCGTGCCAGAGCGCCGGTGCCCTGGCGCGCCGCCGGTGACAGCAAGGACATCATCGCCGCCTGTCGGCTCCCAAGGGTGTTGTACGTCACGGTGGATCGGAGGTCTCTGAGCAAGGGGGCAACGATATCGGCCGGGTGTGACACGGTTGTTACACGTTGTTTCCGTGATTCGATGTGCAGCGTGGGGCATCCCGTGGCGGCGTGATCGAGCCGTTTGTGCTTTGGCTCAACCCCGGCGCAGCGCGAGGGCTGCCGCGAGGGTTCGGTTTGATCTTGCTCAATGCCTGGGGGGGCTCGGCGCGGCACAGTCCGTTCCATGCTGCCCTCTAACTACTTCTCACTGCCCGCCGAAACCGAGTTGATTGCCGCCGGCGAAGTGCTGCGCAGGCGCAACGAGGTGCTGACGTCTGTGCTGCACCTTGAAAGTGGCCGCGTGCTGCGCGGCGTGCTCGACGATGGCTACCTGCGCCACCAGCTGGGGGCCGTCGAAGGCCCGTTCTGGCTGGATGCCGCGTCGGCCCTTATGGGCATGCCGCTGCCGGTGGACATGGTGGCCGACACCCGTGTCCAGGTGCGGCGCCTGCCTATCGAGGAGTTTCGCCGCAGTCTGGCGGAAATGCCCGAGGGTGCGCGGGGGCTGCTGCTCGACATGGCGCAAGGCTACCGCCAGCAGTCGGAGCTGGCCGTGAGCCGGCTGGCGCAGGATGCCGAGTCGCGCTGCGCCCAGTGGCTGCTGAACCACGCCCAGCCGGACCACAGCGGCGCCATGCAGGTCACGCTGCACCAGCGCAAGCGCCTGATTGCCGCCCAGCTCGGGATTGCGCCAGAAACTTTCTCGCGCGTGCTGCGCCACCTGCGGGAGCTGGGCCTTATCCACGGCACGGGGAACGTGCTGAACCTGCCGCAACCCCGGGCGTTGCAGTCGATGGCCGGCTGCTGAGGCGTTCAGAAGGTGTAGGTGAATCCGCCCCACTCGGGCAGGGCGGGTGGGTTCACACCTTCCCGGGCCTCAGGGTTTTTCCTTGGGGTTGACTGAGGGTTCCACCCAAGCCCGGGCAGGGGGGGGCTGCGTATATTTGTTGGGACCAGTCCGGTTTGACCTGTCCCATGCCCATCGCCTACTTCCTGCGCCTGCCGGGCGCTCCTGTTGCGGAGTGTCCATGACGCTCCCGCCCCCACCCGCGCCCAATCAGGAAGCGCAGGGCTGGTGGATGCCGGGCCCCCTGGTGTTGCGTCTCGTACTGGTGGCCGTGCTGGCGGTGGGGCTTTCGGGGGCGGTGTCGGCCTGGCTGGTCACGCGGGCCTCCGGGCAAGAGGCCATGCGCCGGGTGGTAAGCCAGCAGACCGACGAGGTGGAGGTGGTGGCCCGCCTGTTGGCCAGCAAGATCGAGCAGAGCCAGAAGGTGCTGCGCACCGTGGCCGCCGGTATCACACCGGGCATGCTGGAATCCCCCTCGGCTCTGGAATGGCTGCTGCAGCAGGGCCTGCCGGCAGTTCAGTTCTTTGATGCGATACAGGTGGCCCGTGACAATGGCGAGCTGCGCCTGAACCTGCGGGCCGGGCGGCTGGACAAGGCCTCCAATCTGGACCCGGCCGAACGCGATGCGCTGCGCCGAACCCTGGTGGACGGAAAACCGCTGGTTTCCGAGCTGATTGCGGGCCGCACCAGCGACGCGCGCGTGATGTTCACCATGCCGCTGCACCGTGAAGACGGTACCGTGCTGGGCGTGGTGGCCGGTGCATTGCGCCTGCAGTCGCAGGGCCTGCTGCCGCCCTCCATGACGCTGCCCACGCGTGAGGATTCGCGGCTCATTGTCTTCACGCGCGACGGCACCATCCTGGCGCACTCGGACCCTACCCGCATCATGGGCAAGGTGGGCGACGAGGCGGGTCTGGCCCCTGTGTATGAGCGCTGGCATGCACAGGCGCAGCCGATATCCGGACGCGGCACGACCCACATGGAGGCCGAGCACATCGTGAGTCTGGCCGGCATGCCGCTGCCGCAATGGATCGTGGCTCGGGTGAGCCCTGCGCAGGCGCTGCTGGCGCCCCTGGAAGGCGCGCAGCGCGAGGCGTGGTGGATTGCTGCCGCCAGCATGGCGCTGTGCATGTTGCTCGCCGCGGTGGCCATGGGCTGGATGGCTCAGCCCCTGGCCCACCTGGTACACAGCGCGCGAAAAATGCTCCGGCGTGACACGCCTGCCGGTGCTCGGCCGACCATCACTTGGCCTGGCGCCGGCGGAGAGGTGGGCCAATTGGTCAAGGTGTTCAAGGGGCTCGCCCTGCAAGGCAGCCAGGAGCAGTACCAGCGGGAGACGTTGCGCGGGCAGTTCCAGGCCGTGCTGGACAACGCCTCGGTTGGCATCGTGATCTCCCGCAACGGGGTGCTGGAGGTGGTGGGGCGCCAGGCCTGCACCATGCTGGGTTACTCGCTGGCCGAGCTGCAGGGCCACCCAGCGCGCATCCTGTACGCCAGTGATGCGGACTACCAGCGCATCGGCGAGCGCGTGCAGGCCGAGTTTGCAGCGCACGGCGTATTTGACGGTGATGTGTGCTTTCTGCGCAAGGACGGCAGCCCGGTCTGGGCCCGTGTCCAGGGCCGTGCGGTGCAGCCCGACGAAATGCAGGGGGGCACGGTGTGGATTCTGGAGGACATCACCGCTGCGCGCGAGGCGCAGGCGCAACAGGCGTGGGAGCATGCCCACGACCCGCTCACCCAGCTCTACAACCGCAATGCCTTTGACGAACGCCTGGGTGCGTTGCTGGCCGAGCGTTCAGGCCGCACGCGCCCGTCCGATGCGGGCGGCGACACGGCAGGTGACGGCGTGGTGCTGTTCCTCGATCTGGATCACTTCACCGTAGTGAACGACATTGCGGGCCACGATGCGGGTGACGATGTCCTGCGGCACGTCGCCCGGCTGCTGGAGTCGCAGGTGCGCCAGATAGGCTGGGCCGCGCGGCTGGGCGGGGATGAGTTTGCCGTGGTGTTGCCCGGCTGCGCCCTGGCCCGCGGGCAGGCGGTGGCCGAGCAGCTGCGCGCCTCGGTGCAGGCCTGGGAGCCGTCGTACCAGGGGCGAAGCTTTACGCTGGGCGTCAGCATCGGGCTTGTGGTGCTGGATGCAAGCTTGCAGGATGTGCCCTCGGTGCTTTACGCCGCCGACATGGCCTGCTACGACGCAAAGCGTGCGGGCCGCAACCGGGTCGAGACCCGGCATGCAGGCCAGGCGAGCGCCTCCGGGAGGATGGCGCTGGGGCCTGCTTGAGGGACCGCCGCCGGGCTCAGCCGCAGGCCGCGGGGCAGCGGCAGTCAAAAAGGGCGTTGTATCGGGGCAGCCTGGGCGTCAACCCTTGTCCACCATGGTCTTGAGCCGGCTCGGTGCCAGGGCCCCGGCCGATTCCAGAATGGGGTAGGCCACCGAGCACAGCAGCGAGTTGATGCGCTTGAGTTCGCTGATCAGGTCGATGTGCAGCGAACTGGTCTCGATGCTTTGCACCGTGTTGTCCGACAGGCGTGCCAGGTGGGTGGCCGAATACGCATGCTCCAGGTCGCGAAAGCGGGCTTTTTCCTCCAGCAGCTTTTGCGCATCGCGCACGCTGCCGTTCAGGAACACGCTCATCGCCAGCCGCAGGTTGTCGATCAGGCGGGCATGCAGTTCGTTGATCTCTTCCATGCCTGCCTCGGAGAACTGGCGGCCCTTCTTGATCTTCTTGTCTTCAATGTCGATGAGCACGCGCTCGATGATGTCGCCAATCTGCTCCATGTTGATCGTGAAGCTGATGATGTCGGCCCAGCGGCGGCCTTCGCGCTCGTCCAGCGCCTCGCGCGAGATCTTGGTCATGTAGTACTTGATGGCCGAGTACAGGCCGTCCACTTCATCGTCGAGCTTGCGCAGGTCCTCGGCGAGCTGCAGGTCATCGGTGCGAATCACCTTGTGAAGCCCCCGCAACATCGATTCCACCACGTCCGCCTGGTGCAGCGCCTCGCGCGCGGCGCAGGAAATGGCCAGCGATGGCGTGGCAAGGGCCGAGGGGTCGAGATGCTGGGGCCGGGCGCCTGCCGCCTGAGCCTTCTGTGGCGGCATAAGGCGCTGCACGGCCCGCGCCACAGTGCCGGTCAGGCCGATGCATACGATGCCCACCACCATGTTGAAGGCCAGGTGAAACAGCACCACCAATGTCGCGACATCCGGCACGTGTGGGCGCGCATGCTGGAGCCAAAGGCCGGTGAGGGGCGTCATGATGACGACGCCGATGATCTTGAAGAACAGGTTACCCAGCGGTACCTGGCGCGTCTGCACATCGGCCTTCATCGTGGTCAGTACCGCCAGTACGCCACTGCCCAGGTTGGCCCCCAGCACCAGGCCCAATGCCACATCGGCAGGTATGCCCCCGGAGCCCGCCAGCGCGGCGGTCAGCAGCACGGTGGCCAGGCTCGAATACGACACCACGGCCAGCACCGCGCCGGTGAAGATTTCGAGCAGGAGGTCGCTGGTCAGCGCGCCCAGCAGGGTGCGCACCGTCGGTGACTGGGTGAGTACCGTGGTCGATTCGGTAATGAGGCGCAGCGCCAGCAGCATCAGTCCCAGGCCGATGAGCACGCGTCCCACGCGGCCAATGGCCGTGTCCTTGCGCGAGATGAACAGCACCACCCCGACAAAGATGAACAGCGGCGACAGCCACGACAGGTCCATCGAGAACACCACCGCCATCACGCTGGTGCCCACGTCGGCTCCCAGCATCACGGCCAGCGCGGCGGGCAGGCCCACCAGGCCCTGGCCCACGAAGGAAGACACGATGAGCGCCGTGGCCGTGCTCGACTGCACCACGGCGGTCACCCCGATGCCCGACAGCACGGCCGTGAACCGGTTGCTGACGCTGTGCGCGATCAACTGGCGCAAATTGGCGCCGAAGACACGCAGGATGCCGGTGCGCACCAGGTGGGTGCCCCAGATCAGCAGCGCCACGGCTGCCAGCAGGTTTAAAAGGTGCTTCATGAAAAACCGTGTTCTTTTTCTTGTTGAATGCAAAAAGCATGCGCCGTACCGCTCGTGCACGCAAGCAGCGACGCTAGCGCACGCCCAAGGCGGCAGGTGCTCTTCATTTCTGTGCCCGTGGGCGGAGGCAGGCGGGGCGAGCGGGGGGCGGAGCCGGGCTGCGCGAGATCCGGGGATGAGAGGAGCCTGCGAAAAAAATGCAGCACCCTGACCATTTGTCACAAAACTGACACATAAGCATACTCCTGAATGGGGAGCATCGCAGCGATGACCCTGTGGCGCCCGGCGTCAATGGAGCGGCGGCCCCCTCATGGAAACGGAAAGCTGCCGTGCATCGCCTGCGGCCCGAGAGGAGGAGGGGGGCTTGCGCTGCCACCCCCAAAAGCAACAGCCCGCGTGGGCGGGCTGTTGCAGTGCGACAGTGAGGCGGTTTCAGCGCTCCCGCCGAACACGCAGCAGTTCATCCAGAATCAAACACACCGCGCCTACCGTGATGGCCGAGTCCGCCAGATTGAAGGCTGGAAAGTGCCAGCCATTCGCATGGAAGTCCAGGAAGTCCACCACGTAGCCGTGCATCAGCCGGTCCACCACATTGCCCACGGCGCCGCCCAGGATGCTGGACAGTGAAAAGCAGAACAGCTTTTGACCCGGGTGCGCACGCAGCTGCCACACGATGAAGATGGTGGCCACCACGCCGATGCCGGTGAACAGCCAGCGCTGCCAGCCGCCCGCGTCGGACAGGAAGGAGAACGCGGCCCCGGTGTTGTGGGCGCGCACGATGTTGAAGAAGCTGGTAATGAACGTGGAGTCGCCGAGCCGGTAGTGCTGCAGGATCAGCGTCTTGGTGACCTGGTCTGCGATCAGGATGACGACGGCCCAGGCGAGCCACGGCCACATGCTGGCGCCCGCGCGCGCAAAGGATGAGCTTGAAGAAGTGCGCGCCATTTATGCAAACACCCGCTGTTCTCCGGCGCCGTGCAGGTTGCTGGTGCAACGGCCGCAGATGGTGGGGTGTGCCGCATCCTGATCCACATCGCTGCGGTAGTGCCAGCAACGTTCGCATTTGGTATCAGAACTGGCGCTGACGCTTATCTGTAAAGCGCTACCAGCTACCAATTCAATAGCGGATGTGATGAACACGAACTTCAGGTCGTCCCCCAGGCTGGCCAGCAACGCATGGTCTTCGGGTGCTGCGGCGAGGGTGACGACAGCCTGCAGCGACGAGCCCACCTGGCCGGCGGCTCGCAGGGTCTCGATCTCCTTGTTCACCGCGTCGCGGATCTCGCGCAGGCGGCCCCACTTGGCCAGCAAGCCTTCGTCCGCACCCGCGATGGAGCTGTACGTTTCGAGGAAGATCGAATCCGAGCTGCCAAACACCTTCCACGCCTCTTCGGCCGTGAACGACAGGAACGGCGCCATCCAGCGCAGCATGGCGTGCGTGATGTTGTAGAGCGCGGTCTGGGCACTGCGGCGGGCCAGGCTTTTGGGCGCCGTGGTGTACAGGCGGTCCTTGAGTACGTCGAGGTAAAAGCCGCCCAGGTCTTCCGAGCAGTACAGCTGCAGCTTGGCGACCACGGGGTGGAACTCATACACCTTGTAGTGCGCCAGCACCTCGGCCTGGAACTCGGATGCGCGGGTGAGCGCGTAGCGGTCGATCTCCAGCATCTGGTCAAACGGCACGGCGTCCTTGGCCGGGTCGAAGTCGCTCACGTTGGCCAGCAGGAAGCGCAGTGTGTTGCGGATGCGGCGGTAGGCGTCCACCACGCGCGCCAGGATCTTCTCGTCGCCCGCGATGTCGCCCGAGTAGTCGCTGGCGGCCACCCACAGGCGGATGATCTCGGCGCCCAGCTTCTTGTTGATCTCCTGCGGGTCGATGCCGTTGCCCAGCGACTTGCTCATCTTGCGGCCCTGGCTGTCCACGGTGAAGCCGTGGGTCAACAGGCCGCGATACGGCGCGCGGCCTTCCAGCGCCGATGCCAGCAGCAGCGAGCTGTGGAACCAGCCGCGGTGCTGGTCGTGGCCTTCCAGGTAGAGGTCGGCCTCAGGGCCGGTGTCGTGGTGCACCTCGGGGTGCGTACCGCGCAGCACATGGCTGAAGGTGGAGCCGGAGTCGAACCACACTTCCAGGATGTCGGTGCTCTTGGTGTAGTGGGGCGCGTCAGCCGCACCCAGGATTTCTTCGGTCGTCACGCGGCTCCAGGCCTCGATACCGCCCTTTTCCACGATGTCTGCGGCCTGGTCCATGATTTCCATGGTGCGCGGGTGCAGCTCGCCCGAATCCTTGTGCAGGAAGAACGGGATCGGCACGCCCCAGCTGCGCTGGCGCGAGATACACCAGTCCGGCCGCCCGGCGATCATGTCGTGCAGGCGGGCCTTGCCGTTCTCGGGGTAGAAACTGGTGTGCTCGATGGCATCGAGCGCGATCTGGCGCAGCGTCTTGGCGGGCTTCATGCCTGCTTTAGTGAACACGCCTTCGCCTTCGTCCATGCGCACAAACCACTGGGCGGCCGCGCGGTAGATCACCGGTGTCTTGTGGCGCCAGCAGTGCGGGTAGCTGTGCGTGATGTCCTTGGTGGTCATCAGGCGGCCTGCGTTGCGCAGGGCTTCGATGATCACAGGCACGGCCTTCCAGATGTGCTGGCCGCCGAACAGCGGGAAGTCCGCCGCATAGGTGCCATTGCCTTGCACGGGGTTCAGGATCTCGTCCAGCGCCATGCCATGCGCGCGGCAGGAGTTGAAGTCTTCCAGGCCGTAGGCAGGGGAGGAGTGCACGATACCCGTGCCGTCGTCGGCCGTGGCGTAGTCTGCCAGGTACACGGGCGAAAGGCGCTTGTAACCCTGGGTTCCGTCCTCGCTCTTCACGTCGTACAGCGGGTGTTCAAATTCCAGGCCGCCCAGGTTCTTGCCCAGGGTGGTAGCCAACACGCTGCCCGTAAGGCCGTAACGCTCCAGGCACGAGGCCACCAGCGGCTCTGCCACGAGCAGGATGCGTTCACCCGCGTCCACCAGCGCGTAGCTGATCTCGGGGTTCAGGTTCAGCGCCTGGTTGGCAGGGATGGTCCAGGCAGTGGTGGTCCAGATGACCACAAACGCGTCCTTGGTCAATGCGGGCAGGCCAAAGGCGGCTGCCAGTTTGGCCGGGTCGTGCGACTTGAAGGCCACGTCCAGCGTGGTGCTCTTCTTGTCCTGGTATTCGATCTCAAACTCGGCCAGCGACGAGCCGCAGTCAAAACACCAGTACACGGGCTTGAGGCCCCGGTACACGAAGCCACGCTCCATCACGCGCTTGAAGGCGCGGATTTCGCCCGCCTCGTTGGCGGGGTTCATGGTCTTGTAGGGGTTGTCCCATTCGCCCAGCACGCCCAGGCGTTTGAAGTCCACCATCTGCTGCGCGATCTGCTCGGTGGCGAACGCGCGGCTCTTGGCCTGCATGTCGTCGCGGCTCAGGTTGCGGCCGTGTTTCTTCTCGATGGCGTTCTCGATCGGCAGGCCGTGGCAGTCCCAGCCGGGCACGTACAGCGCGTCAAAGCCTTCCAGCTGGCGCGCCTTGGTGATCATGTCCTTCAGGATCTTGTTGACCGCGTGGCCCATGTGGATCTGGCCATTGGCGTAGGGCGGCCCGTCGTGCAGGATGAACTTGGGCGCACCCCGGCGGGCATCCCGCAGGCGCTTGTAGATGCCCTGGTCTTCCCAGTCCTTCACCCAGCCCGGCTCGCGCTTGGGCAGGTCGCCGCGCATGGGGAAGGGGGTATCGGGCAGGTTCAGGGTGCTGCGGTAATCCGTGGAAGGAGTGCTGGCGTTGTCGTCGGACATGAGGGAGCCTTAAAAACGGGGCATTCCGGGGCAAGGCCCGGAGCAAGAACGGGGTTGGAGCGCGAAGGATGGCGGGCCCGTCAGGCGGGCGCTGCGAGAAGCAGCGCCCTCAAATTCGGTCGCGCGTGGTCTGGCGCCGGGTCTCGGTGTGGTTGGGCGCATGGGCCGACGCAAAGTAGGCGCGTGCGTCCGCGCAGTCCTTGGCGATGCCCTTCGTCAAGGCATCCAGACCGTCGTATTTCAGCTCGTCGTGCAGTTTGTGTAGCAGTTCCACGCGCACGATTTTACCGTACGCCCCCTCGGGCCCCAGTTCGGCGGGCCAGTGCAGGCAATGGGTTTCGAGCAGCACGCGGCCGCCGTTGACGTCATTCGGGTCCAGCGAGGGGCGCACGCCCAGGTTGGCCACGCCCGGCAGCGGTGCGTCTATGAGTCCATGCACCAGCACGGCAAAGATGCCGCTGGCGGCGGGCTTCCAGTGCGCAAAGCGCAGGTTCAGGGTGCGAAAGCCGTCGCCTGCACCGGCGGCGGTAGCACCCAGTTCGCGCCCGAGCTTGCGGCCATGCACCACATGGCCGCTGATGGTGTAGGGCCGTCCCAGCAGGCGTGCCGCGGCTTCCATGTCGCCTGCAGCCAGCGCCTGGCGCACGGCGGAACTGGACACGCGCAGCCCATGCACCTCGTAGCTGTTCATGCGCGCTACGTCGAAGCCCTTGGCTTGCCCGGCCGCGTCCAGCATGGCGTAGTCGCCCGCTCGCTGGCGGCCAAAGCGGAAATCGTCGCCCACCAGCACGTACCGGGCCCCCAGGCCACGCACCAGCACCTCGTCGATGAAAGCGTCGGGCGACTGGGCGGCCAGCCGCGCGTCAAACGGCAGCACCACGGTCTGCTGCACACCGCAGCGGGCCAGTTCGGTGAGCTTGTCGCGCAAGGTGCCGATGCGTGCGGGTGCCAGCTCGGGCTTGTGGTGGGCGCCCGCGAAGTAGTCGCGGGGGTGGGGCTCGAACGTCAGCACGCAGCTTTCCACGCCCCTGTGTGCAGCCTCGCTGTTCAGCAAGGCCAACATGGCCTGATGGCCCCGGTGCACACCATCGAAATTGCCGATGGTCAGCGCACAGGCATTGGCAATGCCAGGGTGGTGGAATCCGCGAAAGATCTTCATCGGTTTGTTATCTTTTTGATAGCAGCATGCGCAAGTCCATCAAGCGCAGGACGCCAATTTGTCATGAAAACGGAGTATATTGTGACCCACGGCTGGCCCCGCGCAGGGCTGCCCGCGAGACATCTGCGTTCAGAATCCTTTGGGACTTGCGCAAATCGGGATGCGGCAAACGCCTTTTCATTGGGGCCGACCATTTGCCAGAGTCCTGTTTTGCGTAAGTCATGTCCTTGAGTACTTTGTGTTCCAGGAGGCGTGTTTTGAAGGTCTTGAAGCTGTCAGCCCAGGGGCTGCCCCAATCGTGGATTTCACTCGAACAGGCGGTGCTTCACTACGCCGCTGGCGAGGTGCGCTGGGAGTCCGGCGCACAGGTTGCCCGGTTTCGGGGTGGGCACAACGCCATCACGGGGGAGCAGTCGGTGATCGCCATCAACAGCATCATCGGCACCAAGGGCGTGCCCAGCATCAATCCGTTCGAGCTCAAGCCCAGCCTGACCAACAGCAAGCTCTTTGCCCGCGACCGCAATGTGTGCGCGTACTGCGGTGGGCACTTCCATGAGGAACACCTTACGCGCGAACACATCGTGCCGTTTGCGCGCAACGGGCAGGATCACTGGATGAACGTGGTGACAGCCTGCCGCCCCTGCAACCACCGCAAGGGGCCGCGTACGCCGGAGCAGGCACACATGCCGCTGCTGTATGCGCCCTATGTGCCCAGCCTGTGGGAGGACTTCATCCTGCGTAACCGGCGCATATTGGCCGACCAGATGGAATTTTTGATGGCGCACGTTCCAAAGTCGTCACGCCTGCTGGCGTGACGGACCGGACGATGGGATGCGCTGACCGGGCAATCGCACTAAAGCTCTGACAGGTGAGCAGTTGCGTGTCTCGGGAAGGCGAGGCTACCTCCCGCGGTGACCGCGGAATCCCGGATCAAACGGGCTTGTGGGCCGTGACGACAAAGCCTTGCACGGGAAGGTGGTTTTCATGGCGCAGCACGGTTTCTTCCACTTCCACCGCAGCAAAACCGGCGGCCTTGCAGATGGACTGAATGTGGCTGAGCTTGTGCGCGTAACGTCCAGCCGGCAGCAGCACGAGATCCGGTCCTGCCTCGGGGGCCGTTTCGCAGGAGAAGATCAGGACCCCGTCCGCCGCAAGCACGCGGAAAGCATTGGGAATCGCCTCGGTCAGATCGCCTGCGTAAATGAACACATCCAGCGCGGCGATCACCTGATACAGGCCATCAGGCGTTTCACGCAGGGCGTCGTGCAGATTGACGGTGTGAAAGCGGTCATACACGTTGTGGCGCGCCGCCTGCTCCACCATCTTCATCGACAGGTCCACGCCGATCAGTGCACCGTCCAGGCGGCCCAGGCATACGCCCAGCAGGCCGGTTCCACAACCGAGGTCCAGCACATTGATCTTCTTGTCGGGGTGACGGGCAAGAATCTTGTCTGCAACCTGTTTGGGCAGCTGGTACTTCAGGCTGCGCACCATGTGCATGTCGTAGAACTCGGCCATGCCGTCAAACAGCGGGCGCATCAGCTCCGCAGGTTGCTGTGCAGGAGTCTCGCCACGGGTCACCTGTGCGTAATATTGGTAAACCGCGTCGCCGGGAGCCAGCTTCAGCAGTGCTGCTGCGTCCTTGTCGGCGTCGGTGGGCTTGCCTGCGGCGATGCACGCCTGGACACGTCCTACCAGTGATTGGGGGTCTTGCGGATTCTCATCAACCAGTGCGCCCCACAAGGCCAGAGATTCTTCGTGCTGGCCCAGTTCGCTCAGATCGCGTGCCAGCAGGCGTTGCAACATCACATCCCCCGGGACCAGCTCCAGGCCGCGGCGCAGATGGCGGATCGCCATTTCAGAATGGCCCGCGCGGTGGGCAATATCCACCACGCCCGCCAGCACCTGCAGGTTGCTGGGTTCAATCAATGCCACTTTTTCAGCGGTTTCAACGGCTTCCTTGAACTGGTTCTGCCGGGCCAGCAAAAGCGCCAGCTCCAGCAGGCCCGGTCCCCAGTCGGGGGCCAGCGCCACGGACTTGCGCAGTGCCTCAAAAGCACCCTTGATGTTGCCCGCCTTCTCCGCCAGCAGGCCGCCCAGCATGAAGACACGTGGGTCCTGGGGCCACTGGGCGTTGGCTTTGTTGAGCGTGAGGGCTGCGTTCTTCAGGTCGCCCTTGGCAATCTGTTCACGGGCTTTGGTGAGGTGCTTGAGGTTGGGGTCGTTGGCAATAGCGCTCATGGGCAGAAACAGAATAGGCAAAAGCGGGGATCGGGCGTGTGGCCCGAACTGCGGTGGCTGCCGCAGGCGAACTGCGGATTATCCGGGATTTGGAGGCAGCGCTTTTCACCCATTTCGTGGTTTGCGCTCAGTGGCTGAGCTCCAGCATCACCGCCCGCCCCTCGGCCGCAGGCCACGTCTGTCCCACCACACGCTCGCCGTTGAACTCACCCGCAATGCTGCGCACGCCGCCCGAGGGCTTGACCTTGGCTGACGCCACGCCCGCGCCTGGCGGCACACCGGCAGGTACCACCCCATCCAGCAGCATCTTGTCGCGTGCCGGGTCCAGGTAGCCGCGCGGGCGGGTCAGGGTCACCACGCTGTCGGCGCCCTTGTCGGCCTCGGCCATGCGCTCTGCGCGCAGGTGGATGAGGTTGCTGCTGCGTGGAAAGCCGCTGCGGTAGATATGGGTGGTGGCATAGCCGGGTGCGCTGATCACGAACTCGACGGGCGCGCCGTTGGGCACCGCCAGTGGTCCCCATTGGCCATCCGCACCCACGGTCTTGCGCAGCAAGGCATTGCCCGCGCGGGCGCCCGTGGCGGGGTCGGTGGCATACACCTCCAGCTGCGCGCCCGCCAGGGGCAGGTTGTTGCTGAAGTTGCCGGTTTTGGGGTCGGCCGGGTCCACGCCCAGGCCGGTGACCTTGCCGTTGAGCACCACCTGCTTTTCAGCCGCAATGGTGGTGACCTGTGGTGCCTTGCGGGTGATGAAGCGGTAGGTGGCTTCAAACGCAGCGGGGGAGTACGACGTCTCGCGGTGGTCGATGCGCGGAATCACCACGTTGGTGGCGCCCTTGAGTTCGGGGCCTGCGGCGGTCACGTAGGTGGGCTTGCCTTTCTGGCCTATCCACAGACCGTCGGGCTGGGCGAACTTGTCGTTGTTGTCCGAGCGGATCGTCATCCATTTCACGGGGCCGCTCACCTCGTCGCCCGCCGCGTTCTTGGGAGCATTCAGCGCTTTGAGGAAAGGGCCCGTGCCCGAGAACTCGTTGCCTTCTCGGAACCCCGGTATCGCCCACACGCCGTGGTTGGGCGTGCCGCCGAGGATCGCGTGGCTCACCGTCTTATCGCCGCCGCCGTTGTAGATGTGGTTGCGGATGGCGTTGCCGCCGCGCGAGTTGCCCACCAATACCACTTGGCTTGCACCCGTGGCCTTGAGCACCTTGTCCACTTCGGCCTTGAGGTAGGCCATGTGCTCTGCGGCCGAGGTGCGGCCCGCCTGGGGTTTGGCGTCCTCATCACGCGACAGGGGGTAGGGCACGTCAATGGTGTGCAGGCGTTCGCGCGGCCAGCCGTTCGATTCAAACCGCCACACGGTGGTTTGCCACAGTGCGGCGGTGTCGCCGTTGCCGTGCACAAAGACGATGGGCGGCGCTTCGGACAGGCTGGGACCCTTGGTGGCGCAACCGGCCAGGGCCAGGGTAGCTGCTGCAGCGGTTGCCAGCAGAAGAGATCGGCGTTGCAGCCAGAATTTGTTGTTCATGAAGGTGTCTCCGACAAGAAAAAATGCCCGTGGATCGGTGAATCCACGAGCATGGCATGCGAGCGTTACATGGCTGCGTCAGTTCACATCAGGCAAACACGCCTGCGGTGTCTTGCATGCGGGCGGACACTTCGCCCAGATGGTGCAGCGTGTCGCCAAAGGCCACTTCCAGCTGGGTGAGCTTCTTGAAATAGTGGCTCACGATGTACTCGTCCGTCACGCCGATGCCACCATGCAGTTGCACGGCCTGCTGGCCGACAAAGCGCATCGATTGACCCAGTTGCACCTTGGCGCGCGCCATGGCGGCGCGGCGCTCTGCGGCAGGGGCGCCCAGCTTGAGGCTGGCGTAATAGCTCATCGAGCGGGCCAGTTCCAGCTGCATCTTCATGTCGGCCACGCGGTGGCGCAGCGCCTGGAAGCTGGCAATGAACACGCCAAACTGCTTGCGCTGGTTCATGTATTCGACGGTGATGGCCACGGTCTTGTCCATCACGCCCACGGCTTCGGCGCAGGTGGCGGCGATGCCGGTGTCCACGGCCAGTTCCAGCGCGGCCAGGCCATCGGTGGTGATGAGCATGGCGGGGGCGTTGGTGAACTTCACCTCGGCGGCGCGGCTGCCGTCTTGTGTGACGTAGCCTTGGGTGGTCACGCCAGTGGCGGTGCGCTCGACCAGGAAGAGGGCGATCTTGCCGTCCAGCTGTGCGGGCACGATGAACGCATCGGCCTTGTCGCCGGCGGCTACTACGCTTTTGATAGCTGTCAGCGCATATCCATCTTGCGCTGGGGCCGCTTTTGCCTCGCAAACATCCAGGCGGTATCGCGCCTTGCGCTCCTGCTGGGCCAGTACCACCAGGGCTTCACCACTGGCCACGCGGGGCAGCCAGGCCGATTGCACGTTGGCCGGTGCGTAGTGCGACAGCACGCTGCTGGCCATGAAGGCCTGGGCGATGGGCTCCAGAACGATGCCACGGCCCAGTTCCTCGGCCACCACCATGGCGTCGATCGCGCCCTGGCCCATGCCGTCGTGGGCTTCGGGCACGGTGAGTGCCGTCAGGCCCAGCTCAGCCAGCTCGCCCCAGGCGGCGCGGTCGAAGCCGCCGGCAGCCACGGCGGCGCGGCGGCGCTCGAACGTGTAGCCCTTGTCCACCCACTTGCGCACGGCGTCGCGCAGTTGCTCCTGGTCGTCAGAAAAATCGAAATCCATGTTCTTGTCTCCTTAGCCCAGAACCGTCTGCGCGACGATGTTGCGTTGAACTTCATTGCTGCCACCGTAGATGGTGGTTTTGCGCAGGTTGAAGTAGGTGGACGCCAGCGGCGCGTTGGCAGTGACGCCGCCGGGGAAGTTGCCCTGCCAGCCAGCTTCCATGGCCTCTTCGATGAAAGGCATGGCAAAGGGGCCTGCGGCCAGCATCATCAGCTCGGCGTAACGCTGCTGGATCTCGCTGCCCTTGATCTTGAGCAGGCCCGCGATGTCGAGCGAGTTCTTGCCCGATTTTTCGGCCGACAGCACGCGCAGCACCAGCATTTCGAGGGCCACGATGTCCACTTCCAGCAGGGCGATCTGGTCGCGGAAGCGCAGGTCATCCCACACGCCTTCGGTCTTGGCGATGCGCTTCAAGCGCTCCAATTCGCGCTTGCTGCGGTTCACGTCGGCGATGTTGGTGCGCTCGTGGCTCAGCAGGTGCTTGGCGTAGGTCCAGCCCTTGTTCTCTTCGCCGATCAGGTTTTCGGCAGGCACTTCGACGTTGTCGAAGAACACTTCGTTCACCTCGCATTCGCCATCCAGCAGCTTGATGGGGCGCACGGTGACGCCCTTGGACTTCATGTCGAGCAGCAGGAAGGAGATGCCGGTCTGGGGCTTGCCCTCGGTGCTGGTGCGCACCAGGTTGAACATCCAGTCGCCATGCTGGCCCAGGGTGGTCCAGGTCTTTTGGCCGTTGACGATGTATTTGTCGCCCACGCGTTCGGCGCGGGTCTTGACGCTGGCCAGGTCAGAACCCGATCCGGGTTCGCTGTAGCCCTGGCTCCACCAGACTTCGCCGCTGGCGATGCCAGGCAAAAAGCGCTTTTGCTGCTCGGCGTTGCCAAACGCCATGATCACCGGGGCCACCATCACCGGGCCAAACGGCACGATACGGGGCGCACCAGCCAGGGCGCATTCTTCTTCAAACAGGTGCTTTTGCACGGCCGTCCAGCCGGGGCCGCCAAACTCCTTGGGCCAGCCGAAGCCCAGCCAGCCTTTCTTGCCCAGGATCTTGGCCCAGCCCTGCAGATCGTCGCGGGTCAGGCGCAGGGCGTTGTGGACCTTGTGCGAAATTTCTTTCGGTAGATTAGCTTGAACCCAGGCGCGAATTTCTTCGCGGAACGCCTGTTCTTCGGGGGTGAATGCGAGATCCATCGGTTTGTCTCCAAGTGATCCGCATTTGTAGCACGGTCGTTCGTTTTAGTCCTGTCCGGGTGGCGACATCGGCGCGGAGTCTGGGGAAATGCCCAGTTCTGTACACAGCCGCTGCACCGTGCTGCGCAGGTTGGCCACCTCGGTCTCCAGTGCGTCCACCCGCGCTTGCAGTGCGGCAGACGTGCCGGTGATGCCACCGCCGCCACTGCTGGGGGCTGACACACCGGCGCTGGTGTCTACAGGCCCACACATCAGATGCGCCCAACGCTGCTCGCGGGCACCCGGCGCGCGGGGCAACTGCACGACCAGCGGGCCGCCCTTTTCGGCGCTGCGCTCCTGGAGTTCGTCCAGAAATGCCTCGACCGAGGAAATGTCGGCAAAGCGGTACCAGCGCTCGGCGTTGATGCGCAGTTCACCCGCCGTCTGCGGGCCGCGCAGCATGAGCAGGCCGAGCAGCACGGCCGACTGCTCGGGCACGCCCACGCCGCGTTGAAAGTTGTGTTCCCAGCGTGTGGTGCGGTTGCCGCTGCTCTCAAACGCCAGGGTCAGCAGCTTGAGCGAATCCAGCGCCTCCTGCGCTTCGGCGTCGCTGAGGTTCATCACTGGGTCGCGGCTGGTTTTCTGGTTGCAGCCGGTCAGCAGGCCGTTGAGCGACATCGGGTAGCTGTCGGGCACGGTGCGGGCCTTCTCCATCAGCGTGGCGAGTACGCGGGCTTCGTGGGGGGTGAGGGGGCGGATGGCGGGATCGAAGGGCATGAGGAGGCTGTCGGGCTTGGGGTTGGCGCTGCGTTGTGCGACAGAGTATGCAGGCTAGGCGCCCAGCGCAAGCTGCACTGGCTGTGCAGCGAGCATGGGCAACGCCGCCTGCGTGCTCTGTCGCACAACCCTTCGGGCCGCCGCCTGGGGCCGCCATGCTGCGTTGCGGGTTCGTTGTGTGGCTGGGCCACACGGCCTCACCCGCGCCTTGCCTGGCACCCCCAGGCGGTGGCCCAGAGCCAACCCCAAGCTCGACAGCCTCCTAGATAATCCGTGGCAATTTATGAAGAACATCGTCATTCTGATCTCTGGCGGCGGCTCCAACATGGCCACCATCGTGCGTACCGCACAACAGGAGCACTGGGAGCAGCGCTACGGCGCCCGCGTCGCGGCCGTCATCAGCAACAAGCCCGATGCTGGCGGGCTGGTGTTTGCGCGGGAGCAGGGCATTGCCACGGAGGTACTCGACCACAAGGCCTTTGCCAGCCGCGAAGCGTTTGATGCCGAGCTGGCCGCCACCATCGACCGCCACCAGCCCGCCCTGGTGGTGCTGGCCGGTTTCATGCGCATCCTGACGCCAGGTTTTGTGGCCCATTACGCCGGGCGGCTCATCAACATCCATCCCTCGCTGCTGCCCGCTTTTACCGGGCTGCACACGCACCAGCGCGCCATCGATGCGGGCTGCAAGTTTGCGGGCGTGACGGTGCACCAGGTGACGGCAGAGCTGGATGTGGGCCCCATCCTGGACCAGGCCGTGGTGCCGGTGCTGCCGGGCGACACGGCCGAGGCGCTGGCCGCCCGGGTGCTGACGCAGGAGCATGTGATCTACCCCCGCGCCGTGCGGGCGCTGGTGCAGGTGCTGTGATCCACCGCTGCCGATGGAAGCATTTGCTATTTAAATAATAGCTGTTCGCGCTTTATGGATAAGCGCTAGAGCCTGTTTTTATTGAATTTTCAGTCCGGGCCGACATCGTCGCACCGCTCAAAGCGGGGGCGCATCTGACCCTCCACAGACACCCGTTCGAGAAACATGGCGGCGGGCCGCACCCACAGCCCCCGCTGGCCATACAGCGCGCGGTACAGCGTCATGGGCTCCAGCGTCTCGCTGTGGCGCACGGTGTCAATCACCTCGTACAGCATGCCCTTGTAGTGGCGGTACAGGCCGGGCGGAGTGCGGATGAGTTCGGGCAAGTCGTCGTCGGTCATGGTGCAGAGTGGGGCGTGTGAGTGGTTAGGATGGCGGCTGACAAAAACAATCGAGAGTGAGGGAAGCCCGTGGATCAGGCAGATTTTGTGCACCTGGTGCGCATGAGCGAGCATGCCAGCGCCGACAACAGCCGCGCATACCGCCGCAGTGTGGCCGCCTTTGCGGCGCTTGGCTACGTGTGGGTGCTGGGCTGTCTGGGGCTGGCGGCGGGCATCTTGCTGTGGGTGGTACCGCAGATGCTGCAGGGCAGGTTTCGTTTTGCGATGGTGTGGCTTCTGCTGGGGGCTGCCGGGCTGCTGTGGATCAGCCTGCGGGCCCTGTGGGTGCGCTTTGATGCCCCGGAGGGCGTGGAGATCACCGCGCTGGAGGCGCCCGAGCTGTTTGAGGCGCTGGAGCGCATCCGCCGCAAGATCAAGGGCCCGCCCATCCACAAGGTCACGCTGAACGACGAGTTCAATGCCAGCATCCAGCAGCTGCCCAAGTACGGCCTGCTGGGTGGCGCCGTCAACCACCTGAGCATTGGCCTGCCTTTGCTGATGGCGCTGGACCGGCCGCGTTTTCTCGCCGTGCTGGCGCACGAGTATGGCCATCTGCGGGGGGACCATGGCCGGTTTGCGGCCTGGATTTACCGCACGCGCCAGTCGTGGATGCGGCTGAACCACAGCCTGGCCGACGACGAGGGCCCGGTGGCCGCTGCCACGCAGGCCTTCATGCGCTGGTACTTTCCTCGCTTTTCGGCCAAGACCTTTGCGCTGGCCCGCCAGGACGAATACGAGGCTGACCGCATTGCGGGCAAGCTCTTGGGCCGCGATGTGACCGCCGCCGCACTGGCCGAAATCGAAATCCGGGGCGCCGCACTGCAGGCAGAGTTCTGGGGCAACCACTGGTGCGCAGCCGCTGGCAACCCGTTGCCGGTGGGCCCGTATCGCGGCATGCGCCGCTACCTCGCGCAAGCGCCAGACGCGGCCTTTGCCAACGACGCATTGCGCCAGGCGCTCAAACGCCTGAGCAGTGTGGACGACACCCACCCCGGCCTGCGCGACCGTATCGAAGCGCTGGATGCCACGCCCACGCTGCCAGACTGGTCCCGCGGCAACGCCCTTGCCTTGCTGGGAGAAGATGCCAAACGGTGGATCAAACACTTCGACAAACAATGGTGCCGTGACAACGCCACCGAGTGGAAGCAGCACCACGCCTGGCTGGGCCGGGTGCGTGCACGGGCGGATGCCCTGGTGGCGATGGTGGCGCAGGCCAGTGCGGCAGATCTGGTGGAGCTGGCGCGCCTCAAGCGCCATCTGGATCCCCATGCCGATGTGCGAGCGCTGTACGAAATGGCGCTGGAGCGCAGCCCCGAATACGCGCCGGCCCTGTGTGGCTTGGTGCCCTGCCTGCCCGAGGACGACCGCGACGGCAAGCTCAAGCTGCTGCACCGGGTGTGGGAGGCGGGCAGCAATGACCGCTACTGGGCCGCGCGCACCGCGCTGGCCGAGCTGGAAACGCCTCGCTTGGGGCTGGACCATGACGCTGCGGCTTTCAAGCAGTGGCGCAAGCGGCTGGAGCGCGCGCAGGAGTCCGAAGAGCGCGCCTGGGAAGAGCTGTCGGGCACTTCGTTCTTCAGCCAGATCGCGCGGCACGACCTGAGCCCCTTTGAGCTGGCCGAGTTGCAGTCCGAACTGGCCCGCTGCGCGCCGCTCACCCGCTGCTGGCTGGTGCGCAAGAACCTGCGCGAACATCCGCAGCGCAGGGCGTATCTGGTGTTTGTGGAACTGCCGGGCATGGACGATGAAAGCCGCTACCACCTGTGCCGTGCCCTGGAGCGCAATCTGAGCCTTCCCGGACCCGCACTGGCACTGTGGGCGGGTGAATCGCCCACGCTCAAGGAAATCCAGCGTTATGCGTTCGATCCGATCCATACCCGTTGATCGCCAACTTTTTGCTAGTCCCTTTCTCCTTTCTCGTCTGCACGGTGAGTAGCACACGATGATGGAGACTCGCGCAGGGCCCAGCCCAGTGCCACCGTGGAACTGGCTTCGCCAGGCCGCCGGTGGCGTCCCCCTGTGGGGGATGATGCGAAGCGGCTCAGGGGGTGGACAATACGGGGATGCATCCCAAAGTTCTTCTCGACGCCTGCGCCGAACTGATCAGGCTCACCCTCACGTTTGAACACCCCGCCGATGCGGTGGTGTCACGATTTTTCCGCGACAACCGGGGCCTGGGCCCCCGCGAGCGGGCCACGCTGGCCGAAACGGTCTACACCGTGCTGCGCAAAAAGCTGCTGTTCGACCACATGGCGCCCTCGGGCTCGGGGCCCAAGGAGCGCCGCCTGGCCATCCTGGGCTTTCACGGCCCCCGCGACTTCCTCAAGAGCGCACTGACCGACCAGGAAAAGAACTGGCTCGACCAGTGCGACGCCGTCACGGTCGATGATCTGATGGAACGCCACCGCCACAACCTGCCCGAATGGCTGGTCAAGCCCCTCAAGGACCAGTTGGGCGACGGCTTCTGGCCCCTGGTGGAGAGCCTGGCGCAAAGCGCACCGCTGGATTTGCGCGTCAATGCGCTCAAGGACAAGCGCGCCGATGTGCAGAAGGAACTCGCCAAGTCGGGCATCAAGGCGCAGCCCACGCCGTACTCGCCCTGGGGCCTGCGCATTGACGACAAGCCTGCGCTGACCAAGCTGGACGCATTCACGCGCGGTGCCATCGAGGTGCAGGATGAAGGCTCGCAGCTGCTTGCGCTGCTGCTGGACGCCAAGCGGGGCGAGATGGTGGTGGATTTTTGTGCCGGTGCTGGCGGCAAGACACTGGCCATCGGGGCCGGCATGCGCAGCACGGGGCGCCTGTATGCGTTTGATGTGTCGGCGCATCGTCTGGATGCCCTAAAACCGCGTCTCGCCCGCAGCGGCCTATCGAACGTGCACCCCGCGGCCATTGCCCACGAGCGTGATGACCGCGTCAAGCGGCTGGCGGGCAAGATCGACCGCGTGCTGGTGGACGCGCCGTGTTCTGGCCTGGGAACGCTGCGCCGCAATCCCGACCTCAAATGGCGCCAGTCGCCCAAATCCATCGAAGAGCTGGTGGCCAAGCAGACCGCCATTCTGGACAGCGCAGCGCGCCTGCTCAAGCCGGGCGGCCGCTTGGTATATGCCACCTGCAGCATCCTGCCGCAGGAAAACGAGGCGATTGCCGAGGCGTTCAGTGCGTCACACCCTGACTTTGAACTGCTGGATGCCGGTGGTTTGCTGGAGCAGCTCAAGGTCGAAGGCGCCAAGGGGCTGTGCAGTGGCGGCGAATCCGGCACTGTTTATCTGCGCCTTTGGCCCCATGTGCACCAGACAGATGGGTTCTTTGCCGCAATATGGTGCAAAAAGAGCTGACTTGATAGCTTAAAGCCGCTAAACCAGCGCTAAAACTGTGGATGCCCCTGAACCAATGTCAGGTTGCCCACTCTAGAATTGAGCGGTTGCTCCTTTGGTGGAGCTTGATTTCTTTGTGTAGTAAGGCTGTTGAATATGTTGTTACCCGATTGGGCGGTACTGAATGCTGCCATTGACTGGCTGGGGCATGGGTTGTGGAACCTGACCTGGTGGCAGATCGTTCTGTATACCCTTGCCACCACCCATATCACCATTGCAGCGGTCACGATCTTCCTGCATCGCGCGCAGGCCCACCGGGCGTTGGATCTGCACGCCATCCCTTCGCATTTCTTCCGCTTCTGGCTGTGGATTGGGACCGGCATGGTCACCAAGGAATGGGTGGCCATCCATCGCAAGCACCACGCCAAGTGTGAAACCGTGGACGATCCTCACAGCCCCCAGACCCGCGGCCTGGATACCGTGATGTGGCGCGGCGCCGAGCTGTACCGCGCGGAGTCCAAGAACATGGAAACCATCAAGAAGTTCGGCCACGGCACGCCCGACGACTGGATTGAGCGCAACGTGTACACCCGCTATGGCTGGCAGGGCGTGGGTCTCATGCTGATTCTCAATCTCGCCCTGTTCGGTGCTTTGGGTGCTGCTGTCTGGGCGGTGCAGATGCTCTGGATTCCATTCTGGGCGGCCGGTGTGGTCAATGGTGTGGGCCACTATTGGGGCTACCGCAATTTTGAAGCGCAGGATGCCAGCACCAACCTGTCGCCCTGGGGCATCATCATCGGTGGCGAAGAGCTGCACAACAACCACCACACGTACCCGACGGCGGCCAAGTTCTCGGTCAAGCCGTATGAATTCGATATTGGCTGGCTGTACATCAGCCTCATGAAGAAAATCGGCTGGGCCACGGTGAAGAAGGTGCCGCCCAAGCTGCAACTGGGCGATGTGAAGCCCGTGGCCGATGAAAAGACGCTGGAAGCGTTGATTGCCAACCGCTACGAAGTGATGGCGGGCTACGCGCGCGGCGTGCGCAAAGCCTGCAAGGACGAGATTGCCGCGCTGCAGGCCCGTCAGGCTGATGCCTCGGTGCTCAAGGCTGCCAAACGCTGGCTGCACCGCGATGTCGAGAAAGTCCCGGTGGTGGCGCTTCCCCAGCTGGCCCAGGCCCGAGCTGCGCACCCTGCGCTCGACAAGATGGTGACCATGCGTGAGGAACTGCGCCAGTTGTGGTTGAACACGTCGCAATCACGCGAGCAGCTCACGGCGGACCTGCAGGCATGGTGCCGCCGGGCCGAAGACAGTGGTATTGCGGCCCTGCGTGATTTCTCCATCAGGCTGCGTGCTGCACGCGTCTGAGCTGTCGCTGTTGTCGGGTTCTTGCGCCGGGTGCTGACGTACCCGGGCGATTCGGCTCCGAGCCGCTGCAGGGCATTGCGCCCCCAGCGGCCTTTTTTTTGGGAGCCTCCTGGGTCGTATTCCACCGGTCCAATCCTGGGCAGAAATTGCGCGCCCATTAAAAAAAACCGCCAGGCAGGACTGCCAGGCGGCTTTCAGAAGACGAGAAGTCGAGGCTGAATTACTTCAGCTTCATTTCCTTGTATTCCACATGCTTGCGAGCCTTGGGATCAAATTTCATGATCAGCATCTTCTCGGGCATGGTCTTCTTGTTCTTCGTCGTGGTGTAGAAGTGGCCGGTACCCGCAGTGGATTCCAGCTTGATCTTGTCGCGTCCGCCTTTGCTTGCCATGGTGCTACTCCTTAAGCCTGGCCACGGGCGCGCAGGTCTGCGAGCACCGAGTCGATACCGTTCTTGTCGATCAAACGCAGGGCAGCGCTCGAAACGCGCAGGCGAACCCAGCGGTTTTCGGTTTCGACCCAGAAACGGCGGTATTGCAGGTTCGGCAGGAACCGGCGCTTGGTTTTGTTGTTGGCGTGGGAAACGTTGTTCCCGACCATGGGCTTCTTGCCCGTTACGTCGCAGACGCGTGCCATGAGGACACTCCGATACTTTTTAACGGCCGTTCGCTGGGCCCTGAGCTTGTTTGCCCAGGTTGGCTTGCGGCCTCACCTCGCCAGAAAGGGTGGCGGTAACCCGATTGATTTGCCTGTTTCGAAAGGACCGTAAAAACGGGCCGACTTCAGCAAAGCCGCAGATTATAGCCTGCTGCCCAGTTTTTCATCAAGACTCTTGTTCCAGAAAGCGCTGGGCGTCCAGTGCCGCCATGCAGCCCGTGCCTGCGCTGGTGATGGCCTGGCGGTACACATGGTCCTGCACATCGCCCGCAGCAAACACCCCTGGCACGCTGGTTTGCGTGGCAAATCCCTTGAGGCCGCCCTGGGTGATGATGTAGCCGTTCTCCATCTCCAGCTGGCCCTGGAAGATTTCGGTGTTCGGCGCATGGCCAATGGCGATGAAGCAGCCTTGCAGTTTGATCTCTTCGGTACTGCCGTCCTTGGTGCTCTTGATGCGGATACCCGTCACGCCAGTGTTGTCGCCCAGCACTTCATCGAGCGTGTTGAACAGCTTGAGTTCGATCTTGCCCGCTGCGACCTTGTCATTGAGCTTGTCCACCAAGATGGGTTCGGCCTTGAACTTGTCGCGGCGGTGCACCAGGGTTACCTTGCGGGCGATGTTCGAGAGGTACAGCGCTTCCTCCACCGCCGTATTGCCGCCGCCCACCACACAGACATCCTGCTCGCGGTAGAAAAAACCGTCGCAGGTGGCGCAGCCCGACACACCCTTGCCCATGAAGGCATCTTCCGAAGGCAGGCCCAGGTACTTGGCTGAGGCTCCGGTGGCCAGGATCAGCGCGTCGCAGGTGTAGGTGCCGCTGTCGCCAGTCAGGGTGAAGGGGCGCTGGCTGAAATCGACCTTGTTGATGTGGTCAAAGATGATCCGGGTCTTGAACCGCTCTGCGTGCTCCAGAAAGCGCTGCATCAGGTCGGGGCCCTGTACGCCGTGCACGTCGGCGGGCCAGTTGTCCACCTCGGTGGTGGTCATCAGCTGGCCGCCCTGGGCCATGCCGGTAATGAGCACCGGGTTCAGGTTGGCGCGCGCGGCGTAGACCGCTGCGGTGTAGCCGGCAGGGCCCGAGCCCAGGATCAGAACTTTCGCGTGTTGGGTGGTGGACATGGTAAAAGCCTGTGTTTTGCGCCCGCTACGTGGGGCGCTGTTGGGGAAGCTGGGGGTTGAGCCGCCAAGTATCAACCGGCGTTCGCTTGCGCGAGTGCCCCGTTTTCAATCACGGTGATTGTAAGAACCCATTGATAGCCCGTCGCGGTTCCGGTCGGGTCACCCCCTCTGAAAGGAGATGTTTGCATGTCCACGATGTTGTCCAACCTCGACCTGCTGCGCCGGGTGCCGCTGTTTTCACTTCTCACGGTCAATCAGGCCGAGGTGATCAGTGGTGCGGTGATCAAGTGCCGCTTCAAGCGCGGCGAGGCGCTGGTAGAGCAGGGGCACAAGTCCGATGCCCTGTTCATCCTGCTCACGGGGCGCGCCCGGGTCATGGCATCGGACAGCCGGGGGCGCGAGGTGATCCTTGCCACCCTTTCGCAGGGCGACTACCTGGGCGAGATGAGCATCATCGACAACGAACCCCACTCGGCCACAGTGCGCGCCGAGGTACAGACCGATGTGCTCATGTTGGGACGCGCGGAATTTGCGCGGTGCCTGGCGGAGAACGCATCCATGTCGCTGGTGGTGATGCGGGGGCTGGTCAAACGGCTGCGCCACGCCGACCGCAAGATCGAGTCGCTGGCATTGCTGGACGTCTATGGCCGCGTGGCCCACGCCCTGCTGGATTTCGCCATTCCAGACGCCCAGGGCCAGCTCATCATCAAGGAAAAGATATCCCGGCAGGATCTGGCCAAGATGGTGGGCGCCTCGCGCGAGATGGTGAGCCGGGTCATGAAGGACCTGGAAGAGCGCGGATTCATCGAAGCCCTGCCCAGTGGCGCCACCATGCTCAAGGAGCGGTTGAACGCGCTGGGCTAGCAACGCTTGTGCTCCGGTGCCATGCCCCGCGAGGCATGCGGTAAGCTCGCCCGGCACGCTTATGACCTATTCCCTCAATACCCTGAACGCATCGTCCGCGGCCAAGTCGCCGCCCCGCACGGGCGCTGCCCGTTTTGGCCATGAAATTGGCCTGGTGGTAGGCCTCTTGGCCCTGGTTTTCTGGCTGCTGGCGCTGGTGAGCTATTCCGCGCAGGACGCGGCCTGGTCCACGTCGGGGGGCAGTGATTCCCGCATGGTGGCGAACTGGGCGGGCCGCTTTGGCGCCTGGCTGGCCGATGGCAGCTACTTTGCTCTGGGCTTTTCGGTGTGGTGGTGCGTGGCTGCGGGCGTGCGTGCCTGGCTTTCGTCGCTGGCGCGCTGGATGCGCGGCGGCGAGACCGCCGCAGGCGCGGCAAGCCCGATGGCCCGCCGGTCCGTCTTCTGGCTGGGCCTTGTGGTGTTGATGTGCTCCAGCACGGCGCTGGAGTGGTCCCGCTTGTACCGCTTTGAATCATTTTTGCCCGGCCATGCGGGCGGTGTGCTGGGTTACGTCACCGGGCCCGCAAGCGTGAAATGGCTGGGTTTCACCGGTTCGGGTCTGTTGGCCATCGTGCTGGCGGTGCTGGGCGCCGCGCTGGTCTTCCGCTTTTCGTGGGGCCACGTGGCCGAGTTTTTGGGTGCGCGCATCGATGCACTTGTGCAGTCGCGCCTGGCCCGGCGCGAGGTGGCCAAGGACGTGGCAGTGGGCCGCAAGGCGGCGCGTGAGCGCGAGGTGGTGGTGCTGGAGGAGCGCACCGAAAGCGAAGTGCACCACCCCCAGCCCATCCAGATCATCGAACCGGTGCTGGTGGACGTGCCCCAGAGCACCCGCGTGGTGAAGGAGCGCCAGAAACCCCTGTTCACCGAGATGCCCGACAGCAAGCTCCCGCTGGTGGATTTACTGGACGGCCCGCTGCAGCGCCAGGAAACCGTGGCGCCCGAGACGCTGGAGATGACCAGCCGCCTCATCGAGAAAAAACTCAAGGACTTTGGCGTGGAAGTGCGCGTGGTGGCCGCCATGCCCGGCCCGGTGATCACTCGCTACGAGATCGAGCCCGCCACGGGCGTGAAGGGCTCGCAGATCGTGGGCCTGGCCAAGGACCTGGCGCGCTCGCTCAGCCTGGTGTCCATCCGCGTGGTGGAGACCATCCCCGGCAAGAACTACATGGCGCTGGAATTGCCCAACGCCAAGCGCCAGTCCATCCGCCTGTCCGAGATTTTGGGATCGCAGGTCTACCACGAGGCCAAGAGCATGCTCACCATGGGCCTGGGCAAGGACATCGTGGGCAACCCGGTGGTGGCAGACCTGGCCAAGATGCCGCACGTGCTGGTGGCCGGCACGACGGGCTCGGGCAAGTCGGTGGGCATCAACGCAATGATCCTGTCGCTGCTGTACAAGGCCGAGGCGCGCGATGTGCGCCTGTTGATGATCGACCCCAAGATGCTGGAAATGTCGGTGTACGAAGGCATCCCGCACCTGTTGGCCCCCGTGGTCACCGACATGAAGCAGGCCGCCCACGGCCTGAACTGGTGCGTGGCCGAGATGGAGCGGCGCTACAAGCTCATGTCCAAGCTGGGCGTGCGCAACCTGGCGGGCTACAACGTCAAGATCGACGAAGCCAAGGCGCGCGAGGAGTTCATCTACAACCCCTTCAGCCTGACGCCCGAAGAGCCCGAACCGCTGCAGCGCCTGCCGCACATCGTGGTCATCATCGACGAGCTGGCCGACCTGATGATGGTGGTGGGCAAGAAGATCGAAGAGCTGATCGCCCGCCTCGCGCAAAAGGCGCGCGCCGCCGGCATCCACCTGATCCTGGCCACCCAGCGCCCCAGCGTCGACGTGATCACGGGGCTGATCAAGGCCAACATTCCCACCCGCATCGCGTTCTCGGTGGGCTCCAAGATCGACAGCCGCACCATCCTCGACCAGATGGGCGCCGAAGCGCTGCTGGGCATGGGCGACATGCTCTACATGGCCAGCGGCACGGGCCTGCCGATCCGGGTGCACGGCGCCTTTGTGTCGGACGACGAAGTACACCGTGTCGTCAGTTACCTCAAGGAACAAGGGGAGCCGGACTACATAGAAGGCGTGCTCGAAGGCGGAACTGTGGATGGCGAGGGTGATCTGTCAGGGGAAGGCGGCGGTGGTGAAGGCGGCGAAAAGGACCCCATGTACGACCAGGCCGTCGAAGTGGTGCTCAAGGACCGCAAGGCGAGCATCTCGTACGTGCAGCGCAAGCTGCGCATTGGCTACAACCGCTCGGCGCGGCTGCTGGAAGACATGGAAAAGGCAGGCCTCGTGAGTGGCCTGACCACCAGCGGTCAGCGCGAAGTGCTGGTTCCCGCGCGCAGCGAATGACAAGGGCAGGGCGATGAGCCCAGCCCGTGCCCCACAGGAGTTCCTTATGAAAAAGACCTTTACTGCAATTTTGATAGCTGCCAGCGCAACACTGGCCAGCGCTGATGGCTTGAAAAGCCTTGAATCGTTCATGAAGGGCGCACAAACGGGCAAGGCGGATTTCACGCAGACCGTGACTTCGCCCCCCAAGGACGGCCAGACCGCGCGCACCAAGACATCAAGCGGCAGTTTTGAATTCCAGCGCCCCGGGCGTTTCAAGTTCACCTACAAGAAGCCGTTTGAGCAGACCATCGTGGCCGACGGCCAGACCCTGTGGCTGTATGACGTGGACCTGAACCAGGTCACCCAGCGCTCGCAGTCCCAGGCGCTGGGCAGCACGCCCGCCGCGCTGCTGGCGTCGGCACCCGACCTGTCGGCGCTGAAGGCCGAGTTCACGCTCGAAGCAGCGCCCGAGCAGGATGGCCTGCAATGGGTGTTGGCCAGCCCCAAGACCAAGGACGGCCAGCTCAGGAGTGTGCGGGTAGGTTTTGCGGGCGACCAGCTGGCGGCGCTGGACATTCTGGACAGCTTTGGCCAGCGCTCGATGATTCGTTTCACCGGCATGCAGGCCAACGCCGCACTGCCCGCCAGCACCTTCCAGTTCAAGCCGCCTGCCGGAGCGGATGTGGTCAAGCAGTAGTTTGCTGCGAAAAGAATAGCTGCAAGCGCTTGATGGTAAAGCGCTAGAGGCCATTTAGGCTTGAAAACCAGCGTGATGTAACAGGACATGAACATGGCAGCACGCAGTGCCTCCGCAGCACCTTCACCGGCCCAATCCTCGGCCCATCAGCCCCTGGCCGAGCGGCTGCGCCCGCGCACGCTGGGCGAGGTGATTGGTCAGCAGCATGTGCTGGGCCCGGGCATGCCGCTGCGTCTGGCGTTCGAATCAGGCCGCCCGCACAGCTGCATCCTCTGGGGCCCGCCGGGTGTGGGCAAGACAACCATCGCGCGGCTCATGGCCGATGCTTTTGACGCGCAGTTCATCAGCATCAGTGCCGTGCTGGGCGGGGTCAAGGACATCCGCGAAGCGGTCGAACGCGCCGAGGCCGCGCGTGATGGTCTGATGCATCAGCGCACGATCGTCTTCGTGGATGAAGTGCACCGCTTCAACAAGAGCCAGCAAGATGCCTTCTTGCCGCATGTGGAGAGCGGGCTGTTCACCTTCATTGGCGCCACCACCGAAAACCCGTCGTTCGAGGTGAACTCCGCGCTGCTGTCGCGCGCTGCGGTTTACGTTCTGCAGCCGCTGTCCGAGCAGGATTTGAAGCAAATTGTGGCCCTGGCGCAGGCAGAGAAAGCGCTGCCAGCTATCGAAAATGTAGCAATCGACCGCCTGGTGGCCTACGCCGATGGCGACGCGCGGCGCCTGCTCAACACGCTGGAAACCCTGGCCATGGCGGCCACGCAGGAGAAGCTGTCCGAGATCACCGACGCCTGGCTGCTCAAGGTGCTGGGCGAGCGCATGCGCCGTTATGACAAGGGCGGCGAGCAGTTCTATGACACCATCAGCGCGCTGCACAAGTCGGTGCGCGGCTCCGACCCTGACGCCGCGCTGTATTGGCTGGTGCGCATGCTCGACGGCGGCGCCGACCCGCGCTACATGGCGCGCCGCCTGGTGCGCATGGCCAGCGAGGACATCGGCCTGGCCGACCCGCGTGCGCTGCGCCTGGCGCTGGACGCGACCGAGGTGTACGAACGCCTGGGCAGCCCCGAGGGCGAGCTCGCACTGGCCGAGTGCGTGGTGTACCTGGCGGTGGCGCCCAAATCCAACGCCGTCTACAAGGCCTACAACGCCGCCCGCGCCTGGGTGAAGCAGGATGGCACTCGCCCGGTGCCCATGCACCTGCGCAATGCGCCCACCAAGCTCATGAAACAGCTCGACTATGGCAAGGGCTACCGCTACGCGCACGATGAGGAAGGCGGCTTCGCGGCGGGCGAAAACTACCTGCCCGAAGGCATGCCGGAGCCAGGTTTCTATCAGCCAGTGGAGCGCGGGCTCGAAATCAAGATTGCACAGAAGTTGCGTGAGCTGCGCGGGCGCAATGTCCTGGCCGATCGTGCGGACGGGCCGACCGAGTCGTCCTGATCCCTTGCCCAAGGGCCCGGGCAGCCTGCTTCATGCTGATATGGCATGAAACAGGTAATAAGTTTGCACATCAATTTTCCTGCTTGCATCATGCAAGCTTATGAATTGCGTTGCCCTCTGATGCGGCGCCAACCCGAGGGAAAACCCCGCCCGGCATGCCGGGGGGCGCTTGTGACTACTCGCTACAATCCCGTCCACAAACCCGCACAGCTGCATTTCTGGCGGGTTTTTTGCTACATGGCAGGCGGGCCCACAAGGCTGTACCGATTCCGGTGCCAATGCGGTGGGTACGTCACAAACGAAGGACTTCTCTTATGGACATTTTGCTGCAACAGATCATCAACGGTCTGGTACTGGGCAGCATGTACGCCTTGATAGCCTTGGGCTACACCATGGTGTACGGCATTATTCAGCTGATCAATTTTGCCCACGGCGAGGTGCTCATGATCGGCGCCCTGACCAGTTGGAGCTGCATAGGAATGATGCAGGCGGCCATGCCCGGCGCCCCCGGCTGGCTCATCCTGCTGCTGGCCACCCTGATTGCGTGCGTGGTCGCTGCAACGCTCAATTTCGTGATCGAGAAAGTGGCTTATCGCCCCCTTCGCAACAGCCCCCGTCTCGCCCCCCTGATCACGGCGATCGGCATGTCGATCCTGCTGCAGACGCTGGCCATGATCATCTGGAAGCCCAACTACAAGCCGTATCCGACGATGCTGCCCAGCTCGCCCTTTGAAATCGGCGGCGCGTACATCACCCCTACGCAGATCCTGATCCTGGGCGTCACGGCCATCTCGCTGGCGCTGCTGGTGTACCTGGTGAACCACACCAACTTGGGGCGTGCCATGCGTGCCACGGCAGAAAACCCCCGCGTGGCCTCCCTGATGGGTGTGAAGCCCGACATGGTGATCTCGGCCACCTTCATCATTGGCGCCATCCTGGCGGCCATCGCCGGCATCATGTATGCCTCCAACTACGGCACCGCACAGCACACCATGGGCTTTTTGCCCGGGCTCAAGGCCTTCACGGCAGCGGTGTTCGGCGGCATCGGCAACCTGGCCGGGGCGGTGGTGGGCGGCATCCTGCTGGGCCTGATCGAAGCCATTGGCTCGGGCTACATCGGCACGCTCACGGGCGGCCTGCTCGGCAGCCACTACACCGACATCTTTGCGTTCATCGTGCTCATCATCATCCTGACGCTGCGCCCCTCGGGCCTGCTGGGTGAGCGTGTGGCCGATCGCGCCTGAGGAGCCTCACACCATGAAGAACACCAAAACCAACTGGATCATCGGCGCCGTGGCGCTGCTGGTGCTGCCGCTGATCCTGCAATCCTTCGGCAACGCCTGGGTGCGCATTGCCGACCTGGCGCTGCTGTACGTGCTGCTGGCCCTGGGCCTGAACATCGTGGTGGGCTACGCCGGCCTGCTCGATCTGGGCTACGTGGCGTTCTACGCCGTGGGCGCCTACCTGTTTGCCCTGATGGCCTCGCCGCACCTGGCGGACAACTTTGCGGCCTTTGCGGCCATGTTCCCTGATGGCCTGCACACCTCGTTGTGGCTGGTGATACCGGTAGCAGCGTTATTAGCGGCGTTCTTCGGGGCCTTGCTCGGGGCGCCCACGCTCAAGCTGCGCGGCGACTACCTGGCCATCGTGACGCTGGGCTTCGGCGAAATCATCCGCATCTTCCTGAACAACCTGGACCACCCTGTCAACCTGACCAACGGCCCCAAGGGCGTGGGCCAGATCGACTCGGTCAAGATTTTCGGGCTGGACCTCGGCAAGCGCCTGGAGGTGTTCGGCTTTGACATCAGCTCGGTGACCCTCTATTACTACCTGTTCCTGGTGCTGGTAGTGGTCTCCGTCATCATCTGCTACCGCCTGCAGGATTCGCGCGTGGGCCGCGCCTGGATGGCCATCCGTGAGGACGAGATCGCCGCCAAGGCCATGGGCATCAACACCCGCAACATGAAGCTGCTGGCGTTTGCCATGGGCGCATCGTTTGGTGGTGTGTCGGGCGCCATGTTCGGCGCGTTCCAGGGCTTTGTGTCGCCTGAGTCGTTCAGCCTGATGGAGTCGGTCATGATCGTCGCCATGGTGGTGCTGGGTGGCATTGGCCATATTCCCGGCGTGATCCTGGGGGCCGTGCTGCTGTCGGCCCTGCCCGAGGTGCTGCGCTACGTGGCCGGCCCGCTGCAGGCCATGACGGACGGTCGCCTCGACTCCGCCATCCTGCGCCAGCTGCTGATTGCGCTGGCCATGATCATCATCATGCTGATGCGCCCCCGTGGTCTGTGGCCTGCGCCCGACCATGGCAAGAGCCTGACGCAGAAGACCTGAACACCGCAGAAAGTTAGAACAACATGGCAGAGAACATTCAGAAATCGGCCAGCGACGTGGTGCTGCGGGTGGCCGGCATTTCCAAGCGCTTTGGTGGCCTGCAGGCCCTCTCCGATGTGGGCATCACCATTGAGCGCGGCCAGGTGTACGGCCTGATCGGCCCCAATGGCGCGGGCAAGACCACCTTCTTCAACGTGATCACCGGCCTGTACACGCCCGACAGCGGCACCTTCGAGCTGGCGGGCAAGCCCTACGAGCCCACGGCCGTGCACGAGGTGGCCAAGGCGGGCATTGCCCGCACGTTCCAGAACATCCGTCTGTTTTCGGACATGACCGCGCTGGAAAACGTGATGGTGGGCCGCCACATCCGCACCAAGTCCGGCCTGCTGGGCGCCGTGCTGCGCACCAAGTCCTTCAAGGAAGAAGAGGCCGCCATCGCCAAGCGCGCGCAAGAGCTGCTGGATTACGTCGGCATCGGCAAGTTTGCCGACTACAAGGCGCGTACCCTGAGCTATGGCGACCAGCGCCGCCTGGAGATCGCCCGGGCCCTGGCCACCGATCCGCAACTGATTGCGCTGGACGAGCCCGCCGCTGGCATGAACGCGACCGAGAAGGTGCTGCTGCGCGAACTGATCGACCGCATCCGCAACGACAACCGCACCATCCTGCTCATCGAGCACGACGTGAAACTGGTGATGGGCCTGTGCGACCGCGTGACGGTGCTCGACTACGGCAAGCAGATCGCAGAAGGCACGCCCGCCACCGTGCAGAAGAACGAAAAAGTGATTGAGGCCTATCTGGGCACCGGAGGACATTGAGAATGGCCGAAAAATCCAACAAGGTACTGCTGCAGGTCAAGGGCCTGAAAGTGGCCTACGGCGGTATCCAGGCCGTGAAGGGCGTGGACTTTGAAGTGCGCGAGGGCGAGCTGGTCTCGCTGATCGGCTCCAACGGCGCCGGCAAGACCACCACCATGAAGGCCATCACCGGCACCCTGGGCATGAACGATGGCGACATCCTGTACCTGGGCGAGAGCATCAAGGGCAAGGGCGCGTGGGACCTGGTGAAGAAGGGCTTGGTGATGGTGCCGGAAGGCCGCGGCGTATTCGCCCGCATGACCATCACCGAGAACCTGCAGATGGGCGCCTACACGCGCCGCGACAAGGCGGGCATCCTGGCCGACATCGAAAAGATGTTCACCATCTTCCCGCGTCTGCGCGAACGCAAGGACCAGCTCGCTGGCACCATGTCGGGTGGCGAGCAGCAGATGCTGGCCATGGGCCGCGCGCTGATGAGCCAGCCCAAGGTGCTGCTGTTGGACGAGCCCTCCATGGGCCTGTCGCCCATCATGGTGGACAAGATCTTTGAAGTGGTGCGCGACGTGTACGCCCTGGGCGTGACCATTTTGCTGGTGGAGCAGAACGCCAGCCGTGCGCTGGCGATTGCCGATCGTGGCTACGTGATGGAATCCGGCCTGATCACCATGTCGGGCCCGGGCCAGGAGCTGCTGAACGACCCCAAGGTGCGCGCCGCTTATCTGGGCGAGTGAGTTCCGGCGCTTGCGCAGCACGGGTGACCCGTGTGCTGCGCACGGGGCTGACCGACAAGGCACTGCCGTACGGCAGTGCCTTTTTTTGTGGGTCGCGCGCGCCCTGCGTGTTGCATCGGTTGGTGCTATTATTTTTGTAGCTATTGGCGCATGTGTACCAAGCGCCAGGCCTTGTTTTTGTTCATAATTCGCGGTTTCGGCCACCCGGTTCCGCTCCCTGATGTCCACCCTGCAAGCCCTGCCCATCTCGCTCCAGACAGTTCTGCTTCTGGTGGCGAGCAATGTTTTCATGACGTTCGCCTGGTACGGGCACCTCAAGAACCTGGCTACCTCACCGTGGTACATCGCGGCACTGGTGAGCTGGGGGATCGCGCTGTTCGAGTACCTGCTGCAGGTGCCTGCCAACCGCATTGGCTATACCCAGTTCAACATCGGGCAGCTCAAGATCATGCAGGAGGTGATCACGCTGGCGGTGTTTGTGCCGTTTGCCGTCTTCTATATGGGGCAGCCGCTCAAGTGGGACTACCTGTGGGCCGGGCTGTGCCTGGTGGGGGCGGTGTACTTCATTTTTCGCAGTGCCTGATGCATTGAGCGGTCCATGCGCGGCCCCTGCAGGATGCGCGCGCCTCGGGTGGTGTGCCGTTGCAGACGTGCAAAGGCGGCCGGTTAAACTCGCCTGTCACAAAAAAGTCATGCATTTGTCATGGTTTTTTCTCTCACCCCATAAATCGGTCCCGATCCAGGAGTCTCCATGTTGTTTGCCAAGCTGTTGCCACGCGAAGGCAATTTTTTCGAAATGTTCAACCAGCATGCGGACCGCATCGTCGAGGCTGCGCGGGCCTTCTCGCAGCTGGTGGCGAACTACAGCGACCCGCACCTGCGCGACAAGTACAACCAGGACGTGGACAACGCCGAGCGGGCCGCCGACCGTGTGACGCACGACGTGAACAAGGCCATCCACAAGACGTTCATCACCCCGATTGACCGTGAGCAGATTCATGCGCTTATCAACACCATGGATGACGTGGCCGACCTGATCCAGGACTCGGCCGAAACCATGGCGCTGTACGACGTGCGCCACATGACCGAGGAAATCACCCGCCTTACGGACCTGAGCCTCAAGTGCTGCGAGCGCGTGCGCGACGCCGTGAAGCTGCTCGACAAGATTGCCGATCCGGCCGTGGCCGAGGCCGCGCTCAAGACCTGCGAAGAAATCGACAAGCTCGAATCGGACGCCGACCGCGTGATGCGCAGCGCGATGAGCAAGCTGTTCCGCGAAGAGCCCGATGTGCGCGAGGTGATCAAGCTCAAGGCGATCTATGAGCTTCTGGAGACCATCACCGACAAGTGCGAGGACGTGGCCAACTGCATCGAGGGCATCGTCCTCGAAAACTCCTGATTTCTGCAGGCGGACCATTATGGAAACCGTACAGACAGCCCTGTGGGTTGTGGTGATGCTCGTGGCCCTCGCGATCCTGTTCGACTTCATGAACGGGTTCCATGACGCGGCCAATTCGATTGCCACGGTGGTATCCACCGGAGTGCTCAAGCCTGGGCAGGCCGTCCTGTTCGCGGCCTTTTTCAACTTCATTGCCATCTTTGTGTTTCACCTGAGCGTGGCCGCCACCGTGGGCAAGGGCATCGTGCAGCCGGGCGTGGTGGACACCCATGTGGTATTTGGTGCGCTGGTAGGCGCCATCAGCTGGAACGTGATCACCTGGTACTACGGCATTCCCAGCAGCTCCTCGCACGCGCTGATCGGCGGCATCGTGGGCGCCGTGATCGCCAAGGCCGGCGCGGGTGCGCTGATCTCGGCCGGGATCCTCAAGACGGTGGCGTTCATCTTCGTCTCGCCGCTGCTCGGGTTCCTGCTGGGCTCCATCCTGATGGTGGCGGTGGCACACATCTTTCGCAGGGCACGCCCGAGCCGGGTGGACAAATGGTTCCGGCGTCTGCAGCTGGTGTCTGCCGGTGCCTACAGCCTGGGCCATGGCGGCAACGATGCCCAAAAGACCATCGGCATCATCTGGCTGCTGCTGATTGCAACGGGTTATACCTCGGCGTCTGACGCGGCACCCCCCACCTGGACCATCGTGAGCTGCTACGTGGCGATTGGCCTGGGCACGATGTTCGGTGGCTGGCGCATCGTGAAAACCATGGGCCAGAAGATCACCAAGCTCAAGCCCGTGGGCGGGTTTTGTGCCGAAACGGGCGGGGCGATGACGCTGTTTCTGGCGACCATGCTGGGCATTCCGGTCTCGACCACCCACACCATCACCGGCGCCATCGTCGGTGTGGGGTCTACCCAGCGTGCCAGCGCCGTGCGCTGGGGCGTGGCAGGCAACATTGTCTGGGCGTGGATACTGACGATTCCAGCCAGCGCCTTCATGGCTGCTGTGGCGTACTGGATCAGTCTGCAGATTTTCTGAGGACTGCCCCTGTCGAAAACCACCGGCAGGGCGCCGCCATGCACCGGCATCTTCAGTGGGAGAGTGCTGCGCGAGTTCTTTGTGCTATTAAATTAATAGCTATAAGCGCTTTTCTGGTAAGCGCTGGCGGCTGATTTCACTGAGAAATCTTGCGCGCTTCCTCAATCTGGTACTCAAAATACCGCTGAAAGCTGAACGCGAGGCTGGCCATGAGCACCGTGGTGCCGATCAGCAGCGACGCCACAATCGCGCCGATGGTGGTCCAGCGGGTCTGCCCCTGCACGGCGTCGGGGGCTGCCGTGGGGTTGTAGCGCGCATTCCAGACCTCGGGCGTCTTCAGGGCAAACACGATGGCCTGCAAGGCGCAACCCGCGATCGTGAAGCCCAGGAGCGGGATCAGCACCCAGCTGTAGTGGTCGTCCTGGCCGAGCTGCTGTACCCGCTGTATGCCGTAGATGCCCAGCGCTGTCGGGATCGGCAGCAACCAGCCCAGCATGTCGGTCAGGCCATGCAGGTAAAAGCGGTGCAGGCCCAGCGGCCCGCCCAGAAAGGCCAGCCAGGCCGCCACGGTCTTGTTCTTGATCATGCGGAGCCTGCTCTCACTCGGGGGAGGTGGTATCGCCCGCGCCCAGCGTCTTCTCCATGAGGACGATGTCGCGCCAGGCGCCGAACTTCCAGCCTACCGAGCGCATGACGCCCACATCGGTAAAGCCCAGTGCCCGGTGCACACCGATGGAGCCCGCGTTGGCCGAGTCGCCGATCACGGCCAGCAACTTGCGCACGCCTGCTGCCTCGCACTGCACGGCCAGCTCGGCCAGAAGTTGGCGGCCCAGGCCCATGCCGCGGGCGCTGTCGGCCACATAGATTGAATCTTCGGCAGAAAACCGGTAGGCAGGGCGGGGCTTGAACCAGTTGGCGTAGGCAAAGCCCAGCACTTCGCCGTCTTTTTCAGCCACCAGCCAGGGAAGCCCGCGGGCCAGCACGTCGGCGCGGCGTCCGGTCATGTCGGCTTCGGAAGGCGGATCGATCTCGAACGTACCCGTGCCGTGCAGCACATGGTGCTGGTAAATGGCCGTGATGGCGGGAATGTCGCTGTCGGTGCTGGGTCGAATGGTGGGCATATCTGAGGGGTGTGGTGCACATTGGCGTGCACAAAAAGGCCGGGAAAACTGCCCGGCAACTCGGGCGTTCTGCGCGCCGCAGTATAGAGACTTGAGCTGGGGCACGGCAGTGTGCCAAGCCCTTTGCCCCGCGTCCTCCAGGGGTTGGTGGACAGGGCAGACATTGCTGCCCGTGCGAGCTGCTGACGGAGAATGACACGCCGTACCAGGAAACCGATATAATCGCGGGCTTTGCAGCGTGTCGCTGGCCGGGTGGCCATGTCGCGTGTCTCAAGCGTTGCGAATATGGTTGCGAACACTGTGGCTCAAGGCAAATGTTGCCGGAGTTCACCACCCGAAGGATAAATCATGGTCGTCATTCGACTCTCCCGCGGCGGCTCCAAGGGCCGTCCTTTCTTCAACATCGTCGTTGCTGACAAGCGCGTGCGCCGTGATGGCCGCTTCATCGAGCGCATCGGCTTCTACAACCCCACCGCCAAGGAATCCGAAGAAGGCCTGCGCATCGTGCAAGACCGTCTGACGTACTGGAAGAGCGTGGGCGCCCAGTCCTCGCCCACCGTGGACCGCCTGATCAAGCAAGCCGCCAAGAAGGCTGCTTAAAGCTCCCTGAAAAGGGCGGGTTTCGTCGGCATGCCTGGCGAAACCCGCCCTTTTCCTATTCTGGAATCTTCCACCATGGCCACCCACCTGACCCTCGAGCCCGCAGAGCTGCCCACAGACGCCGTTGAAGTGGGGCGCATTGCCGATGCCTGGGGGGTGAAGGGCTGGTTCAAGGTGCTGTCACACAGCAGCAGCCCCGAAGCATTGTTTGCCTCCAAACGCTGGTACCTGCAGCCCTCCGAGCGGGGGGCCAAGACCTTTGCGGGCACGGTGCTTTTGTCCATCCGCCAGGCCAAGGACCATTCCGACACCGTGGTGGCCTGGGCGCAGGGCATTGATGACCGCGATGCCGCCGAAGCCTTGCGCGGTGCACGCATCTTTGTGCCGCGTTCCAGCTTTCCCACCACCTCGGAAGACGAGTACTACTGGGTCGATCTGATCGGTCTTGCGGTCGTCAACCGTGAAGGCGTGGCGCTGGGGCAGGTGCAGGAACTGATGTCCACCGGCCCGCAGACGGTGCTGGTACTGGCCTATGAACAGGACGGCAAGGCCCAGGAGCGCATGATTCCTTTTGTCTCGGCCTTCATCGACAAGGTGGACCTGGCCGCGAAACGCATCACCGTGGACTGGCAGCCTGACTACTGACCGACACACCTCCAGGGGCGCCGCCCACCATGCGTTTTGACGTCATCACCCTGTTCCCCGAGCTGTTTGCGCCGTTCCTGGCCAGCGGCGTGACCCGCCGCGCGTATGCGGGTGGGCAGGTTGATGTGCGCCTGTGGAACCCGCGCGACCACGCCGATGGCAACTACCGCCGTGTCGATGACCGGCCGTTTGGCGGCGGACCGGGCATGGTGATGATGGCTGAGCCCCTCGCCCGGTGTCTTGCCGCTATCCGGGTGGAGCGTGGTGAGGCCGGGGGCAGTCATGTGCCCCTGGTTCTTTTTTCGCCCATTGGCGAAACGCTGAACCACCCTGCCGTACAGCGCTGGTCTGCAAGTGCGGGTGCAATCCTGCTCTGCGGGCGCTATGAAGGCATTGACCAGCGTTTCATTGATGCCCATGTGGATCTGCAGATGAGTCTGGGCGACTTTGTACTGTCGGGTGGCGAAATCGCCGCCATGGCCTTGCTGGACGCCGTGGCGCGCTTGCAGCCCGGTGTGCTCAATGATGAGGGCAGCCACCAGCTCGACAGCTTCAACCCGGCGCTCGATGGCCTGCTCGATTGCCCGCACTACACGCGTCCTGAAGAATGGGCAGGACAGCAGGTGCCTGCCGCGCTGATGTCTGGCCACCATGCGCAGATCGAGCGCTGGCGGCGTGACCAGCGCCTGGCCACCACGGCCAGGCACCGGCCCGATCTCATCGAGGCGGCGCGCAAGGCAGGGCATCTGGCCCCTGCAGATGAAGCTGTATTGGCCAAGTTCGGCTGAATTGCTATAATCAAAGGCTTTTCGATCCTCTGGCCGGCCGTTTTGACAGGGAGTTCTCCTGCAAAACACTGAGACGTCAATCCCGACGCAGCCATTTTTGGCGCGGACAAGATCGTTGGATATCAAACATGAACCTGATTCAGACCCTGGAAGCGGAAGAAATCGCCCGCTTGAACAAGACCATCCCTGAATTCGCCCCTGGTGACACCGTCATCGTCAGCGTGAACGTGGTGGAAGGTACCCGCAAGCGCGTGCAGGCCTACGAAGGTGTGGTGATTGCCAAGCGCAATCGCGGCCTCAACAGCGGCTTCACCGTGCGCAAGATCTCCAGCGGCGAAGGCGTGGAGCGTACGTTCCAGACCTACAGCCCGCTGATCGCCGGCATCGAAGTCAAGCGCCGTGGTGACGTGCGCCGCGCCAAGCTGTACTACCTGCGTGACCGCAGCGGCAAGTCGGCACGTATCAAGGAAAAGCTGCCACAGCGCGTCAACAAGGCCAAGGCGGCAACCGCCGCCGCATAAGGCACTGCCGCATCCTGGCAAGCCGCTACAGTTCGGTCTGTAGCGGCTTTTTTTTGTCCGGTCTTCGCCCCTGGTTGTGAAAATTTCGCCCAACTCCGCCGTTTCGTCCGTGATCGCTCCCTTGTCGAGCCTGCCGGATTTCGACCCGCGCCTCGTGCCCGTGGTGGGCACAGACGAGCAACTACCTGCCGTTCCCGCCCATGCCCAAACCGCAGACGCGCTGCGCGCCCGGTTTGCCGCTCCCCCACGGTGGGAGCCTGAGGTATTGCTGGAAAAGAAGTTCATGAACCGGCCGCCCGCGCACGCGTCGGTGCTGATCGCGGTGGTGCTTCGGCAGCAACCGACGGTGCTGCTGACGGAACGCACGGCCCACTTGTCCACGCATTCAGGGCAGGTGGCCTTCCCTGGCGGTCGGGCGGATCCCGAGGATGCCACCCCTGCCCACACCGCCTTGCGCGAGGCCCAGGAGGAGGTGGGGCTGGCGCCGGAATTTGTGGAGGTGCTGGGCGCACTGCCCACCTATGTCACCGGTTCGTCCTTCATCATCACGCCCGTGGTGGCGCTGGTGCGGCCCGACTGCGTGCTGCAGCCGAACCCCTACGAGGTGGCAGACCTCTTTGAAGTGCCGCTCGATTTCTTGCTGAACCCGGCCAACCACCGCCGCCATGTTTTTGACCTGGATGGTGTCCACCGGGAATGGTTTTCGATGCCCTACCAGCAGGGTGACAAGATCCACTTCATCTGGGGTGCCACGGCAGGGATGCTGCGCAACTTCTACCGGTTCATGCTGGCGTGAAGCAAGGCTGCCCTGCAGGGCGCGGACCGGGGTGAACCGCCAGTATCATTGCCCCATGAGTTTCTTCGCCATCCTGTTCGCTCTGCTGATCGAGCAGGCCCGTCCTCTGGCACGTACCAACCCCATCCATGCGGGCCTTCGTGCGTGGGCACTATCTGTCAGCCGCAATTTTGACGCGGGCAAGCAGCACCACGGCTGGGTGGCGTGGTGCCTTGCAGTCCTTGTGCCGGCACTGGTCACGCTAGCCATCCACTGGCTGCTGCTGTGGGGATTGGGTTGGCCGTTTGCGGTGCTCTGGAGCGTTGCTGTGCTCTATATCACATTGGGCTTTCGGCAGTTCAGCCACCACTTCACCAGCATTCGCGATGCGCTGGAAGAGGGCGACGAAGATGCTGCCCGCGAGCGGCTGGCCCACTGGCAACAGGTTGACGTAGGTGCGCTGCCGCGCAGCGAGATCGTGCGCCACGTGATCGAATATTCGGTGCTGGCAGCGCACCGGCATGTGTTTGGCGTGCTGGCGTGGTTTTCGGTGCTCGCGGCGCTGGGCCTGGGCCCTACGGGCGCGGTGCTTTATCGTCTGGCCGAGTTCGTGTCACGCCACTGGCACTACCGGCTGCGCTCGGGCGCACAGCCCGCCAGTGCCTCACTGCAGAGGGCTTCTGCCCAGGCGTGGACGGCCATCGATTGGCTTCCGGCGCGGCTCACTGCCCTGAGCTTCGCGGTGGTTGGCAGTTTTGAAGAGGCGATCGAGGGATGGCGTTTTCATGCCCAGCGTTTTCCCAACGACAACGATGGCGTGGTGCTTGCCGCAACGGCGGGTGCCATCAACGTGCGCCTGGGCGGAGAAGCGCTGAAGGCCCGCACGGACCTTCATGCGCCGCAGGGGCTGGAGATCGATGCGGATCTGGGCGACAGCGACGCCACCCCCGGCCGCGAACCCGAAGTGGGGCACCTGCGCAGCGTGGTGGGGCTGGTATGGCGCTCCGTGGTGGTGTGGATGCTGCTGCTGGCGCTGCTCACCCTGGCGCGCCTGCTGGGCTAGGCGTAAGCCCGGTTTGGGTCGCCTTCGGCGCCTTGCGCGCCTTCAATACCGCGTGTGGCTCAGCTCTTCAAACAGATCGCTATAAATTTTATAGCGTGTTGCGCTTATTCCACCTGCGCCGGGGCCTGATTTGACTGCATCCAGAACACCGCAGCCGGGCTCGTGCAGGTGGGTGCAGTTGTAAAACTTGCAGGCAGTCGCATGGGCAGCAATATCGGGCATGCAGGCCGCCAGTTGCATGGGGGCAATGTGGTACAGCCCAAATTCCTGGAACCCTGGCGAATCGATGAGGGCGGTGGTGCGGGCTTTGTCCATCCAGTACCAGTGCGTGCTGGTGGTGGTGTGTTTGCCCGAATTCAGGGCCTGGGAGATTTCGCCGGTGAGCACGGAGGCGCCTGGCACCAGCAGATTGATGAGGGTGCTCTTGCCCGACCCCGAGGGGCCCAGCACCAGGGTGGTCTTGCCCTGCAGGTGCTCCATCAGCAGGGCGCGGTCCACGTCACTTGACAGCGTCAGCGACAACGGGAGCACGCCATAGTGTTTGCCGCCGCCCATGTGCCGGTAGGGCAGCAGGCGCTCCCAGGCGCGGGCGAAGGGTTCGACCAGGTCGCTCTTGTTGAGCGCGATGATGGGCGTGATGCCCTCGGCCTCGGCAGCGATCAGTGCACGCGCAAGCTGGCTTTCTGAAAAGACGGGTTCGGCGGCGATCAGGATCAACACCTGGTCGAGGTTGGCAGCAAAGGATTTGGTGCGGATCTCGTCCTGGCGGTAAAAGAGGTTGCGCCGTTCCTTGACCTTTTCGATGGTGCCTTCCTCGCCCTGGCCGGGTGGGGGAGCCTGCCACAGCACATGGTCACCGACCACGGCGTGGCTTTTTTTGCCACGCGGGTGGCAGATGCGGCGTTCACCATCGGGCGTCTCGACAATGCAGTGGCGCCCATGGCTGGCCACCACGGTGCCTTCCATGAGCGCGCTGCGTTCACCCATGGTGTGCAAGTCTGATCATGGGGTCAGGCCACCAGCGCATCGAACGCGCTGGCGCAGTCGAAGTCGGTGGCAGAGATGCCGTTCACATCGTGCGTGTTCAGGCGCACCACACAGCGGTTGTAGTGCACCGACAGGTCGGGGTGGTGGTCCTGGGCGTTGGCGACGAACGCCAGCGCGTTCACGAACGAGATGGTCTCGTAGTAGTTGGCGAACTGGTACGTCTTTTCGATGGCCACGTGGGCGCCGTCGCCAGTCAGGGTCCAGCCTTCGAGTTTGGCCAGATTTGCTACAACTTCAGTAGCTGTCAGCGCACGACGGGTGTGCGTTGACCAGTCTTTCTTCTTCAACATGGTGCTCATGGGTGTGCAGGGGTTTGCATGCGTGCCAACCGCTCTGTAGCGGGTGGGTGCGAGTAGTAGAACTTCACGTACACCGGGTCAGGGGTGAGCGTGGAGGCATTGTCTTCGTACAGCTTGAGCAAGGCCGAAGACAGGTCGGCGCCGCTGGCCTGGGCCACGGCGTACGCGTCTGCCTGGAACTCGTGGTGGCGCGAAAGTTGGGAGAACAGCGGGGAGATGAAAAACGTGACGACCGGCACCACGAGCATGAACAGCAGCAGGGCCAGCGCATCATTGGGGGCTGCAGCCATGGCCGGGTCGAGCGACACACTTGGCCGCACGCCCAGGCCGGTGTAGAACCACACCTGGTTGGAGAGCCAGCCCAGCAGCGCAAAGCCCGCCAGGCTCAATGCGAACAAGGTCACGATGCGCTGGATGATGTGCCGATGCTTGAAATGCCCCAGCTCATGCGCCAGCACCGCCTCGACCTCACCCGGGGCCAGCTGGCGCAAGAGGGTGTCATAGAACACCACTCGCTTTGCGGCACCAAAGCCCGTGAAGTAGGCGTTGGCATGGGCACTGCGCCGGCTGCCATCCATCACGAACAGCCCTTTGGCCGAGAAGCCGCAGCGTCGCATGAGTGCCGTCACGCGCGCCTTGAGCGACTCGTCTTCAAGCGGCTGGAACTTGTTGAACAGCGGGGCAATGAAAGTGGGATACACCACCATCAGCAGCAGGTTGAAACCCATCCAGAAGCACCAGGCCCACAGCCACCACAGCGGGCCGGTCGCGGCCATGATCCACAGGATCAGCGCGGCAATCGGCAGGCCGATGAGGGCGCCGACCAGCAGGCCCTTGAGCGCATCGGTCACCCACAGGCGGCAGGTCATCTTGTTGAAGCCAAACCGCTCTTCGACAACAAAGGTCTGGTACAGCGACAGCGGCAGGTCGATCAGGCCGCTGATGGCAGCAAAGGCGGCGAGCAGCGCGAGCTGTTGCCACATTCCGCCACCCAGGGTGCCGAGCAATGTCTGATTCAATGCGTCCAGCCCGCCCAGGAGCGTCCAGCCCAGGAGCACCGCCGCACCCAGTGCCATTTCCAGCAAACCCAGGCGCGCCTTGGTGATCGTGTAGTCCGCAGCCTTCTGGTGTGCCGCCAGAGATATGCGCTCGGCAAATGCTGCGGGGACTGCGCTGCGGTGCCGCGCCACATGCCGGATCTGGCGCGTAGCAAGCCAGAACTTGAGCGCCAGGCCCAGGGTAAGAGCGGCAGCAAACGCAAGCGTCAGCGCCATGGCGGGGGAGAAGGCTTCGGAAGTGGGCATGAACGGCGAGTTTAGGCCATCGGCGACAATGCGCGCCATGTCAGAAGCCAACAACCCCACCCCCCACGCACTTGCCAAATCTGATCAGAACCTGGTCTGGCTCGACTGCGAAATGACCGGCCTGGAGCCCGATACCGACCGCCTGCTGGAAATCGCCGTCATCGTGACGGGACCGAGTCTGGAGCCCCGCATCGAGGGGCCCGTTTTTGCGATCCACCAGTCCGATGAACTGCTGGGCAAGATGGATGCTTGGAACAAGGGCACCCACGGCCGCAGCGGCCTCATCGACAAGGTGAAGGCCTCGACCGTGACGGAGGAGGAGGCAGAGCAGCAGATCATTGCCTTCCTGAGCAAATATGTGCCCAAGGGGACCGCGCCCATGTGCGGCAACAGCATCGGTCAGGACCGGCGCTTTCTGGTGCGCTACATGCCCAAGCTGGAGCGATTCTTCCATTACCGCAACGTGGACGTGAGCACCCTTAAGGAATTGGCCAAGCGCTGGAAGCCCGAGGCCTACACCAGCTTCAAGAAAGCGCAGAAGCACACGGCCCTGGCCGACGTGCACGAATCCATTGATGAGCTGGCGCACTACCGCAAGCACCTGCTGTCGGTATAGCCGCATGGGGCCGCGGGCAGACGGCGCTCCTCGGGGAAAATGGAGCTGGAGTCGATAGGGCTTGCGGGAAAATACCTATTCATGTCATAATTAGCGGCTGCGCAGGAAAGTGTTCCTAGCAGTTTGTGCATCTCCCCTCACACACCGGGCTTGCCGGCCGACTGCCTCCAGGCAGTACAGGACCAGCGAACAACGCCCACCAGCATCCGCCCAGAGCAATGCAGGTTTCGTTTGATGGTTGATGTTTTTTAACCATTGACGAAGCCACTCGCAGGCTACGCTTGCGATCGTCTTCGTGAGAGAAAAATCATGACCGACACCTCTTTGGTGCAGGGCGAATTCGCGCCTGCCGATACTTCCTTTGCTTCCGAGATTTCCGTGCAGTCTTCCCCTCTGGACGCCGTGGTGGCAGCTGCGGCCGACGTTGCCGTGACCGCTGAACCCAACGGCTTTATTGAGTTGGGCCTCGCCCCTGAACTGGTGCAAGCCGTAGCTGACCTGGGCTACACCCAGCCCACCAGCGTGCAGCTCAAGGCCATTCCCTTGGCCATGGGCAGCGGCAACGACTCCACCAAGTTCATCGACTTGATGGTTTCCAGCCAGACTGGCAGCGGCAAGACTGCCGCCTTCCTGCTGCCTGTGCTGCACACGCTGATCAACCAGCAGGCTGCTGCCGAAGCCGAAGAGCGCGCTGCTTTCGAGCGCGCCGTGGCCGAAGCCGCCGCCCGTGGCGAACCTGCCCCCAAGCGTGCCAAACGCAAGGACCCCACCAGCTCGCGCAACTTCAAGGCCGCCACCCCTGGCGCCCTGATCCTGTGCCCCACGCGTGAACTGGCTCAGCAAGTCGCACACGATGCCATCGACCTGGTCAAGCATTGCCGTGGCCTGCGCGTGGCCAACGTGGTGGGCGGCATGCCTTACCAGCTGCAGATCGCCAAGCTGCAGAACGCCGACCTGGTGGTGGCCACTCCTGGCCGCCTGCTGGATCTGCAGCGCTCGATGCAGATCAAGCTCGACAAGGTGCAGTTCCTGGTCGTTGACGAAGCCGACCGCATGCTCGACCTGGGCTTCTCGGACGATCTGGCCGAACTGAACCAGCTGACTGCCCAGCGCAAGCAGACCATGATGTTCAGCGCCACGTTCGCACCCCGTATCCAGCAACTCGCCATGCGCGTGATGCACGACGGAGGTTCGTCTGTGCAGAAGGTCACCATTGACTCTCCGCAAGAGAAGCATGCCAACATCAAGCAGGTGCTGTACTGGGCCGACAACGCCCAGCACAAGCGCAAGATGCTGGACCACTGGCTGCGTGACACCACGATCAACCAGGCCATCGTGTTCGCCAGCACCCAGGTGGAATGCGACGGCCTGGCCAACGACCTGCAGCAAGAGGGCTTCTCGGCCGTAGCGCTGCACGGCGCCCTCAGCCAGGGTCTGCGCAACCGCCGTTTGATGGCACTGCGCGCCGGCCAGGTGCAGATCCTGGTGGCGACCGATGTGGCTGCCCGCGGCATCGACGTGCCCACCATCACCCACGTGTTCAACTTCGGCCTGCCCATGAAGGCCGAGGACTACACCCACCGCATCGGCCGTACCGGCCGTGCGGGCCGCGATGGCCTGGCCATCACGTTTGCCGAGTTCCGCGATCGCCGCAAGATCTACGACATTGAGTCGTACAGCCGCCAGCAGTTCAAGGCCGAAGTGATTCCGGGCATGGAGCCTTCGCAGCGCGCGCCGCAGGCACCTCGCGGTGGCGATTTTGGTGGTGGCCGTGGCGCTCCGGGCCGTTCGTATGACAACCGCGACAACCCATCGCGCGGCCGCTTCGGTGGTCCCGCACGTGGTGGCAATGACCGTGGTGGTTTCGGTGGTGGCTTTGGCGGTGGTTTCGCTGGCCGTGATAACCGTGGTGCTCCTGCCCGTGGTGAAGGCGGTGGCGGTTTTGCGGGCCGTGATGACCGTGGTGGCGACCGTGGTTTTGCACCGCGTCGTGACGGAGAAGGTTACGGCCGCAAGCCTGGATTTGGTGACGCAGGCCGTGGTGGCTTTGCTCCACGTGGCGATGCGGGTGCACCACGCGGTGATTTCGCGCCACGCAAGCCGGCATTTGCCAAGCCCGCTGGTGGTGGCGGCAAGCCTTTCGTGGCCCATGATGCCCGCAAGCGCCCGGCACGCCCCGCGCGTTGATGCGCACTGTCAGAGGGCTTTGCCCTCTGCTGTAAAGGCTGGTTCCGCAAGGTGCCAGCCTTTTTTCATGGCGGCGACGCTTCGGGGGCAGCTGTGATCAATGGCTCGTCAATAATGACCACCGGAGGAATCTGCTGTGTCTTCTTCGTTGTCGTCGGGTGCTGACTTTGAGCACATGTTTGATCTGGCGCCTGTGTCGCTCTGGCTGGAGGATTACAGTGACCTGAAACGGCTTTTTGACGGCTGGCGTGCCCAGGGAGTCACAGACTTGCGCTCCCATCTTGCGCAGGATCCGGGCAGGCTACGTCAGTGCAGCGCGGCCCTCAAGGTGCTCAAAGTCAACCGGCGTACGCTGGCGCTGTTTGCCGCCGAGAGCCAGCAAACGCTCGAATCAAACCTGGACAAGGTATTCAGGGATGACATGCACGACGCAGTCATCCATGAACTCGCCGCACTGTGGGCGGGGAAGCTGGAGTTTTCAAACCAGTCTGTCAACTACGCACTCGATGGCCGAAGGCTTGACGTCCAGATTCGCGCCCGCGTGCTGCCGGGCTACGAACAGGACTGGGGCCGTGTGCTGATTTCACTGGAAGACATCACGGCGCAGGTGCAGGGTGCCCTCCAGCTGCGGCGCAGCGAAAGGTACGCGCGCGACCTGTTTGAGCATTCACCGGTATCACTGTGGGTGGAGGATTTCAGCGCGGTAAAGGCACTGCTTGACGGGGTTCGCGCGAGCGGGATTGACGACTTCAAAACCTTCATCAAGGTACACCCTGAATTTGTCACACGTTGCATGCAGGAAATCCGTGTCATCGATGTCAATCAGCAGACGCTGCGCATGTTCGGGGCGTCCAGCAAGGAGATGCTGCTCAACAATATCGGGCGGGTATTCAGGGGTGAGATGCACGAATCCTTTGCCGAGCAGCTGCTCGATCTGTGGGAGGGCAAGACTTTCCAGCAGCGCGAAGTCGTCAACTACGCACTGTCCGGCGATGCGGTGTACATCCACATGCAGTTTTCGGTGTTGGCGGACTTTCTTGCCGACTGGGGGCTGGTGCTGTTGTCACTGGTGGACATCACGGCCCGCAAAAAGGCAGAGGCGTACCTGGAGTACCTTGGCAAACATGATGTCCTGACCCAGCTGCGCAACCGGGCGTTTTATGCCGAAGAGCTCAACCGCATCACCCGCAAAGGCCCGTGGCCTTTGTCCATCATCGCCATCGACCTGAACGGGCTGAAGGCGGTGAATGACGAGCAGGGCCATGCAGCAGGGGATTCACTCTTGCGCAGGGTGGGCGAAGTGCTGGCCAAGGCCGTGGATCCGCCGGCTTGTGCGGCGCGCATCGGAGGCGACGAGTTTATCGTGCTGTTGCCCGGCGTGGACGAGCGCAGCGCCCTGGCGCTTCAGGACCGGATTCTCTCCATGCTCGAGCTGAACAACCAGTTCTACCCGGGTCAGCCCGTCAGTTTGGCAATCGGCATTGCCTCATGCCAATCAGGCGATATGGTGGAGTCGGCCATCCACCGTGCTGACCAGGCGATGTATGCGGAAAAAACCAGGTACTACCAGGACAAGGGTGTTGACCGGCGGTACGCCAGCTAGCGTGGGCTGATCGGGGTTTGCTGAGAGTTGTTTCAGTGGGCGGGGACGGCGTAGCCGTACAGCCGTTCCGGTGGTACCCGGGAGAGCGAGGCTCGTTCTGTTGCGGGGCCCGTGATGGCGTACTCTGCGAGGGAGGTGTCGCGGTGCAGGGTCGTGCTGACTCCCTTGCCATGGTGGTCAGTCACTGCTGCCACCAGCGGGCAGCGCGCTTCGGGGCCGCGGCGCATCACGATACCCATCTCCCCGGACGCCAATTTTACGAGGTCCCCGGGGGGTAGATCCCCAGCACCTTGATGGCTGCCATGGACAGCGGACCGCCCTTGTCCTCTTTGAACATGCACCGTGCAGCGTCCTGGATGGACAGCGATTGGCGCAGTTGCCTTGGGGTGATGCGTGCGATGAACACATCTGCCATACGGAGCACTTGCGCAGCCTCGCTGACCGTTGAAATACCCTTCGGATAGCCCGTGCCCCCGTTCTGTTCGTGGTGTTGCAGGACTGCGGTGAGCCACTCTGAATCGGCGACGCCGGCTTTCTCAAGGAGTGCGACGCTGTGTTCAGGGTGCAGTCGTATCTGCGCGCGTTGCCGATCGAGTGCGGGGTAGTCTTGCGCCGCCATGTGCGTCTGCAACTCTGCGATGCTTGCGTTCATCGTGAGCGCGGCCAGCGTGATCAACCGGGTGCGCTCGCTTGACCAATGCAGCTGCTGTGTCATCAGCCCGCACAGGAAGGCGGTATGGACGGCATGGCTGTATCCGTAGCGCAGGTGCTTTGCCTGATCTTGCCGGATGGCCATGAAAAGGCCGAGATCGGCGTCAGCGTTAGCGAGTTCCAGAATCTCGTCTGCCAGCGCGTGAATGGCGTCAAGGCCGTCGGGCGCGTCGCTGAAATGCGGCAGGATCACTTCCAGGGCGTCGATGGCGAGGGTCCATCGGTTGTACAGACTGATGGCGGGCTTGGCCTCGGGCTCCTGCAAGGCTTCCACAGCCTTGTACTCCTCCATATCGACAAACATGCCACGTTCCAGCAAGGTTTCCAGCTGGGTATCGTTGTGAATGACATGTCCTTGCGCAAGCAGCAAGGTGCAATCCTGGTTGCGTACGTTCCAGGGTAATGGGATGCCTACCCGGACTTTGCTTTCTACCAGTTTCAAAAGTTGCATGGCGGTTCTTTGAGCCTCCGGGCGTCGGGCTGTCGGCATGCGCCCGGGGCGCCAAGGCGGCAATGCACGCCATTGTTGCAGCATGTGCGGTGATGCACAAATCCGAGGCTCAACCGGGAGTCCCCGTTCGGCCCACATCGGGCCATCGCCGATGCAGGTACATCCATGCCGCCATGCCTATGCCCATCATGCACAGCGATGCCAAGGCCAGCAGAGTGGTTGAATGCATGACCAGTGGGACGAGTACGCCCGCAACCACGCCGTTTGCTGTGGATCCCACAAAGGCCTGCATCGATGACGCCATGCCACGGCGCTCAGGGTGCAGGTCCAGTACGAGCAAGGTCACCACGGGCACCATCAACGCCCAGCCAAACGCAAAGATGGCAATGGGCAGCAGCGACCAGGCTGCGTGGGGCGTGAACAGAAAGTTTGCCACCAGATTGCAGACCGCGACGCTGAACATGATGACAAAGCCGTGCCGTATCTGCTTTTTCGGAGGGATCCTGCCAGCCAGTCGTCCGCTGAGCCACGCGCCCGCCATGATTCCAGAAATGGTGAGTACAAAAAACCAGTAGAACTGGGTAGGCACCAGGGCAAGGTGTTCGCCCAGAAAGGCGGGGGCTGCCAGTACGTACAGAAACATGCCATTGAAGGGAATGCCGCTTGCGAGTGCCAGCAGCACAAAGCGGGCGCTCGAACCCAGCTGCCAGTACCCGCGCATCAGATGCGGAATGTTGAACGGCTGTCGATGGTCGGCCTGCAGTGTTTCGGGCAACAGCCGGAAATTTGCGATCCATAGCACCACCCCGACCAGCGTCAGAAACCAGAAGATGCTGTGCCAGCCCGCGTGTACAAACAGCCAGCCGCCAACGATGGGTGCAATGGCAGGGGCAACACCAAAATAGATGGTCACCTGGCTCATGACCTGCTGTGCACGTGCGGGAGGGAACATGTCGCGAATGACGGCGCGCGACACCACAATGCCAGCGCCTGTCGACAAACCCTGCAACGCCCTGAACGCTATCAGTTGCTCGATGGTTTGCGACAGGGCGCAACCTGCCGAGGCCACCGTGAACATCGCGATTCCGCACAACACGACCGGCCTTCGTCCAAAGCTGTCCGCCAGCGCCCCGTGGAAAAGGTTCATGAATGCAAACCCGAACAGATAGGCAGACAGCGTCTGCTGCATCTCTACCGGGGTGGCACCCAGTGCTTTGGCAATGCCTGTAAATGCGGGTAAGTAGGTGTCGATCGAGAAGGGCCCCAGCATGCCCAGCACGGCAAGAAGGGCTGCCAGAGCCCATTGGGGCGCACGCCAGAGCGTGTGGGCGTTGGGGTTCATGCGGAATTGGTAGCGGGGTCTGGTTTTAGCAAAGGCTCTGTATTGTCGGCACCCTGGCCCTTTTCCTTGCCTTGCTCATCGCTGCGAAAAACCTGGCGTGCGCCGTACAGGATCCAGCCCGGGTTGTGGGCATTTGGGGAGGCTCCCCCATGGTGTTTCAGTACCCCGGGTGAGGTGGCGTTGATTCTGGCCGCATTGTGCGGGCGCTGCATCACCGATGCACCGGTGAGTCTGCGGAGCTCAAACAAAAACGCCGCCGCTATCGTTGTAATAGCGTCGGCGCTTTGTGCCTTGCGGCTTGTGTTTGGTGGGTCCTGAGTGACTCGAACACTCGACCTACGGATTAAGAGTCGCTTGTCAAACAAGCCTCTACAACACCAGGCAACAAATAGCGTCAACGAAATCAATAGTTTAGCGAAGATTGGTGTTCGTGCTTTGTTGTGGTTGATGGTCAATTTTTGCGAGTGAGTGTCCCACCAGTGTCCCATGGGACACTGGCCGTGATGGGTCAGGCAACCATCACGCGCACCTCCTGCCGTGCCTTGCCCCGGTACGGGCTCAGGTCCAGGCCCTGCAACTGGGGCACCTTCTTGTAGTCCACATTGCCTTGCTTCCAGTAGCGCGTCACGCTGACGCCTGCGCCGTGCTCTCTGGGGTGCTGCACCAGTGCGATCAGATTCTGGCGAGCGGCCTCCAGGCGTTCGGCCTGGGCATCAGCCTCTTGCTTGGCCTGGGTGTATGCCGCAGCGGCTGCGGCCCAGGCGGGGTCATGGCGCACGATGGTGTCGGCTTCGGTGAGGGGTGGCGGGGTGTCCCCCGCGAGGTACTGCTGGAAATCGTCCCAGCCGGCCTGTATCCGTTCCATGACCATGGTGTCGGGCTCGATGGCATGCAGGATGCCCTGATGGCCATCGAACACCCACAGATGGGCCAGTGCTGCGCCTGACACCATGAGCTGGTGCTGCACCTGGATGCCGTAATGCGTGGGCACCTGCCCGGATTGCACGTCCTGCCACAGGTCGGAGCGCGTGCCGCGCAGCGGGCATTTGATCTCCAGTACCAGGTCGCCTTCGAGCGTCATGCCATCCAGGCTGGCGCTGTAGTCCCCGGCCTCCAGCACCAGCGGCTGCATGACCAGCCCGGTCTGCTCTTCGTAGGCAGCACGGGCCGGGGGTTCCAGGTCGGTGCCACGTTGCATGGCATGGGTGACGCGGGTCTCGGTGCGCCCGGTCTTGACCAGCCACAGCTGGTAGGGCGTCATCCAGGGGCTCAGCCCCAGGACTGCCGCCGACTCCGAGGCATTGCGCCGGGACTGGCGGTAGGCATGCCATTCGGGGCTGCCCTGAGCGAGTTGGACGATGTTGGCCTGTGGGGCCATTGCGGGGTGCATGGTGGTGTTCATTAGAGTCTCCGTTCGGTGAAACAAAAAGGCCCTACCGTGGATGCCGGCAGGGCCGTGGGGGGATGGTGGGCACCAGCGTGCCGCCGGTGCAGGGGAGTGATAACGGCGCGCTCAAGCCGCTTGCCTGCGCTTCTCCAGGCTGCGGATGACGCGCAGGAAATCGTTGGCGGCGATGTCCCCGAGTTCGGCCACGCCGAAGTACGAAAGCACCCGGTCGAGCGACACGCCCACCTCGATGGCAAGTCTGTGGATCTGGGCCTGCTGGCTCTTGGTGATGCGCTCGCGGTCATCGTCGCGCCGCACCGGAGGGCGGTTGCTCGCAAGGCTGGGCCGCTCCGTCTGGGGCGATGGGTGCAGGGGGTCGTTGGCGGCCTCCGTACCCACGGGCTGGGGCAGGTCTTCGCCTGCGTAGATGTAGAGCCCCAGGCCATGCAGGGCAATCGCCTTGACCAGACAGCGCTGCAGGCTGGTGTTGATGTCGAAGGCCGAAGGCGCCAGCAAGGGGCGGTTGCGGCCATCGAGCACCGGGTGGATCTGGCTCAGGGTCACGCCCTTGACCGTGACGGCCACCTCGACGAACACCCCGGCCTCGGTGGCCAGGTAGGGCAGACCATCGAAGCGGCGCACCTCCCAGGTGGCGGTAGGGTCCGCCAGGCGCAGCTGCGCGACAGCATAGGGCCAGCTCAGGTAGCTGAAGCCCCCTTTTTTCTCGACACGCTCATTGACGTTGATGGCGTTCAGGCGCGCAAAGTAGTTGTCGGAATCGGTGGGTTGGGACATGGTGAAACTCCATGGTTGAGAAACAAGAACGCCCGGCGCGCAGAGATGCAGCCGGGCGAGGGGGGGGGAAGAACTGGTGGGCTGGTGCTGGCTACAGCAGGCCCCGTTCCGCGAAGCTGACGGTGCCGCCACGGGTGACGATGAAGTGGTCCAGCACGCGCACATCCACCAGCGCCAGCGCAGACTTCAGGGCCTGTGTCAGCGCCTGGTCGGCGCGTGACGGCTCGGCCACGCCACTGGGGTGGTTGTGGCACAGGATCACGCTGGCAGCGTTGCGGGCCAGGGCTTCGATCAGCACCTCGCGGGGGTAGACCGAGGTTTGGGTGAGCGTGCCCCGGAACAGCTCCAGGGTCTCGATGACGCGGTTCTGCGCATCGAGGAAAACGACGGCAAACACCTCGTGTGGCCGGTCGGCCAGCAGAAGGCGCAGGTAGTCGCGCACTGCGTCGGGCGAAGCCAGTGCGTCCGACTCTCTGGCTTCGCACTCAAGAAGCTCCAGGGCCTGCTGCACCACGAGGGCGCGGGTGGTGAGCGTGGACGGGTTCATGCTGCGTCCTCCGCTTGGGAAGTGGCCACGGGGGCGGCCAGCTCGGGCATGAGAAAGTCCACCGCCTTCTGTGCCAGGGATGCGGCGCTGAACACCAGGCGCTTGTCGTTACGCAGCGCTTCCAGCCACGATGCGATGTAGCTGGCATGGTGCAACTGCCCCTGCAGGCCACAGTGGCTCGACAGGAAGGCAGACCCCATCTCGGCCACCAGTTCCTCGAAGGCATAGGCCTCGATGTGCTGGCGATTGGCCAGGGTGCGACTGCAGCGGCTTGGGTGCCCGGTCCAGTGCGTCAGCTCGTGCAGGGCGGTGCTGTAGTACCCCTGGAAGTCGGCGAACACCTCCACCGGGGGCATCTGGATCAGGTCCAGGCTGGGGCTGTAAAACGCCCGGCTGCCGCCATGCCGGATCGTGGCGCCCGAGCGTGCCAGCAGCGCCACGGCAGCCTCGTAGGCGGTGCCCTCGGGCTGCGGGGCGGGTGGCCAGGTCAGGTGCGCGGGCAGGCCCTCGACCTGGGCCTCGTTGAACACGGTGAAGGAGCGCAGCAGCGGGATGACTTTACGCACAGGCTCGTCATTCGCGGCCTGAAAGCGACTGTCCTGTGCGTTGTCCCGCTCCAGCAGCTTGAAGAAGACGATGCGCGTGCCGGACTCGCCACGGCGCACATGGGCACCCAGGCTGTGCGCCTGCTGGAAAGTCAGCCAGCGGTTGGTGGGGTAGCCCTCCGCCATCTGGCGCAGGTTGAGCAGCAGCACATTGATGCCCCGGTAGTGGCGCCCGGTGGTCAGGTTGGCAGCCAGCAGGCTGCCATGCTGCCGGTTCCAGGGGCAGGCCCAAGGCGTGGTGCCCGCTTCCAGCGCGGCAATGATCTGGTTGGTGACCTCGGCATAGAGGTCAACCGAGCTGGGGGTATTGGAGATTGGGGAACGTGTGTTGGGGATCATGGTGGCTCCAGAAGCAAAAAAGCCCCGGTGGCGGACCACACGGGGCAAGCAATGAAAAGTGGATAGGGGCTACATCACAAGGAGGTCTTGTTGGATCGCATGGTGGTGAAGGCTTGCTGCATACAACGCGCGATGCCAGTGGCTGCCTGGTCGGATGCCTCGACGGCAACACCCGCCAGGCCCGTCATGGCGTCGATGGCCCGGTCCAGCTTGCGCTCTGAAAGCACCGCGTTGATCAGCGGGTGCACTACATATTGGCTCAGAGCCAACGCGATCAAAGTACCGAGCAACCACACGAGGAAGCCCAGGAACACGCTGAGTGCTGCGACTTCAATGACCCAGACGCAGGCAGCGGCAACAGCTGCGCCGACGGCAATATCACCGCTGATGGATGCGACATAACGAATAAAGGTATTACGACGTGGTGACATGAGAGACCTCGACAAAAGATGGATCAGGGAGGGGACAGGCTGGCGCCGTCGAAGGCTGTTCCACAAGCTGGGCCTGCGGTAGCGGGGCCAACGGCGCGATTGGCGGCGGCGGGCCATTGCCTAGACCGACAGGGCGTAGTAGCCGGGGTAGTAACGGTCCCCTGCCATGTAGCCAAATGCCTTCTTCGCCATCGAGGTGCCAACGCTCGTGAGCAATCCGGCAAAGGTGGCCGCCATAACGCCACTGAAAGTGCCCCAGTGAATGGCCAGTGTCAGGACCGTGACGGCGACATCGATTGCCATGTCATAACGTAGCAGGCGCAGCATCGTGCGCCGCTTGAGCTTCATGAAGATAAAGACAAGGCCGAGGAAGATGGCGAAACCGGTTTCGAACATGGAGTGCTCCTTTGGTGCGTTGATGGAAAAGCCCCTGCAGCACAAGCGCTGCAAAGACAAGGCCAGTGGCACGATTCAGACCCAGACGAAGGATGGGTCTGAGGATGGGTGCCCGATCCCCAACACGGCGCGACTGCATGCCGGGGATTCGAGCGCTGCAACAAAAAGGAGTCCCTTGCAGCAGGGGCAAAGAGACTCCTTATTCAGTACAAGAAAGCGAAATCCGAAGTGGGGGCCGTGATCTGCAGCCCCCCGGGTAGAGGGTCCACGCGGACTTGAAAGAACACACCCGGCGGGAGAAATTTTTTAGAAAAAATTGACAGCCGGAATCCGGTTCCGCTGCGCGCATCGCTTCTGTCTTGGTTGACCTCTCTTGACTGCTCTGACAAAGTGTGTAGCCAATCAGCAGGGGCTCAGCATGTCAGACAGTTCGAATTCCCGCGTCCGGAAGGCCACGGAAGCTCTCAAGCGTGGAGCCGAGAAGGGAGCCAATGGTGTTTATCAGGCCACGGAGTTCGTGGCGCGCAACGATGGACGGATCGCCGATGGTGCACAGGCGGTCACGGGAGTTGTCGGCTCAGGCATGGATAAGGCAGGCCGAGGGCTGGCAGCCGCCAGCCAACAGGCTAGCCAGGTTCTGCATGGCAACGCCAATTTTGCGGCCGACAGAATGCGCGAAGCCATCACAGGAACGGGAACCGCAGGGCCAGCGCGCAAGGCCCTCGGTGCCGTTGGCTGGTTGACCGTCAAGGCGACGGTGCATGCCGCCGGCCTGGTGGCGGGCGTGGCCGTTGTGGGTGGCAAGGCCGTCGCGGCGACAGGACGAATGGCCGAAAGCGCAGCACCCGCCGTTGGTGGGAGCATCGGTGGACTGGTGCGTGGCGCTGCCAGCATGGCCTCTAACACGGTGGATTCCCTGGTATTGCCCGCCGGTCGCATCGAAGAAATGCGGGGGCAGTTGCGCACGCTCGGCCAGATGGAGATGGCGCGGTCAGAGCAGCGCATGCAGGCCATCGAGTTCGCCCAGAAACGCCGGCGCAAAGATGAACTTCTGGACCTGCTGGTCGTGGGAGGCGTCACCCTGTCGCAGGTGCTGCGTGAACCCGCCAGCGTGCCCGAGAACGTGCAGCAGGCCTTTGCGCTGGCCTACCCTGGCCTGGCCCAGACCGAAACCTTCTCGGACGCGGTGGCGCGCATGTCCAGTGACGAGCTCGTAGGCCTGGTGTCTGGTGTCAAGGGCAAGCTGTTTGAGCTGGAACTGGTGGACCACCTCAACAGCGGCGGTTTGCCTGATGGGTACCACGCCGAGATTGCCGGTTCGGCAACCCAGCCGGGCTGGGACATCCGGGTATTGGACGAAAACGGCCAGGTGAGCGAGCTTTTGCAGACCAAGGCCACCGAGTCGGCCCAGTATGTGCGGGAAGCCTTGCAGCGCTACCCCGATATTGACGTCACCACGACCACCGAAGTGCATGCCCAGCTGGTCGCTCTGAGCCTGGCCGATAACGTGCATGACAGCGGCATCAGCGAGGCCGTGCTGCAGGCCCAAGTGGAGGCGGCAGCGGCCCAAGGCGATGCAGTGTTCGATGCCAGCGATCTCGTTCCTTCCAGCATCGGGCTGGCCGTGATTGCCCTGTCGGTCTTCATGAAGAAAGACGCTTCGCTGCGCGAGAAGGGGGAGCAGGTCGGTCAGCGCTCAGCCAAAGCGGGTGTTTCTGCCGGTATGGGCAAGGTCGCCATGGTGGTCACGCAGACCTGGTGGGTCGGGCTCATCGGCGGTGTGGCCACTAGCTGGCTGGCTGGACGGGGGCAGGGGAAGCGGGAGCAGTACGAGGCGCTCAGGAAGGCCCTGGATGTGATGCGGGCGCGGCAGAAACTACCGGCGCCAAAGCTGCAAATTGAATATGCGAAGTAGCATTCGCATCACGCATTTTCAGGGAATGATCTCCGGGACGAAGAATCCCCGGCCGATGGCTTTGGGCCATCCATCGCCTGTGAGTTTACTAACCAGATCGGCGTAGTACAGCGCTCCTGGAAGGCGAGACATATGAAAAAGTGAAAGACTAGGAACAGCTTGCTGATGCAAGAAATTTGTTGCGAGTTTGATCGGATCGGCCCCATGAGTGGTCAGTCGAACCGGGTGAATGTAGTCTTGCACTGATTGCGGCACTGTCTGTAATAAAAGATCGCCATGAGGATCAATGGCAACGTCGCCGAACAATGCTGGGAGAAGCGTTGTTCCTGTTTGTCGCCACAAAATCGCTTTCGGAGATTTTTTGGATTCGATAAGTGGCTTATGTTCGAGGGTGTGCAGAATTTTGTGTAAACGGACAATCCACCGCAGGCGAGAGCCTGCTTGTCCGCAAACACAATGACAACCAAGAAGCACGAAGTACCGCAAGAACTGCTGGCCAGCTTGCTGGCCGACTACAAGAAGCCTGAAGACCTGATAGGCGAGAACGGTCTTCTCAAGCAGCTGACCAAGCTTCTGGTGGAGAAGGCCCTGGACGCCGAACTGACCGAACACCTCGGCCACGAGCGCCATGAAGCCGTGGCCAACGCCAGCGGCAACACCCGCAATGGCAAGAGCAAGAAGACCCTCAAGGGCGATTTCGGCGAACTGCCCATCGAAGTACCACGCGACCGCCACGGCAGCTTCGAGCCCCAGCTCATTCCCAAGCACCAAACCCGCTGGGCGGGCTTCGACGACAAAATCATCTCGCTGTACGCCCGCGGCCTGACGGTGCGCGAGATTCAGGGGCACCTGCAGGAGATGTACGGCGCCGAGGTCTCGCCCGAGCCTGTCAGAAATTTTGTGTGTGAGGCATAGCATGTCAACAAGGAGCATGAATGCCACGCAAGACGAAGACGACTGCAGCAGCGGACAAGGCGGCGCAGCCGCAATTCTCAGCCGAGCTGCTGGAACAACTCATTCCCGGGCCGGTAACGCCAGCCGAACTCGAAGGCATCTTCCAGCAGTTCAAGAAGTCGGTTCTTGAACGAGCGCTGGGCGCCGAGATGAGCCATCACCTGGGCTACGCGCCCGGCCAGGCCAAGCCAGAAGGGGCTGCCGTCAATCACCGCAACGGCAAGAGCGCCAAGACCGTGCTGACCGACGTCGGCGCCTTGCGCATCGACGTTCCCCGCGACCGCGAGGGCACGTTCGAGCCCCAGCTCATTGGCAAGCATGAGCGCCGCTTCACCGGCTTTGACGACAAAATCATCGCCATGTACGCACGCGGCATGACGGTGCGCGAGATCCAGGGCTTCCTGGCCGAGATGTACTCGGTCGATGTCTCGCCCGATCTCATCAGCAGCGTCACCGACGCGGTGATGAGCGAGGTCACGGCCTGGCAGACGCGCCCGCTCGAGCCCATGTACCCCGTCGTGTTCTTCGACGCGCTGCGGGTCAAGATACGTGAAGACGCTGTGGTGCGCTCCAAGGCCGTGTACCTGGCGCTGGCCGTGTTGCCCGACGGCAGTCGCGACATCTTGGGGATCTGGATTGAGAACACCGAAGGCGCCAAGTTCTGGATGAAGGTCTTCAACGATATGAAAACCCGTGGCGTCCAGGATGTGCTGATCGCCGTGACCGACGGCCTCAAAGGGATGCCGGAGGCGCTGGCAGCGGTGTTCCCGGCCACGACGCTGCAGACCTGCATCGTGCACCTGATCCGTAACAGCTTGGACTTCGCTAGCTGGAAGGACCGCAAGAGCCTGGCCGCAGCCATCAAGCCGATCTACACGGCTGTGAGCGCCGAGATGGCCGAGGCCGAACTGCACGCGTTTGCCGACGGGCCATGGGGCCAGAAATTCCCAACCGTTGTGAACGCCTGGCGCAGGGCCTGGGACAAGGTCATCCCGTTCTTTGCCTTCCCGCCAGAGGTGCGGCGGGTGATCTACACGACCAACGCGATCGAGAGCGTGAACGCACGGCTGCGAAAGATCATCAAGACGCGCGGCCACTTCCCGAGCGACGATGCGGCCACCAAGCTGATCTGGCTGGCCCTGCGCAACATTACCCAGGAGTGGGGGCGGGCAGCCAACAACTGGAAATCAGCGATGAATCAATTCGCGATCCTCTACGAGAATCGGTTCACGAAATCGAGCACATAAAATCTTCATCCACTTCACGAAATCGGTGAAGGTTCAAAGTGCCTCGCACACAGAAATTCTGACACTCCCGTTGGTCATCGCAGCCTGTAGTGTCGGTACGATTGCCGGCTCAAACATCCGGTTTTTTGTTGGAAGTCTACTCAGCTCAAGGCTTTTTCGATGGTCTCCCAAGGCGGCTCCGTGGATTGCGTTAGGTGCAGTAGGTGTCGATCGCTTTGGTTTTTGGCTGCTTCCGCTCTACCGCTTTTCCAAAGGAACCTTCACCTTAGTTGGTTTGGGTGCCGGTATATCCATGAACCATCGAAGATTCGTAGTCCTGGATGCAATCGGCGCTGCACTTTGGGTAGCAGCAATGGTTGGTGTAGGGCGCGGCCTTTGGCTACTTGGCCTGCAGGTAAAGCCGGAGTGGGCGGCTTATTTCGGACTCTCCTTGATGAGCTGCGGCCTGTTGGCGACTGTGGTGCTTGGACGTCGTCTGAAAAAATTTCTCAACCCGTATGCTTTGGCCGCGCTTGAGCGCTACCGACATCAACCAGCATGATCAAATTCTCTGGGATTTCAGGTAGATGGCATCCGCCCGTCCACCTGGGACTGGTTGGGCGTGGCGATCACACTTCTGGGTATGGCTGTCATTGCATTCCAACCAAAGTCGTAGTCGTCCAGTGGCAGCATTCGGGTACGGCCCAAACGGGGTTGACCGTTACCCATTGTTCGTCAACGAAGGGGCCCAGAAGATGACTCTACGCGTGCCTCACGAAGTAGCCGCAAGCCGTTAGCAACCACCAACAGGCTCGCGCCCATATCCGCAAACACCGCCATCCACATGGTCGCCGTGCCGAACACCGCCAGCACCAGAAACACGCTCTTGATTCCGAGTGCTAGAGTGATGTTCTGCCAGAGTACAGCGTAGGTGCGCCGGGACAACTTCACGGTCTCTGCAACACGCTGCAAGTTGTCATTCATGATCACCACGTCGGCCGCTTCCATGGCTATATCCGTTCCTGCACCGCCCATGGCAAAGCCAATGTCGGCTTGAGCCAAGGCCGGGGCATCATTGATACCGTCGCCTGCCATGCCAGTGGCGCCATAGCGAGTTTGCATTTCCTTGATCGCGTCAAGCTTGGCCTCGGGCAGCAAGTCACCGCGCGCATCTTCGATGCCAGCTTGCGCAGCGATTGCCCTGGCCGTGGCGGTGTTGTCCCCGGTCAGCATCACTGGGGCAACGCCCAGTGCCTTGAGATCGGCAACCGCCTGCCGTGAGGACTCACGGATAGTGTCAGCAACAGCAAACAATGCAAGAACGCGGGAATCATCAGCCAAAAGAGCCACCGTGCGGCCTTGCTCTTCGTGGATGGAAAGCTCCAATTCCAGGTCGGGAGAACACAGCCCCTGCTCATGAATCAGCCGGTGATTGCCCAGCACCAAGCGCACACCATTGACCATGCCTTCGACACCACGCCCAGGCAGGGCCTTGAAGTTCTGGGCCTCAGGACCCTGGGCCTTGATGCCGCTGACAATCGCCTTGGACACAGGGTGATCGGAGCGCATGGCCAAACTTGCGGCCAATGTCTGCGCAGTTGCCTCATCGCAGCCACCCCAAACGCGCCATTGCACCAGCTTGGGTTTTCCCTCGGTGATGGTGCCCGTTTTGTCCAACGCCATGGACTTCAAGAGTCGGGCTTCCTCCAGGTAGGTCCCACCTTTGATCAATATTCCGCGGCGAGCGCCAGCCGCGAGTCCGCTGACCACAGTCACGGGTGTGGAAATGACCAAGGCACAAGGACAGGCGATCACAAGCAGGACCAACGCCTTGTACAGCGACTCCATCCAAGTCGACCCAAGTAGAAAAGGCGTGAGAAGCGCCACCGCAACGGCGATGGCGAAGACGGCAGGGGTGTAGATGGCGGCGAACCGATCGACAAACCGCTGGGTCGGTGCACGCGTGCCTTGCGCCTGCTCAACTGCTTGAATGATCCTTGCCAACGTGGTGTTGCTGGACAAGACAGTGACCCGGAATTCAAGCTCTCCGGTCTCATTGATGGTGCCAGCGAAGACCTGATCACCTGGACCTTTGTCCACGGGAATGCTCTCCCCTGTCACTGGCGCCTGGTTGATCGCCCCACTGCCCTTGGTCACTGTCCCGTCGAGTGGAATCCGCTCACCGGGTTTGATGCGTACTGTTGTCCCGATGGCCACTGCTGCGACCGGGACCAAACTCCAGTCTCCGCTGGAACCCCGCACCAAAGCTTCCTCGGGCGCCAGTTCCAGTAAGCCCTTGATTGCATTGCGGGCGCGGTCCACGGCCTTGGCTTCAATCAGCTCAGCAATGGCGTAGAGCGCCATCACCATGGCCGCTTCAGGCCACTGACCGATGAGGAACGCGCCTGTGACGGCCACCGACATCAGAGCATTGATGTTAAGTTTGCCGCGCATCAAGGCTGCGACTCCCTTTTTGTAGGTATCGAGCCCTGCCAGCCAGATAGCCAGTCCGGCAATCACCAGGCCAGCTACCTTCCAAGGGGTTTGATCAGGCGCAAAAAAGGAAAGCAACTCCGCCCCCGTGGCACACACAAGAGCAACCACAAGACGAGAAATCCCTCCAGAAAATCCATGTGCATGCTCGTCGCCTTCTGCATGACCGCCTAACGGTGCCACATGGGAATCTGCCTTCGAAGTCACGGGCTTTGGATCAAAGCCTGCATTGCGAATAGCAGCCAGCGCCAGGGGATACACGCTTTCAATGGCATCAATGCTCAGCGTGCGAGCGCCCAGTTGAAAGCCCAGTGAGCGAATGCCATCCAGAGGCTCAAGTGCCCGGCGAATCTCCGCTTCCTCGGCGCTACAGTCCATCGTCGCGATTCGGAACACCCTCCCCGGCCCCCCACCGTTGGCCGTGGGATTGGCCGAGGGAGTGGGGCCAGAGCAGCCAGTTGAGCTGCATGCGTTAACGTCATCCACGTCTGGAGGGGTGTTCGATTCTTGTTTCATGACCAGATTGAAAACCTTGTGGTGACCTCAATGTCAAGAGACAGGGCCACAACGCTCTCGCAGCTGACGGACTACCGTTGATGCGGTCACCGGGTGCTACTTGATGCTGAAACGCACAGTCGCTGCCTTCCCTGCGACAGAAACCACAGCAACGGCCTTGGTGCCCGCTCCGACTTTGAAATTGCCCGTGGCTTCGAGCTTGTCACCAGCGGGTTTGAGTTCAACCTCCTGCTTCTCGGTGCCGCTTAGCATGGTGACCTTTGCCGTCGCCTTTGACACGTCGGCTGGTTTGCCGTGGTCGCGCAGGTGCAACTGAATGACGGTCGGCTTGGCAACCAGTTCGTAATCAATGTCCTTGACCTCTACGACCACACCGCCATGCAGCGGCTTGTGCTCATGGGCATGGTCGTGTTTCTCGCCAGCTGCAAAGGCCGAGGTGGCCAGGGTCAAGGCCATCGTGGATAGCAGTGTTTTTGTCTTCATGGGAATCCTTTCTGGATAGTTGATAGGACAGGGTGAAATCAAAGCGCCTCGGCGTCCTTGTCGTTCATCAGCGATTCGGCCGGCTTGCGCCCAAACAACCAGAACATCGCGGGTGTGAGGAAGGTGTCGAGCAGGGTCGAACTGATGAGACCGGAGAAAATCACCACGGCCACCGGGTGCAACACCTCAGTGCCTGGCTGTTCTGCTTCAAACAGCAGTGGCGCCAGCGCGAAGGCCGTGACGAGGGCGGTCATGAGCACGGGACTCAGTCGCTCAAGCGAGCCGCGCATGATCATCTTCTGATCGAAGGACTCGCCTTCGAAGCGCATCAGGTTGATGTAGTGGCTGACCTTCAGAATGCCGTTGCGCACCGAGATACCGGCCAGCGTGATGAAGCCGACCAATGCCGCCACACTGAGCGGCTGCCCCGACAACCACAGTCCGATCACCGCGCCGACAAGGGCCAGCGGAATGTTCACCATGATCAACGCCGACAGCGCTGCCGATTTGTAGCGGCTGTAAAGAACCACGAACATCAAGGTCAGCGACACGATGGACAGCAGGCCGACGAGGCGTGAGGCTTCCTCCTGCGCCTGGAACTGGCCACCCAGCGTGATGAAGTAGCCTTCTGGCAACTTCGTCTCGGCCACGATTTTGCGGATGTCGGCAACGATCTCAGACAGCGCACGTCCAGACGCGTTCGCCGACAACACGATGCGGCGCTTGCCATCGTCACGACTGATCTGGTTGGGACCATCGCCGTCCTCGATGGTGGCGATTTTTGACAACGGGATGCGGCCGTTCGGCGTCTCGATCAGTATCTGGCCCAGGCCTTCGACCGAACGGGCGGATTCTGGCAGCTTGACGACCAGCGCGAAGCGCCGACTGCCCTCCACGATCTGCGTGACTTTTTCACCTTCAACCAACGCCTGCAGCGCCGACAAGACCTGAGGCGCTGGAACGCCGTACTGCGCAGCTGCTGCGTAGTCGATACGAACCTTGATCTGCGGCGCCAGCACCTGCTTCTCGATCTGGAGGTCGGCAATGCCCGGAATGGTCGCCAGCTTCGCGCGCAATGCGTCGGCCTGGCCACGCAGGGCATCCAGGTCTTCGCCAAAGATCTTGATGGCGATTTGAGAACGCACGCCCGAGAGCATGTGATCGATGCGGTGGGAGATGGGCTGTCCAATCTCCAGCGCGGCGGGCAGATTGACCAGCCGGGCACGGATATCTGCTTTGATCTCGTCCATGCTGCGCGTCAGCTCTGCTGTCGGCTTAAGACCCACATCGAGCTCGCTGACGTGGACACCTTCGGCATGTTCATCCAGCTCGGCGCGACCACTGCGGCGCCCCACGTGGGTCACTTCCGGCACTTGACTGACCAGCACCTCAGCCTGGCGCGCAAGTGAGGACGACTCCGTCAGCGTGACACCCGGGTTCAGCCGCAGACCGATGAGCAGTGTGCCCTCGTTGAATGGTGGCAGGAACGTGGTGGGGAAAAACGGCACAGAGGCGGCTGCCATCAAAACAGTCACACCGGCAACTGCAATGGCCGCCTTGGGTCGGTCCAACACGCCTTGCAGGCTGCTTCGATACCGCGCTTTCAACCACGCCAGGACCTTGGTGTCCCCATGCTCCAGATTCTTCATGCGGGGCAGCAGGTAGAAACTGAGCACGGGCGTCACAGTCACCGAGACGATCAGTGAAGCGAGTGTCGAGACGATAAAGGCGATGCCGAGTGGCACGAACAACTTGCCCTCCAGCCCCGGCAGCGCAAACAGTGGGATGAAGACCAGAACGATGATGACTGTCGCGTAGAGGATGGCTGAGCGGACCTCCATCGTCGCGTGGGCGACGAGTTCAATTGGATGCAATCGGCCGTGCGGGTGGGCGGCGCGGTCCGTCTTCAATCGCCGGAGGACGTTTTCAACGCCGACCACGGCGTCGTCTACCAGCCCGCCAATCGCGATGGCCAAGCCACCAAGCGTCATGGTGTTGATCGACAACCCAAAATACTTGAAGACCAGCGCGGTGATGAAGATCGAGACGGGAATCGCCGTCAACGCGATGATGGTCGGGCGCAAGGTGCCCAAGAAGAAGAAAAGGATCAACGCCACGAAAACCGATGCGCCAATCAGCTTGCCCTGCAAGGTGGTGATGGATGCTTCGATGAAGCTGGCCTGACGGAAAGTGACTCGTGGGGCCTCCATGCCGGCCGGCAGCGAAGCCTTCAGCCCCACCAAGGCGTCCTCAATGGACTTGGTGAGCGCGATGGTGTCGGCGGTCGGTTGCTTCTGGATGCCAAGGATCACGGCAGGCTTGCCTTCAAAGCCAGCATCGCCGCGCTTGAGCGCCGCTGCAAACGTCACCTCGGCTATCTGACGAAGGAGGATGGGTTGCCCGTCCTTGGCGGTCAACGCCAGATTGCTCAGGTCCTCCAACAGTGAGGTGCGGCCCAGGTTGCGGATCAGGTACTCGCGCCCGTTGAGTTCAAGAAAGCCGCCCGATGTGTTGCTGGAGTAGCCCTTCAAGGCCGCCTCAAGCTGCTCATGCGTGATACCCAATTCCGCCATGCGAGTGGTGTTGGGTTGCACCTGGAACTGCCTGACCTCGCCACCGATGGGGATAACTTGAGCCACACCGGGGACAGAGAGCAGCCGAGGCCGCAACACCCAGTCGGCGTATTCGCGCACCGCCATGGAGCTGATCTTGCTCGGATCAACTGGGATGGCAATCTGCATGATTTCGCCCATGATGGAGCTGATCGGGCCCATGCGCGGAACGACGCCTTCGGCAATACCTTCCTCCATCGAAGACAGGCGCTCCGACACCAATTGCCGTGCGCGGAAGATGTCGGTGCTCCAGTCGAAGGTGACGTAGAGAAAAGACAAGCCAGCCGACGACGTGGACCGCACCGACTCCACGCCGGGCAGACCGTTCATGGTCGTTTCGAGCGGGAAGGTGATGAGCTGCTCCACCTCTTCGGCGGCCATGCCACCGGCCTCGGTCATGATGGTGACGGTCGGCTTGTTGAGGTCGGGAAACACATCCACCGGGGTGGTGGACAGAGTGAATGCGCCGTAAGCCATCAGAACCACGCTGGCGATGATCACCAGCAGCCGATTGGTCAGGCTGTTATCGAGTAGCCACTTGAACATGTCAGCGTACCTGGTTGATCAAGGTGGCACCTTGGGTCGCGACACGGTCGCCGGAAGTCAGGCCCGATGTGACGGCAGCGTTGACACCATCCAGCGGTTCTGTTCTGACAGGGCGAGGTTCAAATCGCTCTGGCCCGGTCTTGACCCAGACCACCGTCTGGTTGGCTGGATTCTTCATCAGTGCGGCAACTGGAACGGCAATGCCTTTGACCTTGTCCTTGGTCTGGACAAACACGCGTACCGGCTGTCCAACGGCCAATTGGTCGAGCGCTGCGCCCTGAGCACGAAAAGCCAAGGGCAGGGCCTGCTCGCGCAAGCTGCGCGACGCACCGATGAACGCCAGAGGGATGCGCTGCTCACCGACAGCCACAGTGGCACCGCCAATGTTGGTGGCAACAGCGGCATCGAACGCCAGGGCTTCAATTCGCAGACGCGTGGGGTCCACGATCTCGAAAACCAACTCGCGCGCATCAACCACTTGACCGGCGACCACGTTTGCAGACGCGATCACGCCGGAGACTGGGGCAACCAGCGCTTCGCGACTGGACAGACCGCCGCCGACAGCCGCGATGCGTGCCGACAGGCTGGCCGACTCGCTCTCAACCGCTTCGATTTCTTTGCGTGGCACCGTATCAGACAATTCTTGCAAACGCGCCAGGCGTTTGTCCGCCAGCGCTTTGGCTGCCCGCAGTTCGGCCAACTGTGCAGCCTGGTTGGAACGCTCAATGGGCGCTGCCGACGAAGCAACGTATGCCAGCACCTCACCTTTGCGGACAGTTTGCCCGGGGTTGGGCAATCCGCGCGGACCAGGTTCAATGCGACCGGCGTTCAATGCCTGCACCTTTCCACCTGCGTTGGGATCCATCAGCACTTTGGCGCCCAACTCCAGCGTCCTTGGAAGTTCGGCCGTCTCTGTGACAACGGTTCTGACTCCCAGCTGGCGCTGAGCAGGTTTTGGCAGAAAAACACTGCCGTCCGGTTGGCGCTGAGGCCCGTTGGCGCTGGGCGTCGCAGGTGCGTCACCGTGATCATGTCCCTCACCCGCATGGACAGAGGTGAGGCTGGACAACGCGATGAAGAGTCCCAGGCTGGTGGTAATGAGCGTGCGCTTCATGCTGCACCTCCCACGCGAACGCTGCGTGCGCCAAACATGCGCCGCGCACCTACAAACACGAAGGCAAGTACAGCGATGCCTGCAGCTACCCACCCGGCATATTTCGTCCAGGGCTGCGCCGCCTGCATTTCCTCTGAATGCGCCTCCTCGTGAATGTCAAGTTCACCCGCAAGTAGATCGACCTCGTTGCCGGCTGTTACCGTTGCAGTGACAGCAAGGACACCGGGCTTGGGAGCCTCCGACAACACGACCTCGTATTCGTCTTCACCTTGTTTGTCGGCTTTGAATTTGGCGCTGCCGATTTCGAGTTCGATTTGCGCGTCGCGGACCGGGCTGTTGTCACTGAATCGATCCAGGTAGAGGGTGATCTGTTTGCCGCTGAGAACACCGACAAGCTCGAAGGTCTCTGAAACCGCAGAAAAACGTGGCAGTGCTTGGCCGACCGCTGCAGGAGCGGCTTCACCGTGGTCATGACCTTCACCGGCCCAGGCGGGCGCTGCGGTGAAGAGCGCTGCGCACAACAGCGCATACGGAAATTTGAGGTAGTTCATGGAGGTTTACTGGAATGAATGAATGGCTGCAGAAGGAACAGGCCAACTGCACGTCACTGGGGCAACAGACCAAGGGTCTGTCGTTTCGTGGATATGGCTGCTGCCAGTTCGATGCGGATGATTGCCACTTGGCGCTCAGCTTCGGCAGCTTCGGCTTCGATGCGCAGCCGTGTGGGCAGGTCGGTCTCACCCAGGCGGAAAGACTTGTCAAAGAAGCCACGGGATTCGCGCGCAAGTGATGCGCGTTGCTCGGCAGCTGCAAGCTGTGTGCGGGCTGCCTCGACCCGCACCCGGGCAGCTTCTTGCTCGGCGGCCAGACGCTCTCGTTCCAGGCCGAGTTGGGCTTGAACCTCCATGGCGTCAGCAAGGGCTTGAGCCGTCCGCGCGTTGTGGCGCGCACCACCACCAAACGGAATGCGCACACCCAGCGCAAAGGTTTGCTGCGAGGCTTCACCGAAAGCACCGCGATCCCGCGTGGTCGTGAGCGTCAGTTCGGGGTTGGCGCGGGACTGGATCGCTGTGAGTGCTGCACTTCGCTCAGCCACCACCACCTTGTCCTTCAGCTCTTGGACTGCGGCGTGCGTTTCAGCCTGAGCCGTAGAGGTGCTGGGGTCTTGCTCCACACCACCCCCATCAACATCGCCTGCAACTGGTGCGACACCTGCAAGCGCCTGCAATTGCTGCCGGGCTGCAGAGAAACTGGCTTCAGCCTGTGCAAGATGGGCTTGCGCGCCAGCGACAGCTCCCTGCGCTTGGTGCTGGTCTGAGCGGGCCAAATCGCCCGCCCTGGTGCGCCGTTCCACGTCAGCAGCAATTTGCTGCGTGTTTTTGAGCTGGTCGCGCGCGATGTCGACTTCGATGCGTGCGCGCTGCCACTGCCACCACGCCTCGCGGACAGTGGCTGCAATGCGCAGTTTCGCGGCCATGGTCCTGCTTTCAAGGGCTACCGCCTCCGCATCTGAGAGTGCGGCGCTTTGCGCACGCTCGCGAGGCAACCAGAGGGGCACCGACACACCCACCTCGATTTCGCTTGCACCCTGGTTGCGGTTGAGCCGGTCGGTTTTGTAGCCCATTTCCAGGGCAGCAGGTTCAGGCGTCCAAGCCTGCGCGGCACTTTGCTGCGCCCGTGCAGCATCACGTCGCGACGGCAGGGTCAGTGCCTCGGGCTGGCGAGCCCAAGCAGCCTCAAATACTTGCTGCAGGTTTTGTGGTGCCGCTGCCTTCGCGGGTGTGGTGACCACGGCTGGGGACTGCGCTTGCGCTGCTGCACTGCAGAAGATAGCAGTTACCACCAGGCCGCCATGCAGCCGCCAACTCTTCGTTCGAGATCCAAATGTCATCCGATGCTCCAGTGTTGAAAACAATCCACAGGAGATCGGCAAGCAGCGACCCAACGGTCGCGTCGAGCCCGGAGCGGCAGCGTCTTGCTGCGCGCTCAGGCGCGAACGGGCTTCAGAGGAAGAAGTAACCCGTCTCGCCGATCAGGCGAGACTTGACCACTGGGGTCTATCGGGCTGGGTTGGTGCGTGAGACGCACCCCCTTCATCACGTGTGATTTTGGGTGGCGCTGCAGAGAAGGCTGCGGGTATATGAGGAGGCGCGATCAACATCACACTGCAGTAACCGTGGCAATGCCCACAATCCAGATCGGTGCCCCCAGGTGCCGTGCCATTCGCGCCGGCATCGTCCGTGCCGGACAAACCAGTGTCAAGATAATCACCGAAACTGACGTCTTCTTGATGCTGATGCTCATGGTGCCCCAAGTGCGTTGCGCCCACCTGGGTTTCATGCCCGCAGTACGACGCCACTGCCGCCCAGCTGAACTGGAACGGCAACAAAGCGAGCAAGAGGATGACGAAAAAACGGCGCATGCCCATGAGT
>NZ_AGTS01000079.1 GCF_000238595.1 Acidovorax sp. NO-1 | reverse complement strand
TTGCCGTGCTGGACACAAAGCCCGAGGCCAGCGCTGACAACGCCACCGCATGGCGCGCCTGCATGAGCCGCTTCGCCACATGCGCGAGCGACTGGATGGCCAGCAGCACGATGACCAGGCGCACCACCACCTGGGGGTTCAGCACGTCTTGCCACAGGGGCGCATTGGGCGCCAATGGATACACGAGCAAGGCCAATGCCGCCAGAATGAGGCCGCTGCGCACTTCGCCCGGCTGCAGCCACTGGCTGGAGAACTGGTGCAAGGTGGTGCGCAACGCCAGCAGGCCGGTCACCACCACCGCCAGGGCTGCTGCCAGGAGCTGGTCGCGCGCACAGGTCACGCCAATGAGGTAGGCCAGCAGCAACGCAATTTCAGTGGTGACTCCGGGGTCGCCCGAGCGGTCTCGGGCATAGGCCACCACCGTCAGCGCGGCCACCAGCAAAGCGCCCACCACCACCAGCGCCGGAATGGCTGTGAGCGCAGCCGCTGCGCCCCCGATGGACGCCAGCGTGAAGGACCGGACACCTGCCAGCGAACGATCAGGTCCGGCCCCCTTGCGCCGCTCACGTTCGATGCCCATCAGCAAACCGCACCCCGTAGCGCTTGCCAGAACGGCCGCTGCCGTGGAAAAACCTTCGAATCCCGCCATTGCGCCCCTGCTCTGTGTTGATCTGGTGCTGCATGTTGACAGAACGGCGCGCACGGGCGGCGCGCTGTTGTGCAGCCGGTTAGGTATTGGCCCCAAGTTTGGTGTCAGGTCGATCGGATATAACGAAAACTCTTTGTTACCTTCCATGCAAGAACTTCCGAACGCTGTACCCGCTCCCGGCCCGCGAGGCTCCAGCGACGCCTTGTTGCGGCTGATTGCGGATTCTGTGCCTGCGTTGATGGCCTACTACGATCTGCCAGGCCTGCGCTGCCAGTTCGCCAATCAGGGCTACGCCGCCTACAACGGCCATACCACCGAGTCCATCATCGGCCTGACGGTGCAAGAGGCTATTGGCGACAAGGCCTGGGAGGCCATCCAGCCCCATGTGGAGCGTAGCAGCCGGCGCGAGCACGTGAAATACACGCGCGAGCAGACCCTGCCCAATGGCGAGGTTCGCATGATCGAGGTCAACCTGATCCCGCACTTTGATGCCGACTCGCAGCAGCTGGGCTCATTCGTGCTGATCACCGACATTACCGAGCGCTGGCGTGCCGAACGCACGGTGCGCCAGAGCGAAGAGCGCATGCGCAAGTTCACCGAGGCCACGGACGAGGCGATCGTGTTCCACCGCGACGGCATCATCACCGACGGCAACGAAGCCCTCACGCGCCTCACCGGCTATGCACTGACGGAAGTGGTGGGCCTGTCCATCTTCAACTTCATCAGCCCCGAGTGGCGCGCCGTGGCCCTGGACTACACCCGGTCCGGCCGAGAAGATCCTTACGAAGTGACGATTCGCCACAAGGATGGTCACGCCATTCCCGTGGAGGTGGTGGGCAAGACCATGCCCCTGCACCACGCAGACTACCGCATCGTGGTGGTGCGCGACATCACCGCCCGCAAGCAGGCCCAGGAGCGCGAAGCCTTCATCGCCCTGCACGACAGCCTCACGCAGTTGCCCAACCGGCACTTCCTGATGGAGCAGCTCTCGCAGGTTCTCTCGCTGGCCCGCAGGCGGCACGGGCGGTGCGCTGCGCTGTTCCTGAACCTTGACCACTTCAAGACCGTCAACGACTCGCTGGGCCACCATGCCGGCGACCAGCTGCTGTGCAACGTGGCGGAGCGCCTGCGCCAGGGCGTGCGCGACGCCGATGTGGTGGCGCGCCTGGGGGGCGACGAGTTCGTGGTCGTGCTCACCGACGTGGCCAGCCCAGAAGATGCGGCGGTGGTGGCCGATAAGTTGCTGGCCGCCATGCATGGCGTATTCACCATCGACCAGCTTCCGCTCACCATCTCGCCCTCCATCGGCATCGCGCTGTACCCGGAACACGGCCACAGTGCTGACCAGCTGCTGCGCTGCGCCGACGCCGCCATGCACCACGCCAAGGAGAGTGGGCGCGGAAACCGCCAGTTTTACGACCCCAGCATGGATGCCAGCGCCCTGGACGTGCTGCGCCACGAACGCCTGCTGCGCGAAGCCATTGCGACCGACGCGTTCGAGCTGCACTACCAGCCCCAGGTACGCCTGTCCGACGGCGCGCTGCAAGGCCTGGAAGCCCTGGTGCGCTGGCGCCACCCAGAGCGCGGGCTGGTCGGCCCCGACGAGTTCATCACCTTCTCGGAATCGCGCGGCCTCATCACGCCCATCGGCCGCTGGGTCATGCGCGAAGCCTGCCGTCAGCTCAAGGAATGGCAAGACCAGGGCCTTGCCATGGTGCCGGTCGCGGTCAACCTGTCCGCCATCGAGTTCCGCCAACGCGACGTGGCCGCCGAGATCGCCACCGTGCTGCGCGAAACCGGATTGGCGCCGCACTACCTGGAGATCGAGTTGACCGAGTCCGTGCTGATGCACCAGACCGGCCAGGTGCTGGACACGCTCAACGCCCTGAAGGCGCTGGGCGTGGGCATATCGATTGACGACTTTGGAACAGGCTATTCATCACTGGCGTACCTCAAGCGCTACCCCATCGACAAGCTCAAGATCGACCGGTCTTTTGTGGCAGATACCCCGGGCAACGCAGACGACGTTGCCATCGTCACGGCCATTATTCAGATGGGACACAGCTTGCAGCTGAAGACCGTGGCCGAGGGGGTGGAGACGGCGGAGCAGGTGGGGCTGTTGACGGGGCTGGGGTGCGATTTGATTCAGGGGTTTGTGGTGTCGGAACCGATGGATGCAAGCAGGGCGAGCGACTGGCTGCGGAAATAACCACAGGCTTGTGGACAATAGCGCCATGCCCCTCATCCCCGACTTCATCGCCCCCACCCGCCACACCGATCCGGCCGACGCTCTGGCGCAGGTGCAGCGCATTTACCAGCAACAGATAGACCACCTGCGCGAAGCCATGCACCGCTTTGTGGGCGGTGAGACGCCCGGATCGCCTGTGCGTGCGTTCTACCCCTTTGTCCGGGTGCACACCACCACGGTGGCGCGTGCCGACACCAAACTGGCTTATGGCTTCGTCGAGGGCCCTGGCCGCTACGAGACCACGCTCACGCGGCCCGACCTGTTTGCCAACTACTATGCCGAGCAGTTCCGCCTGCTGCGCGCCAGCCACAACGTGGAGCTGGAAGTGGGCACCAGCGCACACCCCATCCCCATCCACTTCTCGTTTGCCGAGCACGACCACATCGAGGGCACGCTGACCACCGAGCGCCGCATGCTGATGCGCGACGTGTTCGACCTGCCCGACCTGGCCGCCATGGACGACGGCATTGCCAACGGCACCTGGCAGGCCCGCCCGGGCGAGGCGCAACCGCTGTCGCTGTTTACCGCACCGCGCGTGGACTATTCGCTGCACCGCCTGCGCCACTACACGGGCACGGCGCCCGAGTGGTTCCAGAACTTCGTGCTGTTCACCAATTACCAGTTCTACATTGACGAATTCGTGCGCCTGGGGCATGCCGAGATGGCCAAGGAGGACAGTGAATATGTGGCCTTCATCGAACCGGGCAATGTCGTCACGCGCCGGGTGGGGCTGCCCGCCCAGACTGGCGACGAGCTCGGCGTGGCTCCGCCCCGCCTGCCGCAAATGCCCGCCTACCACCTGGTGCGCAAGGACGCGAGCGGCATCACCATGGTCAACATCGGTGTGGGCCCGTCCAACGCCAAGACCATCACCGACCACATCGCCGTGCTGCGCCCGCACGCCTGGATCATGCTGGGCCACTGCGCGGGCCTGCGCAACAGCCAGCAACTGGGCGACTACGTGCTGGCCCACGGCTATGTGCGCGAAGACCATGTGCTGGACGAAGAACTGCCGCTGTGGGTGCCCATCCCCGCGCTGGCCGAGATTCAGCTCGCCCTTGAATCCGCCGTGGCAGGCGTGACTGGCGTGAGCGGTGCCGACCTCAAGCGCATCATGCGCACCGGCACCGTGGCCAGCACCGACAACCGCAACTGGGAATTGCTGCCCGACAACCAGCCCCAGCGCCGCTTCAGCCAAAGCCGCGCCGTGGCGCTGGACATGGAAAGCGCCACCATCGCGGCCAACGGCTTCCGCTTCCGCGTGCCCTACGGCACCCTGCTGTGCGTAAGCGACAAGCCCCTGCACGGCGAGATCAAGCTGCCCGGCATGGCCAACCACTTCTACCGCGAGCGCGTGGACCAGCACCTGCGCATCGGCATCCGCGCGCTGGAAATGCTGCGCGCCGAAGGCATGGCCCGCCTGCACAGCCGCAAGCTGCGCAGCTTTGCGGAAGTCGCCTTCCAGTAAACGCTGCACCGTTTCGAACGGCTGCGCACTCCACTACCGCCCCGCGCCCACGGTGCCGGGGTGGCGCCCCGCTGAGCAGCCCCACGCAAAACGCTATCTTTTCAATAGCTGCCAGCGCTTATCCAATAAGCGCTAGAGGCCTATTTATCCGCAAGCACTGAAGCAGCGCGACCCCAATGCCGCCACAATGGCAGCATGAGCGAACTCTTTGCCGTCCAGAACCTGTACAAGCACTACGGCGATGCCACGGTGGTGAACGATGTGTCTTTTGCCATCGCTCCCGGCGAATGCCTTGGCGTCATCGGCCCCAACGGGGCGGGCAAGACCACCACCATCCGCATGTGCCTGGGCCTGACGGCGCCCGACAGCGGCAACGTGCTGTTCTACCCCGAGGGCGCTGCCGCGCCGCTGTACATGCCGCGCGATGCGCTGGCCATCAAGGCGCAGTTGGGCGTGGTCACCCAGTTCGACACGCTGGACCCGGACTTCACCTGCGCCGAAAACCTGCGCGTGTTTGGCCGTTACTTCCGGCTCAAGGGCCGCACCATGGACGAGCGCGTGCCCCAGCTGCTGGAGTTTGCCGCGCTCACGCACAAAGCAGACGCCAAGCCGGGCGAACTCTCGGGCGGGATGAAGCGGCGCCTGTCGCTGGCCCGCGCCCTCGTCAACCGCCCGCGCCTGCTGCTGCTGGACGAACCCACCACCGGCCTCGACCCGCAGGCCCGCCACCTGATGTGGGAGCGGCTGCAACTGCTGCTGCAGCAAGGCACTTCCATCTTGCTGACCACCCACTTCATGGACGAGGCCGAGCGCCTGTGCTCGCGCCTGCTGGTGCTGGACCACGGCAAGAAAATCGCCGAAGGCAAGCCGCGCGAGCTGATCGCCCTGCACCTGGAAAGCGACGTGGTCGAAGTCTTCGGCGTGGGCGCCGTGGCGCTGGCCGAGGACGCCCACCTGCGTGCCCTGGCCGCGCGCGTGGAGATCAGCGGCGAGACGGTGTTCTTCTACACCCAGAACGCGCAGCCCCTGTTGCAGGCGCTGGGCCAGCATGGCCACCTGCGGACGCTGCACCGCCCTGCCAACCTGGAAGACTTGTTCCTGAAGCTGACGGGACGGCAGATTCGGGAGTGAGGCGCCAGCGTGGCGTCAGGTGTCCGCGCATCCACCCAAGCCATCAAAAATGATAGCTGCCAGCGCTTACTGAATAAGCGCTAGCGGCCCATTTCACTTAAAAACCAGCCTCAAGCCTTGCGCGGCTTGACCTTGCTGGCCGCCAGCTTGGCGTTGCTACGCGCCGTCTCCACATCGGCCGCGCGCGCCAGGGCCACGCCCATGCGGCGCTTGGCAAAGCTCTCGGGCTTGCCGAACAGGCGCAGGTCGGTGCCAGGCACGCGCAGGGCTTCGTCCACGCCGTCAAACACGATGCCCAGGGCTTCCACACCGCCATAGATCACCGCGCTGGCGCCGGGGTTGCGCAGGCTGGTGTCCACGGGCAGGCCCAGGATGGCGCGGGCGTGCAGTTCAAACTCGCTCTGGTGCTGAGTGCACAGCGTGACCAGGCCGGTGTCGTGCGGGCGGGGGCTGACTTCGCTGAACCAGACCTGCTCGCCTTTGACGAACAGCTCCACGCCGAACAGGCCAAGCCCGGAGGGCTTTCCGTCAAAGCCCACGCCCAGGTTGTCGGTCACGGCCTTGGCGATCTGGCGCGATTTTTCGAGCGCTGCGGGGTGCATGGGGTGGGGCTGCCAGCTTTCCACATAGTCGCCACTGACCTGTACGTGGCCGATGGGGTCGCAGAAGCTGGTGACGATCTGGCCGTCAGCGCCCACCGAGCGCACGGTGAGCTGGGTGATTTCGTAGTCAAAGTCAATGAAGCCTTCGACGATGACGCGGCCGTGGCTCACGCGGCCACCGGCCATGGCGTAGTCCCAGGCTTTTTGCACGTCGGCCGGGCCGTCGATCTTGCTCTGGCCCTTGCCCGAGCTGCTCATCACGGGCTTGACGATGCAGGGGTAACCAATGCCTGAATCAATCGCAGCCTGCAACTCCTCCAGCGAATTACAGAACTTGTAGGGGCTGGTGGGCAGGCCCAGCGTTTCGGCGGCCAGCACGCGGATGCCCTCGCGGTCCATGGTCAGGCGGGCGGCGCGGGCGGTGGGGATGACGCGCACCACACCAGCAGCCTCCAGCTCTTCGAGCATCGGGGTGGCAATGGCTTCGATCTCGGGCACCACCAGGTGCGGGCGCTCGGCTTCGATCAGCGCCTTGAGCTGGGCCGGGTCGCTCATGGTGATGGTGCGCGCGTGGTGCGCCACCTGCTGGCCGGGGGCGTTGTCGTAGCGGTCCACGGCAATGGTTTCCACCCCCAGGCGCTGCAGCGCGATCAGCACCTCCTTGCCCAGCTCGCCCGAGCCCAGCAGCATGACTTTGGTGGCATGGGGGGACAGAGGGGTTCCGAGGGTGGTCATGGTGGGTGCTTTCGAGAAGGTGAAAAAGTCGGTAAATGGCGGGACGCAGGCGACTTTAATGCACCCGGGCGCAGAACTTGCAATCGCCCTGACATGCCCCCACCGCCCATGCCCTCCCCTTCCAGCACGGCCCGCTCGCACAGCCCCACCGACTGGCACGCCCAGGAGCTGCTGCTGATGCGCGAGGTGATGCGCCTCATCGGCCGCAGCCTGGCGCCCGGCCTGGTGCTGCGCGAGATGCTGCACCTGATGAGCGAACTGCTGGGCCTGAACCGGGGGCGCATCGTGCTGGTGGACAACGCCCCGTCCTCCCCAGCCGGCGCGCCGCGCACCGCCTCCATCCAGCACGCCTACGGCCTCACCCAGGCCGAGGTGCAGCGCGGGCGCTACGCCTGGGGCGAGGGCATCACAGGCCGGGTGCTGGCCACTGGGCAGCCTGCCATCGTGCAGGACATTGATGCCGAACCGTTGTTTCTGGCACGCGCAGTGGAGCGCAGCCAGCTGCCGCCCGAGACGGTGGCCTTCATCGCACTGCCCATCGAGGTCAACAACGCGCCCATCGGCGTGCTGGCCTGCCACCGCATCCGAAGCCGCCAGCGCCACCTGAACGACGACCTGGCGGTGCTGCGCGTGCTGGTCACGCTGGTCGGGCAGCTGCTGCAGCTGGAAGCCCTGGTGGCAGAGCAGACGCGGCAGCTGCAGGCGCGCAACGCCGTGCTGGCCAATGCGCTCAACACCAAAAGCGCGCGCTACGGGCTCATTGGCAGCTCGCCGCCGCTGCTGCAGGCCTTGAGCGAGCTGGAACGCGTATCGCAAACCCAGGCCACCGTGCTGCTGCTGGGCCAGTCGGGCACGGGCAAGGAGCTGTTCGCACGCGCCGTGCACCTGGCCAGCGGGCGGCGCGACCGGCCCTTCATCAAGGTCAACTGCTCGGCCATTCCGGATGCGCTGTTCGAATCCGAACTGTTTGGCTACGAAAAAGGCGCGTTCACCGGCGCCAGCACAGCCCGCGCGGGCTGGTTTGAGCAGGCCGACAGCGGCACCATCTTTCTGGACGAGATTGGCGAGCTGCCGCTGGCCCTGCAGTCCAAGCTGCTGCGCACGCTGCAGGAGGGCACGCTGGTGCGACTGGGTGGGCAGCGCGAGGTGAAGGTGAACGTGCGCCTGGTGGCGGCCACCCACCGCGACCTGGCGGCCGATGTGGAGGCCGGCCGCTTTCGGCAAGACCTGTACTACCGCCTGCACGTGATTCCGATCCACCTGCCCTCGCTGGCCGAGCGGCGCGAGGACATCCGCGCGCTGGCGCTGCACTTTGTGAGCCGCGCCAACCAGGCGCACCAGCGCAACGTGAACCTCTCGCCCGACGCGCTGGCGCGGCTGGAAGAACACCCCTGGCCCGGCAACATCCGCGAGCTGGGCAATGTGATCGAACGCCTGGTGCTGCTGACCAATGACACGCTGGTAACGCGTGGCGAGCTGGACCGATTTCTGCCCGCTGCGGCTGTGGTTTTGCCACCCGCACCGGCGCCCGTTCAGCAGATTCAGGCCAAGATGCCGTCTACCCCTATCGCCGCAGCACCGCTGGTGCGCGACTACGCCTCGGCCCAGTCCCACAGCGTTCAGGTGCTGCAGGCCGCGCTGGTCGAACACCACGGCAACCAGTCGCGCGCGGCGCAGAGCCTGGGGTTGACGCTCCGGCAGTTCGCTTACCGGCTGCGCAAAGCAGGCTTGAAGTGACGCCCAACACTGTGTCAACAATTTGTAGACACAGTGTTCAGCGTCCGCGTTGGACAGGCTGCGCTCTGGTGATAGTTGGCACAAAATACTATCAAATTAATAGCTTTCAGCGCTTTACCAATAAGCGCTAGCAGCCTATTTCATTCAAATTTCTTTGCATTCACAAGCTCTGGCACACCTGTTGCGATAAGGAGGGAAGGCATCCCGCCCACCACCGCACCGAAAGGTTTTCCATGAGCACCGTGACCGCTACCGCCTCCGACGCCGTCCTCATCTCACCCACCCAGTTGTTGGCCCTGCAAGCCGCAGAGCCTGTGGTGCTGATCGACACCCGCGACGCCGACACCTATGCCCTGGGGCACATCCCCGGCGCGGTGAACCTGCGCGAGACCTTCACGTATCTCGCCACCTCCACGCCCCAAGGCCTGCAGGAGCTGAAAGACACCTTTGCCGCGCACCTGGGCGCCATCGGCCTGTCGGGCGCCGAGACGGCCGTGTTCTATGAAGATGCGCTCAACAGCGGCTACGGCCAGTCGTGCCGGGGCTACTACCTGCTGACCTGGCTAGGCTACCCCAAGGTCAAGGTATTGAATGGCGGCTACTCGGCCTGGAAGGCGGCAGAGCTGCCCGTCTCCACCGAGACGGTGGTGCCCACGCCCGCCATCTTCCCCACCCAGCTGGCCACCACCGATGTGATGCTGACCAAGGAGGATGTGATCGAGGCCCTGGGCACCGACACCGTGCTGCTGGACGTGCGCGATGTGGACGAGTGGATTGGCGACAGCTCCAGCCCCTATGGCAAGGACTTTGCGCCGCGCAAAGGCCGCCTGCCGGGCGCCAAGTGGCTGGAGTGGTACCGCTTCATGAAGCCCTCGCCCCAGGGTCCGGTGTTCAAGTCGCCCGACGAAGTGCGCGCCGAATGCGCCACGGCGGGCATCAGCCCGGCGGACACGGTGTACCTGTATTGCTTCAAGGGCGCACGCGCGTCCAACACCTTCCTGGCGCTCAAGCAGGCGGGCTTTGCCGATGTGCGCATGTACTTCGGCTCGTGGAACGAATGGTCGCGCGACGACAAGCTGCCGATCGAAAGCGGGCTGCCGCTGGTCAAGTTCCCCAAAAAGCCTGCGCTGGCACTGGCGGCCTGAGCACCGTGCGTTGTTGCAGCGGGCATGGCCCGCTGCGAACCCTGTCCTTCTTTTTTGCATTCCCTTCTCTTTCTCCAAGGAACACCATGTCCACCGATCTGCTGGAACCCTCTGCCCCCGTCACCACCGTGCACACACACCTGCGCCCCATCGACCGCGACGGGCTGATGGCCTTTGCCGACAAGGGCCGCAACAACCCTGCCAGCCGGGGTACCAACAAGGTCCATACGGTGATGGAGGGGCAGTACCGCTCGCTGAGCTATGTGGGCAACCACGCGCCGGTGGTGGTGGACGAGCCCCTGCACCTGTTCGGCCAGGACACGGCGCCTGCGCCCGGCGAGATCGTGCTGTCGGGCCTGGGCGGCTGCCTGGCCGTGGGCATCACTGCCGTGGCCACCTGGAAGCAGGTCAAGCTCAGCAAGATCGAGGTGTTCATGGAAGGCGACATCGGCAACCCCGCCGCCTGGGGTGCGGGTGGCGCATTGCAGAAGACGCCGCCGGAGATGGGCTTTCAGGCGATCCGCGTGAAGGTGCTGGTGGAAGGCGATGCGCCGCGCGAGGTGCTGGACGAGATCGTGCAGCACGCCAACTTCTACTCGCCCGTGGCTAACAGCATGCGCAACCCCATCCCCTTCGAAATCAGCCTCGCGGACTGAGGGCGACACACAAAACTCTTCTGGCGTCGTTGCCGCGTCTTGTCGTACTACTCGTACTGCCTGCGACGCAGCGCCTAGCCAGAACCGCTTCGCTGAGTTTTGTGTACCGCCTCTACCTGACCAACCGTTCCCCGCGCACCCAAGGAGCCCCATGAACCCCGCCGACCTCCCCCCCAACTCCACCTGGACGGCGCCCTGCGGGGCGATGCGCTGCTGGCGGCCGTGCGCCAGATTGCCCAGGGCCCGCTGGCCGCGCAGGTGGAGGCGATTGACCGCACCGGCTACTACCCCTGCGCCGAGCTGCAGCAGCTGGCCGCCGTGGGCGCGATGAGTGCGCACCTGGACAGCACCGCAGGCCCGGCCGACTACGGCCTGGCCATCCGCGCCATGGCTGAGGCCTCGCGGGTGTGCGGCGCTACCGGCTTCATGATGTGGTGCCAGGCGGTGTGCGGGCTGTACCTGCAGCAGTCGGGCAACCCCGCGCTGATGGGCGAGGTGCTCCAGCGCCACGGAAGCGGCGCGGGCATGGGCGGCACGGCGCTGTCCAACCCCATGAAGAGCTACGCCCAGATCGAAAGCCTGCTGCTCAAGGCCACACCGGTAGAGGGCGGCTACCTCATCAACGGCACCCTGCCCTGGGTGAGCAACCTGGGGCCTGACCACTACTGCGGCGCGATTGCGGCGGTGGTGGAGGCCGACGGTGCGGCCAGCCAGCGCGAGGTGATGTTCCTGCTGCGCTGCGATGCCCTCGGCGTAGAGATGCGCGAATGCCCCAGCTTCTCCGCCATGGAGGGCACGGGCACCTATGCGCTGCGGCTCAAGGACCATTTCATCGGCACGGCCGACACCATGGCCGACCCCACCCGGCCTTTCATCGCCCGCATCCGCGCTGCGTTTGTGATGCTGCAATGTGGCATGGCCGTGGGCATCACCCAGGGCGCCATCGACTCGATGTGGGCGGTGGAGGCCCAATTGGGCCATGTCAACCAGTTCCTGGAAGACCGGCCCGACGCGCTGCAGGCCGAGCTGGATGCACTGACTGCACGCGTCATGCAACTGGCCCAGACGCCGTTCGACACAAGCACTGATTTCTTCATCGACGTGCTGGACACCCGAGCCCATGGCGCGGAGCTGTGCCTGCGCGCCGCCCAGTCCGCCCTGATGCACCAGGGTGCGCGCGGCTACCTGATGAGCTCGGACGTGCAGCGGCGCGTGCGCGAGTCGCACTTTGTGGCCATCGTCACGCCCGCCATCAAGCACCTGCGCAAGGAGATCGCCCGGCTCAGCACCGAGGAGATGCCTGCATGACGCCCGCCACAACCACCACGCCGTCGGCAGTCAACGCCTTCGCGTTGAGCGCCGCCTCGCAGGCCGTCTACGACGCGTTGGCCGACGCAGCAACACAGGCGCCCTGGCAAAGCTACATCTGCAACGCGTGCGGCTACGTCTACCACGAGGCCGACGGCGACCCCGATGGTGGCCTGCCGCCGGGCACCCGGCTGGCGGACATTCCGGACGACTGGGCCTGCCCGCTGTGCGGGGTGACCAAGGCCGATTTTTCTCCGTACGAAGCCCCCACGCTGGAGGCGCTGCGGGCGCAGGCCAGCGCAGCGCCCCCGGCCTACATCCGCCCGCGTGGCGAGCCGGGCGTGGTCATCGTCGGTGCGGGTCGTGCTGGCTGGCAACTGGCCGAGACTCTGCGCCAACAAAACGCCACGCTGCCCATCACCCTGGTGACGGCCTGCGCTGGCGACCGGTACGACAAGCCTTTGCTGTCGGTGGCCATGGCACGCCAGCTGGACCCGCTGGCGCTGGTGTCCGAGACCGGCCGCGATGCAGCGTTGCGCCTGGGCGTCACCCTGCTGGCCCACACCCATGCCGTGCGCATCTGCGCCGACACCCGCCAACTGCGCACCACGCGGGGCGTGTTGCGCTATGGCCATCTGGTGCTGGCTCACGGTGCGCAGGCCGCCTTGCCGCCGGGCTTGCCCGCCAGCCTGTGCTGGCGCGTCAACCACCTGGACGCCTACCAGCGCCTGCGCCAGCACCTGGGCGACCAGCCCAAGGACGTGCTCATCATCGGCGCGGGCCTGATCGGCAGCGAGCTGGCCAACGACCTGGCCCTGGGCGGCCACCGCATCACGCTGCTGGACGCCGCCGCCGAACCGCTGGCGCGCTGGCACGACCAGCAGGCGGGGCCACAGCTGCTGGACGCATGGAAGGACCTGTCCATCCGCTTTGAAGGCGGTCTGCAGGTGGAGCAAGTGGAGCGCGTGGGCTCGCGCTACCGCATCACCACCACCAGCGGGCAGCGTTTTGCGGCGGACGAAGTGGTGGTGGCTGCGGGTCTTGTGCCCGCCCACCGCCTGGCACAGAGTGCAGGGCTCGATTGGGCCCAGGGCATTGCGGTGGACGCAGACACGCTGCAAACCAGCGTACCCCGCATCCACGCGCTGGGCGATTGCATCAGCATCGACGGGCAGTGCAGCCGCTATATCGAACCGATTGCCCGGCAGGCGCGCACGCTGGCGGCCGCCATCCTGGGCCAGCCGTCGGCACCGTATGAGCACCGGGCAGCCGTGGTGCGCGTCAAGACCACCAGCCGGCCGCTGACCTTGCATTGAGGCAGCCTCCGCCCAGGCGGCGGCCCTGCCAGGGCTGGCATCGGAAAAATTTTTTGCATCTCCTGCATCCAAACGGCGTTTTCGTGGGTAGTACCTACAGCAGCGCAACTTGCTGCTGTCCTATCAACCCATAGACCAGAGAGAAACGCCATGACCATCCACACGTCTCCCATCTCCCGCCTGCTGCCCCTGACGGGTGCTATTGCCGCCGCCGTGCTGCTGAGCGCCTGCGGATCGATGATGTCGTCGCCGTCCAAATCCATGTATTCGCAGGACAGCCTGCCCGACAGCATCAAGGTTCCGGCGGGCAACAAGGTGGCGATGGAAACCGTGGGCGTGGGCGAGATCACCTACGAATGCCGCGACAAGGCCAATGCCCCCGGTCAGACCGAATGGGTGTTTGTGGGCCCCAAGGCCGTGCTGAATGACCGCAGCGGCAAACAAGTGGGCACCTACTACGGCCCGCCCGCCACCTGGGAGTCGAACGACGGTTCCAAGCTGACAGCCACCCAGCTGGCCGTGGCGCCATCGGGCACGGGCAACCTGCCCTACCAGCTCGTCAAGGCCAACCCCGCCATGGGCTCCGGCGCCATGACCGGCGTGACCTACATCCAGCGCGTGGCCTTGAAGGGTGGCGTGGCACCTGCTGCCGCCTGCACCCCCGCCAACAAGGGCGAGCGCCAGATCGTGAAGTACCAGGCCGACTACATCTTCTGGAAGGCCGCGTAAACCACGCACACCCAATCCCCGGCCCAGCGGGGGCTACCGCCGGACGGTGGCGGGTTTGCGGCTACGATGCGTCCACCATCCAGCCGAGGCCCCGCCGCATGCACAACGTGCCCCACACTCCTGGCGATTTTGACTACGAAGCCGCTTTGGCCGCCTGCGCTGCAGGCGACCGGCAAGCCATGCACCGCCTTTATGAACAGGAAGGTGCGCGGCTGCTGGGAGTCGCGCTGCGCATCGTGCGCCAGCGGGCTCTTGCCGAGGACATCGTGCACGATGCCTGCGTCAATATCTGGACGCGCGCCGCCAGCTACGACGCGAGCCGGGGCAGCGCACGCGGCTGGATCTACAGCGTGGTGCGCAACCTGGCCCTGAACGCCGTGCGCGACGGCAGCCGCCACGTGGATGTGGACGACACCACCACCCAAGCCCTGGAGGCCGACATGTCTGTGCAGGCCCACCACGAGGTCGAGGAAACCTTTGAACTCAACGCCAGCCTGGGCCGCCTGCAGCATTGCCTGGAGGGGCTGGACCCGGCGCGACGCAGCTGCGTGCTGCACGCCTATGTGGACGGCTGCTCGCACGGCGAAATTGCCGAGCGCCTGGGCGCCCCGTTGGGCACCGTGAAAGCATGGATACGCGCAGCCTGGTATCGCTGCGGGAGTGCATGGCATGACCGACCTGCGCAACACACCGCCTATGCCCTCGCCGGAAGACCTGCATGTGCTGGCTGGCGAGTACGTGCTGGGCACCCTGCCCGCCGCCGAGCGCCAAGCCGTGCAGCAGCGCCTGCAAGGCGAGCAAACACTGCAGCACGCGGTGGCCGAGTGGGAAGCCCGCCTGCTGCCACTGACCCAGCTGGTGGAGCCTATCGCACCGCCCGCTGCCTTGTGGGCGCGCATCGATCAGTCGCTGCAGGCCGCCAGCGCGCACAGCGCGCAGTCGGCTTCGACACTCGTTGCCGCCCAACCCCGGGCAAAAACCGAACGCAAGCCATCTGTGCGCTGGTGGGACCACCTGGGCCTGTGGCGGGCCCTCGCCGGCTCGGGCTTTGCCATGGCGGCGGTGCTCGCGGCAGTGCTCGTCACGCGCACCGCCCCAGTGGCCGCGCCGCCGCAGTTCATGGTGGTGCTGGTCGCGCCGCAGGACAAGGCGCCCGGCTGGGTGGTGCAGGCCAGCTCGCCGCGGCAGATCAGCCTGATTCCGCTGGGCGTGGCCGAAGTGCCCGCCGACAAGGCCCTGGAGTTCTGGACCAAGGCCGATGGCTGGAGCGGCCCCGTGTCGCTGGGCCTGGTGCAGCCCGGTCAGCCCCTGCAGATCCCGCTGGACAAGCTGCCCCCGCTGCAGCCCAACCAGTTGTTCGAGCTGACGCTGGAACCGCCTACAGGCTCGCCGATTGGCAAACCCACGGGTCCCATCCAGTTCATCGGCCGCGCCGTCAAGGTGCTGTGACGAACACGGCCTGGGCCCGATTTCAGTACTGCTTGTAGGGCAGGAACTTGCCCGACAGGACCACATTCACGCGGTCGCCATTGGGATTGGCCTCGCGCTGGATGTCCATGCTAAAGTCGATGGCGCTCATGATGCCGTCGCCAAACTCTTCGTGGATCAGCTCCTTGATGGTGGTGCCGTACACGCTCACCACCTCGTACCAGCGGTAGATCAGCGGGTCGGTGGGCACGGGTGTGGGCAGCGAGCCCTTGTAGGGCACTACCTGCAGCCACTTCTGCTCCTCGGCCGTCAGACCGAAGATCTTGCCGACGATCTTGGCTTGCTCGGGGGTGGCGGTCATCTGGCCCAGGCACAGGGCCGTGGTCCATTCCTTGGACTGGCCGACCTTCTTGGCAATGGCCTCCCATTGCAGGCCCTTGGCGACCTTGGTGCTGATGATCTTTTCGGTGACGTCGTTGCGGTTCATGGTGATGGCTCCTTCGGTTGGATGGGTTTTGGAACGGGGAACAAAAACTTCAGAGTGTAGCCCTCCCTGCCACCCACAAGGGGCGACACGTCAGGGCTTGGCTATTCAGGAATTCAGTGGGCTTTGGCCCGGGTGACCAGGAAGTCCACGATGTGGTTGCGCAGCGCGTAGTAGCCGTCCAGGTGGTGCAAGCTGGTGCGCGTGCGTTCGCGCGGCAGGGGGTTGACCACCACCTCGGCGATGCCACCGGGGCGGTAGCCCTCAGGCGTCTCGTTGCCGTTGCTCATGAGCAGGATGCGGTCGGCCAGCAGGATGGCTTCGTCCACATCGTGGGTGATCATGAACACCGTCTGCTGCGTCTGGCGCACGATGGTCATCAGCTCGTCCTGGATGGTGCCGCGCGTGAGCGCATCGAGTGCGCCGAAGGGCTCGTCCAGCAGCAGCATCTTGGGCTGGATGGAGAACGCGCGCGCAATGCCCACGCGCTGCTTCATGCCGCCCGAGAGTTGCGACGGCTTCTTGTCGATGGCGGGGCTCAGGCCCACCAGCGCCACGAACTTCTCCACATGCGCATCCACCTGGCTCTTCTTCCAGTCAGGCCAGCGCGACTTCACGGCAAACGCGATGTTCTGGCGCACCGTGAGCCAGGGCATGAGCGCGTGGCTCTGGAACACCACGCCCCGGTCCAGGCTGGGGCCGGCCACTTCGCGCCCGTCCATGATGACGGTGCCCGAAGTGGCGGTGTCGAGCCCTGCCAGCACATTCAGAATGGTGGTCTTGCCGCAGCCCGAGTGGCCGATGATGCAGACGAACTCGCCCTTGTCGAGCGTGAACGACACGTCGGCAAACACCGGCTTGGTGGGTACGAAGGCTTTGCTCAGCCGATCGATCTGGAGGAAGCCTTGGGTCACAGCGGGGGCCTTTCGTTGCGGGAGGTCAGTGGCGAGGGGGGCTGCAGCAGCTGGACGCTGGGTCACGTCACTCCACATAGGTCACCACCTTCTGCAATTGGCCAAAGGCCAGGTCCAGCAGCATGCCCACCAGGCCAATGACCACGATGGCGAAGATCACGTTGGTGAGCGAGAGGTTGTTCCACTCGTTCCACACGAAGTAGCCAATGCCGGTACCGCCCACCAGCATCTCGGCTGCCACGATCACCAGCCAGGCGATGCCCATGCTGATGCGCATGCCCGTGAGGATGGTGGGCGCCGCCGCAGGCAGGATCACCAGAAAGGCCTTGCGCAGCGGGTTGACCTGCAGCGTGGCCGACACGTTGAGCCACTCGCGCTTGACCGACGCCACGCCAAACGCCGTGTTCACCAGCATGGGCCACACCGAGCAGATGAAGATCACGAAGATGCCCGAGATGGATGAGTCCTTGATGGTGTACAGCGCCAGCGGCATCCACGCCAGCGGGCTGATGGGCTTGAGCACCTGAATGAACGGGTCGAACGCGCGGCGCAGCAGCGGCGACATGCCGATGACAAACCCCAGCGGTATCGCCACCAGGCAGGCCAGACCAAAGCCCAGTGCCACGCGGCCCAGCGAATGCGCGAGCTGGATGGCAATGCCCTTGTCGTTGGGGCCGTTGTCGTAGAACGGGTTGGACAGATGGCTCCACACCGTGCTGCCCATGGCACCCAGGGTGGGAAAGCCGCCGCTCTTGGGCGCGCCCGGGTCCTTGCCCATCATCTTGGCGTACTCGATCTGCTCGGCCGTCATGCCGGCCGTGCTGCCGCCCGCAGCGCCCGACGGCGCCGTGGCGATGTACCAGATGCCCAGCAGCGTCAGGAAGATGAGCACGGACAGCAGGCCCGCGCGCAGGTTGAGATTTTTGGCAGGAGTCATGTCATGCCGCCTTGCGGATGGGGAAGCTCTTGGCGTATTCGCTGGCCTTCGCAGCATCGAACTCGCGCCCCATGATCTTGAACTTGGGGTACGCGCCGTCGGGCACCTTCTGGTCCAGCGCCTTCATCTGCTTTTTCGCGTCGGTGATGAGGAACACCTTTTCGGCAATCTGCTTGTAGTCCACATCGCCTTTGATGTAGCCCCAGCGCTGCATCTGGGTGAGCATCCACACGGCCATGCTCTGCCAGGGCATGGGGTCGAAGTCGGCGCGGTCGGGCACGTTCTGGATCTTGCCCAGCCCATCGGCGAACTTGCCGGTGAGCACCTGGTTGATCACCGCCTCGGGCTGGTTCAGGTAGGCCTGGGGTGCAATCACCTTGGCGATCAGCTCGCGGTTCTTGGGGTCGCGCGCCATGGCGGCCGAAGTGAGCACTGCGCGGTACAGCGCGGCAAAGGTGTTGGGGTTCTTCTGGATGAACTCGGTGCTGGTGCCAAAGGCGCAGCAGGGGTGGCCGTTCCACAGGTCCTTGGTGAGCAGGTGGATGAAACCGACTTCCTCGAACACGGCGCGCTGGTTGAACGGATCGGGGCCCAGGAAGCCATCGATATTGCCCGCACGCAGGTTGGCCACCATCTCGGCCGGTGGGACCACGCGCAGCTGCACGTCGGTGTCGGGGTTCAGGCCGGCCTCGGCCAGGTAGTAGCGCAGCAGGAAGTTGTGCATGCTGTACTCGAAGGGGATCGCGAACTTGAAGCCCTTCCAGTTCTTCGGGTCGCGGTTGTCCTTGTGCTTGAGGGCGAGCGTGATGGCCTGGCCGTTCACGTTCTGGATGGTGGCCACGTTCATCGGCGTGGCGTTGGAGCCCAGGCCCATGGAGATCGCGAGCGGCATGGGGCTCAGGAAGTGCGTGGCGTCGTACTCCTTGTTGATCATCTTGTCGCGAATCAGCGCCCACCCTGCTGTCTTGGTCACCTCCACATTCAGGCCCTGCTTGCTGTAGAAGCCCAGCGGGTGCGCCATGATCAGCGGGGTGGCGCAGGTGATCGGGATGAAGCCGATCTTGAGGTTGGTCTTCTCCAGCGTGCCCTGTTTCTCTTGCGCCATGGCCTGCATGCTGGCCACGGGCAACACGCTCGCGATGGCCGCCATGGCCGTTCCCTTGCCCACCGCCTTGATGAAGCGGCGGCGCACTGCGTCTTGCGGAAACAGCGCCTTGACCAGCGTGGCTTCGATGAACTCGTTGCTGTAGAGCTCGAACTCACGGGTCTCGCTGCGCTGGCGCAGGGTGGCTGCGGCGGCATCGGCCGACACCTCGGCATGGTGGTCGGCCACCGTGTGGTCGCGGCCACAGCTGCATTTCAGCATCAACGGGCGGTCGGCATCGTAGGGCGAGAAGAATTCGGACATGGCACACCTCGAAGAAGTTGGTGCCAGGCGTTACGCAAAGCGCGGGCCAGTTTTTGCCGGTATCGGCCCGCTGTCGTGAATTCGTGGGTGTGGTGTCTACAGCGTGTAGGGCCAGCACTACAAATCGGTCGTGCAACGCACCGAATTCACTCTGCCGGTGTGCCACGCGCCAGCAGCGCAAGCTCCACATCGTTGCGCGCGCCGGTCTTTTCGAGGATGCGGGCGCGGTAGGTGCTCACCGTGTTGGGCGCAAGCTTGAGTTGTGCACCAATTTCGCTCACGCTCTGCCCGGCAGTGAGCAGGCGGAACACCTGATGCTCCCGATAGGAGAGCGCGTCCACCCCCGCAGGCGTGCCCTGCTGGGCGGTGCGCACCACCCCGGTGCGTTCCAGTGCACCTGCCAGGGCTTGCGCGGTCGCCTCCGTCAGGTAGCGCCCGCCAGCGGCCACCTTGCGCACGGCGGCCACCATGTCGTCGGGATCGGCGCTTTTGTGCAGATAGCCCGCCGCGCCCATCTGGATGCAGCGCACCGCGTACTGCCGCTCAGGGTAGGTGCTGAGCATCAGCACTGGCAGCGCGGGCCAGGCCTTGCGCAGCGCCTGCAGCACTTCGAGCCCGTCCATGCCCGGCATGGCGATGTCCAGCAGCACCAGGTCCAGCCCCGGTGTTCCCGTGGGCCCTTGCAGGGCGGCGACCTGCTCCAGCACCTCGCTGCCCTGGGTGGCTTCGGCCACCACGGTGATCTCGGGCGCACCGTTGGCCGGGTCGCCCAGCACCTGCTTGAGCCCTTCCCGCACGATGCGGTGGTCATCCCCGATCAACACGCGAACCACGGAATTCATGACAGCTCCAGAGGAATCAGCAATTGCAGGCACGAGCCCTGCCCCGGCGCGCTGGTGATGCTCAACCGGCCCCCAAGCTGCCGCGCCCGCTCGCGCATGCCCATCACGCCATAGGCGGTAGGCGCCTCCAGGGCCTGGCGGGTGGCGCCCACGCCGTTGTCGCGCACGCGCAGTTGCAGCATCTCGTCCTGCACGTCGATGGCAATGTCGATGGCGCTGGCCTGCGCGTGGCGGCCCACATTGCTCAGCATCTCCTGGAAGATGCGGAACACAGCGATGGCTGCAGGCTCGGGCAAGTGCAGGGTGGCAGGCACCTCCATCTGCCACGCCAGCTCCAGTTCGGCCGACTGCACGAACTCCTGTGCCTGCCACTCCAGCGCCGCCCATAGCCCCTGGTGGTCCAGGATGCTGGGGCGCAGGTCGGTGATGATGCGGCCTACGTTGTCCACGGCGTTTTCGATCAGGCGGCTCATGTTCTGGCATTTGCAGCGCATCTGGGTGCGCATGTCGCCCGCGGCCTCGGGCGTGCGCTCGCCCTGCTCGCCCAGGCGCTTGTGCAGCCAGTTGACATCCATCTTCAGCGCCACCAGCAGGCTGCCCAGCTCGTCGTGCACCTCGCGGGCGATGCGGGTGCGTTCGTCTTCGCGCACCTGCTCCGAGTAGGCCGACAGCTCACGCAGCTGCGCCAGCGCCTGCGACAGCTCGTGCGTGCGGGTGGCCACGCGGCGCTCCAGCTCGTCATTGGCGCGGGCCAGCTCATCGTGCGCGCGCTGCAGCTCATCGGCGGCACGCTTGCGGCTGGTGATGTCCACAAAGGCGATCACGGCTCCCTGCACCTGATCGCCTTCCAGAATGGGGTGGCTCGAATACTCCACGGCAAACGCAGTGCCGTCGCGGCGCCAGAACACCTCGGTGTCCACCCGGCAGGGCAGGCCCTGGCGGAACGCGTTGAAGATGGGGCAGTCGCTGTCGGCATAGGGGCTGCCGTCGGGGTGACTGTGGTGGGTGAGCGCGTGCATGTTGCGCCCCATCACCTCATCGGCCGCAAAGCCCAGCATCTGTGCGCCCGCGCGGTTGATGAACACGCAGTTGCCCGCCAGGTCGATGCCAAACACGCCCTCGCCCGTAGACTCCAGCAGCAGCCCCAGGCGGTTTTGCCAGAGGGCGCTGGCACCGGCAGGCAGGTTCAGGACATGGGTGGACATGGCTTGGGCCAAGCAATGGCCGTGCCCAGCTGGCTGGGCAACCGCTGATTGGGGGGCTGTGCGTGCGCCTGTCAACATCGCACAATCAGCGGATGCAAACTTCTTCCCCGTCCACCGTGGCCACCACCGTGGCCCCGCCCCCGCCGTCGGTATGGCGCCCGCCCAGCCTGTCCATGCGCTGGTGGCCCGTGTTCATGCGCAACCTGCTGGTGTGGCGCAAGCTGGCCATCCCCAGCCTGGTGGGCAACATTGCCGAGCCGCTGATGTGGCTGGTGGCCTTTGGCTACGGTATGGGGGCCCTGGTAGGGCAGGTGAATGTGGGTGGCGCAGCGGGCGACACCAAGGTGCCCTACATCCTGTTCCTCGCCAGCGGCTCGATCTGCATGAGCGCCATGAACGCGGCCAGCTTCGAGGCGCTGTACTCAGCCTTCTCGCGCATGCATGTGCAAAAGACCTGGGACGGCATCATGAACGCGCCCGTGAGCCTGGACGACGTGGTGCTGGCCGAAATGCTGTGGGCGGCGTTCAAGGCGCTGTTCACCGTCACCGCCATCCTGGGCGTCATGCTGGCCCTCTCAATCAGCCACAGCCCCAAGCTGCTGGTGGCCTGGCCGGTGCTGCTGTTTGTGGGGGTGATGTTCTCCAGCATTGCACTCATCTTCAATGCGCTGGCCAAGGGGTATGACTTCTTCACGTACTACTTCACACTGGTGCTCACGCCCATGATGTTTCTGTCGGGTGTGTTCTTCCCGCGCGAGCAGTTGCCCCCCATCGTGAGAGCGATCTCCGACTGGCTGCCGCTGACCAATGCCGTGGAGCTGGTCCGCCCGCTGTTCATGGACCAGTGGCCCGCCCACCCCTGGCGCCATGGCCTGGTGCTGGTGGTGACCACCGTGGTGGCCTTCTGGGTGGCCCTGGCCCTGACCCGCAAGCGCTTCAAGGCATGACCGCGCTGCTCGGCCCCAGCCATATCGCCATGCTGGCCAAGGGCGTTTCGGCCATCGTGGCGTCACGCGACGCGGCCCTGCGGCCGAGCATCATGCGCGCCGTGGGCAGCCACATCAGCGGCGATGGGCAGGAGGTCACGGTGTACCTGCGGCGCAGCCAGTCCGAGCAGTTGCTGCAAGACATTGCGCACACCGGCGAGATTGCCGTGGTGTTCAGCGTGCCATCCACCCACCAGACGCTGCAGCTCAAGGCACACCGGGCCACACAGCGCCCAGCCCATGACGGCGACTTGCCGGTGTTGCAGGCCTACCTGCAGTCCATGGTGCAGGAGGTGGGCCAGGTCGGCTACGGCCCGCAGTATGTGGGCGCCATGCTGGCAGCGCCGCTGCAGGATGTGGTCGCAGTGACCTTCACCCCCACCAGCGCGTTCGACCAGACCCCAGGCCCGCGCGCAGGCGCGCAGTTGTGTACGCCGCCCACGCCACCCGTACCGCAGCCATGAGCACCGCAGCGCCGTCCCTGCACAGCATCCGCCCCTGCCTGGAGGGCGCGATTCCCGCCATCATGGCGACCTGCGCCCCCGACGGCACACCCAACGTGGCCTACATCTCGCAGGTGGTCTATGTGGATGCGGGGCATGTGGCACTGTCGTTCCAGTTCTTCAACAAGACCCGCCAGAATGCGCAACCCGCGCGCGTCGGTGCTGGTGCTGGACCCACTCACCGCCCATTTCTACCGCCTGCACCTGCTGTATGAACGCACCGAGGACAGCGGCCCGGTGTTTGAGAGCATGCGCGCGCAGCTGGCGGGGATTGCCTCGCATACGGGCATGGCAGAGGTGTTTGAACTCAAGGGGGCCGACATCTACGCGGTGGAGCGCATCGAATCGGTGACGGGCGAAGGCCTGCCGGCACCTGCGCCGCGCTCCGGGCTGCTGCACACGCTGCGCCTGTGCAGCGAAAGCATCGCGCGCTGCACGGGGCTGGACGAATTGCTGCAATGCGCACTGCAGGGCCTGCAGGACAAGCTGGGCATCCAGCACGCCATGGTGCTGATGCTGGACGCCAGCGCCCAGCAGCTCTACACGGTGGCCAGCTGCGGCTATGCCACGTCGGGCGTGGGTTCGGAAATCCGCCTGGGTCAAGGGGTGATCGGCATGGCCGCGCGCGAGCGCACGCCGGTGCGCATCAGCCACATGACGCACGCCGCCCTGTACAGCCACGCCATCCGCGAAAGCATGGACGCACATGCCGCACCCGATGCACCGCCGCTGCGCGGCATGGACATCCCCTACCCCGGCCTGCCAGAGCCGCACAGCCAGGTGGCGGTGCCGCTGCTGTCGGCCGGGCGCCTGCTGGGCGTGCTGTTTGCCGAGAGCCCCGAGGACATGCGCTTTGGTTTCGAGGATGAAGACCTGCTGGTGGCGATTGCGGGCCAGCTGGCCGCCGCCATCGAGCTGCTGCAGGCCGCGCCCGATGCGCCCGAGCCGCCGCCTACTCCGACGGCGGCACCGCCGGTGAGCGGCAGCGCGCTGCGGGTGCGCCACTTTGCGGCCAACGACAGCGTGTTCATCAACGACGACTATCTGATCAAGGGCGTGGCGGGCGCCATTGTCTGGAAGCTGCTGCGCGACCACCAGCACACCGGGCGCGTGGACTTCACCAACCGCGAACTGCGGCTGGACCCCGCCCTGCGCCTGCCCGATGTGGCCGACAACCTGGAGGCCCGCCTGCTATTGCTGCAGCGCCGCCTGCAGGAGAACTGCCCGCACATCCACATCGAAAAAACGGGGCGCGGGCGCTTTCGGCTGTGCGTGCTGCGCCCGGTGGTGCTGGAGGAAGCCTGAGTTCTCTCAGTGCGCCAGACCTGGCACCACCGGCAGGGCCAGGCTGCGCATCAGCTTGGTCCATTCGGGCTGCGTGAGGTGCGGCTGCACCTGTGCCAGCAGTGCGGCGAGCACAGGGGCAGGCGCATGTTGCTGCATGTCCAACAGCATGGCCGTGCGCTCGGCGGGTGACATGTAGGGCTCCATCCAGCGGGCCACCACCATCATTTCGTGCGGCGGGATCGAGGCCACCAGCGCATCGTGCACGCCCGCCAGTTCTGCGTCGGTGTAGCACTGCCAGAGCACGCGGTTGTGAGCAGTCTCTTCCTCGTGCATGTGCTCGAAGTTGTGCGCCACAAACAGCGCCAGCTGGCGGTACAGGGCCTGGGTGGCGGCCGGGCGTGCGGGCTTGGCACAGGCCATCAGGTGGTTCACCCCGTCTGCCAAAGCGACGATGGCCTGTTCGTGCTCCATATGTTCACCGGCAATGCTCTGGCTGGAGCCGGGCAGGCGCGCCTCCATGGCGGCGTGCACGAACTGGTTTTCGTGGAGCAGGTGGGCGCGGCACAGGTCCAGCAGCTGTATCACGCGGTCGCAGGTCTGGGCAAACTCCAGGTCGTCGTCCACATCCATGCGGCCCAGGCCCAGCAACGTGTCGGCCATGAAGGCGCGCAGCGCCTTGTGGATGCTGGCGTACATGTCCATGCGGGGCGCGGCGGGTTGGGCTTGTGTCAGTGCGGCAATTTCGCGGGCATCAATCTTCATCACGTTCTTTCATGGCCCCGGTGGGCTCTTTCAGCGCCTTTTTTCTGGCGCCGGGCCGGGTGCACCATGCACCCGTTTCCATGCAAAGAAGTCTAGAAATTCGCCGCGCTTTTGCCTGTTAAAAACTCCTTAAGCAGACCCTTTGAAAACCTTAAAAATCGCGCTCCGGGCGCCAAACGTGAAATCTTTCACGGCGCGGCGCGCAGCAGGTCCACCGCTTTTTCCGCAATCATCACCGTGGGCGCATTGGTGTTGCCGCTCACGATGCGCGGCATGATGGACGCGTCCACCACACGCAGGCCCGAAAGGCCATGCACACGCAGTTCGGCATCCACCACATCCAGCGGCCCAGGCCCCATGCGGCAGGTACCCACGGGGTGGTAGATGGTGTCGGCGTACTGGCGGATGAACTGCTCAATCTCCGCATCGGTGCGCGCACAGGCCGATGCTGCCAGCTCCTTGGCACCGAACTTTGCGAGCGCCGGTTGCGCCAGGATCTCGCGCGTGCGCTTGAAGCCGCGCACCATGCGCTGCATGTCATCGGCGTCGCCAAAAAAGTTGGGGTCCACCAACGGCAATTTCATGGGGTCACGGCCTGCCAACGAGACGGCGCCGCGGCTCCTGGGCTGCAGCAGGCACACATGGGCCGAGTAGCCGTGGCCGAACACAGTCTTGCGGCCGTGATCCACCAGCTTGCCGATCACAAAGTGCAGCTGCAGGTCGGGCGCGGGCTCGGATGGGTCGCTCTTGATGAAGCCGCCCGCTTCGGCAAAGTTGGTGGTCAGCATGCCTGTGCGGTGCTTGCGCCACTCCAGGATGCCGCTCAGCGTCTTCGCCATGCCCGACAGCGACAGGCCGAAGAGGTCCTTCAGATCGGGGGCGTCCAGCACCTGCACCACATCGGGGTGGTCGTGCAGGTGCTGGCCTACGCCCGGCAGATCGTGCAGCACGGGGATGCCGTGCTGCTGCAAGTGCGCCGCCGCCCCCACGCCCGACAGCATCAGCAACTGGGGCGATATCAACGCGCCCGCGCTCATCAGCACCTCGCGACTGGCCTTCACGTGGTGCAGCGAGCCGCCCTGGCGGTATTCCACGCCCACGGCACGTTTGCCTTCGAACACGATGCGGGTGGCGTGCGCCCCGGTGACGACCTGCAGATTGGGCCGCGCCAGGTGCGGCGTGAGGTAGCCCTTGGCCGCGCTGTGCCGCTCGCCATTCTTGTGGGTGACCTGGTACAGGCCCACGCCTTCCTGCGTGGCGCCGTTGAAGTCGGTGTTGTACGGGTGGCCGGCCTGCACACCCGCGTCGGTGAAGTATTGGCTGAACCGGTGGGGGGCGCGCAGGTCGGCCACATTGAACGGCCCGCCTTGGCCGTGCCAGGCGTCGGAGCCGCGCTCGTTGTTTTCTGCGCGCAGAAAGTAGGGTTTCACGTCCTCCCAGCCCCAGCCGGGGTTGCCCTGGGCTGCCCAGTGGTCGTAGTCGGCATGCTGCCCCCGGATGTAGACCATGGCGTTGATGGAGCTGGAGCCGCCCAGCACCTTGCCCCGTGGCTGAAACCCCCGGCGGTTGTTCAGCCCGGCCTGCGGCGTGGTGTTCAGGCCCCAGCCGTTGAGCTCGAACTTGGCCATCACCGCCAGCCCGGCGGGGCAGTGGATGAGCACACTCTTGTCTGCCGGCCCTGCCTCCAGCAGGCAGACGCGCACTGCGGGGTCTTCGGTCAGGCGGCCCGCCAGCACAGAACCCGCTGAACCGCCGCCAATGACGATGTAATCGAACATGCTGTCTTGTCTCCTCCGCCATGCTGTGTGGCGGGTTGGTTATGTGGAGTGAAGCGCTGCTCACACAACCCGGCAAGGCGGTTCTGGCCAGGCGCCGCGCCGCAGGCAGTACGGGTAGCACTGCAGGCACGGCACGACGCCAGGAGAGTTGTGAGAGCGGCGCCGGGCCACGATAACCGAACGGTCGTGCGATTCGCCTTACCATTCCGCCCATCCGTTTCACTTTGAAGAGAGCTCTCTATATGACGATTCAGACCGTAGGCATCATCGGCGCAGGCACCATGGGCAACGGCATTGCACAGGCCTGTGCGGTGTCGGGCATCAACGTGGTGATGGTGGATATCTCGGATGCTGCAGTGCAAAAAGGCCTGGCCACCGTGGCCGGCAGCCTGGACCGCCTGATCAAGAAAGAAAAGATCACCGAGGCCGACAAGGCCGCCGCGCTGGGCCGCATCAAGACCTCCACCAGCTACGACGACCTCAAAGCCGCGCAATTGGTGATCGAGGCCGCCACCGAAAACTACGAGCTCAAGCTCAAGATCCTGAAGCAGGTGGACGCCATCGTGGCGCCCGAGGTGCTGATCGCATCGAACACCTCGTCCATCTCCATCACCAAGCTGGCCGCCGCCACCAGCCGCGCCGACAAGTTCATCGGCATGCACTTCTTCAACCCCGTGCCCATGATGGCGCTGGTGGAGATCATCCGTGGCCTGCAGACCAGCGATGCCACGCACGACGCCGTGAAGGCCCTGGCCGAGGCGCTGGGCAAGAGCCCCATCACCGTGAAGAACGCGCCCGGCTTTGTGGTCAACCGGATCCTGGTGCCCATGATCAACGAGGCCTTCTTTGTGCTGGCCGAAGGCCTGGCCACGCCCGAGGACATCGATGCGGGCATGAAACTGGGCTGCAACCAGCCCATCGGCCCGCTGGCACTGGCGGACATGATCGGCCTGGATGTGTGCCTGGCGGTGATGGACGTGTACCTGACCGAGTTTGGCGACAGCAAGTACCGTCCCTGCCCGCTGCTCAAGGAAATGGTGGCTGCGGGCCGCCTGGGCCGCAAGACTGGGCAGGGCGTGTATACCTACTAACCCCCTGAGTCGCTTCGCGCCTTCCCCCTAGCAGGGGGACGCCCCCAGCGCGGCGGGGCGGCCCTTGCGCCGGGGCACTGGTAAGGCGCCGCGCCGGTTTTTGAAGCCGCGGCCGCATGGGAGCGCTGCGCACATGCGTTGTCCCCCAGGGGACGGCGCAGTCGGCGCGCCGGGTTTTCAATCGTGGAAACGAAAAGGAGACCCGGCCATGTCAGAAGCCAACACCACCACACCATCCAGCACCATGCCCCCGCCCGAGGGCTGCATAGACACCCTGGTGCTCGGCCACGTACTGCTGATAGGCATCAACCGCCCGGCCAAGCGCAACGGCTGGACACCCCCCATGTTCCGCCAGCTGGCCGAGGCTTACACCCGCCTCGACGATGACCCCGAGTTGCGCGTCGGTGTGCTGCATGCCATGGGTGACCACTTCACGGCCGGACTGGACCTGCCCGCTGTGAGCGCCTACATGCAGCGCGGCGAGAAAGCCATCCCTGAAGGCCTGGTTGAGCCGCACGACTACGGCCTGCCCGGCTACCGGCGCCGCACCAAGCCCATGGTGGTGGCGGTCAAGGGCATCTGCTTCACCGTTGGCATCGAGCTGATGCTGGGTGCCGACATCGTGGTGGCCGCCGACAACTGCCGCTTCTCGCAGATGGAGGTGCAGCGCGGCATCATGGCCACGGGTGGCGCCACGCTGCACATGGCCGAGCGCGCGGGCACGGGCAATGCCCTGCTGCACCTGCTGACGGCCGACGAGTTCGGCAGCGCTGAGGCGTACCGCCTGAACTTTGTGCAGAAAGTGGTGCCGGCTGGCCAGGAGCTGAATGAGGCATTGGCGATTGCCCAGCGCATTGCCGCCCAGGCGCCGCGCGCGGTGGTCGCCACGCGCCTGAATGTGCTCAAGGCCATCGAGCAAGGCCAGGCGGCTGCGGTGGCGGACTTCATCCCGGTGCAGAAGCAACTGGCCAACAGCGAGGATGCGGCCGAAGGCGTGCGCGCATTTGTCGAGCGACGGCCCGCGCAGTTCAGCGGGCGCTGAGGTCCTGGTGGTGCGTCGCCGCCAGAGCCACCCCGCGCCAGACTTCAAGCCAAATCGCCCGCTAGCGCTTATAAATCATGCGCTGACAGCTCCACTATTGATAGCAATGTCTTGCGGGCGACGTGGACGCGGCGCGCCGCATGCGCCAGCGGAGCGCGCGAATAGCACCGATGGCGCGGCGCCGCTCTCCCACCGGCACAATCCCACCCATTAGCAAAGTTTTTCACAATTTAATTGCACACAATTTAATTGTCAGCCACAATTCACCCCATGTCTAGCCACAGCACACCCCCCACTCCCAGCCCCGCCATCCTGCGGCTGGACAACCAGGTCTGCTTCGCGCTGTATTCCGCCTCGCTGGCGATGACCAAGCTCTACAAGCCGCTGCTCGACAAGATCGGCCTGACCTACCCGCAGTACCTCGTGATGCTGGTGCTGTGGGAGCAAGACGGCGTGACGGTGTCCGAGCTGGGCGAGCGCCTGTTCCTCGACTCCGGCACGCTCACGCCGCTGCTCAAGCGCCTGGAGGCGCAGGGCCACATTGCCCGGCTGCGCGATGTGCAGGACGAGCGCCGCGTACGCATCACCCTCACTGCGGAAGGCCGCGCGCTGCGCGACCAGGCCGAGGCCATTCCGCCGTGCGTGCTGCAAAGCAGCCAGTGCTCGATTGCCGAGCTGACGGCACTGACCACCGAGCTCAAGCAGCTGCGGGACCGGCTCAGCGAGCAACGCTGACGGACTGCAGACAACGTAAACACCGATTCCCTCCACCGCCCGCCTCTGTGGGCAACAACCGCAAGGAAGACACCATGACCACACTCGAAAAAGTCCTGTACACCGCCAAGTCGCACGTGACCGGTGGCCGCGATGGCGCCGCCAAGACCGATGACGGCCGCCTGGAAGTCAAGCTGTCCTCGCCCGGCACGTCCGGCACCGGCACCAACCCCGAGCAGCTGTTTGCCTCCGGCTACGCCGCGTGCTTCATCGGCGCGATGAAGGCGGTGGGTGGCAAGATCGGCATTCCCGTGCCGCAAGACGTGTCCATCGACGCGGAAGTGGACCTGGGCCCCATCCCGAACGCCTACGGCATCGCTGCCCGCCTGGCCATCAGCCTGCCCGGCCTGGACAAGGCCACGGCCCAGAAGCTGGTGGACGCAGCCCACCAGGTCTGCCCCTACTCCAACGCCACGCGCGGCAACATCGACGTGACGATCACGCTGGTGTAAGTACGCGGGCAGGGCGCCTGTCCTGTCACCAAAGCGGCCCGCTGGTGTTGAGCCAGCGGGCCGTTTCGTTTAGCGTGGCGCCATGAGCACCACCACCCTTCTCGTGCGCCAGGACCAGCTGGCCACCACCCGCCTGTTGACCACCGACGACACCCCGCTGGCCGAGGGCCAGGTCCGCGTGCGGGTCGAGTCCTTCGCCCTCACAGCCAACAACATCACCTATGCCGCGCTGGGCGACATGCTGAACTACTGGCAGTTCTTCCCCACCGGCGAGGCCGGCTGGGGCATCGTGCCCGTGTGGGGCTTCGGCACTGTGGTGCAGTCGCTGCACCCGGCCGTGGCCGTGGGTGAGCGCCTGTATGGCTACTGGCCGATGGCCAGCCAGGCCGTGCTGTCGCCAGCGCGTGTGAGTCCGACGGGCTTCAGCGACGGCGCCGCCCACCGCGCGGGCCTGCATGCGGTCTACAACCACTATCTGCGCACCAGCACCGACGGGCTGTACCGCGCTGACAACGAGGATGTGCAGGCCCTGCTGCGGCCGCTGTTCATCACCTCGTGGCTCATTGACGACTTTCTGGCCGACCAGCAGTTCTTTGGTGCAAAACGCATGCTGCTGTCCAGCGCGTCGAGCAAGACGGCCTACGGCACCGCGTTCCAGCTCGCACAGCGCGAGGGCATCGAGGTCATCGGCCTCACCTCGCCCGGCAACGTGGCGTTTTGCGAAAGCCTGGGCTGCTACCACCGCGTGGTCACCTACGACGCACTGGACACCATCGACGGCGCCACGCCCAGCGTCTATATCGACTTCGCGGGCAGCGTGGGCCTGCGCCAGCGCATACACGCCCATGTCACCGGCCTGGCCTATAGCTGCTCGGTGGGGGCGAGCCATGTGGGCGATCTGGGCGGCGCGGGCCAACTGCCCGGCCCGCGCCCGGTGATGTTCTTTGCGCCCGCCCAGGTCAAGAAGCGCCATGCCGACTGGGGCGCCCAGGGCCTGAACGACCGCCTGGTGGCAGCGTGGAAGCAGTTCAGCGCCGCCGTGTCGTCAGGGCCGCAGCCCTGGCTGGTGGTGCAGCACCATGCAGGCCCCCAGGCCACGCAGGCGTTGTTTGCCAGCGTGCTGGCGGGCAGCGGCCACCCACGTGCAGGGCATATCGCCAGCATGCGGCCCTGATCACCGGGCGCCGGTGCACCGGTGCGCCGCAGTTCCGAGGGGCGGGTTTAGCCGGCCGTCAACCGCGCCTGCGAGGCAGGCCCGGCATGGGCCAGCTTGAAGCGCCCCACCAGGCGTTCCAGCACCGCCGCCTGCTCGCTCATGGCACCGGCCGCTGCGGCGCTTTGCTCCACCAGGGCCGCGTTCTGCTGGGTCATCTGCTCCAGTTCGCCCACGGCGGAGTTCACCAGTTGCATGTCGCCGCTTTGTTCAGCGGTGCTGGCGGTGATCTCCTCGATGATGCCGCTGACGCGCTGGACCGATTGCACGATCTCCTGCATGGTCTGCCCCGCGCGGTCCACCAGGGCCGTACCGGCTTCCACGTTTTCGACCGAGGCGGAAATCAGCGCCTTGACCTCGCGCGCGGCCTCTGCCGAGCGCCCGGCCAGCGAGCGCACCTCGCTGGCCACCACCGCAAAACCACGCCCCTGCTCACCGGCGCGGGCCGCTTCCACGGCGGCGTTCAGCGCCAGGATGTTGGTCTGGAACGCAATGCCGTCAATGACGGCAATGATGTCCACGATTTTCTTGGATGAGCTGTCGATGCGGTGCATGGTGTGCACCACCTCGCTGACCGACTGGCCGCCGCTTTGCGACAACGTGAAGGCCGAAGCCGCCAGCGCATTGGCCTCGCGGGCCGAAGCGGCCGACTGCCCCACCGCGCCGCTGAGGTGGTCCAGCGTGGACGATGCGCGCTGCAGATGGGCGGCGGTGGCCTCCGTGCGGCTGGAAAGGTCGTGGTTGCCATGGGCAATCTCGACGCTGGCCGTACCGATGCTGCCCGCCGAGCGCTGCACCTGTCCCACCAGTTCCGCCAGGGATTGCGACATCTGCGCCAGCGCGCGCAGCACCTCGCCCATTTCATCCTGGCGGTCGGTGCCGATGCGCACCGTCAGGTCACCCGCGCCAATGGAACGCGCCACCTGAACAATGTCGGCCAGGGGTTCGGTCACACCGCGCTGCACCAGCCTTGTGCCGATACACACGGCCAAGATGATGATGGCCATGATGCCCGCCACGCCCCACACGGTTTTGAGCCGCTCGGTACCCGCCTTGTCGCGCAACTCGGTGGCGCCGCGTTCGGTCAGGCGCACCATGTCCTGCTGCGCGCTCTGAAACGCCTTGAGCTTGCCCTGGGTGTCGCCCCGGATGTGTGCCTGCAGCGCGGCCGCATCGCCCCCGGCCTTGAGCTGTTGCGCCGCGTCCAGCGATGCCTTCAGCGCCTGCGCCTGCTGCGTGGCGGCGACCAGCGCAGCGCGCTCCGTCGGCGTGGTGAGCAGCGTGCCCAGCGCCGATTGCACCTGCGCCAGCTCCTGCTGGTCCTGCTCCTGCCCGCCCTGCAGCAGGGCGGCCGAAGCCTCATCGGCCGCCAGCGCCGCGCCCAGGGTGCGCAAGGCCTGCGCCTCGGCCAGGCCGCGCCAGCGCGACGCCAGCTCCAGCTTGCTCTGCTGGTCGGACTGCTCTTTGACCGTGATCGCCTGCGACTGCACCGTGCGCACCGCCGAGCCCACTGACATGAGTACCAGCCCCATGCTCACGGCAATGGCCGGCAGCCATATCTTGGTTTTGATGCTCAACGCCATGCGCGCCCCTTGTATTGAAACTGAACTTGTAACCAGCTGTTAAAAGTATGGCACGGCTGAAGCGCAACGGACCGGCGAGAATGAGTGAATGCACTCTATTCCCGACGCCTCGCCACTGCACCCCTTCTCCAAGCTCACCCCCGACGTGGTGCTGGACGCGCTGGCCAGCGTGGGCCTGTACGGCGACGGCCGCCTCATGGCCCTGTCATCCTACGAAAACCGGGTGTACCAGGTCACACTGGAAGACGGTGAGCGCGTGGTGGCCAAGTTCTACCGCCCCGGCCGGTGGAGTGACGCGCAGATCCTCGAAGAGCACGCCTTTGCCGCCGAACTGATGGCCGCCGAAGTGCCCGCCGTGGGCCCGCTGGTGCTGAGCGGCGCCACCCTGCACCAGCACGATGGCTTTGCGTTTTCCGTCAGCCCCTGGCGCGGCGGGCGCCAGCCCGAGCTCGACGACTTCGAGGTGCTCGAATGGATCGGCCGCTTTCTGGCCCGCATTCACACCGTGGGCGCGGCCCAGCCGTTTGACCACCGGCCCACGCTGGACCTGGCCTCCTTTGGCACGGCATCGCGCGACTGGCTGCTGATGAACGAGATCATTCCGCTCGACATGCAGGCGACCTGGAAGGCGCAATGCGACAAAGCTCTTGAAATGATAGCTGCCAGTGCTTATCCATCAAGCGTTACAGGCCAATTTGGCTTGAAAGATGCAGCCCTGATCCGCCTGCACGGCGACTGCCACCCCGGCAACATTCTCTGGACCCCGCTGGATGAATGGGGCCGCGGCGGCCCGCATTTTGTGGACCTGGACGACGCGCGCATGGGCCCGGCCGTGCAGGATCTGTGGATGCTGCTCTCGGGAGATCGGCGCCAGCGCACCCACCAGCTCGGCGCCTTGATCGACGGGTACGAGCAGTTCCGCAACTTTGACCGCCGCGAGCTGGCGCTCATCGAGCCGCTGCGCACGCTGCGCCTGATCCACTACAGCGCCTGGCTCGCGCGCCGCTGGCAAGACCCGATCTTCCCCGCCAACTTCCCGTGGTTTGGCAGCAGCGACTACTGGCGAGGGCAGGTGGACATGCTGATCGAGCAGATCGAGGCGATGGCGGAAGAGCCCCTTATGGCCTGAGGCGGCGTGAGCGCGCCCCGCCCTTGCCACAGCGGCTTGGGCTTGCTGCGCGCCTGGGCTATGCTGCAGGTTCGTTCATCCCCCAGCGAGTTGGCCTGCCCATGAAGGATCTGCTTCGAAACCTGTTTTCCATCCGCCAGCAGCGCAAACCTGCGCCGGTAGGCCCGCTCCCGCAGGTCGGCAGCACCATCATCCGCGGCGAAGTCAAAATGTCCGTCGATCAGCCCATCTCCCGCGAGCTGTGGGACTGGCTGGTTCTTTCGGGCTGGCGCAATCTGCCAGTCAAGAACGACCGGCGCAAGGGGCTGCGCATCCCGCAAGGGGCGCTGCGGGAGCTGATCGCCGCCAACCCGCAGGAGCGCAACCGCGCGCACTCCCGCATCCTGGAGCAGGCCGAGCCCGAGGAGTGACGCCGCACCGCTGCGGCCGGCCCCACATCAACATGCAAAAACCCCGGTCTGCCACAGCAGCCGGGGTTTTCTATTTTGATAGCTGCCAGCGCTTACTGGGTAAGCGCTGGAGGCCAATTTAGCCCCAAATATATCCCTTGGAGCCGATGGATCAGGCCAACAGGGCGTTCACGCGCTTGACGTAGGCCGCCGGGTCTTCCGGCAAGCCGCCTTCGGCCAGCAGCGCCTGGTCGAACAGGATGTGGGCCAGATCGTGGAAGTGCACGCTGCCGTCGAGCTTCTTGACCAGCGCGTGCTCGGCATTCACTTCCAGCACGGGTTTGGTCTCGGGCGCCTGCTGGCCAGCCTGCTTGAGCATGCGCGCCAGCTGGGTGCTCATGCCATCGTCCTGCACCACCAGGCAGGCGGGTGAATCGACGAGGCGGGTGGTCACGCGCACGTCTTCGGCCTTGTCCTTCAATGCTTCCTTGAGCTTGGCGAGCACGGGTTTGAACGCCTCGGCAGCCTCTTCAGCGGCCTTCTTCTCGGCCTCGTCCTGCAGCTTGCCCAGGTCCACGGCGCCCTTGGCCACGCTTTGCAGCGGGGTGCCGTCAAACTCGTGCAGGTAGTTCAGTGCCCACTCGTCCACGCGGTCGGTCATCAGCAGGACCTCGATGCCCTTCTTCTTGAAGACTTCGAGCTGTGGACTGTTCTTGGCAGCAGCCAGGGTGTCGGCGGTGATGTAGTAAATCGCCTCCTGGCCTTCCTTCATGCGCGCCTTGTAGTCGGCAAAGCCCACCGTCACAGCGTCGCTGGTGGTGGAGGCAAAGCGCAGCAGCTTGGCCAGGCGCTCGCGGTTGCCAAAGTCTTCGCCCAGGCCTTCCTTCAGCACAGCGCCAAACTCGCTGTAGAAGGCGGTGTACTTGCCTTCCTTGGCCTTGTCGTCGGCATCGACCACATCGGTCACGCCATCGGCATTGGCCGCGGTGTCATGCTTGTCGTGCTTGGCCAGGTCTTCCAGCATGGAGAGCACGCGCTTGGTGCTGCCTTCGCGGATGGCGCGCACGTCGCGGCTTTCCTGCAGCAGCTCGCGGCTCACGTTCAGCGGCAGGTCGGCCGAGTCGATCACGCCCTTCACAAAGCGCAGGTAGGTGGGCATCAGCGCCTCGGCGTCGTCCATGATGAACACGCGCTTCACGTACAGCTTCACGCCTGCCTTCTTGTCGCGGTTCCACAAATCGAACGGCGCCTTGGCGGGGATGTACAAGAGCTGCGTGTACTCGGTGTTGCCCTCGACGCGGTTGTGCGCCCAGGTGAGCGGGGCCTCGTGGTCGTGGCTGATGGTCTTGTAGAACTCGGCGTACTGTTCTTCGGTGATGTCCTTCTTGGGGCGCGTCCACAGGGCGCTGGCCTTGTTGATGGTTTCCCACTCGCCGGTCTTGACCATGCCGCCGGGCTGGCGGCCACCGTTTTCGTCGCTGGGGTTGATGAGCTCGCCATCTTTCCACTCTTCCTTTTCCATCAGGATGGGCAGGCTGATGTGGTCGGAATACTTGGCGATGACCTGCTTGAGCTTCCAGGCGTTGAGATACTCCTCAGCCTCTTCGCGCAGGTGCAGGATGATGCTGGTGCCGCGTGCGGCGCGGGTGATGGTTTCCACCTCGAAATCCCCCGTACCGCCGCTGATCCAGCGCACGCCTTCTTCGGCCGCAAGGCCTGCACGGCGCGATTCCACGGTGATCTTGTCGGCCACGATGAAGCCCGAATAAAAGCCCACACCAAACTGGCCGATGAGCTGGGCGTCCGCCTTCTGGTCGCCTGAGAGTCGGCCCATGAAGTCCTTGGTGCCGCTCTTGGCAATCGTTCCCAGGTGGTCGATGGCCTCCTGCGGGCTCATGCCGATGCCGTTGTCGGTGATGGTCAGCGTCTTGGCTGCCTTGTCGAAGGTCACACGCACTTCGAGGTTGGGGGCGTCTTCGTACAGGGCGGGCTTGTCCAGCGCCTCAAAACGAAGCTTGTCGCAGGCGTCCGACGCGTTGGAGATCAGCTCGCGCAGGAAGATTTCCTGGTTGGAATACAGCGAATGGGTGACCAGGTGCAGCAGCTGGGCCACTTCGGCCTGGAACGACAGGGTTTGCTTGCTCATGGAGGGTTTCTCTCTGTGGATTCGGTCGATACGGAAGAACAGGGCCCGGCACAAAAAATCACGCCTGCCGGGCCAGCAGGCGTGATGTAGGGGCATGCGCCCGGTTTTCAAGGGCCCGCGCGGGCGGCTGCCCGCCACCCAGCCGGGGGCGCCGGGATCAGCCGTCGTTGGTGATGCGCTCGATCAGCGTCTTGAGCATGGCGTCGGCCTTGTCGTTGGCCACCTGGCAGGTGCCCGCCGCAGCGTGGCCGCCGCCGCCAAACTCCAGCATCAGGTTGCCCACATGGGTGTTGCTGCTGCGGTCCAGGATGGATTTTCCGGTGGCAAACACGGTGTTCTGCTTTTGCAGGCCCCACATCACATGGATGGAGATGTTGCACTGGGGGAACAGCGCATAGATCATGAACCGGTTGGTGGCCCAGATGGTTTCCTCGTCGCGCAGGTCCAGCACCACCAGGTTGCCGATGCGGATGGCGCAGCTTTGCAGCTGGGCCTGGGCCTTGGGGGCGTGCTCGCGGTAGAGCTGCACGCGCTCCTGCACATCCGGCAGGGCCAGGATCTCGTCAATCGTGTGGTCACGGCAGTACTGGATCAGGTCCATCATCAGCGCGTAGTTGCTGATGCGGAACTCCCGAAACCGCCCCAGGCCCGTGCGCGAGTCCATGAGGTAGTTCAGCAGCACCCAGCCCTGGGGGTTCAAGATGTCGTCGCGCGAATACTGGGCCGAGTCGGCCTGGTCCACGGCGGCCATCATTTCCTCGGTAATGCGGGGAAACGCGGCCTTGCCGCCGTAATAGTTGTAGACCACGCGTGCGGCCGAGGGAGCGTGCGCCTCGATGATGTGGTTCTCGTCGCGCCGGCCCGAGTTGCGGATGGTTTCGGACTCGTGGTGGTCGAACACCATGTGCGCGCCGGGCACATAGGGCAGGTTGGTGGTGATATCGCGGCTGGTAATGGCGACCTTGCCATCCTGCATGTCTTTCGGATGCACGAAGGTGATCTCGTCGATGAGTTCCAACTCATTGAGCAGCACGGCACAGACCAGGCCGTCAAAATCGCTGCGGGTTACCAGGCGGTATTTCTTGTCGCTCACTCATTGCTCCTTGTTATTCAGTTCGTGGTGGGATGGTAGCGTCAGCCCCACGCGGGGCAACACCGCTCGCAGGCCAAAACAGACCATCGACACCGCTTGCGCACCCAGGAAGGCGCCACCAGGTTCGCCTCATGCTGGCTCCAGCCAGTGCTGCAGCTGCTGCGCCACAACGGCGTCGCCCAGCAGCGCCAGGTGGCCCATGCGGTGGTACACGGCCTGCCGGGCCTTGCCAAAACCCAGGGTACGCCGGGCATCATCGTGGATGCCCAGCGCGCTGCGCAAGGGCACCAACCCGTCCCCCACCAGCCGCTCCGCCGACGGGCTGCGCCGCGGCGCCAGGGTGGCCGCGATGGCAAAACACGCCACGCCTTCGGGCAGCGGCACCGGCGTGCGACGGTCGGGATGGCGCAGGAAGCGGTCACACCCCTGCCAGTCAGACTCCAGCACGTGGCCGTAGCGCAGGTCGGTGATGCCCGCACTGCGCAGCTGCGCCAGCCGTGCAAAGGGGCGGGAATACGGTGTGCTGCCCAGCAGGGTATCGACCCAGTGGCCCGCTTTCTCCAGCGGCGCGCCGTGGTGGGGAGTGCCCAGAAATATGAGGTGGCGCAGCAGCGCCAGCCAGCCCTGCCCGCCCGCCTGTTGCGCCTGCTGGCAGGCGCTGCGGGCCACCAGCCCCCCCATGCTGTGGGCCAGCACGGCCAACTCGGTCACGGGCACAGGCCAGGCGGTGATCAGCGATTCCAGCTGCGCCGCCAGCTGCGCGCCGTTTTCCGAGGTATGCAGGCCCGTGTTGTAGCGCAGGTAGACCGGGGTGTAGCCCAGCGCCTGCGCAAGGTACGCGCCATGGTCATGGCCCTGGTGCCGCCACTGCAGATCGTTCATGCACAGGCCATGAACCAGCACCAGCAGCTTGCCGGTGGCAGCGCCGCTGGCAGCCAGGTTGGCAAGGTCCAGGGGCTGGCCATCCCGATAGAACCCCATGCGCGTGCACAGCGGGTTGTTGTCATGTTGCAGGCGGTCGCCCATCACGCCATTGAGGGCGGCCAGTACGGCCTCGCGCTCCCAGTGCACCGATGAAGGGGGCTCATCAGGGCCAAAAAACGGCTCCAGCCGCGCCAGGCCGGCCTGCAGGCCCGCATCGACCAGGCGGGTCACACCCCGGATGCTCTGGTACACCAGCCCCGTGAGCCCGCGAGCCTGCCCCGGCTGCGCCCCCCCGGGAAGCCCCAGCGTTCCCAGCACCGACTGGTGCACGCCCTCGGCCACGTGGCTGATGCTGGTGGTGGCCTGTGTTGCCAGCCGTGCCACACCGCGCAGATCGGAGGCGCGCAGCTGGCGCAGCGGATTGGATCGGGGGACTGGTGCCAAAGCGGCGCGCGGCCGAGAGGGATTGGGCATGCGGACGGCTCCGTTCGGGAATGCGGTGTGAGGCCAGCGGTCTTCAGAACCGCTCGTTGGGCGACAGGTAGCGCCACTGCCCCACGGGCAGATTGCCCAGGGTCACGCGGCCGATGCGGATGCGCTTGAGGCCCACCACCTTGAGCCCCACCAGCTCGCACATGCGGCGGATCTGGCGTTTTTTGCCTTCCGTGAGCACAAAACGCAGCTGCTCGGGGTTTTGCCAATCGACCCTGGCGGGCTTGAGCGGCTCGCCGTCCAGGCTCAGGCCATGGCGCAGGCGCTCCAGCAACTCTCGGGGAAACACCGCCTGCACGTTGGTGCTGACCGGGTCACGCTCGTCGATTTCCTGCAGCGGCGCGGAGCGCTCGCCGGGGTGGCGTGGCACCGCCTGGCCCGGTGCCGGGTAGACCACGCGCACGAGGTACTCCTTTTCCATCTCGGAGTCCTCGCCAATGATCTGCCGGGCCACGCGGCCGTCCTGCGTCAGCACCAAGAGGCCCACCGAGTCGATATCGAGCCGTCCGCAAGGTGCCAGGCCCCGCAGCTGCGGCGGCGAGAAGCGGTTGCGGCTGGGGTCATCGCGCCAGTGGGTGCGGGGATTGATCAGCGCAACGGCGGGCGTGTGGCCGTCCTCGGCCTGGCCGCTCACATAGCCAATGGGTTTGTTCAGCAGGATGGTGACGCGCTGCTCCTGGAAACCCTGGGCAATCTTGTCCACCTCGATGCGGTCGGCCGCCGTAACCTGCTGGCCCATGGTGGCCAACACACCGTTGACCTTGACCCAGCCCTGCTCCACCCAGTCGTCGGCCTCGCGGCGCGAACACAGGCCCAGCTCGGCCATGCGCTTGTTCAGGCGCGAGGTGGGCAGGCCGCCCACGGTGCTGGTGGCAGGCGCAGGCACCTGGCGCACGGGCGCCACAAACGCGCCCGATGCCACACGGTAACCCGACGGCGCGGGCGCGCGGTCGGGCCGTGGGGCCCTGGGCGGCTGCGCAGGCCGCGTGGGCGGGGCGGGTTTGGCCGCCAGGGTCGGGCGGCGCAGCACGGGCCTACCGGCCGCAGGCGCAGAAGACGATGGGCCGCCAACGTCGGAGGCTGGGGCGGCGGCGGGGCCGGCAGGCGGGCGAGAGGAGGAGGAAGACATTGCGTGTATTTTCGCCTGTGGACTGCTTAGAACCTGTTCAAAGTCTTTTTGGAGTTGCACAAGTACCTTGCCGGGATGGGATGCAAGGCGCGGTGAGCCGCCAATAGCCCGGCTATTGGCAAGCGCCGCAACGCCGCAGACCGCCCGGCAAGGCACTTGCCCGAAGGGTTGGAGTGAAATCGGGCGATTGAACGCCCCGGCTGCTTGCATGGGCACGAGCCCATGCGGCGCACCCGAGGCATCCACTCATCTCCGATTGCACTCCAATGCAATCACCAAAAAGATTTTGAACAGGTTCTTAGCCCCCAAAAACGGCGATGCAACGGGCTGCTGCAAGCTACCTTGGGCGCGCCTGCCAGGCCAGAAAATCGTCCACCGGCAGGGGCCGCGCGATGTGATAACCCTGCGCCTCATCGCAGGCCAGGATGCGCAGCCGCTCCAGGATGGCGGCGGTCTCCACACCCTCGGCCACCACGGTGAGCCCCAGGTTATGCGCCAGGTCGATGGTCGAGCGCACGATCATCGCGTCGTCCTCGCCCGTTTCCATGCCCATCACAAACGATTTGTCGATCTTGAGCTCATCCACCGGCAGGCGCTTGAGGTAGGCCAGCGATGAATACCCGGTGCCGAAATCGTCGATGGACAGCTTGAACCCCTGCTCCGACAGGCGGTTGAGCATGGCCTCGGCACGCTGCGGATCGTCCATGATGGCGCTCTCGGTGATCTCCAGGCAAAACGCACTGGCCGCTACCCCGTGGCGCAGCAGAATGTCGGCCAGCCGGTGGCTCAACTCAGGGTCGAGCAGGTCGCGGGTGGAGAGATTGACCGACACCCTGAGCGGCAGGGCCCGGGTGCGCGGGTCGGCCAGCAGGCGCGCCACTTCTTCGAACATCCACAGCGTGAGGTGGCGCACAAACCCGGTCTGCTCCGCAAACGGGATGAACTGCATGGGCGGCACCAGGCCGCGCTGCGGGTGCTGCCAGCGCACCAGCGCCTCGGCCGCCAGGCCCGGCTGCCCGTGCAATCCCACCTTGGGCTGCAGGTACAGGCGCAGCTCATGGTGTTCAACCGCGTGGCGCAGCTCACTCAGCAGCGACAGCGTCTGCGTGCTCGTCGAGTCGAAAGCCGCGTCGTACTGCAGTGCACCACTGAGCTTGCGCTTGGCGGCATACATGGCGATCTCTGACCGGCTGAGCAGGGTATCGGCGTCGTCCGCATCCCCCGGCCAGCAGGCAAAGCCGATCCCGGCGCTCAGGTCCACCGTCTGGTCTTCGAACGCCAGGGGGTCCTCGAACGACTGGTTGATCCGCAGCGCAACATCGTGGGCAGCCGCGGCATCGGCGCGGTGCAAAAGAATCGCGAACTCGTTGCCGCCCAGGCGGGCCACCATGTCATCGGGCGAGCGCACCTGCTGGCTCAGGCGCTCGGCCACGGCCTGCAGCAGACGGTCGCCAAAGGCGTACCCCAGCACGTCGTTGACATGCTTGAACCGGTCCAGATCGAGGGTGAGCACGGCCAGCGGCTGCACGGGGCTGGCAGGGCTCGCGATGGCCTGCACCACGGCGTCGCGAAAACGTTCGCGGTTGGGCAAGCCGGTCAGCCGGTCCCAGTAGGCCAGTCGGCGGATCTCGGTTTGCTGCGCACCGATGTCCACACGCATGAGGTCGAACGAACGCGCCAGGTTGCCAATCTCATCGGTGCGGCGCGTGTGGTCCAGCGGAACATCGTATTCGCCGCGCGACAGCCGTTGCGTGGCGGCCAGCAGCGAGCGCAGCGGCGTGGTGAGCCTTTGCGCCACCAGCCCCGTGCCCACGGCAAACAGCAGCACACCCGCCACAGTGATGATGGCAAGCAGCACCTGCAGCTGGCGGTAGGGTGCAATGACCTCTTCCACCGAACGCAGCAGCAGCGCCTGCACATCGCCCCCCACGCTGTCCAGGCGGATGGCGCGGGCCAGCAAGGTGCCGTCCGGCGTCTGCAGCTCGCCCGAGGGCACACCCTCCCGCTGCAGCTGCGCCAGCGGCCCGGGCGGCAGCGTGCTCACTGGCACCTTTGTGGCGCCGCCGGCATCCGTCACCACCAGCGCCACGTGCACTGACAGCAGCTGCCGCACTTCGTCGGCCAGCGGCTGGTTGACCGGAAAGCCCATCAGCACCCAGCCGATGACCACCGGCGCGCGCAGCGGCACCATGACAAACTGGTAGGGCACACCATCGACCACCGCGATCTGGCTGCCCTGGGGCTGCACGGCCAGCGGCGGCACCACGTCGCGCAGGGCGTCCGCAAATGCGTTCATGGAGCCAGTCAGGCTGACCGCCCGCACTTCCATGCCGGTACCGAGCAAGGCAGCCACGGTGGCCCCGATGCGGCTGCCGTGGTTCTCCAGCACCGACTGGATGGTGTCCTCATCGCCCGAGTTCACGGCCGAGCGAAAACCGTAGTCGGCAGCCAGCAGGGCCGAGCCCTGGCGCAGCTTCTCGGCGTTCTGCTCGAGCAGGCGACGCCACACGTTTTCATCCAGATCGAGGGCCTGCGCGATCTGGGCTCGTGCATTGCGGTCGATGGTGGCCCGCACCACCGCAAAGCCCGCCGCCTGGACCAGGAGCAGCAGCAACAGCGAGAGCCCGACCAGCCGCAGGATCAGGCTGTGCCGCAGCAGGCGCCACTGCATCAAGGCTGCAACCCTGCCAGGCGCACCGTGGCCACCGCGCCTCCTGCGGGGGGCACGGTCAGTGTCTGCTCCTGCGCAGGGGCGCCCACCGGCAGGCGCGCGTGCCAGGTGCGCAGGGTGTAGGCGCCAGGCGGCACATTGTCGATCTGCGCCCGGCCTGGCGCTGCCGGTGTGCGGGCGAAATGCGGAGTGTCCACCACCACGATCCAGCCCACCATCTGGTCATGGATGTTGCACCCCAGCACAGCCACCCCGGGCTGATCGAACCGCACCGGGTTGGAGGGCATCCCCGTGTAGAGCTTGAGCTCGAATTTCTTGGCAGGCGAAAACGAATAGACGTGGTGGCGCACGGTGTCGTGGTTGGGGAACCGCACCTCGGTCCCCAGGGGCACCACCAGCACACCGGGTACGAACTGCCGCTTTTCCTGTGCCATCTCGGCGCCCGCCAGGGGCCTGACCGCCTTGCGGGCCTCGGGCGATTCCAGAAACACCACCGCATCGGCCAGTGGCTGGCCTGCCGCGTCCAGCACCTCCACCTGCACGGTTGCGGCGTGCGCGCCCAGCCCCAGCCCCAGCGCACAGAAGGCGCCCAGCACGCCCCGGCCAGCGGCCCTGCCCCCGGCGCGCAGCGCAGCGCGGCGGCTCCCGGTGGTGGTCATGGCTCGATGGCCATGCCCAGCAGCGCGGCGCCCTCGCCCACGGTCCCCAGCGGCCGGGTGGTGCCGGTGCGCAAGTCCACCAGGTGCAGGCGCGTCTGGCGGTCCGCCGCTGTGCGCACGGCAATCAGGGCCGTGTTGTCAACGTCAGAGATGTCAAACGCCACGTCGGTCAGCGGCGGCAGCCCCAGTGACCCCACGGTGCGCAACTGGCCCGTGTTGGGCGACACGACCGGCGTGGTGCCCTCGCGCGATCCCTGCATTACCAGCACACCGAGCGCGCGATCGATGGCGTAGTTGGTGGTGAGCTTGCTGTCCTGCGTGTTGTAGGTGTAGGCCGCCCCGACGATATCCGGCGTGCGGCCGGCATTGGCATCGCTCCAGGCGTATCGCAAGGACGGGTCAGGCTGCACGCCCTCCAGGGCAGCGTCGCCGTCCACTGCGGCGCCGGTATCCGGGTGCAGCCGCAGGTTCTGGCCGGTGTTGGACACCACGCGGATCCGGTCTGCTGCCGGGTTGAAGTCGAAGCCGAACGAAGTGCCTTTCAACGCCACAATCGCCGGCGCCGCTCCCACAGGGCGCAGGGCACCGGTAGGTATATCGAGCGTGTAGAGCCTGCCCGCCTGCGACAGCGCATACAGCACGCCGCGCGCCACCCGGAAGTCGATGCCCACCAGCCGCTCCCCCGCGGGCAGCCCGGTGACCGGGCGCCGCTCCAGAATCTGGGCGGGCTGTGCGGCGTTGAAGGTGATGAGCTCGTGCGAGTCCGTCACCGCGACCACCAGTTCACGTTGGCTGGTCTCGGGTGCAGGCGCCGTGGCGCAGCCCGTCAACGCCACACCCGCCACAAGTGCCAGCCACGCGGCGGCAGTGCGGCGCACTGAAAGAAGGGAATGCAGTTTCATCGGGGAGGCCTCACATCTGTAACGGGTTTATACCTGATGGGTCGCTTTTCGGGGGAGCATCTCTCCATGCCCCACGCGTCAAAATGCTATTTTATTAATAGCTACTAGTTGTTTATCAATAAGCGATTGAAACGTTTTTCACGTCGACCGCAACAACCGGTACGGACGCGCGCACAATCGCCAGCACGTCCGGCGAAGTTGTAACAGACACCCCATGCGCAATGGGCATGCCGCTATCCACAAGCGTCATGACACATTTTGTAATTCCTCCCTACACTGCCGCCAATGGCAGCCTGTGAGACTCATCTGCCGTCGGGGAGAACTGGCACCGTCATTGCATGGGGCCTGGCACCGTCAAAACGCTTCATACAAGGAACACCATGCAGGCCGCAACGTCATTGAAATCGCTGTCGATATCCACGCGGCTCGGGCTGGGGTTCGGGTGCATGCTGGTGCTGGTGGTAGCGGTGGCCGCCGTTGGCCAGTTCTCGGTGGGCAAGGTGCACGAGCAGATGCGGCTGATCACCGGCCTGGGCGCCCAGAAGTCGGTGCTGGTCAACGGCATGCTTGAAAGCGTGGGCGCGATGGGCATCCAGAGCCGGTCGGCAGCCATGCTCAACGACATTGACCCCAAGCAGGCGCGCGAGCAGATCGAAGGCGTGGCCGGGACGCTCAGGGAATATGCGCGTCAGGAGGCGGCACTGGCCGAACTGCTGGCGACTGGCGGCGGCTCGGCCGCGGAAATGCGGCTGTTGCAAGAGGTGCAGGCACTGGGTGCCAGGACACGGCCGGAACTGGAGAACGCCATCAAGTCCGCCGATGAAGGCGACACCGTGAGTGCCACGCTGGCGCTGATGACGCGCGTGGCCCCTGCTGAAACCGCCTGGCGCGGCAAGCTGCGCGAGCTGGTGGACCTGCAGGGCAGACTGAACGCCGAAGCCACCGCTTCGGCTGAGCGCACTCAAGTCCAGGCCCGCACCGTGGCCGGGCTGCTGGTGCTGCTGGCGATCGGGCTGGGGGCGCTGATCGCCTGGCGCATCACGCGCAGCATCACTGCGCCCATAGGCCGGGCTGTCGTGGTGGCCGAGCGCATTGCCCGCGGCGACCTCACCTCGCAGGTGGAAGTACGCATCCAGGACGAAACCGGCCGCCTGCTCGGCGCCATCGACGCCATGCAGGACCGCCTGCGCTCGCTGGTGGGCGAGATCGGGCAGACGGCGGATTCGATCCTCGTGGCCAGCTCCGAGGTGGCCTCGGGCAACCTGGACCTGAGCCAGCGCACCGAACAGACCTCGCACAACCTGCAAAGCGCCGCCAATTCGCTGGTGGACCTGACCGGCACGGTGGCCCAGAGCGCCGACGCCGCCCGCCAGGCCAACCAGCTGGCATCCACCGCCTCGGATGCGGCCACGCGCGGCGGCGAGGTGGTGTCACAGGTGGTGCGCACCATGGACACCATCAGCGCCAGCTCGCGCAAGATCGCCGACATCATCAGCGTGATCGACTCCATTGCCTTCCAGACCAACATCCTCGCGCTGAACGCCGCCGTGGAAGCCGCCCGCGCGGGTGAACAGGGGCGCGGATTTGCGGTGGTGGCAAGCGAGGTGCGCAGCCTGGCGGGCCGCTCGGCCAACGCGGCGCGCGAGATCAAGGCCCTGATCGGTGCCAGTGTGGACCAGGTGCAGGAAGGCAGCACCCTGGTCCACCATGCGGGCACCACCATGGATGAGCTGGTGCAGTCGGTGCGCCGGGTGTCGGACATCATGGGCGAGATCACGGCCGCCACGCAGGAACAGAGCCAGCGCATCGGCCAGGTGAGCGGGGCAGTGGGCGAGCTGGAGGAAATGACCCAGCAGAACGCCGCACTGGTGGAGGAAGGCGCCGCCGCCGCCGACAGCCTCAAGGACCAGGCCGGGCGCCTGACGCAGATGGTGGGCACCTTTCGCCTCACGCGCGACGGGGGCGATGAAAAGAGCTGGGGCGCGGCCCAATCCGCCACACCGCCGCTGGCCGTGCCCGCGCCAGCACCCACAGCCGCCCCGCGCGCTCCCGCATTGCCGCGCAGCTGAACCCACCCCGGTCGTCACATCACGGCGCGCACCGCAACGAGGGCGCAGTCCCCCGGGGGAAGCCGCGCAGCGGTTACTCAGGGAGGGGAGACACTCGAGCGCAGCGCCGCCAGGTCGAGCACCCGCAGGCCACCGTATTCGACACGGATGGCGCCCTGCGCTTCCAGCGCCGCCAGCGCCTCGTTCACCCGCTGGCGCGACAGGCCCACCAGATACGCCAGCTCCTGCTGCGTGATGCGCAGCACCTCGCCCACGCCGGGGTAGAGCACCGGGTTGAACAGCGACGCCAGGCTGCGCGCCACACGCACGTCGGGGTTGTTCAGCCGGTCGATCTCGCGCGCGGCAATGAACTGGCCCAGGCGCTCGTTGAGCTGGTTCATCACAAAACGGTTGAAGCCGATGGAGTGGTCCAGCAGCCAGTGAAAGCTGTCAATGGGCAAACCCGCCACCACGCTTTTGCGCAGCGCCTGGATGTTGTAGCGGTAGGGCTCGCGTTTGATGGTGGTGCCCTCGCCAAACCAGCCGCCGGGCGGCAGGCCGGCATACGTCATGGTCTGGCCCTGGGCGTCATCGCTGCTCATCTTGAGCAGGCCTTCGACCACGCCAAACCAGTAGGTCACAGGGCGGCCCACGCGGCATACATAGTCGCCCGCGTTGGCGTCGCCAACCAGCAACGATGCGACGGCGCGTTCGCGCTCGGCGGGCAGCAGCAGGCCCAGCCAGGGAATGCCCTCCAGCTCCTGCGGCGTGGGCGAGCGGCGCCGCTGGTGCAACGACAGGTCCTGGTTCATGCGAGAGTCCATGGCACAGCGTGGTCAGAGTGAAAACAACAAGGAAAAAGGGAACGGCAACGCGCCGGAAGGTGCGGGAATACCACGACCCTGATTGTCGTCAGAACGACAAAAAAATGTCAATTGAAGCCGGATGATGTCGCCTCGCCCCGGAAGCCAAGGTCGTGCGACCCCGGGGCGCTTTGAGGAGACCCGCACCATGCACACCCCGCCGTCAAACACAGACCTCCAGCGCCCCGCGCTGCACCACCCACGCCCGCTGGCGCGCCGCCAGGTCCTGGCCGCAGCCGCTGCCAGCCTTCCCTGGCTGGGCTGGGGGGCGCCGCCCGCGCGCAGGAAAGCACCATCCGGATCGCCCAGTCCACTGCGCTCACAGGGCCCCTGGGCGATCTGGGCTCGGCCATGCACCAGGGCGCCAAGGCCGCATTTGCAGGCATCAATGCGCGCGGTGGCGTGCACGGCAAGACCATAGAACTCGTCACGCAGGATGACGCCTACGAAGTACCCAAGGCGCTGGCGAACGTGGAGCTGTTCATGGCCGATCCGGGCACGTTCGCGCTGTTCAACTGCATGGGCACGCCGATGATCGATGCCATGCTGCCCAAGGTGATTGACAGCGGCATTCCGTTCTTCGCACCGTTCACCGGTGCGCAGCTCAGCCGCACCAAGGCCAAGAGTGTGTTCAACATCCGCGCCAGTTACGCCGACGAGGCCGAGAAGCTGGTGCAGCACCTGTCCACCATCGGCATCCAGCGCATCGGCATCGTCTATCAGAACAATTCCTTTGGCAAAGAGGTCTACACCGCCGCCAAGCAGTCGATGGACCGCCTCAAGCTGCCCGACGCCGTGACGGTGACGGTCGAGAACAACGCCTCCGACGCTGGCAGCGCCGCGGCCAAGCTGGCGGGGGGCAACCTGGAGGCGATCGTGATCGGCCTGGCGGGCAAACCGACGATGGAGTTTGTGAAGGCGTTCCGGGCGCTCAAACGGGGCGTGACGCTGTATGCGCTGTCGGTGATGGGCACCCCCGCCACCGTGAAGGCCCTGGGCGCCGATGCCACCGGCATGGCCATCTCGCAGGTGGTGCCGCTGCCCTCCAACGCGGTGATGCCCGTGGTGCGCGAGTTTCAAACCGCCTGGAAAGCGTCGGGCGCCACGGCCGAGCCCTCGCACCTGGCGCTGGAGGGCTACATCAACGCCCGGGTGTTTGCCGAGGCCCTGCAGCGCGCGGGCCGCAACCCCACACGGGCTGCGTTCATCGACGCCACCTGGAACCTCAAGAAATGGGACCTGGGCGGCTTTGAAATCAATGCCGCCACGCCCGAACGCAACGCATCGCGCTTCGTGGAGCTGACCCTGGTGGGGCGCGACGGCAGGTTCATCCGGTAGCCGGTTGTACGTGGCAGCGCTGCTTGCCACGGCACGTTATCGCTACATTTTTAATAGCTGCTCGCGCTTTACCATTAAGCGCTAGCGGCCATTTTGACTGATATTTTCTACTGCGAAGCCAGCCCGTAGCGGTAGCCCCGAAACGACCAGATCGTGCGGCCCTGTTCGATTTTTTCGAGCTGCAACCCGGGTGCAGCCAGGTCGCCTTCATGCAAGACCTGGCCGTTCACGATCGCCATGCGGTACACGGGGTTGGAGGAGTAGGTGGCCCCCGATATCTTGAGCACGGGCAGTTGCGCG
>NZ_AGTS01000080.1 GCF_000238595.1 Acidovorax sp. NO-1 | reverse complement strand
GCAAGACGCCTTCGGACTTCGAGCCACGGAAGCCATCTGCCTTAAACCCCGGGAATCCGACATGGGAGAACTCCTGCTGGTCAACCGTGGGACCAAGGGGGGGCGGGGCAGGGCTGTCCCCATCAAGACCGAGATGCAGCGCGAAGTCCTGGAAGCAGCCAAAGCCATGGCCAGCAACCGGACGGGACTGCTAGGACGCTACGGCCACAACTTGCCAAAAGCCCAGGCGCACTACTACTACATCCTTGGCGTACATGGCATCACCCGCAAGGCCTCGGGTGTCACGGGGCACGGGCTGCGGCATGGCTACGTGGGGGCCCGGTATGAGGAACTCACCGGGTTCAAGCCCCCCGTGACGGGAGGCGCCAGGCCGGACGCGGAAACCGACCTCGCCGCCCGCCGCGCCCTGTCCCTGGAAACAGGCCACACCCGCCCGGAAATCACCACCGCCTACACCGGCAGCGTGGCCCACATGCAAACCGCCAGTCGCCGGCGCCTGGAAGGCCTGCTTTCGCGTCTGGGCAGTGATTGCTTCAGGACCCCCTCCCCCCTCGACAAAGCGCCGCAACACATACAGTACGTCGGCTAGAGTCTGATTCGGACATTGACAGCAGAAAAAACACGACCAAATAGGTTTCGTGGGGTTCATGCAGGGACATGCCCACTTCGGAGTCGTGCTTGAAGCCGCCAGCCCCCGGGCCGTGTCCGGCACGGGGACCGACGATGACCGCCGCAGGCTTGCTGGCGTCCACGCAATCCAAGGCGTCGTCTTCTCGCAGAGGGTGATGGAAAGCAGCGCGTAGTTTGCCGGCCGCTCAAACAGCCCGGAATCGAGAATCATCCGCCGGCAGCATGCTACTCACGCCCTCGGCGCTCAGGTTGGACACCAACTTTGCGACTGCGACAGTGCTGGTCTTCATGTGGCAGCCCCTTTTTTACCGAAAAAGGGAATGAACCGCGGAGTGCGCGCTGCGTAGGCCTCATAGACCGCTCCGAAGCGCTTTCGCATCTCGGTTTCTTCCGTGACTGCCAGCCGTCCATACATCACCAGGAGGATCGGAAACATCGCCAGGGTGAGCAGCGTCGGCCATTGCAGCAGGAAACCCAGCAGGATCAGGACGAAAGCCACATACTGCGGATGGCGGAGGCGGGCATAGGGGCCCGTGGTCGCCAGCGTATCGTGGCGTTGCGCGTGATACAGCACATTCCATGCGGTGGACAACAGGTAGAAGCCGTAGCCCAGGAATACGTAGCTGGCAATATGAAGCGGGCCGAAATGAGCGTCGCCCTTTTCGCCAAGGAGGGTCGACCACAGGTGACCGGAGTTGTGCGAGAGCAGGTCGAGGCCGGGGTACCTTGTCTGTAGCCATCCGGACAAGACATAGAGCGTCAGAGGAAAACCGTACATCTCGACGAAGAGAGCCACGATGAACGCGGCGAAAGCGCCGAAAGTTCGCCAGTCGCGCGCGGTCTGTGGTTTGAAGAAACTGAACGCGAACATGAGAAAGATCGCCGAGTTCAGGACGACCAGTGTCCAGAGGCCGTAGGCCGACGTATCGTGGGTCATGGTTGCTCTCCCGTTGTGGAGGTTGGCCTTGCGGGGGTGGCTTTGGTGTCTTGATGACCCGCATGACCGCCACCGTGGGAATCGTGTCCGTTATGCATAAACACATGCATCAGGGGGCACGCGAGGAGCAGGAGCAGGGGCAGCGCGCCAATGAAGTGCGCACGGTGCTCACTGAGCAGGAAATATGCTGCGATGGCGCCCATCACAACGAGTCCGAGGACGTAGCGCGTGCGAAAAAAGTTAGGCGCTTGTGCCTTCGGTGGGGAATGGTGTTCAGTCATCTTTTTCTCCGAAAGGTTTACGGTCAACGCTCCAGCCGGTTGTGCAGCCAGCTGAAGAACATCCCGGCAAGCAGCGCCCACGTGCTCAGCACGAGCAACGCCTTAAAAAACCCGAATACGCTGAAGGGTCGGGGACTCACCATGGCAGTGAAGTCCATACCGTGGAACAAGTTGTTCATCAGATCCAGGAAGGTCGCTGGAACGAGGATCCACGCCACAGTACACAGGACATAGAAACCGCCTACCGTTGCGGCCAGGGCAACGCCGGTGCGCAGAGGTCTCATGGCGTTCTCCTTATTTCGCGGGCACAGGCGGCAACAGATCCATCATCATCTGCATGGAAGCGCCCATCATTTCCATGCGCTTTTCCATCATTTGATGGTGCGTGGACATGTCGCCCTTCATGGACTTCATGCCCCCCGCCGGCATCCCATTCATCATGGTCATGCCTTCCTGCATCGTCTTCATGTGCTCTGCCATTAGGGCGCTGCGCTCTTCTGGCGTCTTCGCGGCCATCATCTTTTCGTGCATGTCACGCATCGCTTTGGTCTGGGCATCCATTTGTGCCATGTTCGGTCCGGGCTTAACGGGTGCCTGTTTAGATGTGGGTGCGGGGGCGCCTCCGGCGGGATGATGACCGGTGTGCGGGTCGGTCGGAGCCGCCGCCCACGCTGACGTGCCAAGGGTAGAAACTGCAAATGCGAGAGAAAGAAGGTGAACTCGGTTCATGTGGGACTCCAGTGTGTAATAGGTGAAAGCGGGGCGCACTACCATGCTTCTCGGTCCTGCCCCGGGAACCGAAGATCAAACGCCGCAACGAGACTGCGGTCGAGCTAGCAGGAGGCTAGAGCGCCCACCGCGAGTAGGTGATTCGCTTGGGGGGAGCACTCAGCGAAGGCTGAGTTTCAAAACCGCTCAGGTTGCGCGCCAAAAGGATCGTGCCCCCTGTCCAGATGACTCCGGCCAAAGGGGGGGAGCCCGGATCGACAGAGTCCATGCCGCTACTGCTTTGCAAGGCCTGCGATCCGTCGTCGCAGGCTTTCAGGCACGGAGCTTTGGAGCTTCGTTCACTCTCATGCGCAGTCACCGGGACTTGGGCTGTGATGCGAGAGCTCTCCGAGGCAGGCTGGTGCCCGCCGTGATGAGGCGATTCCAGCAGACAAGCATTGGCGAAGCCCGAAGCCAGCACGAACAGCCACACGGCCAGCATCAAGGATGCGGCATTGCGACTGGTGGTGGTGCGGAAGAGGAACTTCATGGCAGAAAAATAGTAAGTTCATGGTAGAAGGTATTTGCCGACGCCAGTTGATCTAAATCAAGGGGTATCGTCCATGAATCCATCTGCCTCCGCTGGGGCGCGAGCGCCCCGTAGACCAAGCGCCTGCCTTAAGAATGCGCCGAGTTCGAAAGCATGTTCAGCTGGAACGTATGCTTGTTACTTTCGGCATCCGGGCGTCTAGCAGTAACTTGTACGCCCCTGAATAGGGTGGTGGCTCTTGGCAGGATCCTGTATGCACGGCTGCTTTCGAAGTCGTATTCGCGCCTACCGTTCACGCTGTTCCCTTGGCCGAGGCTCTCAGTGTCTGCGGCTTCACCTTTGCCTTCGTTGTGGCTGGGGCGACGAAGCTCTCCAAATCTCCAAGGATTGGACAATCCGGGCGGTCATCGCCGTGGCAACAGTGGATCAGGTGTCCCAGCGTCTTTCGCATGGACTCCATCTCCATGATCTTGCGGTCGAGCTCCGCAAGGTGCGCGGATGCCACCTTCTTCACGCTTGCGCTTGACCGCCTGCGGTCTTGCCAAAGCTTCACCAGCTCGCCGATTACGGGGACCGAAAAGCCCAAGTCCCTTGAGCGTTTGATGAAGCGCAGCGTGTGAACCTCCGACTCGCCATACACGCGATAACCCGACTCGGTGCGGTGGACCTTTGGCAGCAGACCCAGCGACTCGTAGTGACGCACCATCTTAGGCGTTACCCCCGCCTTCTCGGCGGCTTCCCCGATGTTCATTCCATCACCGATCGTTTTCATGCGGACCTTCCTTTCCAGTGGCGCAGGGTTAATGCATTGGCGACCACGCTCACTGAGGAGAACGCCATCGCGGCTCCGGCGAGCATGGGGTTGAGCAGTCCGAACGCTGCGAGAGGGATTCCAACCACGTTGTAGACGAAAGCCCAAAACAGGCCTTGGCGAATCTTCGCGTAAGTCTTGCGCGAGATTTCGATTGCGTCGCCCACCAAGCGCGGATCGCCACGCATCAAGGTGACTCCGGCCGCATGCATGGCGACCTCGGTCCCGCTGGACATCGAGAAGCCCACATCGGCCGCCGCCAATGCAGGTGCGTCGTTGATGCCGTCGCCCACCATCGCCACGGCCAGCCCGCTCGCTTTGAGCTCGGAGACGACCCGCGCTTTGTCCGCCGGCAGAACTTCGGCGCGAACCTCGTCGATGCCCAGCTCCTGGGCCGCGACGCGCGCGGCGCCTTTGTTGTCGCCTGTGACCATGACGACTCTGACGCCTTGCTCCCGCAGGCTCGCGACCGCCTCCTTGGCGGTGGCCTTCGCTGCATCGCCAAACGCCAGCAGGCCGACGAGCCGCGCGGGCTGAGCGCCTTCGGCCAACCACGACACGGTTCGGCCCTCGTCTTCGAACTCCTGGGCTCGCGAGGTCAGCGGGGAGAGGTCGACGCCTAGCTCCTGCATCCAGCGGGAGCTCCCAAGGCTGAGAGCTTGCCCCTTCACCTTGGCCGCCATGCCACGGCCCGCGACGGACTGAGCGTCCTGCGCTGGAGCGATGCTGACCAAGTTCTCCTTAGCCGCGTCCAGGACGGCGCGGGCCAGAGGGTGCTCACTCGCCGCTTGCACGCTCGCGGCCAGGCGCAGAAGGCCCGCGTGGTCGCCGTCGGCAGCTTCAAATGCCACCAGGCGCGGCTTGCCTTCGGTAAGGGTGCCAGTCTTATCGAACGCGACGATCTTTACGTTGTGGGCGACTTCCAAGGCCTCCGCATCCTTGATCAGGATGCCTCGGCGGGCGGCCACTCCTGTGCCGGCCATGATGGCGGTGGGCGTGGCAAGCCCCAGTGCGCACGGGCAGGCGATGACCAGAACGGCGACGGCGTTGAGGATCGCGCGCTCCCAGTCACCTGTGGCCAAGCCCCAGGCGATGAGGGTGATGACGGCGATTACCAGTACAACCGGGACGAAGACCTCACTCACCTGGTCGACCAGGCGCTGGATGGGCGCCTTCTTGGCTTGGGCCGACTCGACCATCCGCGCGATGCGCGACAGAGTGGACTCTGCGCCGACTGCGGTGGCGCTGGCCGTGAACAGCCCCTCCGCGTTCACTGAGCCCCCGACGACCTTCGCGCCGGGCACCTTCGCCACTGGCAGGCTTTCGCCCGTAATGAGCGACTCGTCCACGTGCGTGGATCCTTCCAGGATATCGCCGTCAACGGGCACGCGCTCGCCGGGGCGAACCACCACAACGTCGCCGACTTTCACCTGGGCGGCTGGAACCTCAACATCGGTGTCGCCGCGACGCACTCGAGCGGTATCAGGGCGCAGCGCATTAAGAGCCCGAATGGCCTCGGTGGTCTGGCGCTTGGCGCGGCCTTCCAGCCACTTGCCAAGTAGAACCAGGGTGATCACAACCGCGGAGGCCTCGAAGTAGAGGTGAGGCGCCTCGCCGTGACCCTCGTGGCCGATTCCAACGATGAGCAGGTAGAGAGAGAGGCCATAGCCGGCCGACGTGCCCAGCGCGACAAGCAGGTCCATGTTGCCCGCTCGCGCCTTCACGGCCTTCCATGCGGAGCGGTAGAAGCGGGCGCCTAGCCAGAACTGTACGGGAGTGGCAAGCGCCAACTGCCACCACCCGGGGAGAGCCCAGTCAACGTTGAACAGCATGGCGAGCATGGGTAGCACGAGGGGAAGCGAGAGGGCGGCGGCCACAGCGACCGGCCACCAATCTGGCCAACTCGCCTTTGCAGTTTGCGAGGCTCCATCGGTTTCCTGGGGAAGCTTCGCAGCGTATCCCGCCTTCTCGACGGCGGCCACGAGCCTGGGTAGCACTTCGTCGGCGCGGCCCACGAACCGGACTTCCGCTTTCTCTGTCGCGAGGTTCACTTCTGCGGCAGTCACTTCCGGGAGCTTGCGCAGCGCCTTCTCGACACGCGAGACGCAGGAGGCGCAAGTCATTCCCTCGATAGACAGGCTCGCCTCATCGTTGCGCACGGAATAGCCCGCCTTCTCCACCGCGGCGCGAAGCGTGGCGAGGTCGACCTGGCTTGATGCCGAGATGCTCGCGCTCTCGGTCGCCAGGTTCACGCTGGCGCGCTCGACGCCGGGAATTTTGGCCAGCGCCTTCTCAACGCGGGACACGCAAGAGGCGCAGGTCATGCCCTCAATCGGCAACTCGATGCCCAGCTTCTGTAAGTTTAGGTTCGCCAGGCTCGCTGGCATCGTCGTCGTGGTCTGCATGGTTGGCTCCTAGCGTCTGAAATCCAAGCGCTGGTTTGCATGATCAACCTTACTATCATGGCAAGGTCAAGCCCCTCCGACAAGAAAATTTTTAACCACTTCTATTGAGTCTGACACGGTGACAGGCTTGACGATGCTGCCTTCAGCCACTTTTTTGAGGAACTTGCCATGATCGAATTGAATCTCCCGGACATGAGCTGCGGACACTGCGCCAGTACCGTTATGAAGACGTGCAAGCTCGTCGATCCGGTCGCCAAGATCGAGGTCGATTTGCATTCGAGGCTGGTCAAGATCGAATCGGCGGAAGACCGGCAGGACTTCGCCGACGCGCTGGGGGAAGCCGGCTACCCGCCAGCCCAGTGACACGGGCGCCTTGGTGATGCACCTGGGCATCTGCCGCCCTTTCCGATAAGAAGGAGGGGAGGCGAGTAGAAGAAAGAGGGATGGAGGGTCATATCGAGCAAAGTAAGCGGCTGGCCGCATGCCTGCCCGCTTGTCTGCCGGGGTAGACCCAAAAGCCAAACTAGCCAGCTGCCCGAGCACGACAACGGGCGCTGACCACGAAAAGGCACCGCGCTACGCAGGCAGTGCGATGTTGACAAATTGATAGCTGCTAGCGCTTGCTGGATAAGCGCTGGAGGCTAAAAAGAATTGAAACTGTCAACAGGTACTCATCCCGACGTAGCTCGCGGTATTCCACCCACTGGCTCCTCACTTCGACTCCTCGCGTCAGCCTTTCCGTCGAAGGCGCAACGCGTTGAACACCACAGAAGCCGAACTCAGGCTCATTGCCAGTGCGGCAATCAAGGGTGACAGAAGCCAGCCGGTCAGCGGATAGAGAACGCCGGCCGCCACCGGCACGCCCATCGCGTTGTAGAGGAAGGCGAACAGCAGGTTCTGCTTCATGTTGGCGACCGTGTCCTGCGAGAGCCGACGCGCGATCGAGATGCCGCGCAGGTCGCCCTTTACCAGCGTCACCTGCGCGCTGTTCATGGCGACGTCGGTGCCGGTGCCCATCGCGATGCCGACGTCGGCCTTCGCCAGCGCCGGCGCATCGTTGATGCCGTCGCCGGCCATACCGACGACCCTGCCTTCGGCCTGTAACCGCTCAACGAGCGTCAGCTTGTCTGCCGGCTTGACCTCGCCGTGCACTTCGTCGATGCCGAGCCGCTTGGCAACAGCTCGGGCCGTTGTGACACCGTCCCCCGTGGCCATGATCACGCGAATGCCGGCGGCGTGCAGCGCCTGCAGCGCCTCCGGCGTGCTCGCTTTTACAGGGTCAGAAACCGCCAGCAAGCCAGCGAAACGGCCGTCCACCGCGAGATACATGACGCTGGCCCCTTGCCCCCGCAGGTCTTCGGACTCGCGTCTCAGGCTGCTGCTGTCGATGCCGGCCTGCTCCATCAGAGCCGTGTTGCCGAGCCTCAAGGACTGACCTTCGACGCGGCCAGTCACGCCGATGCCGGAGCCTGACTCGAAGTCAGTCACAGCCGAGAGCGTTAGACCCTGCTCCAATGCTGCCTGCACGATCGCTGCGGCCAGTGGATGTTCGCTGCCTTGATCCAGGCTGGCGGCCAGGCGCAGCACGTCTGCGTCGCTAAAGCCTGCGGCTGCTATCGCCTTCTCGAAGGTTGGGCGTCCTTCCGTGAGGGTGCCCGTCTTGTCCACGATCAGCGTGTCGATCTTGCGGAAGTTCTCGATCGCCGCTGCGTCGCGGAACAGCACGCCTTGGGTCGCTCCGCGGCCGGTGGCGACCATGATGGACATCGGAGTGGCCAGGCCGAGGGCGCAAGGGCAGGCGATGATCAGCACCGCAACGGCATTGATGAACCCGTAGACCCAGCTCGGTTGCGGCCCGAAAAAGCCCCAGACAATCAGCGTCGTCACTGCAATGGCGATGACACCGAGCACGAAGTAACCCGCCACCAGGTCGGCCATGCGCTGCATGGGTGCGCGCGAGCGCTGCGCCTGGGCCACCAGCTGTACGATTTGCGACAGCACGGTGGCCGAGCCCACCTTCTCCGCGCGCAGCGTCAGGGCTCCGGCCGTGTTCAGGGTGGCGCCGATCAGCTTGTCGCCCGGCCGTTTCGATACGGGCATGGGTTCGCCTGTCAGCATGGATTCGTCCACCGAGCTGCTGCCATCTACCACCACGCCGTCCACCGGCACCTTCTCGCCGGGCCGCACGCGCAGCAGGTCGCCGAGGTGCACGTTCGAAAGCGGGACATCCTCCTCCGTGCCGTCGGGACGAATGACCCGTGCTGTCTTGGGCGCCAGGCCCAGCAGCGACTTGATGGCCGCTGAGGTCTGCGAGCGCGCTTTTAGCTCCAGCATCTGACCGAGCAGCGTGAGCGAAATGATCACGGCGGCCGCTTCGTAATACACGGCCACGCGCCCCATGTCGGTGAACTCCGGCGGGAACACGCCGGGGGCCACGGTGGCGACCAGGCTGTACAGGAATGCCGCGCCGGTGCCCAGGCCGATAAGCGTCCACATGTTGGGGCTGCGGTTGACAACGGATTGCCAGCCGCGCACGAAGAAGGGCAAGCCCCCCACAGCACGATGGGCAGGGAGAGAACCAGTTCGATCCAGCTTTGCGTGACCATGTCGAACCAGCCGGCACGGTGTCCGAACATGGCCAGCACGGCGACGATCAATGTGAGGGGCAGCGTCCACCAGAAACGGCGCGAAAAGTCCTTCAGCTCCGGGTTGTCGTCGTCCTCCAGGCTGGGCATGAGCGGCTCGAGCCCCATGCCGCAGATCGGGCAACTGCCGGGATGATCCTGGCGGATCTGGGGGTGCATCGGGCAGGTGTAGATTGTTCCCTCAGCGGCGGGCGGAGAATCAGGCACTGGTACGCTGCCGGGCCCCGCGGCAATGTAGCTCGCTGGTCCCGCATCGAACTTACCCTTGCATCTGGCGCTACAGAAGTAGTACTCCTCGCCCCCATGGTGGGAGTGGTGGGCCGAATTCGCCGTCACCCCCATGCCGCACACGGGGTCCTTCAGTGCGGTACTTGCCGCGTGGGCGGGGCCGTGCTGGTGATGAGCGTGATCGTGCGCATGATCTTCGCCGGGCCGTCCGGGCAAAGTACTTTCCTTCTGCATCGCGTGTTCCTTTATTGGGCTTTCTGTGTGCCGCGGTCATCCCCGCCGGCGCGCCCGCGCACCATCAGGCCAGCAGCAGGCGCGCGGTCTCATGCTGATGCTACTCGAGGTATGTGACTCCGTTCGGCCCAGCGCCCACGCGGTGCGTCGCCACCACTTTATTGCTGGTCGTGTCAATGATCGACAGCGTCCCCGCTTCAATATTAGTGACGAACACATAGCGTCCATCCTTGCTGATGGCGACACCATGGGCGCCCTTGTCGGTCTTGATGGTCGCAACGACCTTGCCAGCCTGCGGGTCGACCACAGACACGGTATCCGCCGGCTTGGTGGCGCTGCCCTGGTTCGCTACGTAGACGTTGCGCGTGTCTGGCGTGGCGTACATCTGGATGGGGGTGGAGCCCACCGGGACCTTCTTCACCAGGCGGCCTTTGGCGGTGTCGATGATGCCCAGGCTGTTCTCCGCGCTCAGCGAGACAAAGGCCATCGTCCCGTCGGTCGAGAAGCCGACCTGGACCGGCCCTTTGCCTACAGAAATTCTTGCTGTTTCCTTGAGCGTGCCAACGTCGATGACGGATACCGTACCGCCGCGCATGTTCGCTACGTAAAGATCCTTGCCGTTGGGGCTCAGTCGCAATCCATGTGGGTACTTGTCGGTGGGTATTTGGCCGACGCTGCGCTTGCTGGCCAGGTCGATCACATGGACAACATTCGACCCGGAGTCGGAAACGAACGCGCGCCCTCCGCTCGCGTCGGTCACTACGTGGGCGGGATGATCGCCCGCGTCAATGAGTACACGGTCACTGGCACCGGAGGTCTCCATTACCAGCAGTTTTCCCTTGGAGGTTGCTCCTGCGGCACCATGTCCGTCATGACTGGAAACGCCTACTGCCAGCAGGCGCTTGCCGTCGGGGCTGACCTGCACGTTGTGCGGCGTTATCTCAACCTTAGTTGTTTGCTTGACCCCGGTTTCCAGCTGTACTCGGGTGATCGAGCCGTCGCGCTCGTTGGCGGTGTAGACGATTCCCGTGGGCGCGCTCATGGCGGACGCTGCAGCTAAGGCAAGACCGACGCCCAATAGAGGCCTGAGCAGTGAAACTCGAACGTTGATTGGCGAACGCATTTTGAGTCCTTTAAAGTATGTAGTGGGAAGGGCACTTGCTAGCGGGAAGCATATTTACTGCCCCGCGCGGCTGGATTACAAATCTGTCATCTACAGCCCTGCATCGGATTCCGTTTGATGTAGATCAAGTGGATGGGGGTTTACGCCATTAATCTGCACTGACAGCACCAACGAAAGACGGATTCATGATTATTCCGATCGCGAGCAACACGCCGGCGGGCGCTCGCGCAGGGGGCAAACAGCCATGCTCACCCAGATCGGCGAGGGATCAACGCTGTACGTACGTCTCGTTTTTCCTGGCCATGAGCCTTCGCGCACCGGGTGCGCCGACAACGGCCTTGACTGTTAAACGAAAGGAAAGCGACGTATATGCATGATGCCCACCAGAAACACCTGACCACGCACCGAGCCCGCCTCCACCGCGAGGCCGACGCGGAGTTCGCGCAGTGGGCCGCCGGATACGGTGTGATCCAGCACTCACCACAGACACAGTTGCGCATCTTCGAGCTGGCGCAGCTGCTGGTGGCGCAGGGCCGGGCTGCTTCGCCATCCGACGTTTATCGCCTCCTGCGCGCCGCAGACCGCCTCGCATCGGCGGCCATGTGGCTGACAGTGCACATGACCTACGCCCAGCGGGTGCGGTGGGACGGTGCCGCTCTGCAACCCGACGAGTACAAGCAAACGCCTGAGGGTCATACCGGTGGGTCGCTCAACATGGTGCCTGCCTACGCCGGCTACCTGGCGGCGAACTCGTTGACCGGCCATACGCGGGGCTGGATCATGGGGCAGGGCCACAGCGTCGCCGGCGTCGAGGCGGTCAACCTGCTGGTGGGCAACATGCTGCCAATCCAGGCGCAGCGATACGACTTGAGCGATTCCGGCCTGACGCGTTTCGTCGGCGATTTCTATTCCTATTCCATCGGGCCCGATGGGCGGCCGGAATCCCCGCTTGGCAGTCATGTCAACGCCAATACAGCCGGTGGCATCTCCGAGGGCGGGTATCTCGGGTTCGCCGAGCTGCAGTACGTCCACATCCCGCTGCCGGGCGAGCGGCTGGTGGCCTTCCTGAGCGACGGCGCTTTCGAGGAGCAACGGGGCAGCGACTGGGCGCCCCGCTGGTGGCGCGCCGAGGACAGCGGCCATGTGGCGCCGATCATGATCCTCAATGGTCGCCGCATCGAGCAACGCAGCACCCTACAGCAGCAAGGCGGCGTGCAGTGGCTGAAAGACCACCTGCGCCTGAACGGCTTCGACCCGATCGAGATCGATGGCACCGACCCGGCCGCTTTCGCCTGGGCGATCTTCACCATGGAGGATCGACTCGATGCCTGCACCGAGGCCATCCGCACGGGTACCGGCGGCTACCCGGTACCGTTGCACTACACCATTGCGGAAGCCCCGAAAGGCTACGGCTTTCCCGGCGCGGGTTCCAACGATGCGCACAACCTTCCGCTCGGTGCCAACCCCCGCGTTGACGCGGGGGCTCGCGCGCTCTTCGAAGAAGGGTCGAAGGCGTTGTGGGTCTCACGCGAAGACCTAACCTCCGCCGCAGCGGTTCTCAATCGGCATGATGAGCAGCGCCGGGTGCGCGAACGGGATCACGCCTTCGCCACACGCAACGTGCCAGTTCCGTCTCTTCCAGCTCTTGCGTCGCTCGCGCCCGGTGAGCGCGAATACTCGCCGATGGAGGGGATCGACCAGGCGTTCACGGCGCTGGTGGCCGCCAATCCGCAACTGCGGGTGCGGGTTGGGAACCCGGACGAGCTGCGCAGCAACCGCATGGGCCGCACGCTCGATCTGCTCAAGCACCGCGTCGTGACGCCGGAGCAGGGCGTGGCCGAGTCAATCAGCGGCTCCGTGGTCACTGCCCTCAACGAGGAGGCTGTGGTTAGTGCGGCCCTCGCCAACAAGGGGGGGCTCAACCTGATCGTTTCCTATGAAGCCTTCGCCGCCAAGATGCTGGGCGCTCTTCGGCAGGAAATCCTGTTTGCCCGCCAACTTGCGGATGCAGGGCGTCCCCCCGGCTGGTTGTCGGTGGTGACGGTGGCTACTTCCCACACGTGGGAGAACGGCAAGAACGAGCAGTCACACCAGGATCCTTCGTTCGGCGAGACGCTGCAGGGCGAGATGAGCGACGTCTCCCGCGTCCTGTACCCGCCCGACTGGAACACGGCACAGGCGGCCTTGCAAGCCGCGTACCAGACGCGCGGCCAGTTCTGGACGATGGTGGTGCCGAAGAGGGCCTTGCCGGTCTGGTTCTCTGCGCAAGAAGCTGCGCGTTTGGTGCGCGATGGCGCCCTGTGTATCCGACCCGCACCCCAGGCACGCATTCTGTTCACTGCTGTCGGGGCCTACCAGCTGGGTGAGGCTCTCAAGGCCGCCGAAAGGCTTAAGCAGCGCGGCGTCGAGGTTGCCGTGAACTACATCATCGAGCCCGGGCGTTTCCGCGTCGCTCGGGACGCCCGCGAGGCTGCTCACCAGAGTGCAGCGACCGATGCACTTTTCCCTGCGACGCAGGATGTGCGCATCTTCCTCACGCATACGCGTCCGGAAACTCTGGTTGGTTTGCTGCGTCCCCTTGACACCGGCGCGCAAACGACTCGCGTGCTCGGGTACGTGAGCCGCGGCGGGACGCTGGACGTTGCAGGCATGCTGTTCGCGAACCGAACGACATGGGCCCACGCGGTTTCCGCCGCATCGGAAGCGGCTGGTCTCGAAGTGGAACGGCTGCTCGACGCGCCGGAATTGCAGGCTGTCCGAGGTACCGGCGATCCCCGGATCATCATGAGTTCTTACTGATCGAAAGGAACGATATGCGAATTACTTTCCTGGGTGCCGCAGGCACTGTCACGGGATCGAAATACCTGCTGGAGCACGGCGGCAAGCGCGTGCTGGTCGACTGCGGACTGTTCCAGGGCCTCAAGCAGTTGCGGCTGCGCAACTGGGATGTCTTCCCGCTGCAGCCTGAAACGATCGATGCCGTCGTGCTGACCCACGCGCACATCGACCATAGTGGTTACCTGCCCGCACTGGCGCGCCAGGGGTTCAGCGGCTCTGTGTTTTGCACCGAAGCGACGCGCGACCTCTGCGCGTTGCTGCTACCGGATTCGGGGCACCTGCAGGAGGAAGATGCGCTTTATGCCAATCGTCGCGGTTTCTCGAAGCACAGTCCGGCCCTGCCGCTTTACACGGAACAGGACGCGCGCAAGACCCTGCGCCTGTTCCAGCCTCAGCAGTTTGACGCCGAGTTCGAGCCGGTCGAGGGGCTGCGAATGCGTTTTTCGCTCGCCGGCCACATCCTTGGTGCCGCCAGCGTTCATGTGCAGTGGGGTTCAGGGTCGTTGCTGTTTTCGGGCGACCTTGGGCGCGACGAGGACGTTGTCATGCGGCCGCCGCAGGCACCGCCTGCGGCGGACTACGTCGTCATGGAATCGACCTATGGCGACCGATCGCATGAGAAGGAAGATCCCGCTACTGCTTTTGCAGAGGTGATCAACCGCACTGCAGCGCGCGGAGGAGTGGTCATCGTCCCCGCCTTTGCGGTTGGACGAGCGCAGTCACTCATGTACGTGCTCGCCACCCTGAAGCGCGAAGGCCGCATTCCAGACCTGCCGGCCTTCCTTAATAGCCCGATGGCAGCCGATACGACGGAGCTGTACCACAAACACCGTTCGCAGCACCGGCTGACGCCCGACCAGTGCCGGATGATGTGCACCGCAGCCAAGGTGGTGAACTCTGTGGAGGAGTCGCGCAAGCTGAACGATATGCGCTATCCCGCCGTCATCATTTCGGCAAGCGGCATGGCCACCGGCGGGCGCGTGGTGCACCACCTGAAGGCGATGGCACCGAATCCTCGCAACACCATCCTGCTGGCCGGCTACCAAGCTGCTGGGACACGTGGCGCGGCGCTCGTGGGCGGCGCAAAGCAGATCAAGATTCACGGCGACTACGTTCCCGTGCGCGCGGAAGTCGCTAGCCTCGGTGCCTTGTCCGCACATGCCGACCGGGAGGAGCTGCTGCGCTGGGTGGGACGGATGCCGCAGCCGCCCAAGCGGGTGTTTGTCACCCACGGCGAGTCTGTCGCTGCCGACAGCTTGCGCATCGCCATCCAGGAACAGCATGGCTGGGCATGCACTGTCCCGGAGCATATGCAAGCCGTGGAGCTGGGATGAACGCGCTGGCTGCCCATCTGCCGGATTCCGCGGGGCTGATCGCACGCCGCGCGGGGATCCTCACGTACCAATCGCCGGTTGTCTACATGCGGGTCGACTGCGAAATCTGCCGTTCGGAAGGGTTCGAGGCCCAGACGCGCGTTGAGATCGAATGGGAAGGTCGAACGGTCATCGCCACTGTGCACCACGTGGCCGCTGACTGGCTAGGCCACGGAGAGGCTGGCTTGTCGGAGCCTGCCTGGCGGGTTCTCGGCCTTTCAGGGGGCGAAATGCTCGCCATCCGCCATCCCCCGGTACTCGAATCCGAGCGGCATATTCGCGGCAAGACCTATGGTGCGTCGTTGGACTATGAAAAGCTCAAAACCATCATGCACGATGTGGCGGCTGGCCGGTTGTCCGACCTGCACCTGGCGTCCTTTGTCACGGCCACGGCGGGTGGCCGAATGTCGCACGAGGAGACGGTCGCCCTGACCCGCGCCATGATCGATGTCGGCGAGCGGCTGCACTGGCCTTTTTCGCCGGTGATGGACAAGCATTGCGTCGGAGGGTTGCCGGGCAACCGGACGACGCCGCTGGTGGTGGCCATCGTTACCGCCTGCGGTCTGGTCATGCCTAAGACGTCATCCCGGGCGATTACCTCTCCGGCGGGTACCGCGGACACCATGGAGACCCTGGCGCCAGTCAACCTGGATCTGCAGGCCATGCGCCGGGTGGTCGCGAAGGTCGGCGGTTGCATCGTCTGGGGAGGCTCCGTGCAGCTGAGCCCGGCAGACGACGTGTTAATCCGTGTGTCGCGTCCGCTGGACCTGGATGGCACCGCGCAACTGGTCGCCTCTGTGTTGTCAAAAAAGGCAGCGGCGGGGTCGGAGCGGGTGCTGATCGATATTCCGGTCGGCCCGACAGCCAAGGTCCGATCCGAAGAAGCGGCGGATGAACTCGGCGGCCTCCTGGAGCATGTCGGCGAGGCGATAGGCTTGCAACTGCGTGTCGTCCGCACCGACGGTACGCAGCCTGTCGGTCGAGGCGTCGGTCCCGCTCTCGAGGCGCGGGATGTCCTCGCCGTCCTGCAAAGGGACTCTGCGGCCCCTGCGGATCTCCGCGAGCGGGCGTTGCTGCTCGCCGGGCACCTTCTGGAGATGGGCGGAAAAGCCGGCCCCGGTGCGGGCTATGCGCTTGCGCAGCAGGCGCTGGACAGCGGGCTGGCCTGGACCCAGTTTGTTGCCATCTGCGAGGCACAGGGTGGCCTGCGCCAGCCGCCCGTGGCGCCGCACGTGCGACCGTACCTTGCCGGTGCAGCGGGCGTGGTTACCGCCGTCGACAACCGCAAGCTGGCGATGGTTGCCAAGCTGGCAGGAGCGCCAGGGGCGCCGGCCGCAGGCATCACCCTAGAAGTGAAGCTCGGGGATCGGATCGCGCGCGGTCAGCCACTGTTCCACGTTCATGCACAGACCACCGGAGAGCTGGAGTACGCGCAGGCCTATGCAAACCGCCAGCAGGGGCTGGTCACCATCGAGGAAATAGCATGACCATGGTCATCCTTCCCGCACCTGGCGCCGAGCAAGCGGCGGCCGACCTCGCGGTGCACCTGCAGGCCCCGGTCGGCCGAGTGGAGGCGCGCCACTTCCCCGACGGCGAGTCCTACCTGCGGCTGCACGATGATCTCACCGGCAAAGACGTTGTGGTCGTGGCATCCCTGCGCGACCCGGATCCGCAGGCGCTGCGCCTGTGGTACCTGGCGCAGACCGCCCGTGAACTGGGCGCCAGTCGGGTCGGTATTGTTGCTCCCTACCTGCCCTACATGCGCCAGGACAAGCGCTTCCAGCCAGGCGAGGCCGTAACTTCCGTCACCTTCGCGCGCTTCTTGTCGCAGGCGTTCGATTGGCTGGTGACGGTCGATCCGCACCTGCATCGCCGCGCCTCGCTCGACGAGGTGTACTCGATTCCGGCCGAGAACGTGGCCAGTGCACCCGCGATCGCACGCTGGGTGGCCGCCCACGTCCCAGAGCCGGTGGTCGTTGGCCCGGATTCAGAAAGCGAGCAGTGGGCCAGCGACGTCGCTGCTCGCGTCGGCTGTCCATTCATTGTTCTGTCCAAGCGCAGGCTCGGTGACCGTAGTGTCGAAATCAGCGTTCCCCAGGTCGAGACATACGCAGGCCGCCGTCCTGTGCTGATCGACGACATCATCTCCAGTGCACGCACGATGGCAGTGGCTGTGCGGCAGGTGCGATCGGTGTTCAAGAACGATCCAGTGTGCATCGGCGTGCATGCGGTGTTCGCCCCGGATGCAATGCAGCTGCTTGAGGACGCCGGCGCGGCCAGCGTGGTGACCTGCAATACGCTGCCGCACCCGAGCAACGGCATCGACGTAATGGGCGAAGTGGCCCACGCCGTTCGTGCGCGAGTGGGCAACGTGTCGGGATAGCCGGATCAAGACTCTTATTTCAGCCTGCACCGGTCAATTCATCATGCGCGTGGCGCGCATCGCAAGCCCAGGCTGTTTCTTCGTGACGAGTTGGGCTTGGCTGCACGGGGGCTGATGGCTTGGGGGAGCTTGCGGTGCCGCTGACGGCGACCGTCTAGTCGCTCTGGACACCTGGCGCGAACTGCGAGCGTGGGACGAGCTCAATATTGAGGCGTTCTACCCATTTCATCGACTGCTTAGACCCTCTTTCTCAATGCACCACACATCAAACTGTGAACTGACCCCCTTCGAGCGGCTCAACCACGATTGCTTCTGCCTGAGCCTGGATCCAGCGGCGCTGGCGACCGCGCTCGATGCTGAACTCGGTTCCCCGAGCTTGTCGCAGCTGGTGAGGGAGCGATGCCCCTACCTGTTTGCCGCGCAACCAGTCTTTGTGGCGCGGCCCCCGCTGGATCGAATGGCGCACGTCGTGCGAGCCATTGAGGCGGTAGTGGCACTCCCGGCGTACCGGGAACAGGTTCTGGCGGATGCCCCAGCCATTGCGCACATTGGCGCAGGTGGCGCGCAGGGTGTGTTCTTCGGCTATGACTTCCATCTGGATCAGGACCGTCTCGGCCTGATCGAAATCAACACGAACGCGGGTGGCGCGATGCTGAATGCGGTGCTGGCTCGCGCTCAGCGCAGCTGCTGCCAGGCTGTACAGGCAATGGCGCCCGACGGCGCCAGCGTCACAACGTTCGAACAGCGGCTGGTGGATATGTTTCGCCGTGAATGGCGACTGGCGGGCAACTCTCGGCCGCTGGCCTCAATCGCGATCGTGGACGAGGCACCGCAGCAGCAATACCTGTATCCAGAATTCCTGCTATTTCGACAGTTGTTCGAGCGCCATGGACTGCAGGCCGTCATTGCCGATCCGTCCGAACTGGCATGCCGCCACGGCAGGCTCTGGCACGGCGAGCTGGCCATCGACGTGGTTTACAACCGAGTCACGGATTTCTATCTGGATCTGCCTGCGAACGCCGTGTTGCGGCAGGCGTGGCAAGAGCAGGCGGCAGTTCTCACGCCCCATCCCCAGGCACACGCGCTCTACGCCGACAAACGCCGTCTGGCGTTGTTCAGTGACGAAGCTGCGCTGCGGGCGTTGGGCGTTGCCGATGACGACCGCCAGGTGCTGCTGGCGAACGTGCCGCGCACCGAAGTGGTCGATGCAGCGCATGGCGACCGGCTGTGGGCGGCGCGCCGGAGCCTGTTCTTCAAGCCAGCGGCCGGCTTCGGTAGCCGCGCTGCGTACCGGGGCGACAAGGTCACGCGTCGAGTCTGGGAGGAGATCATGACAGGAGCCTACGTGGCACAGGCCTTTGTGCCTCCGGGCGAGCGCGTCATTCCGAATGAGGGAGGATCATCACAGTCTATGAAGTTCGATTTGCGCGCCTATGCCTATGCGGGAGGCGTGCAGTGGGTCGCGGCACGCGTGTACCAAGGGCAAACCACGAACTTCCGCCAGCCGGGCAGCGGGTTTGCTCCCGTTTACACCACCGTGGATGCATCCGGCCGCGGAATGGGCGAAGCGGAGGGCGAATATGCCTCCTACGTGTTCCTGCTGGACGCGGAGGGCGAGGTGCACGCCTTGCCGCATGTGCTGTATGTGGCGCTCGCCCGGGGTCAGGCCTTGGCACCGATGTTGGCGGGCCGGACGCTGCGCCTGGCGGACTGGTATGTCCGGCTCCAGGCCGGCGGGGAACCGGGGGCGGTGGTCAACGAGACCTATGGGCTCGTTCGCTTCGACGGCGAGGGGCGCTTCAATTTGGAGGCTGCCCCAGGGGACACCGCGTGGCCGACTCCTGCGGAGCGTAGACGGATGCAGGAACTGCTGCTGTCGTGAGCAGGCATCGAACGGCGCCCCAAAATAACCGAGCGGAGTTGAAGCCGCTTGACCTTCCCACGGTGGTAAGCCCGAATATGTCGTTTCGGGGGGCGGGCACAGCTGCTGCTCACAAGCCAGCCAAGAATATTTTTCGCAGTATACAAACCGTAATCCAAGGAGCTTTCCATGACTTCCGCCAACATCCTCGCCGTTGCCCTGTTCACATTCTCCGCAAGTGCGTTCGCCCAAGCCACCCTGTCACACGGTGGTCCCGAGCCCCAGCCCAGGCAGCTGCAGGAGTCGGCGGTTTCCGAGCCGCATCAGCACCGCTACGTATATATCGGTAGGGACCGCATCAAGACCCACCTCGACCGCCCGGCCGATAGCTCGGGCTCGCCCGACCTGCAACCGCAAGATCAAGCGTCCCCGGCCGAATCGAAGGAATACGAGTACGTGACGATTGGGCGGGACCGGACCAGGGTCCGTGTGCCCCGTCGGGCTGAGCGGTCTGGCCGCAACGCTGAGGCGATGGGTATCTCGGGAGAAACGCCTGCGCCAGCCGCGCCGCTTACCCGCGATGAGGACCTGAAGGGCGGCCCGAACTAAGCGGCCAAGCAGCAACCATAGTGGCGCAGCCGTTCGGGGAATAGTGGTCAGCGCGCCTGGAAAGCTGCCGCCGCCAAGCCGACAAGAGCTACCACCACATAGCCCGCCGCCACGCGGACACCCACCGCGCGGCCGGCAATGGTCCAGGCGAGGGTCGCCTTGGTGAGCATGTTGGCAGAGACGGCAAGTAGGATGGCGATGGCAGTAGTGGCAGCCGGGAGGTCGCCCTGCGCCAGCATCTGCACGCTGGAAACCAGAATGGCATCCACGTCAGCCAGACCGGAGACGAATGCGACGGCGTACATGCCGGCTGTGCCAAGGGCCTCGCGCGCGGCCCGGGCAGCCACGGCTACCACGCCGAGCACGACGCCGAATCCGAGCGCCGTGGGCAGGTCGAAGAGGCGGCGCGAGGCCTGCTGTGTGGCCGGGCCGCTGGCTTGCCGGCGGCGCCATTGCCATCCCGCAAAGAGGAACGCCGCCGCGGCGAGCAGCACCAGGAACAGGCCCATGCGAGGCACAAGGCTGGGCTGCAGGACGGCGACGACCACGGCCATACGCAGGAACATCACGCCGCAGGCAGCGACGATCGCCGCCGCCACGGGCACATGCCAGCCTGGTTGGTTCCTTGCGGTTCGAGCAAGCGCCAGCGTCGCAGCGGTGGAAGACGCAAGGCCGCCCAGCAGTCCCGTCCAGAGCAGCCCCTGTTGCTCCCCCCTGAGCCGCACCGCCACGTGGCCCAGTAGCGACAGCCCCGCGATCAGGATCACTGCGAACCACAGCTGGTAGGGGTTAAGCGCGGCGTAGGGCCCATAGCCCCGGTCCGGGAGCAGCGGCAGCACCACGGCGGTGAGCACGCCCATTTGCAGGAGGGCATTAAGTTCGGCCGGCTGGATCAGGCGCAGCCAGCGGTGCAGCACTGGTTTCAGATCGAGCAGCAACGCGACGACCACGGCCGCCCCTACGGCGAGAATGGCCTGACCGCTTGCGGCCAAAGCGCCCAGACAGAAGGTGGCCATTGCTGCGACAGCGGTCGTGATGCTGAGGGTGCCGGCGGCCTCCGATGCACGCCGGAAAGAGACTGCGAACAGCAGGACGATGCCGATCAGGCCGGCGGCAAGGAGGAGACCGGGAGTGGAGGAGAGCAGTGCGAGAAGTCCGCCCAGCAAGCCGATGAGGGCGAATGTGCGCAGCCCGGCGACGCGACCACCCTCGGGCAAATCGCGGTCACGCCAGCCGCGCTCCAGCCCCACCAGCAGACCCACGCCGAGCGCGCCGCCCAACGCTTGTGCGGCGCTTCCAAGTTTGATGAGATCCGGGTTCATTGATGGTGAAGTGTCGGCTGCCATTGTCCAGGTTGCGCAGCACAGTCAGTCAATGTCATGCGAACGGGATTCAAGCACTGCCATTATCATCGCTCGCAGCCCCTCGTTTGGCCATGCACGCCTTGTCCCGCCTGTTGAAGATCAATATGGATCTAGAGGGCACTTGGGGTGGCTGGATCAGATCGTTGGCATGGTGTGCATGCTTCCCACGATTTCACGGAGTTCCTGATCGATGTGCTTTTCGGCGACCGCCAGCCTGACAGCCGGCACTTTCCTTATGGGCGTGGGCATAGTGACCACGCACATGGCCCGCACCGGTGGAGAGCGGGCTTACGCAGCGATCCCACTGCTGTTTGCTATCCAGCAGCTTACCGAAGGCGTGGTCTGGCTCAGCTTCGGCTGGGGCATTGACGCGGTGACAGCGGCGGCGACGCAGCTGTATTCCTTCTTCTCGCACGTGCTCTGGCCCGTGTACGTGCCTGTTGCGGCATGGCTGATCGAGCCTGACCGCAACCGCCGACGCTTCCTGGCCGCCGTCTGCCTCGCCGGGCTCGGGGTCGGGGCATATCTGCTGTACGCGATGTTTGCCTACCCCATCGTCGCCACCCCGGTTGGAGGCCACATCGACTACGCATCCCCGCATTTCTACATCGCAGCCTCCATGGGCCTTTATCTGACGGCGACGACCGTAAGCCTGATTCTTTCAAGCCACCGCTGGGTCAGACTGTTCGGGGTGCTTTGCCTAGGGTCGGCCGTAGCGGCGTACGCCTTCTACGCCCACTGGTTCATCTCCGTCTGGTGCTTCTTCGCGGCGGCAATGAGCATCGTTGTTGCACTGCACCTGATCGCCGCGCGAGGCGAAACCTCGGCCTTGGTGGAGAACGCTCGATGACTGTTCGCCGTCCAGCGGCGGCTTCCGCGCGCCAGTTCAGCGATATTCACTTCGTGCTGCTGCTTGTCGCAGGGCTCGCCGTGTCCATGTCGTATGGCGTGACCTTGCCGGTGCTTCCGGAGCTGGTGCCGCGGGTGCGGGGTGGCGGTGCCGACGTGGCCGCCCGCCACACCGGGTGGCTGACTGGCGCCTACACCGTGGCGTTGTTCGCGTGCTCGCCGGTTTGGGGCGCCGTATCCGACTTTCTGGATCGCCGTTGGGTGATTGCCATCGGACTCGCCGGCTCCGCCATCGCCTTGTCACTCCTCGGTACGGTCAGTTCACTTGCAGGTGTCTACGCCGCGCGCATCGGCGCCGGGCTGGTCGCGGCCGCCGTGATGCCGGCAGTGCTAGCCTATGTGGCGGAGACAACGGCACCGGAGCGCCGCCAGCGCCGCTTCGCCTGGGTGGCCTCGGCCACGGCGCTCGGCTTCCTGCTCGGGCCCGTGGCTGGCAGCGCAGCGTCTGCGCTCGGCAACCGGGTTTCAGGGCTTGACCTGGTGGCATCCGTGTGCCTGCTGGCCGCAGTGCTGGCCGCCCGCCTGCCACGAGTACAGGGTGCTGAGGACGCCGCAGGGTTGGGGCCGGCCATCGCGAATTCGAGTGTGTCCTTGGGCCGGATGCGCCGGGCGCTCCTGTTGACCGCAGCAGTGGTGTTCGGAATCACGGTAGCCGAAGTCGGCCTGACACTCCAGGGCGGCCCTGTGGGGCCTTACTTTGCCTTGTGCAGCGTGCTCATGGTCGCAATGCAACTGGTAGGCTACCCAGTGCTGGAACGCTGGATCGGCGAGCACAGGCTCGTGTGGATTTCCCTTGCAGTGATGGCGGTCGGTGTGGGCCTGCTGTCCTGGCGGGCGCCTTGGAGTCCCGCCGTCGCTTTCGTATTGGCGGCCAGTGCCCTCGGTGTGCTGATCCCCGCACTCGCCGTCAGGATTTCCTCCGCAGCAGGGCTTCGACAGGGGCGCGCGATGGGCAGGCAGGCTGCAGCCGGCAACCTGGGTCAGGCAGGCGGTGCCGCGCTGACCGGAGTCCTGTTCTCCGCGGTGGCACCCGCGCCCTTCCTGCTGGCTGGAGCCATGCTTGCCGTCGGCGCCGTAATCGCTTGGGCGAAGCCCGAAGGCGTGGACGGCAGTTCCTCGGCAGGCTGAGGCGAGGCAGCCGCCGAACGGCTCAAGCCATTCCTGCGGCCTGCATGGCGGCACGGATCAAGGTGGCCGCGGACCAGACCACGACTTCGCTGCCGCCATGCTCGCCGAGCACGTAGGTATGGACGTTCCTCGCGACGACGCCGCAGTGCCGCCGACAGTTCGGACCGCAGCCGCGCCGAGTCGAACGGTGCCGGAGCCCATCACTTGGCCCGGAGGCAGGCCCGGACACGTTCAGGGCGAAGAACGTGAGTGCATCCACCGGGTTGGGGCCGGCTAGCAGAAGGCCGCCGGGGTTCACGTGCAGGGCGGCTTCCACCAGCGGGCGCATGATCGGGTCGTCTCAGAATTCGGAAAACGAAGCACGCTAAGGCGCAGCCACCCCGTGACCACCCCGCACTGACATCGCGAGGTTCGTTCCGTCTTGCAGTGACGCAATCAACGGGCAGGAAACGTTGCCGTTTCGCGCATGGCATGCACACACCAAGTCAGACAGCACGGCCTCCATGCGCGCCAGGTCAGCCATTTTCTCGCGCACGTTCTTGAGCTTGTGCTCGGCCAGACTGCTGGCTTCCTCGCAATGGGTCCCATCCTCCAGCCGCAGCAGCTCGGCGATTTCATCCAGACTGAAACCCAGCCGCTGGGCTGATTTCACGAACCGCACGCGCGTTACATCCGCCTCACCATAGCGGCGGATGCTGCCATAGGGCTTGTCGGGCTCCGGCAACAAGCCCTTCCGCTGATAGAAGCGGATGGTCTCCACGTTGACCCCGGCAGCCTTGGCAAAAACGCCGATAGTCAGACACTCCAAATTGTTTGCCATTTCGCTTGACTCCGTACATGACTACGGACCTAAGGTTACGCCCTATCCCATTCAATTCGAAAAGGACAAGACGCATGTCTGAGCCACAAAACGCGCGCGGCGCGCTCTTCGCTGGAGGGCTGGCCGCCAGCCTCGCCTCTGCTTGTTGCCTCGGACCGCTGGTTCTGGTCGCCTTGGGATTTAGCGGGGCATGGATCGGCAACCTAACAGTGCTGGAGCCGTATCGCCCGTTTTTCATCGGCGCAGCGTTGGTGGCGCTGTTCTTCGCTTGGCAGCGCATCTACCGCCCGGCGCAAGCCTGCACACCGGGTGAGGTCTGCGCGATTCCCCAAGTGCGAGCTACTTACAAGCTCATTTTCTGGATCGTGGCCGCGCTGGTCCTGGTCGCGATGGGATTTCCGTACGTCATGCCATTTTTCTATTAATCACAGGAGTTCTTCATGAGAAAAAAACTGTTTGCCGCCCTCGTCCTCGCTGCCGTTGTTGCCCCGGTGTGGGCCGCCACTCAGACTGTCACGCTGTCCGTACCGGGCATGACCTGCTCCGCCTGCCCGATCACCGTCAAGAAGGCGATTTCCAAAGTCGAAGGCGTCAGCAAAATTAACGTGACCTTCGAGACACGCGACGCGGTCGTCACGTTCGATGATGCCAAGACCAGCGTGCAGAAGCTGACAAAGGCAACCGGAGACGCGGGATATCCGTCAAGCGTCAAGCAGTGAGCCACTGAACCTTGAACCTTGAACCTGCGGCGATCATGATAAATAGGAGTTGTTGCATGACCCAACTAAAAATCACCGGCATGACCTGCGACTCGTGCGCGGCGCACCTCAAAGGCGCGCTGGAGAAAGTGCCCGGCGTGCAGTCGGCGCTGGTGTCCTATCCGAAGGGCACAGCGAAACTCGCCACCCTGCCGGGCACGTCATCGGACGCGCTGACTGCCGCTGTGGCAGGACTGGGCTACCAGGCAACGCTTGCCGATGCGCCACCGACAGACAACCGAGCCGGATTGCTCGACAAGGTGCGCGGCTGGAAGGGGGCCGCCGATAAGCACATTGGCAACGAACGTCTGTTGCAAGTAGCTGTGATCGGCAGCGGTGGAGCCGCGATGGCTGCTGCGCTGAAAGCCGTCGAGCAAGGCGCGCACGTCACGCTGATCGAGCGCGGGACCATCGGCGGCACCTGCGTCAATATCGGCTGTGTGCCGTCGAAGATCATGATCCGCGCCGCTCACATCGCCCATCTGCGTCGCGAAAGCCCGTTCGATGGCGGGGTCGAAGCGACCGTGCCTGCGATTGATCGTAGCAAACTACTGGCCCAGCAGCAGGCACGTGTCGATGAACTCCGCCATGCCAAGTACGAAGGCATCCTGGACGGCAATTCAGCCATCACCGTGCTGCACGGTGAAGCGCGTTTCAAGGACGACCAGAGCCTTGTCGTCCGTTTGAACGAGGGTGGCGAGCGCGTCGTGATGTTCGACCGCTGCCTGGTCGCCACGGGGGCCAGTCCGGCCGTGCCGCCGATTCCAGGCTTGAAAGACTCACCCTACTGGACTTCCACCGAGGCGCTGGTCAGCGACGCCATTCCCGAACGCCTGGCCGTGATCGGCTCGTCGGTGGTGGCGCTGGAACTGGCGCAAGCCTTTGCCCGGCTGGGCAGCAAAGTGACGGCCCTGGCGCGCAACACCTTGTGCTTCCGGGAAGACCCGGCCATCGGCGAGGCCGTGACAGCCGCTTTCCGGGCCGAGGGCATCGAGGTGCTGGAAAACACGCAAGCCAGCCAGGTCGCCCATGTGGACGGCGAATTCGTGCTGACCACCGGACACGGTGAATTGCGCGCCGACAAGTTGCTGATCGCCACCGGCCGGGCACCGAACACGCGCAGCCTGGCCTTGGAAGCAGCGGGTGTTGTCGTCAATGCGCAAGGTGCCATCGTTATCGACAAGGGCATGCGTACGAGCAACCCGAACATCTACGCAGCCGGTGACTGCACCGACCAGCCTCAGTTCGTCTATGTGGCGGCAGCGGCCGGCACCCGTGCCGCGATCAACATGACCGGCGGCGATGCGGCGCTCGACCTGACCGCAATGCCGGCCGTGGTGTTCACCGACCCGCAGATTGCCACCGTGGGCTACAGCGAGGCGAAAGCGCATCACGACGGGTTCGAGACCGACAGTCGCACCTTGACCTTGGACAACGTGCCGCGGGCAGTGGTCAATTTCGACGCCCGCGGTTTTATCAAGCTGGTGGCCCAAGCGCGGACCGGGCGCTTGATCGGTGTTCAGGCGGTCGCGCCAGATGCGGGGGAACTGATCCAGAGCGCGGCGTTGGCCATAAGGGCCGGCATGACGGTGCACAATCTGGCCGACCAGCTGTTCCCCTACCTGACGATGGTCGAGGGCCTGAAGCTCGCCGCGCAGACATTCACCAAGGACCTCTCGCAACTGTCCTGCTGCGCGGGATGAAGTTGTACCAGTGACTTATCGTGGAGAATTCGTACACCAGCTCGCCGAAGGCGGCCTCAAGCAATCGGCGGCACGCGTTTCGTCTTTCGACAAGGAGGATTTGCATCGGGTTTCGGCGCGCTGCGACGCCGCATGACAAGTTCGTAATGGTTCGGTCAGTGGCCGGCCGAGGGTGGTCTTCAGAATTGATGTCATCAGAGGTCGCAATCAAAGCCGCGCATGGTGTTCGGCTCGAGCCCCTGGCGAAAGGAACCAACGTGAACAAGCTCGCAGTGACCCTTCTGGGCGCCGCACTCTTCGCGGGCGTTGCGTCCGCCGCCACCGACACTCGCGCCGACCCGGCGTCCAGGAGCGGCACCTACTACGGGCTGCACCCCAAGCTGGGCATGGTCAAGGTCGATCGAGCAACCAACGCCATGGTCGTGACCAAGCGCGACAAGGAACGCGCCGCGGCGTCCGCCGCCACGCCGTCGCGTTAACGAGAAGAAAGCAGTACCAATCCCGACCGGGTACAGGCGGGCAGCGACACGTCAACCGCAATCGCATGCCGGTTGGCAGGAGAAAGCGACAGAAACTGCGCAGGGATGCTGCCTAGCCGCTGGACGATTACCCCGGGTCATGTTCAGCGGTCGCGGCTGCCGCGATTCGGCGCACCCCCGGGGCCAACCGTCTTGAGACTCAGCTCCCCGATCGGACGCTGGCCGGTAGGGGAATGCCCAGGCTGCGGTCCGTTGCCGCGATCGACGTCGCCCCATCGGGCTGCGTGCAGGCCAGCGCGCGGACGGCGTCGATCGTTTCCGGGATGACTATTGCCTGGTTGTCCACCATGTACGTGAAGAACAGCTCATCGCCCTGGAGTGTCACCAGGTCCTCCCACAAGCCGACCTCGTACAGGTCGGCCCGCGGCCGCCCGAGGTCGCCCATCATTTCCTTGACCACGTTGATCGCACCCAGGCCGTCGCTGCTGCGCAAGAGGGCGATGCGGCTGGACGTGCGAAAGGCTGCAAGAACCTCGTCCAGCGAGGCGGCACGCGTCATGCGCACATTCCAGCAATGCACGTGAGCCAGGGTCTGTGGCACCGCTACCGCCATGGTCACCACGTCCAGCGCGGGGTCGACCGTCTTGGCGTCCGGCCCCTGGTGGCTGGGCACCTTTTCCTCCGGCACCAGCGTGTTCATTAGCCCGCCACGGTGACCGTCCACAGGGTCGGTCGCGCGCCGCATCAGCGTGCCGCGCGCCTGCAGCAGCAGGCCGGCCCGGCGCAGCGCACCCAGCGTGCGCACGATGGAGGTGGTGTTGCAGGAGACCACGCGGGTAGCGACATGTCCCAGCGCCTGCGCGTAGTTGCTCTCGGCCACGAAGGAATGGCCCGCCATTTCATGCTTCTCACCGCCCTGCAGGATGAAGCGGATGCCGGCGCTGCGGTAGCGGGGGACGTTGCCCGCCGCCACCTTCTTTGGAGTGCAGTCCACCACCACGTCGGCCTGCTGTAGGAGGTTTTCCAGGGTATCCACCACCGGAAGCCCGACCGAGCGCATAGATGCAAGGGAGGCGGCATCGCCGGCGAAGATCGGCAAACCCAGAGCGGCGGCCACCTGCAGCCGCCAGTCGGTGGCGACGTCTGCCACGCCAGCCAGCTGCATGTCCGTCTGCAATGCGACTGCGTCAGCCACTCGCTTTCCAATGACGCCATAGCCGACTACGGCCACGCGGATACGGGTTTCGGGCGTTCGGATTCTCATGGGTGCCTTTCCTCTCGGGTTCAACCTGCAGCGCCGGGCAGCGCGCCACCAGAGGAGGCATCTTGCTCCGGGCGTGATCTGTGGATGCCGGTCAGGCGGGTGCGCTTGAGCAGCAGCGCATTGATGGCCACGATGGCCGAGCTGCCCGACATGGACAGCGCCGCCACTTCCGGCGACAGGGTGAAGGGGTAGAAGACGCCGGCCGCCAGAGGGAAGGCGACGGTGTTGTAGCCCACCGCCCACCAGAGGTTCTGGTGCATCTTGCGCAGCGTGGCGCGCGACAGCTCGATCGCACCCACCACGTCGAAGGGGTCGCTCTTCATCAGCACCACTTGTGCGCTTTCCATCGCCACGTCAGTGCCGGCGCCGATGGCGAAACCCACGTCCGCCTGCGTCAATGCCGGAGCGTCGTTGATGCCGTCGCCGACCATCGCCACCTTATGTCCCTGCGACTGAAGTTCCCTGATCTTGTCGGCCTTCTGTCCGGGCAGAACATCGGCGAGCACGATGTCGATGCCCAGTTCCTGCCCGATGCGATCGGCGGTGGCCTGGTTGTCCCCCGTCAGCATGGCGACCTTCACGCCACGCTTGTGGAGCGCCTGGATGGTGTCCCGGGAACTCGGTCGCACAGCGTCGGCAATGGCGATCAGGCCCAGCAACCGGCCGGCACGCGCCACGTGTACCACGGTGCGGCCCGCGCCCTGCAGGCGCGCCGCTTCCTGCGACAAGCCAGCCAGATCCACCCCGTGGCTTTCCATCAGCAGCCGGTTGCCCAGCAGCACCGTGTCACCCGCCAGTTCGGCCCGGGCACCCTGACCGTCGATGTTGGTGAACGCCACCGTGTGCTCCACAGGCAGATCGGCCGACTTCTTCAGGATCGCCAATGCCAGCGGATGTTCCGAAAACTTCTCCACGGCCGCCGCGGTTGCCAGCAGGGTGGAGGTATCGGTGCCCGGGGCGCTCACGAGGTCGACCACGTCCGGCTGGCCCACCGTCAAGGTGCCGGTCTTGTCGAACACCACGACGGTCAGCTTGGTGGCGTTCTCTAGGGCCGCAGCGTTCTTAAACAGGATGCCGTTCATGGCTCCGAGGCCGGTACCGACCATCACGGCCATGGGCGTCGCGAGCCCCAGTGCGTCGGGACAGGCTATGACGAATACCGTGATGGTTAGCGTCACTGCGAACAGCAGCGGCTGCCCGAGCACCCAGTACCAGACGATGAAGGTCGCGAGCCCGATGCCGATCGCTGCGAGCACCAGCCACTGCGAAGCCCGATCGGCGAGCAATTGCCCTGGAGCCTTGGAGTTCTGTGCCTCCTGGACCAGCTTGACGATCTGGGCCAGGGCCGTGTCCGCGCCGACTTTGGTCGCCTTGTAGCGGAAGCTACCGCTCTTGTTGATGGTCGCGCCTATCACTTCGTCGCCGGTGCCCTTCTTCACTGGCATGGATTCACCGGTCAGCATGGACTCGTCGACTTGCGAGCCGCCTTCCATGACGACCCCGTCAACCGGCACTCTGTCGCCGGGCTTTACCACGACGATGTCTCCCAGGACCACCTCGGACGTCGGCACCTTCTGTTCCTCACCGTCGCGGAACACGGTGGCCATGGGCGGCGCCAGGTTCATCAGCGAACGGATCGCGTCGGAAGCACCGGCACGCGCGCGCATTTCCAGCCAATGCCCGAGCAGGATGAACACCAGCAGGGTGGCTACTGCCTCGTAGAACACTTCGCCCTCGTAGAAGAAGGTGGCGCCGATGCTGAAGAGGTAGCCTGTGCCAACCGAAAGAACCACCAGCGTCGCCATATTGGTCACGCCATTGCGCAATGCCCGCCAGGCCGACACATAGAACGGCCAGCCGGGATAGATGATCGCCGCCGACGCGACCAGGAACAGGAACACCTTGCGGTCCATGCCAAACGGCACGGTGAAGTCCCCGACCATGGCCCCCATCGGGGAGTAGAGGAACACCGGTACGGCGAACAACAGGGCCACAAAGAACCGGTTGCGCATGTCGCGGACCATGTCGTCCATCGACTGCCCGCTCCCGTGGCCCATCTCGTGCATCATGTCTTGATGCTCTCCGCCGGTTTTGGCGGTCTTCGCATCCGCGGCCGCGTTTCCGCCGTGCTGCGCGTGCGCACCATGGCCGGTATTGGCATGCGCGGCATGGGCTGCTGGGTCCGGAGCTGCTTCGCACACGTGCCTGGGCGTCAGTTCGCCGGCGCAATGGTGGCCGCAGTCCTCGATGGTCGTGCGGATCCGCTCACGGGTGACCCGCGCCGGATCGAACGAGACAGTGGCGCTCGCGGGCACCGGGTTTACGGACACCGACACCACGCCTGGGATCGCGGCGAGCCGCTTCTCGACGCCGCGGGCAGAAAGCGGGGACAGCAGATTGCCGACCTCGAAGGTTGCGGATTGAATCATCTTTATGGTCCCTTCTTTTAATGGCCGCCCGACCCGTCCACGTGGGCAGCGGCCTTGCGGGCAAGGATGGATTCCTCGTCGGTCTCGAGCACGTTCACCTTTATTGCGCTGTGTGAGGTGTGAACGCTAGAGGCGTTGGCCAGGTTGGCTTTGGCATCGAGCTCGACACCCAGGAAGCGCAGGCCGTCGCACACTGCTTGCCGGACGAACGCTGCGTTGGCGCCGATTCCGCCCGTGAAGACGATCCGGTCGACGCCCTCCATAGCGGCTGCCAGCGCACCCATATGCCTGCGTACCTGATAGCAGAAGTAGTCGACCGCCTTGCGAGCCTCGCTCGAGTGTGCCGAAATGTCGAGCAGCAACTTCATGTCGCCTGAGGTGCCGGTCAGGGCCTTGAGCCCCGACTCTTCGTAGAGGGCGGCTTGCAACTGCCGGACATCCGTCTCGCCGGACTGCAGCAGGAACAGCAGCGCACCGGGATCAAGATCGCCGCAGCGCGTGGTCATCGGGACGCCGCTGAGCGGGGTCACGCCCATGCTCGTTTCCACACTACGTCCCTGGGCAATGGCGCACAGTGAGGAACCGCCACCAAGGTGCGCGGCAATGACACGCTCGGAGAAGACCGGCTCGCCGCTGGCCGCCAGTTGTTGCAACACGGACTCGTATGAGAGGCCGTGGAAGCCGTAGCGGCGCACTCCGAGCGATCTAAAGCGCTCCGGCACAGCAACGAGGCTCGCACGCGCAGGGAGAGTCCGGTGAAAACCCGTGTCGAAGCATGCAACATGCAACGCCCCCGGGAATGCCTGCCGTGCTGCATTGATCGCTGCAACGTTCAGGTGCTGATGAAGAGGCGCCAGCGACGACCAGTGAGTGATCGCGGCCAAAGTCGGTGCATCGATCGTTACGCTGTCAACCGGCAGGTCGCCTCCGTGAACCACTCTATGTCCGACAGCCTCTATCTGCAACGTCGGCCAGCGCTGCGCCAGTTCGCCCAACAATAGTTCGGTCGCGGAGCGGAATTGCAGGGGTCCAAGTTCCTGCGTGTCGGCATCCCCGCCAGGTTCGCGGGTCAGCAGTCGCGCATTCGGCGAGGCAAGTCCGGACACACTGGCACTCCAGAGCTGGTGCAGGTCGCGCTCGTACAGTGCCAGTTTAGTGCTGGTCGAGCCGGCGTTCAGTGCAAGCAGGGTCATGTTCTTGTTCTCCAAACCATCTTGACACTACGCGTTCGGTCTCGCTTGATTTAGCTCAAGTGGCGCCCACCTGCTGGGCGCTGCTTGCCTCGGCCTGGCCCGTCGCGTTGCTGAATGCCGAAGAGCGCCTCATTTCAGAAAGACGCTGCACGCAATTTTCGTGCTACTTGGCAGGCTCGATGGACGTCACGAACATCTTTCCTCCCTCGCTGACCACCATGAAACGGATTTTGTCGCCGACCTGTACCTTGTCGAGTAGTAACTTGTCCTTGGCGTTAAACACCATGGTCATCCCCGGCATCTCTAGGTGCTTGATGTCACCGTGCTTGATGGTGATTTTTCCAGCGTCCTTATCGATCTTGCGCACCTCTCCATCCGTCATGGAGGCTGCAGCCAGAGCAGCGGGCTTGCTGGCGTCAACCGTGGCCTGTGCCATGGCCGACAGCGGCAAGAGGGTGGTCAGCGACAACACGGCGCCGATCAAAAGGTTGTTTGCGTTTTTCATGTGAATTCCTTGTCCTAATAGCGTGGAGGTGTTCCGCGTTTACTTTTTGACCACCGTGACCTGGCCCTTCATGCCTGCGTCGAAATGGCCGGGGTAGAGGCAGGCAAACTTCACTTCGCCAGCCTTCGTGAAGTGCCAGATGATCTGGCCTTGCTTGCCCGGCGCGAGCGATACCTTGCTGGGCTCGTCATGCTCCATATCCGGGAATTTTTTCATGGTCTCGTAATGTTCTTTCAACTCGTCGTCGGTGCCCAGGCTGAACTCGTGTTTGACCTGGCCGCTGTTCTTGATCACGAACTTGATGGTC
>NZ_AGTS01000081.1 GCF_000238595.1 Acidovorax sp. NO-1 | reverse complement strand
TCAGCATCGTCACCACCGTCCTTGGGCACGAAGCTCTTGTGCCCAGCCCAGGCCTGGATCAAGGTGCCGTCCACGCTGAAGTGCTCCTTGGACAGCCACTTCTTCTTGTCGGCCTGTTTGAGCACCTCGTTGAAGAAGACCACCACCGCTTCGTGTTCGATCAAGCGCTGGCGGTTCTTGCTGAACACCGTGGGTACCCAGGTTGCATCGTCCATCGACAGACCAATGAACCATCGAAACAGCAGGTTGTATTGCGTCTGCTCCATCAACTGCCTCTCGGAACGAACGGAGTACAGCACTTGCAGCAGCATGGCGCGCAACAGCTTCTCGGGTGCGATGCTGGGACGTCCGCCCTTGACGTCGTCTTCATACATCCGGGCGAACAGCCCGCCCATCTCGGCCAGCGCCTTGTTGACCATCGTGCGGATGACTCGCAACGGGTGATTCCCTGGCACGAAGTCGTCGAGCTTCTTGAGGGTGAACAGGCCTTCGGTGTAGGTGTCAGCGCCGCGCATGAGGGAGTCGTTTCGAGGTGACGGGATGTGCCCCTACTGTGCCACGACACACCGTTTCGAGCGACTTGCCTATGAGGTATTTCAGCAGCCTG
>NZ_AGTS01000082.1 GCF_000238595.1 Acidovorax sp. NO-1 | reverse complement strand
TAGCAGGCTGCTGAAATACCCCACGCTGAAGCCACCCCCATCAGTGCAATGAGGCAGTTTCGGTCGATTGGGTGTGTCGCGGTCGCGCAAAGCGTCATCCAAGGGGATGTTTTACGTGTTTGAAGGGCCTTTTCCCCGTATTTGACGCTCATTGCGCCCCCTGCAGACGGACTTGTCCCAAGGTGCGCATGCGCACCAGGTTGTACGCCGCCATGGTCATCACGAAGACTTGGCCGACGCTCTTAATGCCACGTACCATCACTTGGCGAATCGGGCCGATGAACTTGCCCCAGCCAAAGCCTTGTTCGATGCGTTTGCGCTTTTGTTGTGAGATGGCGTAGCCCTCGCTGGTGGCGAGCTCATCGGGCACGGCCGATGATCTGCCCGCCTTGTTTTGCGCGACATGCGGCGCGACCTTGATGTCTTGCAAGGCCTTGATGAACTCGGCCGCGTCGTAGCCCTTGTCCGCACCCAAGGTGATTTCGCCTTCGGGGTTGGCCGCGCGCGCATCGCCGATCATCAGCTTGGCCGCTTCGCGCTCGGCGTAGCCATCGGCTTGCGTGACCATCGCGCCCACCACCAGACCGTTGCGGTTCTCCATCAACGTGTGTCCCATGAAGCGCAGCTCGCTGGCGGTCTTGCCTTTGCGGTACAGCCTGCTGTCGGGGTCGGTACTCGATTCGTGTGTCTCGTTGCTGCGGGGTTTGCCTCGGAAGTCACCGCCACCGCCACCGCCACCGCCA
>NZ_AGTS01000083.1 GCF_000238595.1 Acidovorax sp. NO-1 | reverse complement strand
TTAGGGCCAGCAGGGTCGGCCACACGATGGACATCCCGGCCCCTCGATAAAGCACCGCCTGAGCCAAGCTCACGAAGTGCGTCGTCGGTGCCAGCAGCATCAAGGTGCGCACCGCCTCGGGCATGCTCTCGCGCGGCGTGGCGCCGCCCGAGAGCATCTGCAGTGGCAGCAGCACCAGGATGATCAGCAGCGCCAGCTGCGGCATCGAGCGCGCCACGGTGCCCAAAAAGATGCCCATCGAGGTGGTGGCGAACAGGTGCAGCGCCACGACCAGCATGAACAAGGCGAGCGCGCCGCCAATGGGCATCTCCAGCACCCCCTGCACCATAATGCGAAGCGACAGCAGGGAGGCCAGCAGCACCACGGCGCCCATCGACAGCACCTTGGCCAGCATGATCTCGACCGGACGAATGGGCATGACCAGCAGGTGCTCCAGCGTGCCGTGCCCGCGCTCGCGGATCAGCGCGGCGTCGGCCAGGATGATCGACAGCATCGTGACCATGTTGATCACTTCCATCACGCCGGTGAACCACGCACTGTTCAACGTGGGATTGAAACGCATGCGAACGGCCAGTTCCACAGGCGACGCAGCCGCAGCGCGCTCGCCCTGCACGAACTCCTGAAGCTCGAGCTGGATCATGTTCTGTACATAGCCGGTGCCCACGAAGGACTGGCGCATCTGCGTGGCGTCGACGTTCAGTTGCAGGGCCCGCCGGCGGCCCGCGACCACGTCGCGCTGGAAGCCCGGTGGAATGTCGAGCACGAAGCTGTAATGTCCGGTGTCCAGGCCCGCGTCCATCTCCCCAAGCGAAATGAGATCCGGTGTCAGGAAGTCGGGCGGGTAGAAAGCCGAGATGAGACGCTGAGACAGCACGGTCTGGTCTTCGTCCACCACCGCAATCGGGGCGCGCACCAGGCGGTCCGGCATGGCGGTGGCCGCCGTGTAGATGGCGCCGCTGAAGGCCCAGAGCACGAACACCAGCAGCAAACGGTCGCGCCACAGGCTGCGCAACTCCTTGCCGGCAAGCTGCAGCACGATATGCCAGGAAAGCTGCGGCGTCATCATCAACGCTCCTGCTTGCGTAACAGCAGCATGCTCAGCACGAGCAGAACGGGGCCAGACAGTGCGAGCGGAACAAAAAGTGCATGCAGGTCGGCGAAGCCGAGGGCTTTGGAGAAGGTGCCGCGGCTGATGGTGACGAAGGGCGCGGTCGGGTAGATTTGCCCCATCAACGCCGAGAACCCCTCCAGCGTCGAGACCGGATTCAGGATGCCGGAGAACTGGATCGCGGGCAGCATGGTCGCCAGCGCCGTGCCGAACAGCGCTGCCAGCTGGCTGTTGGTGAAGGCGGACATCAGCAGCCCAAGACCGGTCGCCGCGAACACGTAGAGCAGCGCTGCCAGTGTCAACGTGGCCAGACTGCCGGTGAATGGAACGCCGAACAGCGTGACCGCCATCAGCGTCAGCAGCGCGAAGTTCACCATGCCTGCGGCCACATAGGGCAGTTGCTTGCCGAGCAGGAACTCCAGCTTGGTCACCGGGGTGACGTAGAGATTGGTGATCGAGCCCATCTCCTTCTCGCCGACCACGGCCAGCGCGGCCAGCATCGAGGGGATGAAGATCAGCAGAATCGGGATCACCGCTGGCACCATCGAGACGATGCTGCGCACGCCCGGGTTGTAACGGTAGCGCACCTCCACGCTGGCCGGCGGCCGCGTGTCGATGCCGGCATCATTCAGTCGCCCGGTCACGAAGCCGGCATGCAGGGCCTGCACGTAGCCCGAGACGATTTCGGCGCGCATCGGCATCGCGCCGTCGATCCACACGCCCACCGTGGCGGACCGCCCGCGGGCCAGGTCGGCCCCGAAACCGGGCGGAATCTCCAGGGCCAGAGCCAATTCGCCGTTGCGCATGCGGTGGTCCATCTCGGCATCGTTGGCGAGCGGTGCCTGTTCGACGAAATAGGGCGAACCCGACAGCTCAAGCGTGTAGGCCCGGCTGGCGGAAGTGGCGTCGCGGTCGAGCACGGCGTAGCGCAGGTCCTGCACGTCGAGGCTGATGCCGTAGCCCATGATGAGCATCAGCAGCACCGAGCCCAGTAGCGACATGGCAAGACGGATCGGGTCGCGAAGCAACTCCAGCGTCTCGCGCCGGGCGCAGCTGAGCAGGCGATGGTGGCTGAACTGGCGCTGGGTGCGGGCGACGGCTTTGGCTGTCGCCGCCCCATCATGGCGAGTCCCGGCCTCGGCAATGTGCGCGGCGGCCTCTGTCTTCGCGGCAGGGTCCTGCGCCTGGGCGTCCTGCAGCCAGGCCACGAAGCTGTCTTCCAGCGAGCCGCCGCCACGCGCGCGCGCCAGCTCGGCAGGCGTACCGCTGGCCAGCACGCGACCTGCGTGCATCAGAGACACGCGGTCGCAACGTTGCGCCTCGTTCATGAAGTGGGTGGAGACAAAGATCGTAACGCCATCACGTCGCGACAGGTCGATCATCAGCGCCCAGAAGTTGTCGCGCGCCACCGGGTCCACGCCCGAGGTCGGCTCGTCCAGAATCAGCAGTTCGGGCTCGGGCATGACCGCTGCGGCCAGTTGGAGGCGCTGCCGCTGGCCCAGCGGCAGCGTCATCGGCAAGGCCTCGGCCGACTCGCGCAAGCCGAAACGGTCCAGCAAGGTGTCCACCCGATCGGCAATGCACTGCCTGCCGAGGTCGAAGAGCTGGCCCTGCAACTCCAGGTTCTGGCGCACCGTCAGGTCGCGGTAGAGCGAGAAGCCCTGCGACATGTAGCCCACCCGCCGTCGCACGGCCATGTCGCGCGCGTCCAGCGGCTCGCCGAACAGGCGCGCGCTGCCTTCCGTGGCAGGCAACAGGCCCGTGAGCATCTTCATCGTCGTGGTTTTGCCGCAGCCGTTGGACCCCAGAAAACCGAATATCTCGCCGCGCTCAATGCGAAAGTTCACCCGGTCCACAGCGGTAAAGTCGCCGAAGCGGCAGCTCAGGTCCTGCGCCTCGATGGCGATATCGTGTGCCCCGCCCGGGCGCGGCGGTACTACCAGCGCCTGATGGCCGCCGCGCGATGCTGCCGGCAGCATCGCGACGAAGGCATCCTCCAGGCTGGCGCAGCCGGTGCGCTGCAGCATCTCGGCGGGCGTGCCGACCGCCAGCACCCGGCCAGCATGCATGGCCACCAGGCGGTCGAAGCGCCCGGCTTCCTCCATGTAGGCCGTGGCCACGAGCACGGTCATGCCGGGGCGAAGGGCGCGGATGCGGTCGATCAGCACCCAGAACTGGCGGCGCGACAGCGGGTCGACGCCGGTCGTCGGCTCGTCCAGGATCAGCAGGTCCGGGTCATGGATCAGCGCGCAGCACAGGCCGAGCTTCTGCTTCATGCCGCCGGACAGCTTGCCCACGGGTCGGTCGGCGAAGGGCAGCAGACCCGTGCTGCCCAACAGTTCGACAATGCGGGCCTCGCGCTCGCGCTGACCGTGGCCGAACAGGCGGCCGAAGTAGTCGAGGTTCTCGCGCACCGACAGCGTCGCGTAGAGGTTGCGCCCGAGCCCCTGCGGGTTGTAGGCGATGCGCGGGCAGACGCGGCGCCGATGCGCGGGTCGGGCCAAGTCGCCGCCAAGCACGGTGACGTGGCCGCTTTGCAGCGCGCGGGCGCCCGCCACCAGCGCCAGCAGCGTGGATTTGCCGACGCCGTCAGGACCGACGAAGCCGATGATCCCTCCCACGGGCAAGACCAGGTCAATGCCATCGAGGGCCACGACGCCGCCATAGCGGTGACCAACGCCCTGCACACGCACCGCAGGCGGATCGCCTTTCATCGCGCGTGCTCAGAAGCCGCCGGGACAGCTTCCGGCACATTCACTGACAACTTCGGAGGCCATGGCTCAGCGCCGACGCGAACATAGGCCATGCCCGGCAAGCCGGTCTTGACTTGCTCGCGATGGTGGCCAAGCAACGCCGGGTCGATCCGCGCACGCACCTTGAAGACCATCTTCTGCCGTTCGGACTGGGTCTCCACGGTCTTCGGCGTGAATTGCGCCACGCTGGCGACAAAATCGACCTGGGCCGGGATGACCAGGTTCGGCGCCGCGTCCAGCACAAGCCGCGCTTCGGCACCGATGGCCACGCGGCCAGCGACGGTTTCGGGCAGAAAGAAACTCATGGTCACGTCGGCCAGATCCACCAGCGTCACCACGCGCCCGCCCCCGGCGAGCATTTCGCCGGCATGGGTCAGAACGGTTTGCACGCGTCCGGCGCGCGGCGCGCGCAGCACCGCATCCGCGATCTCCACCTCCATGCGATCAACGGCCGCCAGTGCGGACTCGATGGCGGCCTCGGACTCGACAATCTGTGACCGTGCGACAAGCACCCCTGACTCGGCCTCGATGCGCTGCGATTTCGCCGCGCTCAGCGCAGCGCGGCTGGACTGCACGCGCACGTTGGCTGCGTCGAGCTGCTGGGCCGAGATGAAATTCTGCGCCACCAGTTCCGACGTGCGTCGCAGTTCCTTCTCGGCCAGGGCGAACTCGGCTTCGCGCTGCAAGATCAGGGCCGCCACGGTAGATACCGCTTGCTGCCTCTGGCGCACCAGCGCAGTCGCCGTTTCCCGCGCCGTGCGCGCCTGCCGCTGCTGGGCCTGGGCTCCGCGAAGTTGCGCCTCCAGCACTCGCGTGTCCATTCGCGCGATCTCGTCACCGGCAGCAACGAAGTCGCCCTCGTGCACACGCAGGCTCTGCAAGCGCCCGCCCGACTTGGCCGCCACATCGAGCGTCGTGGCCTCAAGGCGACCGTTCCCCCCCACAATGCCGTCTGGCAAACGGTCGGGGGCTGCCCAGCGCCAAGCCACGACGACGCCGGTGACGATCACAGCAGTGATCGCATACATGAAAGGCTTTTGCCAGCGATCAGGCAATTGCAAGGGAGGGACAATATTCCAAGTGTTTCGTTGATTGTAAGTTTGCTGCGGGCCCGAACCTTGACCGATCACAAAGGGTGCGAAAACGTCAAGCAACCGTCACCAGAGCGATCTGCGAGCCGCCAACAATGCCCATGCCTGCGGGAAGCCAACGCTGTGTACGGTGTCGGCATTTTTGATGGCACTGCGTGGGCACTTTCTTCCAGAATCGCTCGTGTCTATGCTGTTATTTGCAACGGCATAACGATCAGCGCGCTCAATGGCTTCCATAGATGTATCGGCGCGACAACGGCAGGGTGTTGGCCAGCTGGCCGGGCTTGCGATCCACGTTCTGGTAGATGGCCACGTCGTCGTAATCGAATGCATGGGCGCAGTGGGGCCGTGCACCCAGATCCGTGCTCCCTGATGCCTCTCATCGGACTTACCCTTTGTCGTTGGCCGGGGCGGTGTTGTTCATACGGTGAAGCAAGCGCTGCAACACGTCCATGGTCTCCCTGCGGGCGCGCTGCTGCGGGTGGTGGCCAACTCCAGGCAGCGCCGTCACTTCAAGCGGCATCAGACCATGACGAAACAAGGCCATCGCGCTGGGCCGCCAGCCATATTCATCGTCATTGCCGAACAACACGGAAACTGGACAACGCACGGCGGCAAGCTCGGCGCTCATGTCCCATTGAAGTGCCTGCGGGCTGGCCCAGGGCTCGTACCAGCCCCAGAACATGGTGTCGGTGTTGTCGCCATGGTGGCGCCGAAGTTTTTCACGCAGGCCGTCTTGCTCAAACGCGCGCCGCGCGACGGCCATTGCATCCACCATGAACTGATCCACAGCCATGGTTGGCGAGCAAGCCAGAACGCCGCATACCAGCTCAGGATGCGCCGCCGCAGCCAGCACCGACATGGCTCCTCCATCACTGTGGCCGAACATCAACGCCTCTTGGATTCCGAAGTGGCGCAACACCTCGCCAAGCACCGGCCCGGCCTCTTCACGCCGGTAACTGGGCTCGCGCCCACCCACCAGACGCTCGGATCGCCCATAACCATACCGGTCATAGGCCAGCACCGGCCAGCCGCTGGCTTCGGCCAACCCCTGAGGCAGATCTTTCCAGGTGGTGATGCAGTCCAGCCCGCCATGCATCATCACGATGCTCGGCTGCCCGTTGCCCACATCACCCCAGGTGGTGGCTGCCAGCCGATGGCCTCCCGCAAACAGTTCGTGTTCCTTCATTTCGTGCTTTTTCATCATGTCAATCTGCCTCCGGGTTGGGCATTGCAGAGGATCCACACAGCCTACAGGTCGGCCTGTCCAGTCAGCAACTGGCGCGCGACGGTGCGGCGCTGGATTTCGCCCGTACCGTCGGGTATGCGCATCACGCGGGCGAAGCGGTAGCCCTCTTCCAGGCGCAGTTCGTTGGTCAGGCCCATGCCGCCGTGGATCTGGATGCTGCGGTCCATCACGCGCCCCAGCATCTCGGTCGAAAATGCCTTGACCATGCTGACCTGCGCGGTGACGGCGCGGCCGCTGTCCAGGCGCCAGGCACAGTTCTGGATCATGGTCTTGGCGGCGTAGATGTCCATGGCGCTGTCGGCCAGCATGAGCTGGATGGCCTGGTGCTCGGCAATGGGCACGCCAAAGGTATTTCGCACCTTGGCATAGTCCACAGCTTGGTCCAGCGCCCATCGGGCCAGGCCCAGGCAAGATGCCGCCATGCCCATGCGCCCGGCGTTGACGCCGTCCATGGCCACCGCCAGTCCGCGCCCGACTTCGCCGAGCCGGTGGTCGTCGCGCACACGCACGCCGTCGAGCACGATGACGCCGGTGTCGCCGCCCAGGTGGCCCATGGTGTTGATGATGCGCGGCACGGAAAAACCGGGCACGCGCGTGTCGACGAAGAAACCGGTGACGCCGCCCTTGTGGCGCGCCGCGGCTTCGGGGTCGGTCAGCGCGAACACCATGGCGTAATCGGCGTAGGGCGAGTTGGTGATCCACTGCTTGGTGCCGGTGAGCACCCATTCGTCACCGTCGCGCACGGCGCGGGTTCGCATGCCGAATACATCGGAGCCTGCATCGGGCTCGCTCAGACCAAAGCACAGGGTCTTGTCGCCGCTGGCGATGCGATCGCGGTATTGCGCGAAGATGTCCGGCTTCAGGTGCCGCAGCACCGGCGACAGACCGTTGGTGAAGGGCGATGGCAGCACCACCGTCTGCACAAGAGGCTGGGCCGGACCCACGCGGTGGTTGAGCACCTCCTGCACATGGGCCATGACCTGCGCGCCCTGCCCGCCGCCGCCCAGTGTTTCGTCGCCAAACAGAGTGTAAAAACCCAACTCGGCCGAGCGCTTGCGCACCTGCTGGCGCAGCGCCAGCGCCTCGGGCACATAACGACCGCTGGCATCGAACAAGCTGCGTTCGCTGCCCAGCAGGTCGTGGTGGCGCTGCTGCAGCGGCAGCACTTCGCGTTCCACGAAGCGCAGCACTGCCTCGGCAATCGCCACGGTATCGGGATCGATGGTGAAGTCCATATGGGAAACCTCGGCGCTACAACAGCCGGAACTTCGGCAGCGTGACCTCGTCGGTCACATCGTCGTACTGCACCGTCACACGCTGGCCGATGCGCACCGCCTCCACATCGTCGGTGACGATGTTGGTCATCATGCGCGCGCCCTCGTCGAGGTCGATCACCGCCACCACGTAGGGGGTGTCGGCCTTGAAGGCCGGACCGGCCGGCCGACGCGCGATGGTGTAGCTGTAAATGGTGCCGGTGCCGCGCGCATCGACCCATTCGACGGCGTCGGAATGGCAGTGCGGGCACAGGACGCGCGGATAGAAATGGTGCTTGCCACAGTCATGGCAGCGCTTGAGTGTCAGGCGATGTTGTTTCAGGGCGTCCCAATAGGAGCGGCTCTCGCCATCGATGACGGGCAGGGGTTTGTCGTACATGGTGTTCACCGGGTGGAGAGAATGCAAGTGGCACCGCTGGAGAGCGTGCCGCCGGTGCCGTGGACCAGGGCGGTCACGGCGTCCTGAATCTGGCGCGGGCCGCATTCACCGCGCAACTGGCGCACCGCCTCGATCAGCAGGAAGATGCCGTACATGCCTGGGTGTGCGTAAGACAGACCGCCGCCGTTGGTGTTAAGCGGGAATACACCGCCCGGCGCGGTGCGCTGGTTGGCGACAAAGGCTCCACCCTCGCCACGCTTGCAAAAGCCCAGCGCTTCGAGCGTCAGCAGCACGGTGATGGTGAACGAGTCATAGACCTCAACCACGTCAATGGCGTCATGCCGGATGCCCGCCATGGCAAAGGCGTCCCGACCGGCCACTTCGGCGGCCGTCAGGCGCGCTAGGTCGGCCATGGCGGCGATGGTCCAGTGGGTGTGTGATTCGCCGTAACCGCGCACGAACACCGGCTTGCGACCGAGCGCCTTGGCGTGCTCGGCGGTGGTCATGACCACCGCGCCACCACCGTCGGTGACCAGACAGATATCGAGCAGGTGCAGCGGGTCGGAGATCATCGTGCTCTGGAGCACATCCTCGATCGACAGCGGCTCGCGCATGGTGGCCGCCGGATTGAGCGCCGCCCACTTGCGCGTGGACACCGCGATCTCGGCCAGCTGCTCGGAGGTGGTGCCATATTCGTGCATGTGGCGCTTGGCCGCCATCGCATAGCCGCCCACCGGCGTGGGCATGCCCCAGGGGGTTTCGTACTGCATGGTCAGCACCGCCGGGCGCCCGGCGAGGTTTCGGCTCATCTCGCTCTTCTGCAGGCTACCGTAAGTGATCAGCGCCACCTCGCAGCGGCCAGCCTCGATGGCGGTGGCGGCATGCGCCACATGCGCCTCGAAGGCCGAGCCGCCGATGTTGGTGCCGTCGACGAAGCGCGGCGTAATCCCCAGGTACTCCGACAGCGTCACGGTCGGCAACTGGCCCGGGCCGGGCACCCCCCACATACCGGCGGTCAGCAACCCATCGACTTCGTGCATGGCGATGCCGGCGTCCTTCAAGGCGTCGCGGGCGACCAGCGCCTGGGCCTGCAGGACCGACATGGGCGCAAGGACCTTGCCGTCCTTCAGTGGCAGGTCGGCAACGCCGACGATCACAGCTTCTCGTTTTGTCATATGTAGAAATCTCCTGGTGTTGGATATCCCGGTCTGTGCGGTCTGTACTATTGATCCGGCCATTTGACGTCGCGAGTCGTGGACGGGCTGCCACAGGCAAACGACTCACGAAAGTTCAAAATTCATGGAGCCGGAGCAGCAGGCAAAAAAGTAATGGTTTCAGTGAAGTCGGCAATGGTTTCGCCACGCTGATTGATCACCAAATGTTGCAACTCCATCAGGGTATAGCCGCGCGAGGTCGTGGGGAGCAGTCGGGCCTCCCCTTCGACATGAATGGTGTCGCCCGGAAACAGCGCACCGCGCAGGCGTGCCTGTACGCCGGTCATACCGCCGAACGGGCCAACCTCGCGCCCTTCCAGCACCTGCTTGATGATTTCGGACACATAGGTTGCCAGCAGCCCCATGCCGAGCGAAATGACCATCGGGCCGGGCGCAAAGCGGCTGCGATGCGATCCGGTCATGTTCTCCCGGATGTACTCCATGTCGATAAAAAATGGTTCATGCAAGCCGACCACATTGACGAAGGTGACGATGTCGGTTTCGGTGATGGTGCGTCGGTGCGTCTTGAAATGATGCGACTTGGCGCTGTCGGTCAGGTTGGCCATTTTGAAGTCCGGTGATTGATGGGTGGTGATGGATGAAAGTGGTTCTCTGCGGGCAATCCTTCTATCGGCCTGGCCCGCTGTTTTGACATAATTGGGTTTTTATGTCGTCTAGCGCAGGAGAACAGCGGATGAACCCAGCACCCTTGCCTGGCGGTCAACTTCAGGGCCAGATCGCCCTCGTCACCGGTGCCACGGCCTTCATCGGTCGTGCCATTGCGCTGGAGTTGGCGCGGCGCGGCGCGCACGTGATCGTCAACGGCCGCAATCCCGAAGCCGGACAGGCAGTGATCAACGAGATCGCTGCGAACGGCTACTGCGCCGCGTTTGAACAAGCCGACCTGACCCATAGCGACGCGGTTCGTGCCATGGTGGATCGAGTTGCCGAGCGCCACGGTCGCCTTGACATCCTGGTGGCCAGCGGCGCAGGCGCCAGTGCCGACTCGCCGTCCTTTCGCCTTTTCAAGGAAATGAGCAACGGCGACTTCGACAACTACATCCGCGCCCACTGGCTCACCCGCGCATTTGCGATCCAGGCTGCCGCCCGCGTCATGGCACTGCACGGCCGCGGCAAGATCGTCGCGGTGGGCACCGACGCGGGCCGCGTGGCCACGGTCGGCGAATCCTTCATTGGCGGCGCCACCGCCGGCATGATGCAGATGTGCCGCGTGCTGGCGCGTGAACTGGGGCGCGACGGCATTCGGGTCAACGCGGTGGCGATGAGCTACATCTGGGATGCCGAGCCGCGCTGGGGCCCGGGCTCGCCAGCGCTCGAAGGCGGTCACGGCAAGGACATGATCGAGAACCTGCGCAAGCGCATGCTGTTCCCCGTGCACTGCCAGGACATCGCCAACGCGGCGGCGTTCTTGGCCGGACCGGAGTCCGATGCCATCACCGGCCAGACCCTGAGCGTCAACGGCGGTTTGAGCACACCGGGCTGACATGGCCATCAGGCGCCACCGTGCGCGGCCTTGACGGCCGCGCGGTCAATGCTATCGGCACCGCCCAAGGGGAGTGCCGGTACAAACACCACGTGCTTGGGTTTTTTGTAGCGTGCGATGCGACCGCCCACAAACTCGATCAACTCCTCGGCACTCAGCGTGCACCCTGCCTTCAGCACGCAGACCGCCTTGACCGCCTCGCCCCACTGAACGTCCGGCACACCGAGGACCACCACCTGCGCCAGCGCCGGGTGCTCCAGAATGGCCCGCTCGACTTCAGCCGGATAGACGTTCTCGCCCCCCGGCTTGATCAACTCCTTGGCCGGTGAACGCCCGCTGTACCAAAGGTAGCCCTCGGCATCGATGCGCCCCATGTCGCCCGTGTGGTGCCAGCCGTTGCGCAGCGCGAAAGCGTTGTCTGCTTCGCAGCGCCAGTAGCCCTGGAACACCATCGGACCCCGCACCACGATCTCGCCGGTGGCGCCGGTGGGCAACGGGCGGTCCAGTTCGTCCACCACTGCGACCGTGTTCAGCGCGGTGGGCCGCCCGGCGCTGCCGGGGCGCTCGTCAAATGGCGCCAGACTGACCGAGCCCGAGGTCTCGGTCTGGCCGTAGGCACTCCAGAAAGTCGCCTGGGGGCAGGTGGTGCGCAAGCGCGCGATGGTCTCGGGCACGTCGATTCCCGACACCACGCGCAGGCTGTCCAGTGCCGAGCCCTGGGCCGCTGCGGCGTCCAGCAGGGCGCCCAGCATCGGCGGGAAGGTGCCGATCAGGCTGCCGCCGTCCTCGTCGATATGCTTGACCAGGCTGGGCGGATCGAAACGTGTCAGCAGCAGCGTCGCCCCGCCCGCCTGCTGCGTGGCCAGCATGAAGCCGATGGCGGCCACGTGAAACAGCGGCAAGACGCCCAGATTGACATCTGAAGTGGTCAACTGCCAGGCCAGTTGCGTCTGCAGGCTGGCGGCGATCAGGCCGCGGTGCGAGAGCAGCGCGCCGCGCGGCCGCCCGCCCACGGCGGCGGTGTGGATGATGACGAGCCCCTCATCGTCATTCAGATCGGCGGGCGGCACGGTGCGATCGAGATACAAGGCGCTGACGGGTTGCCAGGGCGCTGGCGCGACGCCCAGCGTGTAGCGCAGCTTGTCGTCCAGGCCGCTCTGCGGCAGCAGGGCCTGGAACTCATCGGCGACGATCAGCACCCGCGGCGCCACGTCCTCGATGACATAGGCCACCTCCTCGGCCGACAGCCGCCAGTTGATCGGCACCACGATCACGCCCAACTGGGCGGCTGCGCCGAACAGGTCGACATATTCCAGGCAGTTGGGGGCCAGTATCGCCAGCCGGTCACCCTGGCCCACGCCTGCGGCCGCCAGACCAGCCGCCAGGCGCGCCGTGCGCTCGGCATACTGGGCGTGCGTGACCCGCTGATCGCCGAACACCAGGGCGGTGTTCGATCCGTACAAACGCGCGTTGCGCTTGATGAGATCGTGCAGCGTAAAAGATCGCAAACTCATTCCATGCTCCTCGTTCAGATTCAGCTTCGACTCGCCGGAGGTGGCGCCGGCGGCATTACTTCGTGCAGAAACGCCGCCACGCTGGCGGCGAAGGCGTCGTTGGCATCACCGGCGATCATGTGGCCGGCGCCCTTGAGGTCGACAAAGCGCGCCCGCGGCAGGGTTTGCACCAGGGCGCGCGCATCTTCTTCGCTGATCACGTCGCTGCGTTGGCCGCGCAGCAGCAGGGTGGGCGCCTGCAGACCGCGCAAGGCGCGCTCGTAGCCCTCCGCGTCGCGCCGGTGGTTGTGGTTGGCCTCGCTCATCAGTTGCGGGTCCCAATGCCAATTCCAGCGGCCTTGCACATTCATACGCAGGTTCTTCTTCAGGCCCTCGATCGGTCCTTCCATTGGCCGCCCACGGTAGTCAGCGATGTGTTGCGCGGCTTCTTCCAGCGACGCAAAACCATCGGGCCGCGCCCGCATGAAACTGACGATGCGCTCGACACCGGCTTCTTCCATGCGCGGCGCAATGTCCACCAGCACCAGCGCGTTGATCGGCGGCGCATCGACGCGGCCGACTGCGGCCATGCTGATGAGGCCGCCCAGTGAAGCGCCGACCACCGCCAGCGGCGTGCCCAGTTCGCGCCAGATGCAGCACATGGTGTCGGCCAGCGTCTCGATGCGGTAGTCGCCATCCGTGGCCCAGGCACTGTCGCCGTGGCCCGGCAAGTCCAGCGCCACGGTGTACCAGCCGGCATCGCCCAGCACCTGCGCCGCCTTGCCCCAGGCATGGCGGGTTTGCCCGCCACCGTGCAGCAGCAACACCGCTGGAGCGCCGACCGGGCCATACACCTCAGCGACGAGGGCTCCCCCGTCGAAAGCAAAAAACTCTCGCCGCTCAGTAACGCTCATGTGGAAGGTTTGTTTCTTCATTTCAGTAGACAAATAGCGAGCCGCCGGGCTTGATCATGGTCATCTCAACATAGGTCGAACCATGATGCTTTTCCGGACCAAAACGCAAGACATAGCCCCCAAGATCCATGTTTTTTGCACTTTCGATGGCGCTCATGAACTTCTCACGGGTCAGGTCCGGCCCTGTGAGCCGGAGCGCTTCAACGAAGGCTTTGGCCGAAACAAACCCCGTCATGGATGCATAGCCGACGTGCTTGACCTTGCCGTTGGAATTCATCAGTTTGTTGAATTCGCGCGACACGCCGAGCTTGTTGGAGAACGGCGCCGGCATCGTCTGGGTGACGATGATGCCAGTCGCGTCCTTGCCGAACTGATTGACCAGGAGATTGGTGTCCGCCACCGACAGCAGCAGCAGTTGTGCTGCTACTCCGGTCTTCTTAAACTCGCGAATGAATTCGATCGTCGCCTTGCCGGCCGTCGTCAAAATGACCGCTTGCGGTCGCGCGAGAGCAATTGTTTGCGCCGCAACTGCGGCGTCCCGAGCGTCCGTCGCGATCGCCGCACTCGCTATCGGGGCTACTTGTCGGTCCTTCATAGCCGCCTGCACGCCCGCAAGCCCCTCCTGTCCGAAAGCGTTGTTCAGGTATGCGACGGCGATGGACTTGATCCCTGTCGTCGTCAAATGCTGAACCATTTTTTCTGTTTCACTACCGTACGAAGCCATCACGGTGAACAGATACCGGTTCGGCGTGCGGCGCAGGCTGTCTGCTCCCGTGAACGGCGCAAACAATGGCACACGGTGTTGCTCCAGTAGCGGCAGCACACCGGTGACATTGGCCGTTCCCAAGTTCCCGACCAGCGCGAATACCTTGTCCTCACCAATCAATTTTTCGGTATTGGCCAGTGATCGTTGGGGAACATACCCGTCGTCCATTAGCACGAGCTTCAACCGGCGGCCGAAGACCCCGCCACGGCGGTTCACCTCGTCGATGTACGCCTTGAAACCTTCGCTGAAATCGTTGCCGATTTCTGCAAGCGGCCCGGTCAGCGACACACTCTGACCGATCAGGACGGTCTGTGCTGTTACGCCAGTCTCTGCTCGCGCAAGCCCGGTCCCCAACAGCGTCACACAAAGCGCGGCAATAACCTGCACAGCTTGCAGGGTTGCCCGCACGTTTGGCAGCCGAAGCTGAAGCCCCGACCGAGGATCGCTCAACGCGTTTGCGAATTTCGATTTGCTCAGGTTCATGGCTATCTCTTTTTGGCTGTTTAAAAATTTTGTCAACTCACTTCATGGTGATCACGATCCCGAGCCCACTTCTTGTTCAAAGTCGGCACCATTGCCTGCAACCTGACCCCAGTCGGCGAAGCTCTTGTAGTGCTCGCGCCACGTGGCCAGCAGTTCCTCGCGCGGCAGATCGGCGTAGGCGCCGCGGTCCTGCACATACTCCATGTGACGTCGGCCGCTGACATCAAATTCATGAAAGACCGAATCGGCGCTGCCGTCGAACTCCAACGGGTGGATACCGGCTTTCTCGCACAAGGAGCGGTTGAAAGCGGGCGTTGCCTTGAGCCACTGGCCGTCGACCCACAGCTCGGTGTAGCCATGAAAGACAAACAAGTCGGTGCCCATCAGGTCTTGCAGGCGTTTGCTGGTCAGGTGGTTGCGAACGTCGGCATAGCCCACCCGTGCCGGCACGCCCAGTACACGGGCAGCCGCTGCCAGCAACGCCGCCTTGGGCACGCAAAAGCCACGCCCAGCCTCGATCACGTGGCTGCCCTTCAAGCCCTCGACCGTGGTGTCAAAGTAGTAGGGGTCGTAGAGAAACTCGTCGCGCACGGCGTAATAGAGCTTGACCGCGATCTCGCGCGGCGTCAGGCCGGGGTCGGCCACCCGGCGCGCGAACGCGATCACCGCCGGGTGATCGCTGTCCACGTAGCGGCCGGGCGCGAGATAAGCCGACGGATCGTTCGTGTTTGTGGTTTGCGTCGTCGCGTCCATGTCATTCATCCTTGGCGCTCAGGCACTTCGGCGGCTTGGCCAGGGCAAAGCCGTTGAAGGGTTTGGAGCGATCCGTCGGCTTCAGCTTCCAGGTCTGACGGGCATTGGGCACACCGCCATCGACGCGGATGAAGGAGCCGGTGATGTAGGCCGCCGCCTCGGACAGCAGGAACACGATGGCCGCCGATACTTCGGCCTCGGTGCCATAGCGCTGCAGCGGCACACTCTTCATCAAAATGCGGAACTTGGCCTGCATCTCGGGTTCGTAGGTGTCAAAGCCGCTGCTGGCCACAAAGCCCGGCGCCACCGCGTTGACGCGCACGCCCGACTCGCCCCATTCGCAGGCCGCCGTTTCGGTGAACGACAGCATGCCGGCGCGCGCGGCGCCGCTGTGTCCCATGGTGGGCATGCCCATCCACATGTCGGCGATGATGTTGACGATGGAGCCGCCGTGCGCCTCCATCCACTGCGTGTAGACCTCGCGGGAGACGAGAAAGCCTCCCGTCAGGTTGCTGCGCACCACCGCCTCCCAGCCCTTGAGGCTGATGTCCTTGACCGGCTGCGGGTACTGGCCGCCGGCGTTGTTGACCAGGCCATCGATCCGGCCGTGCTGCGCAATCACGTCGGCAACCAGGTCCTTGACGCCCGGCTCGTCGCGGATGTCGCAGACATGGATGCTGGCTTTGCCACCCGCCGCTTCGATCTCGGCCTGCACCGCCTGCAGCTTCTCGATCTTGCGGCCCACCAGCGCCACGCTGGCGCCCAGGTTGGACAACTCGTGCGCAGTGCAGCGGCCGATGCCGCTGCCACCGCCGGTGACGATCACCGTCTGACCGGCAAAGAGGCCGGGGCGAAACACGGATTTGTAAACAGATTGGCTCATGGATTTGTCTCCTTCGTAATGAGCTCAGGCACGCAGCATGAAATTGCCGTGGCCAAGGGCGATGGGCTTATCGGGGCTGGATTGCCATGCCTGGATGCGCAGATTCGCCACACGCTGGCCCAGCTTGACCATCACGACGTTGGCATAGGTGTCCTGCGGACGGCCCGAGCGCAGGTAATCAATGTTGAAATCGATGGTCTTGGGCAAGTCCCGGCTGTCCATGTGCCACAGCAGGTAGAACAATCCGGCGCACTCCAGAAACCCCCCGGTGGCTCCGCCATGCAGAGCCGGCAGGATGGGGTTGCCTATCAGTTTTTCCTGGAATGGCAGGACGCAGGTGAACTCCTCGCCCTTGACATCGATGCGCAAGTCCAGAAAACGCGCAAAGGGCACCGCCCGGATCACTTCGCTCCAGTCACCCTGGGCGCGCGCATGGTCAATTTGTTCGGTCCATTTCATCGTGGCACATCCTCGTTGCGCAATACCGGTCGCCCGGAAGTAAACATGTAAATGCCGACGGCGGTGGCAATTGGGTCGTCCGGCGTGTCGTGGTAAGCAGCGCCTCGGACGAACGCCAGTTCTGCAGTCAGCTTGTAGCAAACGGCCCCTCCCAGAATCGCACGCCCGGGCGTGGCGGGCTTGAGGTAGTCGATGCGCAAGTCCAGCGTGGCCATCGGCCGTATCTCTGGCAGCTTGACGAAAATCGCGAATCCGAACGCTGCGTCGAGCAGCGCAGTGATCACGCCGCCATGCAAAACCCTGGTCTGCGGATCGCCCACCAGCGCTTCCTGATACTCGACCTTGAGCACGCACCAGTCGGTTCGCGCTGCGTGCGGCAGGAGGCCCAGTTCGCGGTTATACGGAGACACATGGGCAAACTTCTGCCATCTCTTGGCGATTTCTTCTTCGTTGATGGTGTGTGTTTCTGTCATCTCGACATATCTCCAGACAAGGTGAGGGTGGGCTCTTCGCCGGCCGCCGTCACCGGATACCAGCGGGTCGCGGCTAGCGTTTCTTCATGGCGCACGTAGCCGGAGCGCTCCAGCCACAGCAGGTGCGCCAGGGTTTCGCCCATGGCAAGGTAAGCATGCAGCGGGTCGCTCTGCGCGCCATAAACGGCGTAGCCGAGTTCGGTGGCATTCATGCCCCCCGCGCCCAGGCGCGCCATGAACTTGCGCAACGCTTTTTGATGGTGCGCCACCAGTCCGTGCGCGCGCTTGACCCCGGCGTGGTAGACGTCGTGATGGGCCGGCAGCACGTGCTCGATATCCAGCGCGGCAATTGTGCGCAGGCTGTTCAGATAGCGCGGCAGCGGATCGGTTTCGCCATAGGGCCAGACGCCGATGTTGGGCGTGATGCGTTCGAGCAACTGGTCGCCCGTGAGCAGCAGCTTCAACTTGGGCGCATACAGGCAAATCTGTGCAATGCTGTGACCGCCCAGCACCAGCACCTCGAACACATGCTCGCCGATGCGCAGCGTCTGGCCGGCTTCGAGCGGCTCGACGCGCGCCGGCACGGCGCAGGCCATGTTGCTTTGCAAGACCCCGCCCACCACCTGTTGCGCATCCTCCGGCGCCACCCCATGGCGGCACATGAAGTCGATACAGTAGGCGCGGTCATCGGCGCTGGGCACGTGCGTCTGCCCCGCCACCGTCCGTTCTTCCTCGCGCATCAGGATGGTAGCGCCGGTGCGCTCGTGCAGCCACACTGCCAGCCCGAGGTGGTCGGGGTGGTGGTGCGAGACGATGATGCGCGTCAGGCCGGCCGCTAGTGGTCCCTTCAGGGCGCGCAGCCACAGCGCACGGGCGGCTTCGCAGTCGGCACCCGTGTCGAATAGGCACCAACCCTCGCTTTCGCGAATCAGGTAGATGTTGACGTGGTCGATGCCATAGTCCACCGGCAGCGTGAACATCAGGATGCCGGGCAGGACCTCCTTCAGCGGCAGCTCGACCGGCTCTTCCATGACTGAAGTAGCTTGAGAGGTGCTCATGTTCACAACCGTTTCGCCACTTCTTCGAGCATGACCTCGGTGGCACCGCCACCGATGGCCTGGACACGGGCGTCGCGCACCATGCGCTCGATCGGCGTCTCGCGCATATAGCCAGCGCCACCGTGGAACTGCTGACAGTCATAGACCACGTCGTTGAGCAGCTCGCCGCACAGCGCCTTGACCATCGACACTTCCTTGACGCACTCGCGCCCCTTCGCATCGAGCCAGGCAGCGTGGTAAACCAACTGACGGGCCGCCTCGACCTGCGCTGCCCGCATGGCCAGGCGCTGGCGGATCGCCTGCTTGTCCCACAGCGTGGCGCCGAAGGCCTTGCGCTCGCGCACATAGGCCAGCGTCAGCTCGATCGCACGCGCGGCTTCGCCCATCATCTGCGCACCCAGCACCATGCGCTCGTTCTGGAAATTGCGCATGATCTGGTAGAAGCCCTTGTTCTCTTCGCCCAGCAGATTGGCGGCCGGGATGCGGCAATCTTCGAACACCAGTTCGGCGGTGTCGCTGCACAGCCAGCCGCTTTTCTTTAACGCGCGCCCGACTCGAAGGCCCGGCGTACCCTTCTCGACAATGAAGATCGAGATACCGCGCGAGCCCTTGGCCGTCGGGTCGGTCTTGGCGGCGACGAAGTACACGTCACCATGCACGCCGTTGGTGATGAACATCTTGCTGCCATTGATAACCCAGTGGTCTCCGTCGCGCACCGCGCGGGTGCGGATGCCAGCCACGTCAGAGCCTGCATCGGGCTCAGTGACCGCCACGGCACAGATCTTCTCGCCGCAGATGATGGCGGGCAGGTAGCGCGCGAGCTGCTCTGGCGTGCCAAAGTTGGCCAGGTGCGGCGAGGCCATGTCGGTGTGCACCATCACCGTCACGGCAAAGCCGCCGTACGTGGAACGGCCGAGTTCTTCGGCCAGGATCGCGCTGTACACCGTGTCAAGATTCGAGCCGCCGTATTGCTCGGCGTAACGCACGCCGAGGTAGCCGAGCTCACCCATTTTTCTCAGCACCGCACGCGGCACCATGCCTTCCTCTTCCCAGGGCGCTGCCTGTGGCACCACCTCCTGCTCGACAAAGCGGCGCAGGTTGTCCCGGAACTGCCGGTGTTGCTCGTCAAAATAAATCGGCTCGTTCATTGCCTTTCCTCAGATTCCATTGCTTCCATGATTACCAACACATCGCCACCGCGCACCGCGTCACCGACGCGGCAACGCAACTCGCTGACCCGGCCCGCCGCGGGCGCGCTGAGCGTGTGCACCATCTTCATTGCCTCCATCTGCACCAGCGTGTCGCCCGCGTTCACCGTCATGCCCACACTGATTTGCACCTGCGTCACTAGACCGGGCATGGGCGCGAGCAGGCGATTGCCGCCCCGCTCATCATCGGCGCACGCCGCGCCCTTGAGTGCGCGCTGCCAGCGGTCGAGCCGGCGCCAGGCCCACGTGCCGCCCGGCCCGGCCAGCCACACGCGTTTGCCCTGCGTAGCGTGCTGTTCCAGCGCCAACGTGAAGCGCACCGTCAGGCCGTCGTGCTGCAACGCCAGGGTGTCGCCGGTTAGCGTCGCTCCCAGGTTCAGCTCCAGATCGCCGACGCGCACGCGCCAGCCTTCGCCCAACGGCGACACGCTGGCTTCATGCACGCAGCGCTGCTCGTCTTCGAGCAGCACCTGCGTGCTGCCAGTGCCACTCCCGGCGCCGGACGCGCGCCAGGCCCCGAGCGACTGCCAGGCCGAGCGCCCGGCCGCCGCCTGCTGGGTCAGCACGCCGTGCACGGCGGCAGCGGCGATGGCCAGCCCATCGTCCGCGCGCGGCTGCCAGCCTGCGGGAAAGGCGCGTTCGATGTAGTGTGTGGTGAGTACTTGCGCGAAGTGGTCGTGGCGCAGCAGATCGGCCAGAAAACCGAGGTTGCTGTGCACGCCGAGCAGCACCGTGTTGTCCAATGCCGTGGCGAGCCGCCGTGCGGCGGTCGGCCGGTCGTCGGCATGGGCAATCACCTTGGCCAGCATGGAGTCGTAATAGGGCGTCACCTGACTGCCGCTGCGTACGCCGCTGTCGACCCGGACGCCCTCGCCGCGCGGCTCGCGGTAGTCGATCAGGGCGCCGATCTCGGGCGCAAAACCCGCCGCCGGATTCTCCGCGCAGACTCGCGCCTCGATCGCGCAGCCGCGCTGCGACAGGTCCGGCTGGGCGAAGCCGAGCGGCTCACCAGTGGCCACCCGCAGCTGCCATTCGACCAAATCAATACCGACCGTCAACTCGGTCACTGGGTGCTCGACCTGCAGCCGGGTGTTCATTTCCAGAAAGAAGGTGTCGCCGCTGCGGCTGTCGTGGATGAACTCGATGGTGCCGGTGCTGTCGTAGCCCATGGCGTGCCCGATCGTCAGTGCGTGCGAAAACAGGGCCTCGCGCACTGCGGGAGGCAGGTGCGGCGCGGGCGCTTCCTCAATCACTTTCTGGTGGTTGCGCTGGATCGAACATTCACGCTCGAACAGATGGACCAGATGCCCGTGCTTGTCGCCCAGCAACTGCACTTCGAGGTGGCGTGGCTCGTCGAGGTAGCGTTCCAGCAGCACGCGGTCGTCGCCGAACGAAGCCTTTGCTTCGCGTCGCACGGTATCCAGCGCGGCCGAGAAGTCAGCCGCGCTGCGCACCACCCGCATGCCCTTGCCGCCGCCGCCGGCCGAGGCCTTGATCAGCACCGGGTAGCCGATGCCCCCGGCCGCCGCCTGCAAGACCGCAGAGTCCTGGTCGTCGGCGTGGTAGCCCGGCACCACCGGCACGCCGGCTCCGAGCGCGATGCGCTTGGATTCGATCTTCGAGCCCATGCGCCGGATCGCTTCGCGCGAGGGACCCACAAAAATGAGCCCGACGGCTTCGCAGGCGTCAATCAGGGCCAGGCTTTCCGACAAAAAGCCGTAGCCCGGATGGATGGCCTGCGCACCGGCGGCACGCGCCGCGGCCACGATGGCAGCGGCATCAAGGTAGCTGCGCGCGGCCTCCGGCGCTCCGATGCGCACGGCCGTATCGCACAGGGCCACGTGCAGCGCCTCGCGGTCGGCTTCGGAATAGACCGCCACCGTGCGCAGGCCCATGCGGCGCGCGGTGCGGGCGATGCGGCAGGCGATCTCCCCGCGATTGGCAATCAGGAGGGTGTTAAACATCAGTCGCACGCCTTCATGCCAACACTCAGACCTGCCGCCACATCGGCAGCCGCTTGCCAAAAAAGGCAGCGATGCCGTCGCACCCTTCTTCGGTTTCCCAGGCGTCGGCCAGCTTGTCAGCGGTGTAGATCATGTTGGTGGGCAGATCGTGCGCCTGCACATAGGCCACAAGCTTCTTGGTGGCCGCCACCGCGCCGGGCGCGCACTGCAGCAGGTCGGCGAGTTCGCGTTCAATGGCCGCGTCGAGCTGATCGGCCGCCACCACTTCTGAGAGCAGGCCCAGGCGCTGCGCCTCTGCCGCGCTCATGCGGCGCGCCGTCAGGAAGGTGCGCCGGGCGTTGGCTTCACCCATGCGCGCCACGACGTAGGGCGCGATATTGGCCGGCAGCAGGCCCAGGCGCACCTCAGTCAGCGAGTAGATGCCGGTATCGACCGCGATCGTGATGTCGCAGACCGAGATCATGCCGACTCCGCCGCCATACGCGGGGCCATTGATGCGGCCAATGACGGGCATAGGCAGCTCGTTCAGGGCGCGCAGCATGAGCGCCAGATCGCCGCTTTCGCCCACGCGCTCGGTCCGGCTCTTTTTCATGTTGTCCTGCATCCAGCCCAGGTCACCACCCGCGCAAAAGGTCTTGCCGGTGCCGGTGAGCACCACCGCGCGCACGCCCGGCGCTGCGGCCAGCCAATCGACGGCACGGCGCAGCTCGCTGATCAGGGTGGCGTTGAGCGCGTTATGAGTGTCGGGGCGGTTGAGCGTGAGGCGGGCCACGCCGCGCGCGTCGACGACCAGTTGCAGGGTCTCGTAGGTGGGGGTGTTCATAGAGGTTCTCTTACATGCGGTAAACAGGGGTTGCCGTACTCGGCAACGCACGGCGCGCCGCCAGCGCCAGCGCCAGGCCCAGCACATCGCGCGAGGCCGAGGGTTCGATCAGACCGTCGTCCCACAGCCGGGAGGTGGCGTAATAGGGATCGCTCTGGCGCGCGTACTGCTCGCGTACCCTGCGTTCGATATCCAGCAGCCGCGCCTCATCAGCCGGGCCGCGCAAGTTAGAGCGCGCCAGCTCGACCATCACGTTGCTGGCAATGTCGGCGCTCATCGTGGCAACTCTGGCACTGGGCCAGGCGAACAGGAATTCGGGCTCAAAGCCGCGGCCGCACATGCCGTAGTTGCCGGCGCCATAAGAGCCGCCAACCACCAACGTGAGCTTGGGCACGCGCGCGCAGGCCATGGCATACACCATCTTGGCGCTGTGCTTGGCAATACCGCCACGCTCGGCCTCGGTGCCAACCATGAAGCCGGGGATGTTCTGCAAAAACAGCAGCGGTACTCCGCGCTGGTTGGCCAGTTCGATGAAATGCGCGCCCTTCAGGGCCGACTCGGCCAGCAGCGCGCCGTTGTTGGCGAGGATGGCGACCGGCTGGCCGTGGATCGCGCCAAAGCCGGTCACCAGCGTATCTCCCCACAACGGTTTGAACTCGTGGAAAGCGCTGCCGTCGAGCAGCCGCGCAATGATTTCGCGCGCGTCGTAGGGCTGTTTGGGGTCGACCGGTACGACGCCATCGAGCTCAATCGGGTCGTAACGTGGTGCGCTGGGCGGCAGCGGCGGCACCATGGGCGGCTCGGGCGGCAGGCTGGCGACGATCTGACGGAGCATGGCCAGCGCCTGATGCTCGTCCTCGGCCAGGTGGTCGCTGACACCGGAGACACGGCTGTGCATCTCCGCGCCGCCCAGGGTTTCGCCGTCGACCACTTCGTTGATCGCGATCTTGACGATGGACGGGCCACCCAGATGAATGCGTGCGTTACCGCGCACCATCACCACTTCGTCCGACAGCGCGGGAATGTAGGCGCCGCCCGCGGTGCAGCCGCCGAACACGGCCGAGAGCTGCGGCAGGCCGGCCTGCGACATGCGGCACTGGCGGTGGAAGCTGTTGCCGAAGTAGTCCTTGTCGGGAAACACGCGGTCCTGCTCCGGCAGAAAGGCACCGCCGCAGTCCACCAGGTACAGGCAGGGCAGTCGCAGGCGCTCGGCGATTTCCTGCGCCCGCACGTGTTTCTTGACGGTTTCATGGAAGAACGAGCCGCCCTTGACGGTGGCGTCGTTGGCGATGAACATGCACGGCCGCCCGGCCACCATGCCGACGCCGGTGACGATGCCCGCACCCGGCACCTCGTTGCCATACTGATCCCAGGCCGCCAGCGGCGAGAGTTCCAAGAAGGCGCTGCCGTCATCGACGATGAAGTCGATGCGCTCGCGCACCAGCAGCTTGCCGCGCGCGTGGTGGCGCCCGATGTGCGCATCACGCCCGCCAGTGGCCACCCCGGACAGGCGTGTGCGCAAGGTCTCGACCTGGGTGCGGCCGTGCGCCAGCGCCTGGTGGTAGGAATCGCTGCGGGTGTCGATACGGCTTTCTAGGGATGTCATCTGTGTCATCTTTTCATTGCAGCGAGCGAGCCGCTGTGCATCACATGGCCTGACAGGGAGCGGCCGATGATGCGTTCGGCCAGCCGCGCCGCCTCGATCAGCGCCTCCAGGTCGATCCCGGTCTCGATGCCCAGTTCCTCGCACATGAAGACCATGTCTTCGGTGCAGATATTGCCGGCCGCGCCACCGTGCGTGTGGCCCGCAAACGGACAGCCGCCCAGACCGGCGACCGAACTGTCGAACAGCCGCACGCCCATTTGCAGGGCGGCATAAACGTTGGCACCGCCGACGCCGCGCGTGTCGTGCAGGTGCAGGCCAATCTGCGCCTCCGGTACGATCGCGCGCACCGCGCCGACGCGGCGCTTGATCTCCTCGGGATGGGCCCAGCCCATGGTGTCGGCCAGGTAGACCACCGGCAGCGGCACACGCCGGTCGGCGCAGGCATCGACCAGCCAGCGGACCTGATCGGTCAGGACCGACAGCGGCACGGCACCACCGAGATTGCAGCCAAAGGCCGTGATCACGTAGGCCTTTTCCACCGGAATGCCCAGGGCGATGTAGCGGTCCAGCCAGCCGAGCTGGCGTTCACGCATCTCGGCCACGCTGCAGTTGTTGTTGCGCTGCGAAAACGGCTCGGTGGTGTAGAACATCAGCTTGCCGTCCAGGTCCACCTGTTCGCAGGCGCGCGCACGCTCGAAGCCGTTGTCGTTGAGCCAGAGCGCCGTGTAGCGGGTGCCAGGGCGCTTGGTGATGGCGGCAAACAACTCGGATGCGTCGACCATCTGCGGCACCGCGCGCGGACTGACGAAGGACGCCACCTGGATCTGCTTCAGGCCCGAGGCGCTCAAAGCATCAATCAGCGCGGCGCGATCCGCCAGCGGATAGGTTTTTGGCTCCATCTGGAAGCCCTCGCGCGGGCCTTCCTCATGGAACTCGACGGAGGTAGGTAAGTTGCTCATCGCTGACTTCTCTTTCCATCAGGAGGGGCTGACTTCGGCGAGCACCTGGTGGCGCTCGACCATGTCGCCGACCCGGCAGCGCAGGCTGCTCAAGCTACCTTCGAACGGCGCCGTAACGTGCAGCTCCATCTTCATCGATTCAAGCACGATCACGGTCTGCCCGATAGCGACCATCTCGCCGACCGCCGCTTTGACCGCCACCACCTTGCCCATCATCGGCGCGCCCAGCTGGCCGCTGGCGCCGGCGTCACCGGCGTCCCCTCCCAGATAGGGTTGCGCCATGAACACGCCGCTGCCCAGCGCGCTGGCGAGCTCGACCTGCCGCGCATCGCCCCGGATCGTCAGCTCCAGCGCCCGCCCGCCGCACTGCAACAGGGAGCGCCCGGCCGCGAGCGGCTGCAGCGAGGCGTTCACCTCCTGCTCGCCAATGACCAGAGAGCAGGCGCCCTGAGCGTCGCACCTCGAAAACCGCACCGGCCACTCGGCCGCGCCGGCCTTCAACACCAGGACCGGCTGGGGTGCGGCCTGAATCGGCCCACTGCGCAGGCGCCAGCCTGTGAAACCGTCCCCCAGGGTCCAGCAGCCCAATGCGGGCGACTCGGCACGCCGTTGCGCCAGCCAGTGCAACGCGGCCGCAGCCAGGTGCTCAAGCGGCGGCGGGGCGGGCGCCACCACGCCGCGCTGCGCGTGGCGCTCGTCGATCAGGCGGGTGTGAAAGGTGGCATCGCGGGTCTCTGGCCATTCCAGCAGTTCATGCAGGAATTCCAGGTTGGTGACCAGGCCGATCACCGTGCTTTCGCGCAATCCGGCCACCAGCGCCCGGCGCGCCGACTCGCGGTCAGGCCCGTGCGCGATGAGCTTGGCGATCATCGAGTCGTAGTGCGGCGAGATCTCGTCGCCACTGTCCACCCCGGACTCGATGCGCACGCCAGCGCGCGAAAAATCGACCACCTGCAGCCGCCCGGTGGCCGGTAAAAAGCCCGCATCGGCGTCTTCCGCGCACAGCCGGGCCTCAAAGGCGTGACCGATGCAGCGCACGTCGGCCTGCGTCAGGGGCAAGGTACCGGTGTCGGCAATGCGCAGTTGCAGTTCGACCAGATCGAGGCCTGTGACTTCTTCGGTCACCGGGTGCTCGACTTGCAGCCGCGGATTGACTTCCAGGAAGTAATGTTCCTCGCCCGTGACGACAAACTCCACCGTGCCCAGGCCGCGGTAGTTCACGCCAGAAGCCAGCTTGACCGCGTCGGCCAGGATGGCTTCTCGCAGGCGCGGGCTGAGACCGCTGGACGGCGCTTCTTCGATCACTTTTTGATGGCGCCGCTGCAAGGTGCACTCGCGCTCGAACAGGTGGATGGCGTGGCCCTGGCCATCACCGGCTACCTGCACCTCCAGGTGGCGCACCTGCGGCAGGTAGCGCTCGACGATCAGTTCGCCGTTGCCGAAGGCTTTTTCGGCCTCACGCATGGCACTCTCGATGCGCGACTCCAGCCCCTCCAGCGTCTCGACCACCGCCATGCCACGGCCACCGCCACCAGCCACGGCCTTGAGCAGCACGGGCAGCTTCATACCGCGCACCAGATTCAACACCTCGGCTGGGTCGGTCATGCCGCTTTCGCTGCCGGGAATGACCGGCACGCCGAGGCAGGCTGCCTCGCGCTTGGCACTGGCTTTGCCGCCGACGCGCTCGATGGTGTCGGCCCGGGGTCCAATGAAGGTCAAGCCAGCCGCATCCAGTGCGCGCACAAAGGCCGGATTTTCCGAGACAAAACCATAGCCCGGATGAACGGCGTCGGCGCCCACACGCCGGGCCGCCGCGATGATGGCATCGATGTTCAGATAACTCTCGCTGGGCGCTGCACCCCCGAGTTCGACCGATTCACCGATCTCACGCACATGGCGGGCAAACCGGTCGGCACTGGAGTGCACGGTGGCCACTTCCAGGCCGAGCTTGCGGCAGGTGCGGGCAATGCGGCAGGCGATCTCGCCGCGGTTAGCAATGAGGACTTTCTTAAGCATGCCCAACTCCTGCGGCGAAGTGGGTCATCAAGACGGTGTGGATGCGTTGCATGGCTGGCGTCCTGGTTAAAAACGGAAGACACCGAACGGCGTCGGTTTGGCGGCAGTACGGGATGCGAGGTCGAGCAGCAGTCCCATGGCGTCGCGTGTCTCCACCGGATCGATGATGCCGTCCACCCACAAATTCGAGGAGAAGTTCGCAGCAGGCTGGAAGTCTTCGTAAATCTTGCGTACCGGCGCCTTGAACGCCTCTTCTTCCTCGGGCGTCCACTCTTTTCCCTCGGTCTTGTTGATCTGTTTGCGCACCAGTGCCATCACCGTGGCGGCCTGATCCGGACCCATGATGGCCGCGCGGCCGGTCGGCCAAGCAAACATCGCGGTCGGGTTGAACGGGCGGCCACACATCGCAAGGTAACCTGCACCGTAAGAGGCGCCCATGATGATGGTGTACTTGGGCACGTTGGCCGAGGCCATCGCCGTGATCATCTTGGCCCCGGCTTTGGCAATGCCAGCCTGCTCGGCGGCGCGCCCGACCATGAAGCCGGTCACGTCGGCCATGAACAGCAGAGGGATGTCTCGCTGGCAGCACAGATCGATGAAGTGCGCCGCCTTCATCGCGCTTTCCGGGAACAGCACGCCCTGGTTGGCCAGGATGCCAACCTCGTGGCCATGGATGCGAGCAAAGCCGGTCAGCAGGGTGTCGCCGTACATCGGCTTGAATTCCTGGAATCGGCTGTCATCGACGAAACGCGCCAGAATCTCGCGCGTGTCGGTCGGGATTTTGGTGTCGCGGCTGATGATGCCGTAAATCTCGCGCGGATCGAAGCGCGGAGGCACCGACGGCTGACGCGTCCAGCGTGGCTTGGGCTGCTCACCCAAGTCCCGTACGATTTCACGCGTGATGGCCAGCGCGTGGCGGTCATCTTCGGCAATGTGATCGGTGACGCCGCTGACGCTGCAATGCATCTTGGCACCGCCCAGCGACTCGGCATCCACCGTCTCGCCGGTGGCGGCAAAGGTCAGCTCGGGGCCGCCGAGGTACATATAGCCCTGCTCCTTGACAATCACCGCCTCGTCGCACAGCGCCGGGATGTAGGCGCCACCCGCCGTGCAAGGCCCCATCACCACGGCAATCTGCTGGATGCCTTCGGCCGACATGCGGACCTGGTTGTTGAAAATGCTGCCGAACTGCCCCACGTCGGGAAAAATGTTGGCCATCTCCGGCAGGAAGGCGCCACCGCTGTCCACCAGCGTGATGCAGGGCAAGCGGTGTGCCCAAGCAATTTGCTGCGCCCGCACATGCTTCTTGCAGGTCATGCCGTAGTAGGTGCCACCCTTCACGGTGGCGTCGTTGGCAATGATCATGCACGGACGGCCCTGCACCAGACCGATGCCGGTGATGATGCTGGCACCCGGCGGCACGCCGTCGTACATGCCCTCGCCGGCAAGCATGCCGACCTCTAGGAAAGGCGAACCTGGATCGAGCAGCACTTCGACGCGATGGCGCGGCAGGATCTTGTTGCGCGCCAGGTGTTTTTCCCGAGCTTTCGGGGGGCCACCGGCCAGCGCCAGTTGGCGACGGCTTTGCAGGTCCGCAATCACGGCCTGGTAGGCTTTTTGGTTGAGCCGAAATTCGTCGTCGGAAGTCGATATGCGGGAGGAAAGGATGGTCATATGTGATTGCGCCTATTCGCGAGACAAAGCATTCAGCCGCTCAGGCCTTGAACACCGGTGTACGGCGTGCCTCGAAGGCCGCCAGACCTTCGCTGACGTCGTCATCGAGCAGAGCCGCGCTGGCCAGGTCTTCCTCAAGCTGGAGACCGACCTCCGACGAACCCTCCATGCCTTGCCGTGCCAAACGTTTCATGGTGGCCATGCCGATGCGGCTGCGCGTGGCGATCTTGCTGCAATACGCCAGCGCCGCTTCACCCAACTGCTCAGGCTCGACCACATAGTTCACCAGCCCCCACTGCTCGGCGGTGGCGGCATCGATCCAGCGCGCCGAAAAGAACAGGTCCAGGCCACGGCGCAGACCCGCAATGCGTGGCATGCGCTGGCTGCCGCCCCAGCCGGGAATCAGGCCGAACTGGGCATGCTGGTCGCCAAAGCGCGCGTCCTTGGCCGCAAAGATGATGTCGCAGGCCAGCATCAGTTCGCTGCCACCGGCCAGGGTCAGACCCTGGCAGGCCGCCACCACCGGCAAATCGCTGCGTTCCAGGCGCTTGAGCACGCTGTGACCATAGCTGATGAAGTGCTTGAGCCTGGCTGGATCGCCACGCAGCGACTTCACCTCATCCAGATCGGCGCCGGTGCAGAAGTGCTTGCCTTGCGCCCGGATCAGAATGGCGCGCACACCGGAGTCGAATTTCTCGAACCCGTCGATGGCGGCCTCGATGGCCGCATGAACGGACATCGACAGGCAATTGAATTTTTCGGGGCGGGCTAACTCGATAATTCCAACTGCGCCGGCACGGCTGATCTCCACTGGGGATGTCTGAATCATTTCTTGCTCTCCTTGGCGTACTGCACGGCGGCGCGTCCCACGCGCTCGCGGGCAACGATCAGCTTCATGATTTGCGCCGTTCCGTCGCCGATTTCCAGGCCCATCACGTCGCGCAGGCGCTGCTGGTGAGGCAGGTCCATCGACCAGCCATAGTGCCCAAAGGTCAGCAGGCACTGGTGAATCGCGTCAAAAGCGGTCTTGGGGCCCATCCACTTGACCATGGCCGCTTCCGCGGTGTGCGGCTGACCGGCATCGCGCAGGGCCAGGCCGTGGTAGCAGAGCTGGCGGCAAGCGGCGATCAGGGTCTCGAACTCGACAAGGGGAAAGCTCACGCCCTGGTACTGCGCCAGCGGCGCGCCAAAGGTCTGGCGTTCCTTCACGTATTCCCAGGCTTCGTCGATCGAGGCCTGCGCGGCGGCCACGCACTGCAGCGCGATCAGGATGCGGCTGAAGTCAAAGCCCTGCATCACCTGCGTGAAGCCTTTGCCCTCCTCGCCCAGCCGGTTCTCGACCGGCACCCGCACATCGTCGAAAAACACCGAACCACGGCCGATGATCTTGCTACCAACATCATTGAAGCGCGTGCGTTGCACGCCGGGCTGATTCAGATCGACCAGGAAGGCGCTGATGCCTCGTGCGACATCCTCGGGCTTGCCGGTGCGTGCGAACAACACCATGGCATCGGCCTGGTCGGCAAAAGTGATGGAGGTTTTCTCGCCGGAAAGCACGTACTCGTCGCCCACGCGACGCGCCTTGAGTTGCAGATTGGCGGCATCCGAGCCGCCCCGTGGTTCGGTCAGACCCAGCGCGACGATGGCCTCGCCCGCCACGATCCGGCTGTTCCAGGTGCGCGCCAGCTCGGGGGACGCATTGGCATGGATGATGGCGCCCATCAGCGAACTGAGCAGCTGCATGTAGCTGACGTTGAAGTCACCATAGGCAATTTCCTCGGTGATCATGCCGGCCGTGACGCCACTGAGGCCCAAGCCGCCATATTCCTCGGGCAGATCAACACCGATCAGACCGAGCGAACCCATTTCCTTGAACAAGGCCCGGTCGATGCCAGGTTGCGATTCGCGCTTCTGGTAATCGGGCCTGAGCTTCTCTCGTGCAAAGCGGCGCGCCACGTCACGCAGCGCCATCTGGTCGTCGTCGAACATCATGGGAAATCTCCTGATTGACTGTTGTCTGTAGTCGAAGTCGCCGCCTGCATCGCACCGTCAATCGGGAAGAAGAATTTGAGGTGCTCGCCAATTGCATGGCTGGTCGACGCCGTATGATATATCATCGAACAGGTGTTAGTTAGATTATTAAAAAGGCGTTCTCCATGTCCACCGAAGCCACCGTTTTCTTTCCGACGCTGCTCTCCGCGCTGAAGGTCGGCGCGCACACCCTTGGCAACCGGACGCTGATGGGATCGATGCACACCCGCCTGGAGTCGCTGGACCGGTCGATCGACCGGCTGTCCCTGTTCTATGCCGAGCGCGCACGCGGTGGCGCTGGCCTGATCGTCACGGGCGGCTATGCCCCCTGCCAGGATGGCCTGCTGGATGAAACCGGTCCCCTGCTGGTCACGACGGCACAAGCCGATGCGCTCAGACCGATCCCGCAGGCGGTGCATGCCGAGGGCGGCAAGATCATTCTGCAAATCCTGCACACCGGGCGATACGCAAAAATCGCCAGACCCGTGGGCGCCTCTGACATCCCCTCCCCGATCAACCCGCGCGCGCCGCGCGCCTTGAGCACGGCCGAAGTCTGGCAAACGGTGGAGGACTATGTCCGCTGCGCCGAACTCGCGCAACGCGCCGGCTTCGATGGCGTCGAGATCATGGGCTCGGAGGGCTACCTGCTCAACCAGTTCACCGTCACGCGCACGAACAACCGCAGCGACGAATTTGGCGGCAGCATGGAAAGTCGCCACCGCCTGCCGGTGGAGATCGTGCGACGCACGCGCGAGCGCCTGGGGCCGCCGTTTCTGCTCATGTATCGGGTGTCGGCGCTCGATCTGGTCGAGGGCGGCGCCCCGTCTGACGACATCATCCAGCTCGCCCAGGCGGTGCAGGCCGCAGGCGCCGACATCCTCAACACCGGCATCGGCTGGCACGAAGCACGGATCCCGACCATTGCCTACGTGGTGCCGCGTGCCGCCTGGCGCTTTGCGGCGGCCCGCATCAAGAAAGCGGTGACGATTCCGGTCATCGTTTCCAACCGCATCAACACGCCGGAAGTGGCCGAAGAAATCTTGGCCAGCGGTGACGCCGACATGGTGTCGATGGCGCGCCCCTTCCTGGCAGATGCCGACTTCGTGCGCAAGGCGGCGCAGGGGCGCGCCGACGAGATCAACACCTGCATCGCCTGCAACCAGGCCTGTCTGGACTACATCTTCGCCGACCGCCCCGCCACCTGCCTGGTCAATCCACGCGCCGGCCGCGAGCTGGAGTTTTCGCTCTTGCCGCCAGGGGCCGTGCCGCGCAAGGTGGCGGTGATCGGCGCCGGCGCGGCCGGGCTGGCCTGCGCGCTGACCGCGGCCGAACGCGGTCATGCGGTCACCCTGTTCGAGGCCGGATCCGAGATCGGCGGCCAGTTGAACCTGGCCCGGGCCGTGCCAGGCAAGCAGGAGTTCAATGAACTGCTTCGCTACTTCAAGCAGGGCGTGGCGCGGCACGGTGTGACGCTCAAGCTCAACAACCGAGCGGACGCCCCCTCTCTCGCTGCCGGTCACTACGACCGCATCGTGATCGCCGCTGGCGTGCGCCCGCGCCTGCCGCAAATCCCGGGCGTCACCCACCCCAAGGTGGTGAGCTATGCCGACCTGCTATCGGGCCGGGCGCAGGCGGGCCACCGGGTCGCGGTCATCGGTGCCGGGGGCATCGGCTTCGACGTGTCCACCTTCCTGCTGCATGACGAGCATGCGGGTAAGGCGACCAACGCGCCCCAGGCGGTCGAGCAGTTTCACGCTGAATGGGGTGTTGACACCTCGCCCTCAGCCGCTGGCGGCCTGAAACCGATGCAGCCGGTCAGCTCGCCACGCGAAGTTACCCTGTTGCAGCGCAAGCCGGAAAAACCCGGACGCAGCCTGGGCATGACCACCGGCTGGGCGCTCAAGGCCGAGTTGGCGCGGCGCGGCCTGCGCACGCTCTCGGGCTGCACCTATGAACGCATCGACGATGCCGGCCTGCACCTGAGCATCAACGGCATGCCGCAAACGCTGGCCGTGGACACCATCGTCCTGTGTGCCGGCCAGGACAGCGAGAACGCACTGGTTGCCGAACTGCGTGCGCTCGGCCTCGCGCCCGATGTCATCGGCGGCGCCGAGCTGGCCGCCGAACTCGACGCCTTGCGCGCCATTGACCAGGGCACACGCCTCGGTCTGGCGATCATCTGAAACCACTTCATTTCGAATGCGACAACACCGCATTCTCGCGCCGGGTTCAAAACTGGAGCAACTGATGGAAGAACAAACTGCTGACAACGTACGTTGGAGTGTGGCCAGGGACATTGGCCGGATCGTGCTCGACCGCAGCGACGGCCCTCACACGATCTCTCTCGCGTCCACTGCTGCACTGGCCCGCGCAGTTGCCGAGATTGCCGCAGCAAAGCCGCGGGTCGTATTGCTGACCGGCAGCGGAACGATATTCTGCGCCGGCGGGGATATCGCCGAGATGCGCCAACACGCTGGAACGCTCGACGTCTATATTGACGAGCTCGTGGGCATCGCGCACCCGGCGCTACTGCGACTGTCGGAACTGCCGGTGCCGGTGGTGACAGCCATCAACGGCTCGGTCGGCGGTGGCGGCATCGGCTGGGCACTTTGCGGCGACTTCGCTCTGGCGGCAGCATCAATGAAGCTGCGCACAGGGTACGCAGCCATCGGCTTGTCCCCTGACATGGGCGCATCCCACTTCATCAACCGACGCATCGGCTCGCTGCGCGCGCGCCAGCTTCTCATGCTCAGTGACCCCATCGACGCTCGCCGATGCCTCGACTTCGGCTTGGTGGACGAAGTCGTGCCTGACGCCGAGTTGGGCGCTCGCGCCCAAACCCTGTGCGAACGACTGGCCCGTGCGCCCACCGCCTCGATGGCTGGCATCAAGCAACTGTGCGAAGGCGCCGCGCGACGCAACCTGCACGAGCAAATGGCGCTCGAGAGGTCTCTGATTGAAGCTCGCGCCCGAAGTAGCGATGCAAGTGAAGGCGTGCAGGCCTTTCTGGAAAAGCGCGCCCCACGTTTCAGCGGGCGTTGAACAGCGTTCTCATCCATGAATTTCACACCCAACCCAGAACACGAAACCATCCGCGAAGCGATCGGCAAAATCTGCGCCCGCTTCGACGACAGCTACTGGCTCGAACGCGACAAGGTTGGCGGCTTTCCGCACGAGCTGCACCGCGCCCTGGCCGACGGCGGCTGGCTCGGTGTTTGCCTGCCGCAGGAATATGGCGGCGGCGGCCTGGGCATCAGTGAAGCGACCGTGATGATGCAGGCCATCTCGCAGTCGGGTGCCGGACTGTCTGGCGCATCGGCCGTGCACATGAATATTTTCGGTTTGCAGCCCGTGGCCGTGTTTGGCAACGAGGAGCAAAAACGCCGCATGCTGCCTCCGCTGATCCAGGGCAAGGAGAAAGCCTGCTTCGCCGTCACCGAACCCAACACCGGCCTGAACACCACCCGCCTGAAAACCCGTGCCGAGCGGGTTGGCGACCACTATGTGCTGTCCGGCCAAAAAGGTCTGGATATCGACCGCCCAGGTGGCCGAGAAGATGCTCATTCTGGCGCGCACCACGCCGATCGAGGACTGCAAGAAACCGACCTTCGGCCTGAGCCTGTTCTACACCGACCTCGACCGCCGTTTTGTCGAGGTGCGCGAAATCGAAAAGATGGGGCGCAAGGCGGTCGACTCGAACGAACTCTTCATCGACTGCCTGCGGGTGCCGGTGGAGGACCGCATCGGCGAAGAGGGCCGCGGCTTTGAGTACATCCTGCATGGCATGAACCCGGAGCGGGTGCTGATCGCGGGCGAGGCGATCGGCCTGGGTCGGGCGGCGCTGCAGGTGGCCGTCAACTACGCCCGCGAGCGCGTGGTCTTCGACAGGCCTATCGGGCAGAACCAGTCGATCCAGCATCCGCTGGCGCAATCATGGATGGAGCTGGAAGCCGCCGAAATGATGGCGATGCGCGCGGCCTGGAAATACGACAACGGCCTGCCCTGCGGCGCCGATGCCAATGCCGCCAAGTACATGGCGGCCGAGGCTGGTTTCAACGCCTGCCAGCGCGCCATGGCCACGCTGGGTGGCTATGGCTACGCCAAGGAATACCACGTCGAACGCTACCTGCGCGAGATGATGATTCCGCGCATCGCGCCGATCAGCCCGCAACTCATCCTGTGCTTCATCGCCGAGAAGGTGCTGGGGCTGCCCAAATCCTATTGACATTCACGACCAGCAACCACCCCATCATGACCACCACCCACAACAGCGAACGCGCTGAACAACTGACCATGCTGCGCGAAAGCGCGCTCAGTTTCGTCACCAAAGAATCACCACTCAACCGCGCCCGCGCCCTGCGCCAGCAGATGCCGGGCTACGACCGCCGCTTCTGGGGCGCCCTGGCCGAACAGGGTTGGACCGGGCTGCTGGTGCCCGAACAACTGGGCGGATACGCGCAAGGCTTCACTGAGATGGGCGAGGTCGTCGCCGCGCTCGCCACGCAGGTCGCGCCGGAACCGGTGGTGCCGGTGCTGGTGTTTGCCGGTCGGCTGCTGGCCCATGCGGGTGCCAACGAGCTCTCAACACGTCTGCTGACCGAGCTCGCCGAGGGTCGCACCCTGCCCGCTGTGGCCTGGCAGGAAGACGTCACCGGCACGAAAGACCGGCCGGGCCAGGCGGCGACCAGGCTGGAGCGCCAGGTCGACGCCCTGCTGCTCAATGGCTGCAAGCGCCATGTGCGCCCCGGCGCCGGGGCCGACGGCTACATCGTCAGCGCCACCGGCCCCCAAGGTCTGGCCCTGGTGTGGGTGCAGGCCGATGCGGCCGGCCTGACCCTGTCGAGCCAGTCGCTGGCCGACGGCAGCTATGCGGCACAGATCGACTTGAACAGCGTTCGCCTGCCCGCCAGCCACCTGCTGGCCGAAGGGGCCGCCGCCGAGGCCGCGCTGACCCGCGCCTACGATGAAACCCTGGTATTGACCAGTGTTGAACTGCTGGCCCTGGCGCGCGGCATGCTGTCCATGACGCAAGACTACCTGCGCACGCGGATCCAGTTCGGCAAGCCGATCGGCAGCTTCCAGTCGCTGCAGCACCGCGCCGTCGACCTGTTGATTCAGCAGGAACTGACCGCCAGCGTGGTGACCCAGGCCCTGGCCCTGCTCGATGACCCGGACGGCGACGCCAGCGCCCGCTCGGCCATGGCCAGCCGCGTCAAGTCGCGCGCGTCGGACGCCGGCTTGCAAGTGGCGCGCGAAGCGGTGCAACTGCACGGCGCCATTGGCGTCACTGATGAAAACGACATCGGTCTGTACCTGCAGCGTGCCCTGGTGCTGTCCGCCTGGCTGGGCAATGGCACCCAGCAGCGCCGCCGCTACGCCAACCTCACCCAAAACGCCACCGCGCAGGAGCACGCATGAACACCACCGCCTCCAGGGCCACCGACTGGAATGCACTCGACAACGCCAGCTTCCGCGCCGCCCTGCGCGAATTTTTTGAAAAACATTTCCCCAGCGAATGGCGCTACCCGCAACGGCGCCTGCGCTGGTCCGAAATCGGCCCTTGGTACCTGAAGCTGTCGGAAAGAGGCTGGGTCGCGCCGAGCTGGCCCACGCAGTACGGCGGCATGGGCCTGAGCCCCGAGAAACTCATCATCTTCATCGAAGAGCAGGAGCGCTGGGGCGTGGCGCGCGCGCCCGACATGGGCATCACCATGGTCGGCCCGCTGCTGATCAACCACGGCAACCAGACCCAGCGCGCCTACTACCTGCCCAAAATCATTGCCGGCGAGCACATCTGGTGCCAGGGTTACTCGGAACCCAATTCGGGCTCCGACCTGGCCAGCCTGCGCACCGAAGCGGTGGTCGACGGCGACGACTTCATCGTCAACGGGCAAAAGACCTGGACCACGCTGGCGCAGGACGCCACCCACATCTTCCTGCTGGTGCGCACCGACAAAACGGCCAAGAAGCAGGAAGGCATCAGTTTCCTGCTGGCCGACATGAAAACGCCGGGCATCACGGTGCGCCCCATCCGCAACATCGCGGGCAGCGAAGACTTCTGCGAGGTCTTCCTGGAAAACGTGCGCGTGCCGCGCAGCAACATCGTGGGCGAGCTCAACAAGGGCTGGACCATCGCCAAGGCGCTGCTCGGCTTCGAACGCATCTTCCTGGGCAGCCCCAAGCAAAGCCAGTACGCGCTGGCGCGCGTGCAGGAAGCCGCGCAGCGGCTCGGCCTGTTCGAAGACACCGGCTTCGTGGACCGCTACACCAAGCTGGCGCTGGACGTGGCCGACCTGGGCGCGCTCTATGGCCGCTTCATCGAGCAGGTCAAACGTGGCGAAACCCTGGGCCCCGATGTCTCCATGCTCAAGCTGTTCGGCACCGAAACCTATTCGCGCCTGGCCGACCTGCTGGTCGATGTCATGGGATCGAGTGGTGGCACGCCCGGATCCACCGCCCTGCCCGGTGGCAAAACCGATGCATTGACCAGCTTCTACAACGCGCGCCCAGCCACCATCTACGGCGGCAGCAACGAGGTGCAACGCAACATCTTGGCTGCCAGCGTGCTGAGGCTGCCGTCATGAGCGCATCGGGCTATCCGGCATTTGACGGCCCCGGCCCGGATGCTCAGTTCGTGCAGGCGCTGGCGCAAGGCCGCTTTCAGATCCAGCACTGCATGGCCTGCGGCCAGCATGTATTTTATCCGCGCGCGCTGTGCACCCATTGCGGCTCGGCCCAGCTCGACTGGATTGAACCCAGCGGGGTCGGCTGCGTCTATTCCAGCACCACGGTGCGCCGCAAGCCGCAAGCCGGTGGCGACTACAACGTGGCGCTGGTGGACCTGGCCGAAGGGCCGCGGCTGATGTCGCGCATCGATGGCATTGCGCCTGACCAGGTGCGCATCGGCATGCGCGTGCAGGCGCGCGTGATCGACGATCCGGCCAAGGGCAAGTTGCTGGTCTTCTTCCCCGCGGGCGCCACACCATGAGCGCCGCGTCGGGCCGTTCCCAAGCAAGCTCGCACCGCTGTGCGCAGCACGAAGGTCCTCCATGAGCACCACATCTCCCCTGCGCGGCGCGGCCGCCATCGTGGGTGCCAGCCTGGGCGGCGTGCCCATGACCCCCGGTCGCAGCGCGCTCGAAATTCTGGGCGAAGCGGTGCACGGCGCGCTGGCCGATGCCGGCTTGAAGCTGTCCGATGTCGATGGCCTGTTCACCGGCTCGTCCTACCACTTCCTCGCCGGTCTATCGGTGGCCGAATACCTGGGCATCCATCCCAAGTTCTGCGAAGCCACGATGGTTGGCGGCTCGTCTTATGTGAGCCACCTGCTTACCGCCGCCATGGCGCTGCACACCGGCCAGTGCGAAGTGGCGCTCATTTGCTACGGCAGCAACCAGGGCTCGGGCTTCGGCAAGCTCAAGTCGATGGCCGAAACGCCCTTGTACGAAGCCCCCTACGAGCCGCGCTACCCGATCTCCAGCTACGCGCTGGCGGCCGCTCGCCACATGCACCAGTACGGCACCACGCGCGAGGACCTGGCGCACATCGCGGTGGCGGCGCGCCAGTGGGCGCAACTCAATCCGCTGGCCCATGCACGCGATCCGCTCAGCATCGAGCAGGTGCTGGATTCGCGTCTGGTGAGCGACCCGCTGTCGGTGCTCGATTGCTGCCTGGTCACCGACGGCGGCGGCGCCCTGGTGCTGGTGCGCAGCGAGCGGGCGCGCGACTTTCCCAAACCGCCGGTCTATGTGCTCGGCGCGGCTGCGGCCACCTGGCACCGCCAGATCGGCTCCATGCCCGACCTGACGGTCACCGCCGCCGCCGAGTCCGGGCCGCGCGCCTTCGCCATGGCCGGGCTGGCCCTGAAGGACGTGGACGTGCTGGAGTTGTACGACGCCTTCACCATCAACACGCTGCTGTTCCTCGAAGACCTGGGCTTTTGCGCCAAGGGCGAAGGCGGCGCTTTCGTGCGCAACGGGCGCATCGCACCGGGGGGCGCGTTGCCGGTCAACACCAATGGCGGCGGCCTGTCGTGCTGTCACCCGGGCATGTACGGCATGTTCCTGCTGATCGAGGCCGTGCAGCAACTGCGCGCCGAGGCCGGCGACCGCCAGGTGCCGAATGCGGAGATCGCCCTGTGCCACGGCAACGGCGGCGTTCTTTCCAGCCAGGTGACGGCCCTGCTGGGCACGGCCGCCACCGTCTGATTTTTCATATCAACAACCAGGAGTCATTTCATGAGCAAGGGCAACATGCTGCAAGACAAAGTCGCCGTGGTCACCGGCGCGGGCCGGGGCATCGGCCGCGACATCGCACTGATGATGGCGGCGCAAGGCGCCAAGGTGGTGGTCAACGACATCGGCGCCTCGGTCGGCGGCGAAGGCAATGACGCCAGCCACGGCCAGCAGGTGGTCAACGAGATCAAGGCCGCTGGCGGCCAGGCCGTTCTCAGCACCGACAGCGTCTCGACCTGGCCCACGGCCAACCGCATCATCGAATGCGCGGCCGACACCTTCGGGCGCATCGACATCGTCGTCAATAACGCCGGCATCCTGCGCGACCGCCTGTTCTTCAACATGTCGCCCGAGGAGTGGAGCGCCGTCATCGACGTGCACCTCAACGGCAGCTTCTTCACTTCGCGCGCCGCCGCCCCGCACTTCAAGACGCAGAAGTCGGGTGCCTATGTGCACATGACTTCCACGTCCGGCCTGATCGGCAACCTGGGCCAGGCCAACTACGCCGCTGCCAAGCTGGGCATCGTGGCCATGTCGCGCCACATCGCCGGCGACATGCAACGCTACAACGTGCGTTCCAACTGCATCTCGCCGTTCGCCTGGAGCCGCATGATCGGCGCCATCCCCACCGACACACCCGAGCAACAGGCACGCGTGGAAAAACTGAAAAAACTCGGTACCGAGCAGATTGCGCCCATGGCCACCTTCCTGGCCAGCGATGCTGCAGCCGACGTCACGGCCCAGATCTTCGCCGTGCGCGGCAACGAGATTTTCCTCATGAGCCAGTCGCGCCCGATCCGCGGCATGCACACCGCCGAGGGCTGGACACCCGAGACCATCGCCGAGCGCGTGTTGCCCGCCATGAAGCAGAACTTCTATCCGCTGGAGAGCTCGAACATCGTGTTCTCCTGGGATCCCGTCTGACGTCATCTGCCATGGCGATCAACTACGAGAAACTGATGGCATGGCCGTTCGAGGACGTTCGCCATCGCTACACCCAGCGCGACACCATGCTCTACGCATTGGGCGTGGGCCTGGGCACCGACCCGACCAACGAGACCGAGCTGCGCTTTGTCTATGAAAAGAACCTGCTGGCGCTGCCCACTCTGCCGGTGGTGCTGGGCTATCCCGGCATGTGGCTCAAGGACCCGGCCACCGGCGTTGACTGGGTGCGGCTGGTGCATGGCGAACAGGGCTTGCGCCTGCACCGGCCGGTGCCGCCCGAGGGTGAAGTGATCGGGCGCACGCGGGTGAGCCAGATCATCGACAAGGGGCCGGACAAGGGGGCTCTGATCTACACCGAGCGCACGGTGACGGACGCCACCAGCGGCGAACTGCTGGCCACGCTGACCTCGACCACCTTCTGCCGCGCCGACGGTGGCTTTGGCGGCCCGGCCGGGCCGGTCAAAACCGTGCATGAGCTGCCCACGCGCGCGCCTGATCACAGCGACGATTTCGCCACCCAGCCGCGTGCCGCGCTGATCTACCGCCTCTCGGGCGACTACAACCCGCTGCACGCCGAACCCGCGGTGGCAAGCGCCGCTGGTTTCAAGCAGCCCATCCTGCACGGCCTGGCCACCTACGGCATCGCCGGCTGGGCACTCACCCAGCGCGTCTGCGGCGGCGACCCGAGCGCCCTGCAGTCGCTGGATGTGCGTTTTTCGTCACCCGTTTACCCCGGCGAAACGATACGCACCGAGCTATGGGTGGATGGCAAGGTCGTTTCCTTTCGCGCCCGCGCCGTCGAACGCGACATCGTCGTGCTGAACAACGGACGCGCCGAGCTGCGCTGACCGTCCTTTGCCTTTCATTTTCGTTTTCGTTTTCAATTTTTTTCAAGGAGCCTCAACATGAACTACGCTGACTTTCAATTCCTCAAGTTCGACCACAAGCCCAACGGCGTGCTGGTCATCACCATCAACCGCCCCGAGGTCATGAATGCCACCAATGGCCGGCTGCACTGGGAGCTGACCAAGATCTGGGGCGTGGTCACTGACGATGCCAAGACCAAGGTGGCGGTCATCACCGGCGCGGGCGACCAGGCCTTCTCGGCCGGCGGCGACCTGGAATGGGTGGCCGGCATGGTCGGCAACCCGAAGGAAATCGCCAACACCATGACCGAGGCTTCGGACGTGGTCTACAACATGATGGCCTGCGACAAGCCCATCATCTCGGCCATCAACGGCGTGGCCGTCGGTGCCGGTCTGGCAGTCGCCTTCCTGGCCGACATCAGCATCATGGCCGAGGAGGCCAAGATTACCGACGGCCATGTCAAGATCGGCGTCGCCGCCGGCGACCACGCAGCCATTCTGTGGCCGCTGCTGTGCGGCATGGCCAAGGCCAAGTACTACCTGATGACGGCCGAGTTCGTGAACGGCAAGGAAGCCGAGCGCATCGGTCTGGTCAGCCTGTGCGTGCCGCGCGCCGAGCTGATGAACAAGGCCATGGCCGTGGCCAACAAACTGGCCAATGGCAGCCAGCAGGCGATCCGCTTCACCAAGCGCTCGCTCAACGGCTGGATGAACGTGGCGCGCCCGATCTTCGAGAGCTCGCTGGCGATGGAAATGCTGTGCTTCCTGGGCGAAGACGCCAAGGAGGGCGTGGCCTCGGTGCGCGAGAAGCGCGCGCCCGAGTTCCCCTCGGCCCAGAACTGATTGAGTTCGCTCCTTCTCCCTCTCGGGGAAGGAGCCTGAATTTCCCAAGTACACAGGAGAACACCCCATGGATTTCGCGCTGACCCAAGAACAACGGATGATCTACGAGTACGGCGACCGTATCTCGAAGCAGTTCGACCACAATTACTGGCGCGGCTACGCCAACAAGAACGAACGCCCCACCGAGTTGTACGAGCAGATCACCAACGACGGTTTTCTCGGCATCATGGTGCCCGAAGCCTATGGCGGTGCCGGCCAGGGCATGACCGAGATGCTGCTGTTCATGGAGGGACTGGCCAACAACGGCATTCCGCTGCTGAACCTGGTGGTCGGACCGACCATGACCATGGGTCTGCTGGCCAAGCACGCCAGCGAGGACATGAAGCGCCGCTTTCTGCCGGGCGGCTGCACCGGCGACATCAAGTTCTGCTTCGCCATCACCGAACCGAACGCCGGCTCGAACTCGATCGAGATCACCAGCATCGCCAAGTCCGACGGCAAGGGCGGCTTCAAGCTCAACGGCCAGAAGGTCTTCATCACCGACGCCAACTGCGCCGACTACGCCATGGTCGTGACCCGCACCACAGCGCGCGCTGACGTGAAAAAGAAAACCGACGGCTTCACCATCTTCATGGTCGACATGAAGAAAAAAGGCATCAGCAAGACGCTGATTGAAGTTGCCTTCCCGGTGCCCGAAACACAATGGCAACTGTTCTTCGACAACGTGGAGCTCACCGAGGCCGATGTGCTGGGCGAAGTCGGCAAAGGCTTCAACATCCTGTTCGACACGCTCAACCCCGAGCGCATCATCCTCTCTGGCTTGTGTACCGGTGTCGGGCGCTTCGCCTTGAAGAAGGCGGTGGCCTACGCCAACGACCGCAAGGTGTTCAACAACACCCCCATCGGCGCCTACCAGGGCGTTCAGCACCCGCTCGCGATAGCCCGCAGCGAGATCGAGATGGCCTCGCTGATGGCGCTCAAGGCCGCCTGGGCCTTCGACCAGGGTCTGCCTGCCGGGGAGTTTGCCAACATCGCCAAGTACGCGGGTGCCGAAGCCGGCATCCATGCCGTTGACGCGGCCATCCAGACCCATGGCGGCAACGGTTTCACCAAGGAATACGGCATTTACGACTTGTACGGTCTGGTGCGGCTGCTGCGCACGGCTCCGTTGAACCGCGAGCTGGTGTTGAACTACATCGCGGAGCATGTGATGGGCCTGCCGCGCTCCTATTGACAGGCCACCATGGGTAACAGCGCTCCCCTGCCCGCCTTTGGTGCCCTGGCCGGCCTGAAGGTGATTGACCTCTCACGCGTGCTCGGTGGCCCGTACTGTGGACAGATTTTGGCCGACCACGGCGCGCAGGTCATCAAGGTCGAGCCGCCCGCTGGCGACGAGACCCGCGCCTGGGGCCCACCCTTTGCCGACGACGGCACGGCGGCCTACTACAACGGCCTGAACCGCAACAAGCGCGACATCGTGATCGACCTGTCCAAGCCCGAAGGGCGCGAGATCGTTCTCAAGCTGCTGGCGGACGCCGACGTGCTGATCGAGAACTTCAAGATCGGCACGCTGGAGCGCTGGGGCATCGGCTATGAACAAACGCTGCGCGAGCGCTTCCCGCGCCTGATCCACTGCCGGGTCAGCGGCTTCGGCGCCGATGGGCCGCTCGGCGGCGCGCCTGGCTACGACGCGGTGGCGCAGGCACTGGGCGGCCTGATGAGCGTCAACGGCACGCCGGACACCGGCCCGCTGCGGGTCGGTGTCCCGGTGGTCGACATCACCACCGGCCTGTCGGCCGTGATAGGCGTGCTACTGGCGGTGATCGAGCGGCAGCGCTCCGGGCGAGGGCAGTTCGTCGAGGCCACGCTGTACGACACCGCCGTGTCGCTGCTGCATCCGCAAAGTGCAAACTGGTTGCAGTCGGGCCAGACACCCAGGCTCAGCGGCAATGCGCACTCCAACATCGTGCCCTACGACAAGTTTCCGACCCGGACCTGCGAGGTCTTCCTGGGCATCGGCAACAACGGGCAGTGGAAAAAACTGTGCGAGTTCCTCGGCCATCACGACATGGCCAGTGAGCCGCGCTTTGCCACCAACGCCGAGCGTTTTCGCCATCGCGACGAACTGCGTGCCTTGCTAGAGGCGCAGTTGCAAGAGGTGGATGGCGAACAGCTGTGCCGTGACCTACTGGCCGCCGGTATTCCGGCCGGCGCCGTCAGGGCCATTCCGCAGGTATTGACGGACCCCCACACCCTGCATCGGGACATGGTGGTGCAGGTCGAGGGTGTGCCTGGCATCGGCATCCCGGTCAAGCTGTCACGCACACCCGGGCGCGCCCACAGCGCGCCGCCGCGCTTCGGCCAACATACGCGTGAGCTGCTGACGGAGCACGGCTACGGCGCCGCCGCCATTGATGCCCTGATCGCACGGGGAAGCATCGTAGAACACGTTGCGACATGAACTCCGCGTGCCAGAGATTAGGGCAAACCCCATATACCTAACTAATGTTAGGTGCAACAATGAAAAACTTTTATGCAGAACAGAAAATCGGGTCGGCAAGCTGTGCACAGGCAGTTGGTCGACCGTGCTATGTCATAGGCACCCTCAGTGATAAACACCATCAATACCAAAGAGCAGCGGCCAACTCCGATGAAAGCCAGCAACGCGGCGGCAGTGCCCGCCCTCGAATGCCGAGGGCTGGAGCGGCGATTCGGCGGCCTCGTCGCGTTGAAGGATGCCAATTTGCGCATTGAGCGTGGAGAGATCTTCGGCTTGGTTGGCCCCAACGGCAGCGGCAAGACGACCATGACCAACGCCATCACCGGCTTCTTTCCACCCCAAGTCGGCAGCATATGGCTCAATGGCCGCGACATCACCGGCATGGCGCCGCACAAGGTCGCAGCTCTGGGCGTCGCGCGCACGTTCCAGAACCTGGCGCTCTTCAACGGCATGAGCGTGCTTGACAACATCCTGCTGGGGCGTCACATCCACATGAAGCCCGGCGTGGCAAAAACCGCCCTCTACTGGTGGCTGGGTCGCAAGGATGAGATGGCGAGCCGGCTCAAGGTCGAAGAGATTATCGATTTCCTGCAGCTGCAGAGCGTGCGCGACGAGCTGGTGGACAGCATTCCGATCGGACTGAAAAAGCGCGTCGAACTGGCACGCGCGTTGGTGGCCGAACCCAGCTTTCTGGTTCTTGACGAACCGATGGCTGGCATGAACCAGGAGGAAAAGGAATACATGGCCCGTTTTATCCTCGATGCGCGTGCCGAGCGCAATGTCACTGTGCTGCTGATCGAGCACCACATGGATGTGATCACCGGCATCTGCGACCGCATGATGGTGCTCAGCTATGGTGAAACCATCGGAACCGGTATTCCTGCCGACGTGATGAAGGATGAACGTGTGATCAAGGCCTACCTGGGGGGTGCGCATGCAAAGCACTGAAACCAATGCTGCCGAGGGCAGCAACACCACATGGGATATGGGCACCGACACCACCCTCATCCACATTCTGGCTCGCAACGCCGAGTTGCTGGGCAATCGCGTGGCCATGCGCGAAAAGCACCTGGGAATATGGCAGGAGACCACCTGGTCGCAGATGCTGGATACCACGCTCGCCTGCGCGGCCGGCATGGAAAGCCTGGGTTTTAGCGCAGAGGATGCCTTGCTGGTCCTGGGCGACAACCGACCCCGGCTCTACATGGGCATGCTCGCGGCCGGCGTGCTGGGCGGCTACGCGATGCCCGTCTACTCTACTGCAACACCCGACGAAATCCGTCACTTCATGCATGAGACGCATGTCCGCTTTGTCCTGGCAGAAGACCAGGAGCAAGTCGACAAGGTGCTTGATCTGGGCGATCAGGGTGCAACGATCAAGAACATCATTTACGACGAGCCACGCGGCTTGACCAACTATTCGAATCCCGGACTGATTTCGTGGGAAAAGTTGCAGGCCATCGGTGCAGATCGCTTGCGTGCCGAGCCGAAACTGCGAAATGCCTTGATCGAACGGGCGCTGCCCGACGGACCGGCGGTGTTCGTGCACTCGTCGGGGACCACGGGCAAGCCGAAGGGCGTGGTACTGAGCCACCGCAATTTCCTCGCGGGGGTGCGCAACGCCCATCGCGGGGGCGCCTTCACATTTGGCGAGACCATCCTCGCCTATCTGCCCATGGCCTGGGTGGGCGACTTTGCCATCACGGTCGGCGCCGGTGTTGCGCTGCACTTCACCATCAATATCCCCGAACGCCAGGAAACGGTGCTGCACGACCTGCGCGAGGTGGCTCCCACTTTCTATCTGGCGGCACCCCGCAGCTGGGACAACATGCTGACCACCATCCAGGTTCGCATGGAGGATTCGACGCCACTCAAGAAATGGCTCTACGATGTTTTCATGAACTCGGCGCTGGCGTCCGAACGACGCAAGCTCGAGGGAAAACAGCCCAGCCTGACAGAGCGTCTGAAGCGGCAACTGGGAGAGTGGTTGATCTTCGGACCGATCAAGGACCAGTTTGGCCTCACCCGCCTGCGAGGTGCTTTCACCGGCGGCGAGGCCATTGGCGAAGACACTTTTGTTTTTTACCGCGCACTGGGCGTGAAATTGCGACAGTTTTATGGTCAAACTGAAAGCAGCGCCTTCACTGCCTTGCAGGACACCGAAGAAGTACGCCTGCACACGGTCGGCAAACCGCTGCCCGGTGTGGAAGTCAAGATCGGCGACAACGGAGAGGTCTTGATTCGCTCCGGGAGCGTGTTTTCCGGTTACTACAAACTTGAAAATGCCACCCGTGAAGCACTTGAGGACGGCTGGCTGCACACGGGCGATGCAGGTTATATCGAGCCTGATGGACACATGGTGGTGCTCGGACGGTTGTCGGAGGTGGTGTATACCTCCAAAGGCGAACGCTACATTCCGAACTACATTGAGAACCGCCTCAAATTCAGTCCGTACATCAAGGATGTGGCCGTGCTCGGGAGCGGCCGCGACACGCTGGCGGCCATCATCTGCATCGACATGGAGCCGGTGGGCCATTGGGCTGAGGTACGGGGCATTTCCTACATGTCCTATGCCGACCTGTCGCAAAAACCCGAGGTGATCGAACTGGTCACGGCAGCGGTCAAGCGCGTCAACAGCATCCTGCCAGACGGGTTGAAACTGCATCACTTCGTGTCCTTACACAAGGAGTTCGACCCCGACGACGGAGAGGTCACGCGAACCCGCAAGCTGCGCCGCAACGTGGTCGAGGAGCGTTATGCGCCCATCATTGATGCGATCTACGGCGGCCAGCAGACGGTCACGATGAAGGCGCAGATCACGTATGAATCCGGTGAAGTCGGCACCATCGAGCGCCAACTCTCGGTGCAGGAGATTTAAATTATGGATTTTTCACTGTTTGCCGAATTGGCCATCAATGGCGCGCTGTCGGGGCTCATGTATTCACTGGTCGCCATGGGCATCGTGATCATCTACAAGTCATCCTCGGTGCCTAACCTGGCGCAAGGTGCGATGACCATGCTGGGTGCCTATGTCGTGCTGGCCATCGCCAATGGATTGGGCGTGTCGATGTGGGTCGCCATCCCGCTGGCCATGGGAACGATGTTCTTTGTCGGAATGGGCATCGAGCGGGTGGCGTTGCGCCGGCTGGCGGGCCGCCCCATCATCATGATCCTGATGATGACACTGGGGCTGGACATCTTTATACGCGCGACAACAATGGCCATCTGGGGCGGCTCTGGCCTTCCGCTGTCCATTGGCATCAGCGACGACCCGCTGTTTCTGGGGCCGGTGCTGCTCAGTCGGGCTTATGTGGTGGGCGCCGTGATGGCCATCGCGCTGTTTTTGGTCTTGATGTTCTTCTTTCGCACGCGCAGGGGCATTGTCCTGCGCGCCATCTCCGACGATTACATCGCATCGTGGTCGATCGGTATTTCGGTTGAACGCGGGGTGGCGTTTTCCTGGGCCATGTCCTCGGTTCTGGCCACCACGGCCGGCGTGTTATGGGGCTCGGTTCAAGGGGTCAGCCAGGCGCTGGCGCTGCTTTTGCTCAAGGGCTTGACCGTCGCCGTTTTGGGCGGTCTTGACAGCATCGGCGGCGCCATTCTGGCCGGCTTGCTGCTGGGCCTTCTTGAAGGCGTTGCATCTGGCTATCTCGACCCCTTGGTTGGCGGTGGTAGCCGCGACCTGGTGGTTGCCACAATACTGATTCTGACCATCCTGATTCGGCCGCATGGCCTGTTCGGGCGCCACGACATTGAAAGGATCTGAAGGTCATGCTATTTCGTCAATCAGGAATTTTCCATACCAATTACGCCAACGCGCGCTCGCTTTTTCCGCTCCCCGCGGATCGCTGGATGATCGGCTTGTTGCTGGCCTTTGCGTTAACTGCGCCATTCACCATGAGCACGCTCGTCCTCAGCACCCAGTTGTTACCGTGGCTGGTGTGGACTGCGGCCGTGCTCGGCTTGAACCTGATCCTGGGCTGGACCGGACAGTTCCACTTCGGCTATGCCGCCATCATGGGCATCGGCGCCTACACGGCGGTGCACGGCGTACGCAACGGCATTCCCTGGGAGATCGCGATGGTGCTCGGCGGCGTGATGGCCGCTGTGATCGGCATCGTTTTCGCTTTCGCGGCGCTGCGCGTGAAAGGCCTGTATCTGGCGCTCAGCACGCTGGCCCTGCAGTTCGTCATGGACTGGGTGATCTCCCACGTGCCGGCCATCAGCGGCGGCACCCAGGCCACACTGCAGGCACCTGACATCAGCCTGCTCGGCCAGGCCATCACCTCGGATACCGGACTCTATTACGTGGCGCTGGGCTGGTGCCTGATCGTCACCGTGTTCATGCTCAACTTGCGCCGCACCGGGCTTGGCCGCGCGCTCATTGCGGTGCGTGAAAAGGACTTCGCTGCGGCGGTCATTGGCGTGCACAGCCTGTATTACAAGCTGGTGGCGTTCGCCACCTCGTCCTTCATTGGCGGCATCAGCGGCGCCATCCTGATCTTCACCTTCTACCGAGCAGCCACACCGGAGCAATTTGCCGTCAATGTCTCCATCGAGTTGCTGGCCATGGTGATCGTCGGCGGACTGGGCAGCATCATCGGCAGCTATTTTGGGGCCGCCTTCATTCTGTTGATGCCCGGCCTGATGAACAGTCTGATCGGCTGGCTGGCGCAGCTCCTGGGCATCTCGCTCGGGATCGAAACGCTGGCCCACATTCCACATGCGGTTTATGGCGCGCTGATCATTATTTTCCTGCTGGTTGAGCCTATGGGGCTGGGCAAGATGTACACCAATCTGCGCAACTACCTGCTGGTCTGGCCCTTCGGCTACGCCCGAAAGTAAAAACGACATCATGGCGACTGACAACTTGACTTCCACCCCAACGCTGATGCAAAACCAGACTGCGGAACCTGCCTTGATATTGTCACTGAACAATGTCGAGGTCATCTACGATCATGTATCGCTCGCCATCAAGGGCGTTTCGATCGATGTGCCGCAAGGCGACATGGTGGCACTGCTGGGCGCCAACGGCGCTGGCAAAAGCACGACGCTGAAGTCGATCAGCGGCCTGCTGCGCCCTGAGCGCGGCCTGGTAACCCGCGGTGAGGTGCAATTCCTGGGTCAGAACATCGATGCACTGGCGCCGCAGGAGCGCGTCAAGCTCGGTATCGTGCATGTGCTGGAAGGGCGGCGTGTGTTCGAACACATGACGCCTGACGAAAACCTGGTGGCGGCCTCGGCGGTTCGTGGCACCCGCCAAGACATGCTGCGTAACAAGGATATGGTTTACAGCTACTTCCCGCGCTTGCATCAGCGGCGCACCGCGCAGTCCGGCTACCTGTCAGGCGGCGAGCAGCAGATGCTGGCCATTGGCCGTGCCTTGATGACGCAACCCAAGCTGCTGATGCTTGACGAGCCGAGTCTTGGTCTCGCGCCTTTTCTGGTGGCCGAGATTTTCGACATTGTTCGGCGCATCAACAAGGAAGAAGGCCTGTCCGTTCTGCTGGTGGAACAAAACGCAATTGCAGCTTTAGAGGTCGTCTCGCATGGCTATCTGATCGAGAACGGACGCGTGGTGATGCATGACAGCGCAGAAGCCATGAAGAAAAACCCGGACATCCAGGAGTTCTATCTAGGAGGCACCGAAGGGCGAAGCTTCCATGACATCAAACACTATAGTCGGCGCAAACGCTGGCTCACCTGAAACGAGTTTCTCGTAGCATGAACACCTCCACATCGCGTCGAGCTCTCGCATTAAGTCTTGGGCACGACCGGCATGCCTACTACAGACTGCATTTCACCCCGTGCTAGCTAAACAGGAGACATCACCATGAAAATCAAACTGCTTTCAATTCTTGCTGGCGTGGGGATGGCGATGTCCAATGTCCAGCCCGCGCTGGCCCAGGCCCAGACCGAACCGATTAAATTTGCGCTATGTTACGACCTGAGCAAGGTTTACGCCTTCGCCGTACCGCAAGTTGCCCAGGCCGCGCGCGACTATGCGCAGATACTCAACCAGAAAGGCGGCATCGAAGGCCATCCGGTCGAGATTCTGGTTCAAGACCATGGCAACGAACCGCAGCGGGGCATCGAGTGCTATGAAAAGATGAAGCGCGAGGGTGCGATCACCTTCGACTTCTTTTCCACGCCGGTCGGGCGCGCGCTGCTGCCGCGCGCAATGCAGGACAACAATGTGATGATTTCATCCTTTACTGGCCGCAGCGATGCAGTCGACGGCGATGTGTTCAAGTGGATATTCCCCATCGGGCCCACCTATTGGAGCCAAGCAGCCAATAACATCCAGTACATCAAGTCCAAGTCGAACAACAACCTGAAGGGGGTGAAGATCGCATTCTTTTACCTGGACACCGCGTTTGGGTTGGAACCCATCGGCGTGTTGAAGACACTCGCGGCCAAGGAAGGCTTCGACCTCCAATTGTTCCCGAACCCGCTGCCTGGTAACAATCAGTCAGGGGCATGGTCCCAGATCCGCCGCTTCAACCCCGATTGGGTCATCAGCTGGAATCTGGGCAACATGCACGTTGTTGCCTCGCGCGAAATGAAACGCAACGCCATGCCGATGGACAAGTACATCGCAGTCAATTGGTTCAACGAAGTGGACATCGCGAACATTGGCGCCGACGCAGCCAAGGGCATCAAGCGCGGCACTAATGTGGTGGGCGGTCAGGAGCACCCGCTGATCCAGCAGATCCTGAAGGATCTGTATGACAAGGGAAAGGGCAACGGCGACCGCAAGCATACCAATGACATCTTCTACAACACTGGGCTGGCCACCTACGCTCCTGTTTTCGAAGGCGCGCGTCTGGCAATCAAGCAGTATGGCTGGCCTCTGACATCCGACAAGATGAAGCGCGGGCTGGAGAGCCTGCGCAACTTCGACGCTAACGGCCTCATCGCCCCTGTAACTGTGACGGCCAAGGACCATGGCGGCGGCGGCAAGACGCGCATCGACATGTGGGATGGCGCGAAGTGGGTGCCAGAGACTGGCTGGTTCTCCGCATACGACGATGTAGTCCAGGAAAGCGCCAAGAAGGAATCGGCGGAGTTCGCCAAGTCGAAGCAGTAGCGATACGCCTCGGTCAGGCCTCGGGCACGACTGTACGGCGTGCCTTCTACAGACTGCATTTCACCCCGTACTAACTAAACAGGAAACATCATCATGAAAATCAAACTGCTTTCCATTCTTGCTGGCCTGGGATTGGCGCTGGCCGGTCTGCAGTCCGCGCAGGCGCAGGCACCAGCCCAGCCCGTCAAATTCGCGCTTTGTTATGACCTGAGTAAATCCTACGGCTTTGTGACGCCACAAATTGCCCAGGCGGCGAATGACTATGCCAAGGTATTGAATCAGAAAGGCGGCATTGAAGGCCACCCCATCGAGATACTGGTTCAAGACCATGGCAACGAGCCGCAGCGTGGCATCGAGTGCTACGAAAAGATGAAACGCGAAGGCGCCGTTGCCTTTGATTTCCTGTCCACGCCGGTTTCCCGCGCCGTTCTGCCGCGCGCCATGGCGGATGGCAATGTGATGGTGCAATCCTTTGTAGGTCGTGGCGATGCGGTCGATGGTGATGTGTTCAAGTGGATTTTCCCCATTGGGCCCACCTACTGGGGTCAAATGGCCAACAATATCCACTACATCAAAACCAAGTCCAACAACAATCTCAAGGGCGTGAAGATTTCGTTCATCTACCCCGACTATCCGTTCGGGCAGGAACCGATCGGCGTGTTGAAGACACTTGCGGCCAAAGAGGGCTTTGACCTGCAGTTGGTTCCCAACCCGATGCCGGGCAATGACCAGGCCGCCGCTTGGTCCCAGATCCGCCGCAACAACCCCGACTGGGTGATCAGCTGGAACCTGGCCGGCATGCACGTCGTCGCCTCGCGCGAAATGAAGCGCAACGGCATCCCGATGGACAAGTACATTTCCGTCAATTGGCTCAACGAAGTTGACCTTGCCAACATTGGTCTGGAAAACGCAAAAGGCCTCAAGCGCGGCACCAACGTTACGGGTGGACAGAGCCACCCGCTGATGCAGCAGATCATCAAGGACCTGTATGAGAAAAACAAGGGCAGCGGTGACCGCAAGCATCTCAACGATGTTTACTACAACACCGGTCTGGCCATCTATGCCAGCGTTTTCGAAGGCGCTCGCCTAGCCATCAAACAAAGTGGCTGGCCCCTCAACCCTGACAAAATGAAGCGCGGACTGGAAAGCTTGAAAAACTTTGATGCCGAAGGCCTGATCGCCCCCGTGACGGTGACCGCCAAAGACCATGGCGGCGGCGGCAAAACCCGCATCGACATGTGGGACGGCGCCAAGTGGGTGCCCCAGACTGACTGGTTCTCGGCGTATGACGACGTGGTCCAGGACATCGTGAAGAAAGAATCTGGCGAGTTCGCCAAGAACAAACAGTAATTGCCTTCCCTTGGGATGGTTCACGGTCAGGCGCGTTGCGCACTGATAGTGAACCATCCCATCTTGTTTCTCGGATTTTCATCCCTCTCTTGAATCGACAGGTGGCAGCCTATGCCACAGTGGATTGCAGTGGTAGCTGCCAGGCGCACCATCCAACACAGGAAATCTCGCTCGCTGTCTAACTATCGTTAGATAGTTATAATTTCATCCTCACCAATGTGGCGCCTAAAGCGCAAGGAGCAATCAGTATGGATCTCGAACTAAAAGGAAAATCGGTCATCGTCACGGGTGGCGGCTCGAACATTGGCCGCGGCATCGTGCTCGGCTTCGCCGCGGAAGGCGCCAACATCACCATCGGCGACATCGACGAAAGTCAGGCGCAAAAGACGGCAGAACTCGCGCTGGCGAGCGGCGCGGCGTCGGCGCAGGTTGTCAAGACCGATGTCACCCAACTTGACCAGGTGCAAGCCATGTTCAAGGCAGCCTCGGACAAGTTCGGCGGCGTCGATGTCCTCGTCAACAACGTCGGCTGGGACCAGTTGATGTTCTTCACGCAGACGACCCCCGATCTGTGGCAAAAGATCATCAACATCAACTACCTCGGCGTTCTCAACTGCACCAAGACCGCGCTTGAAGTCATGGTTCCTCGCAACGCCGGCTCAATCGTCTCCATCAGCTCTGATGCCAGTCGGCAAGGTGAGCCACGTGAAGCGGTGTATGGCGGCGTCAAGGCTGCCATCAACAGCTTCATGAAAACGATCGCCAAGGAAAACGGGCGTTACGGCATCCGCTGCAACGTGGTATGCCCCGGCGTCACTATCCCCAGTACCACCGACGAAGTGGGCGGAAGCAGCATGTGGATTGATGCCGACAGTATGTTCACGCCGGAGCAACTGGAAAAAGTCGCCAAGGCGCTGCCGTTGCGCAAGGTGGGACGGCCGCAGGATATTGCCAATGCCGTCGTCTTCCTGTCTTCAGCGAAGGCTGCGGGCCATGTCACCGGGCAGGTTCTTTCAGTGTCTGGTGGTTACAGCATGATTGGGTAAACGCCCGGGCACGGTCGAAAGACATGCGGCATTGAAATAACAGACAAAAAGGAAAACCCATGGAATTCAAGGACATCCTCTACGAAGAACTCGACTCGGTGGCCTACATCGCGATCAACCGCCCCGAAGTGATGAATGCGTTTCGCGGCCAGACCGTCGAGGAACTGCTGCAGGCATTCATGAAAGCAGGCTGGGACAAGCGAATCGCCGCCATTGTGCTCACCGGGACGGGTGACCGTGCTTTCTGCACCGGCGGCGATCAGTCGGCTCATGCCGGCCAGTATGACGGCCGGGGCACCATCGGTATCCCGGTGGAAGAGTTTCACAGCGCCATTCGTGACGTGCCCAAGCCCGTGATCGCCCGCGTGCAGGGTTACGCCATTGGCGGCGGCAATGTCCTGGCCACCTTGTGCGACATGACCATTGCCTCGGAAAAGGCCGTGTTTGGCCAAGTCGGCCCGAAAGTAGGCTCGGTCGACCCTGGCTGGGGCACGGCTTACCTGAGCCATGTGGTTGGCGAAAAGAAAGCCCGCGAGATCTGGTACATGTGCCGCCGCTACAGTGCACAGGAGGCCCTGGCCATGGGTCTGTGCAACACCGTCGTGCCCCACGACCGGCTCGACGCCGAAGTCGCCCGCTGGTGCAAGGAAATTGTCGAAAAAAGTCCGACGGCTCTGGCGATCGCGAAACGTTCGTTCAATGCATCCACCGAGCACATTCGCGGGATCGGCAGCCTGGGACTTCAAGCGCTGAGCCTGTACTACGACACGGCAGAGTCCAAAGAAGGCGTGAGCGCTTTCCTGGAAAAACGCCGGCCTGATTTCAGGCAGTGGACCAACGGGAGCAAGTGAGCAACTACTTGCGACGCGCCAATGCACGAGTCTGCCCCTTCGACCAAAGCCAAGTTTGATACGATTTGCTTTTTTGGATCTAACTATCGGTCATTATGAAGCCAAGTACAGAAGCAAAGCTCAGCAAAGATAACGCAGATGGCCCCGCTACACGTGAACGGGTGCTGCTCGAAGCTGCACGGCTGTTCAGGCATCATGGCTATGCGGCAACTACTTTGCGCGAGGTTGCGGATGCTGCCGGCGTCAAAGCCGGCAGCATCTACTATCACTTCGAATCGAAAGAGCAGATCCTGGGCGAGGTACTGGACAAAGGTATCACCATCGTCGCCGATGCCGTGCGCACCCGTGTTGCGGCTCTTCCCGAAAGTGCACCCTGGCGAGACCGAATCGCCGCTGGCATTGAAGGCCATCTCTGGGGAATGCTGCATTATGGCGACTTTACGTCAGCCAACATCCGCATCTACGGCCAAATCCCGATCAGCGCAAAAAATCGCCACCGGATCGTGCGGCGGGCTTACGCAGACTATTGGGATCGGCTGTTCGAATCAGCGCTCGCCAGCGGCGAGTTGCGCCAGGACACAAGCACGGCCATGATTCGGCTTTTCGTGATTGGTGCATTGAACTGGACCGTCGAGTGGTACAACCCCCAACGAGGCTCGTTTCAGGATTTCTCACGCCAAATCACAGCGATCGTGTTCGATGGAATTCTCCTGCATGACAAAGCATAGCCGCAATGCATTGCCGGCAACTTCAATAGGCCGGGCAGAGAGACGGACAACCATGGTCCCCATGTCGCCTACGTGGCTCAGTGGCACGCCAACCGACTGCATCTTGGAAATCGCAAATTGAACAACACACCGAAGGATCAAAAAATGACTGTCAAGGAAGGGTGGCCCGGCCGGTTCTATGAAGACTTCGAGGTCGGCGACGAGTATCGGCATGCCCTCGGCCGCACCCTGACCCAGAACGACAACATCTGGTTCACGTTGCTGACGCAAAACACGGCTCCGCTGCACTTCGATGCCCACTACGCCGCGCAGACGGAGTTCGGCCGCCCGCTCATCAATTCCTGCCTCACGCTGGCCCTCGTGACGGGGCAGACGGTGAGCGATGTCTCGCAAAACGTCATGGCCAACCTGGGGTGGGACGAAGTTCGACTTCCGCATCCAGTGTTTGAAGGCGACACGATTTACTCCCGCACCACGGTACTGGATAGGCGCGAGTCGCGGTCGCGAACCAATGTCGGCGTCGTCACGGTGCGCACCGAAGGCTACAACCAGAGCGGCGTGATTGTCTGCACCTTCAAACGCACGGTGATGGTCTACAAACGTGACGGCGCACCGCGCACCGCACCGCCGCTGCCGGTCGACAGCCGGCCCTGACCTCCCCTTTTTATTTCGTCAACTTCGGCCCCAGGGTCGCCAACTTTTTGACTCTCTCCGCATGAAGCCCACCTCCCTGCTCGAACAATACGGCCCGCGCGAGGCGATGGAATACGACGTGGTAGTGGTGGGTGCCGGCCCCGGCGGTTTGGCCACAGCCATCCGCCTCAAGCAGCTCGCGGCAGCAAAGGGCGCGGACGTCTCCGTGGTGCTGCTGGAGAAAGGCTCCGCGCCCGGTGCTCACATCCTCTCCGGCGCGGTCATGGACCCCATCGCGCTGAACGAACTCTTCCCCAACTGGAAGGAGCTGGGCGCACCGCTGAACCAACCCGTCACCGGTGACGACGTGCTTTTCCTGAGCGAAACCGGCTCCAAGCGCACGCCCAACTTCCTGGTGCCCGACTGCTTCCACAACGAGGGCAATTACGTCATCAGCCTGGGCGCCCTGACCCAGTGGCTGGGCGAGCAGGCGGAAGCCCTGGGCGTGGAAATCTTCCCCGGCTTCACAGCCGCCGAGGTGCTGTACAACGACAACGGTTCGGAGAGCGGGAATTTACCTTCGGTAAAGGGTGTCGCCACCGGCAACCTTGGCATTGGCAAGGACGGCCTGCCGCACGACGGCTTCCAGCTCGGCATGGAGTTGCATGCCAAATACACCATCTTTGCCGAAGGCGCGCGCGGCCATCTGGGCAAACAGCTCATCACGAAATACAAGCTCGACGAAGGCCGCGATCCACAAAGCCATGCCATCGGCATCAAGGAACTGTGGGAGATCGACCCGGCCCGCGCCCAACCTGGTCGGGTGGTGCACACGGCCGGCTGGCCGATGGACAGCCAGACCTACGGCGGCGGTTTTCTCTACCACTTGGAAGGCAACAAGGTCACGCTGGGCTTCGTCACCGGGCTCGACTACAAGAACCCATGGCTCAGCCCCTTTGAGGAAATGCAGCGCTGGAAGGCCCACCCCGCCATTCGCGCCCACATCGAAGGTGGCAAGCGCATCGGCTACGGCGCGCGCGCCATCACCGCCGGTGGCCTGGTCAGCCTGCCCAAGACCGTGTTCCCGGGCGGCGCGCTGGTCGGCTGTGATGCCGGCTACCTGAACGCCGCACGCATCAAAGGCAGCCACGCCGCCATCAAGAGCGGCATGCTGGCCGCCGAAGCCGCGTTTGAAGCCCTGGCCGCCGGACGCAGCGGCGACGAACTCAGCGCCTACCCCGCTGCGTTCAAAAACAGCTGGCTGCACACCGAACTCGACCAGTCGCGCAACTTCAAACAGTGGTTCAAGAAGGGCAGCCTCGTCGGAGCCCTGATGACCGGCATTGAACAGTGGCTGCTGCCCAGGCTTGGCATCAAGCGTCCGCCCTGGACGATCCACCGCACCCAGGCCGACCACGCCAGCCTGCGCCCGGCCGCCGAGATGCCGCAGATCAGCTACCCCAAGCCCGACGGCAAGCTCACCTTCGACCGGCTCTCCAGCGTGTTCGTCAGCAACACCAACCACGAAGAAAACCAGCCCGCGCACCTGACGCTCAAGGACGCCAGCGTGCCGGTGCAGATCAATCTGGCGAAATACGCCGGCCCCGAGAGCCGTTACTGCCCGGCCGGCGTTTACGAATTCGTAAAGAACGACGACGGCTCGGACCGGCTGCAGATCAACGCGCAGAACTGCGTGCACTGCAAGACCTGCGACATCAAGGATCCGACTCAGAACATCGTCTGGGTCACGCCCGAAGGCGGCGGCGGGCCGAACTACGCGGGAATGTAGCCGAGAGTGATTCAAATCTAAAGTGCAATACCCTGGGTTTCAATGAACGAGGGTGGGTGTTGCGTGCTATTGAGCAGGAGGTCCCGATAGACTGCCAGAGGGGGATCGTGCGCCCTACCCCTTCCAGGGCGGGTTGTTGATCTGATCGGCAATCGCATCGAGCTGCTCCTGGCTGTACCCTGAGAGGTCCGAGCCCTTGGGCTGGTACTGGCGCACCAGTTCGTTGGAGTTCTCGTTAGAGCCTCGCTGCCAAGGGCTGTGGGGGTAACAGAAGTACACCGCAATGTCCGTGGGTCGGCTCAGTTCCCTGTGCATCGCCTTCTCCCGGCACTGGTCGTACGTCATGCTCTGGCACATAGGCTCAGCGAGCCTCAGCAGCTTGTCAGAGAAGGCCTGCAGGACATTGACCGCGCTGGCGGGCTTGAACCCGTGCAGCTTGATGAGCATGAGCAGCCCGACTGGTGCACTCCACCAGGGTGCCCACCGCGCTGGCGTTCGCAGCACCCTTGATCAGGTCACCCTCCCCGTGCCCGGGCAACTGCCGGTCTTCAATCTCGGGCGGACGCACATGGATGCTCACCATGTCCATCTATTGATCCGGCCCTTTGAAGTCGCGAGTCGTGGACGGACTGCCACAGGCAAACGATCCACGAAAGTTCAAGATTCATGGGGCCGGAGCAATAGTATCTGAGCTCTTCGGCCTTTTCCTTTGTTGCGAGGTAGTCGTTTGCGCTTGGGTGGGCTGCTTTGAATCTGCGGACCGTACTCGGGGGCAGGTGTTGCACTTACATGGTCCGCCCAAGGAGTGCAAGCGTTGGCGTCGTGAAAGCTTGAAAGGACTGCTGCCTTACATTCGGGCTGTTTGTGCAGTTGGTTCTGCTGCCCATGATGGCTATTCGCGGTCGAGGCTCCAATCTTCAGACCGTACTCAAGGTACTAGTGCAACACCGGAATGTCCCCTACCTGGTTTGACCTTCAATCCATCACTCCGCTTTCTGCAGGCGCTCCTTCAAAACGGTTCGGTTCAGTTGTTTGACGGTATGGCGTTCTGTTGTGGTTACATCAGACAGCGACCGGATCAATGGGATTCCACTTGACTTGTTCAAAGACTGTGCCTTTGGCCAGGACCGCCCAGACCGTACGTGCCATCTTGTTAGCCAATGCCACGACGACCACGTTGTAGTGCCGCCGCGCCAGAAGTCGAGTGATCCAACTCGACTTGTCGGCTCTGGCAATCACGGCCCTGGCTCCCGCGATCAGCAGGGTGCGCAAGTAGGTATCACCACGCTTGGAGATGCCAAGCTGTTGTGTCTTTCCACCTGTTCCCACCTGTCGCGGTGTCAAGCCTGCCCACGATGCAAACTGGTGCCCGGATTTGAAGGTCGAGAAGTCTCCGACGGCCGCCACCAGCGCCGAGGCCGTCAAGTCCCCAACGCCCGGGATTTGCTGGATCGCCTGCATCTGGCGGTCCTCGCGAATCATGGCACGCAGCCGCTGACCAAGGTGGTCGATGTCTTCTTGCAAGGCGTCAATGCGTTTGAGTTGCTCTTGCACGCTGAGCACCAGATCGGCTGTTAGCTGATCAGCCTGCTGCGCCTTGGCCAGCTCGCCCTGAATCGCCTTGAGCAACTGGCTGTGCCCGACCGGCAGAGCGATGCCGAACTCGGCCAGCATGCCGCGCAGTGCGTTGGTTTGCATGACCCGCATCTTCATGAGCTGACGACGCATGCCGTGCAACGCCATGCAAGTCTGCTGGCGCTCCGTCTTGACAGGCACGGGCTTGAGGTGCGGCTGTTGAGCAGCCACCCAGATCGCTTGCGCGTCCATGGCGTCGGTCTTGTCGCGCAGCAAGAAGGCCTTGATGTGCTGGGCAGGCAGCAGCTTGACCTGGTGCCCCAGGGAACTGATCACCCGCGCCCAGTGGTGGGCTGTGCCGCACGCCTCCATCGCAACTAGGCTGCGCTGGCACTTGGCGAAGAACTCGGTGAGCTTGGCGCGCTTGATCTGGCGACGCTGGATTTCACCAGTCTGAATATCGACGATGTGCAACTGGAAGACGGACTTGGCCAGATCCAGACCAATGACGGGCAGATTTGCAGTAGATTGCATGGTGGGGCCTCCAGATCAAGTGGTTGCAAGAACCTCCACTTTGGCACTCGGATGCCGTTTCTGCGAGGCCCCACCGTCGACCGATGGCAGCCTCATTTCAGCAGCAGCGCTGTAGGTGGGCGGACCGTGCCATCTTCAGTCTTGAATGCGCCGACGGTGAATCACCGGCATTCATGCTGTAGCGAGCCTGGCCAGAAGTTGCCGCCCGCACTTGCACCCGGACTTGATGGCACCTGCATAGGGATTTCCCGAGTTGACGCCAGCCTAACTACCGTTAGATTAACGCCATGCAAACAAGGCATGGCGCCTACCGAACGGCAAGGCACATGGCAGGCACGCTGCCCAACACGGCCAACACGGCCAACACGGGACAACCTTTGAGAAAATTAACTGCCCCCTCGACCGGCACCCTGGCAACCAGAGACCATGGTCGCGCCCATGCACCCGGCCCATCCGAGCCGAAGGTCTGCACGACTGCGGCTGCCATCCTGGCGCACCCATCCACTACGCTCGACCGGCAAACCCGTTCAATGGTTAAGTCGCCGCAGCACAGCGCAAGTAACGGCCTGTCATGCTGAATCTCACCAATGTCCAGATCGTTTACGACAACACCATCGAGGCGGTGCGAGAGGCCTCATTGGCCGTCGGCAAAGGTCGCATAGTCGCCCTGCTCGGTTCCAACGGGGCCGGGAAATCAACCACGCTCAAAGGCATTTCGGGCGTTCTGTATCCGGAAGACGGTGAGATCAAGGGTGGCCAGATCACGTTTGAAAACCGCCAGCTGACCGGCCTGGCGCCGGACGAAATCGTGCGCGCCGGCGTGGTCATGGTGCCCGAGGGGCGCCGCCTGTTCGACCAGCTGACGGTCGAGGAAAACCTCGTGATGGGCGGCTACACACGCAGTCTGACAGACGCCAGGCGCCAGATGGAGATGGTGTATGGGCTGTTCCCGCGTCTGGTGCAAAAACGCAGCACGGTGTCGGGCTACCTGTCGGGCGGCGAACAGCAGATGGTGGCCATCGGCCGCGCGCTGATGTCGTCCCCGAAACTGCTGATGCTCGACGAGCCCACGCTCGGTCTGGCGCCACAGATCAGCGAAGAGATTTTCGACATCATCACCCGCCTGTGCCGCCAGGAAGGCATGGGCATTCTCCTGGTGGAGCAGAACGCACAGATGGCGCTGGCCATTGCCGACTATGGCTACATCATGGAAAACGGCCGCGTGGTGCTCGACGGTGAGGCCGACAAGATGCTGCGCAACGACGACGTGCGCGAGTTCTACCTAGGCTTCGGCGAAGGTGGATCGCGCAAGAACATGCGCGACGTGAAGCATTACAAGCGGCGCAAACGCTGGCTGTCCTGAGAAAAAAACATGAACGACACATTGTTAAGGGTCGAAACCCTGTCCAAGCGCTTCGGCGGCGTCGAAGCCGTTGCCGGTGTCAGTTTTCACGTTCGGCGCGGTGAAATCTATTCCCTGATCGGCCCCAACGGGGCCGGCAAGACGACCACCTTCAACATGATCAGCGGCGTCGTCAAGCCCAGCAGCGGCACCGTGCATTTCGATGGCAGCGACATCACCGGCATGCCGGCACACCGCCTGGCCGCCATCGGCATCGGTCGGACCTTCCAGAACCTGGCGGTGTTCAAACATGCCAGCGTGGTGGACAACCTGCTGGTCGGCCGCCACTGCCACATGGCCACCAACGTGCTGGATGCCTCGTGGTTCTTCGGACGGGCGCGGCGCGAGGAGCTCGAACACCGTCGCAAGGTGGAAGAGATCATCGATTTTCTCGAAATCGAGGAAATTCGCGACATGCCGGTGGGCACCCTGTCCTATGGCCTGCAAAAGCGGGTCGAGTTGGGGCGCGCACTGGCCACCGAGCCCAAGTTGCTGCTGCTGGACGAAATGGTGTCGGGCATGAACAGCGAGGAGACCGAAGACATTGCCCGCTTCGTGCTGGACATCCGCGACGAACTCGGCATTTCGGTCCTCATGGTCGAGCATGACATGGGCATCGTGATGGACATCTCCGACCGCGTCTGCGTGCTCAACTTCGGCCGCAAGATCGGCGAGGGCACGCCGGCCGAAATATCGGCCAACGCGGCGGTTATCGACGCCTACCTGGGCAGCAAAACCAAGGAGGCCGCGTGATCGACAACCTGGACGCGTTGCTGCGCAACGGCAACACCACCCTGCCCAAGCTGCTCCAGCACTGGGCACAGCGCTTTCCGGATGCGCTCGCGTTTCGCGAGAAGGATTACGGTATCTGGAACCGGATGACCTGGCAGCACTATTTCGAAACGGCGCGCCGCTTCGCACTCGGTCTCAAGTCTCTGGGCTTCGACAAGGGCGACCGGCTGGCGATTGCCAGCGAGGACAGTCCGCAGTGGATGTTCACCGACCTGGCCACGCAAGCCATCGGCGGCGTCGTGGTGGGCATCTACCCCACCAACCCGTGGCCGGAGCTGCAGTACATCGTGCACCACTCGAACAGCAAGTTCGTGGTCTGCGGCGACCAGGAACAGGTCGACAAAGTGCTCGACGCCATGGACAAGCACGCCACCGGCCTGCCCGACCTGGTGAAGATCATCTGCGTCGACATGAAGGGCATGCGCGGCTACAAACACGACAAGCTGATGTCGTTCGAGGACGTGCTTGAGCTTGGCGACCAATACGCCGCGGCATCGCCCCAGCACGCGGGAACCTTTGATCGCGCCATCGAGGACACCCAACCCGACGACACCTGCATGCTGGTCTACACCTCGGGCACCACCGGGCCGCCCAAGGGCGCGATGCTGTCGCACCGCAACCTGATCGTCACCGTTGACAAGCTCAAAACCCATTTCAAGCTCGACCGGCACAACTACGAAGTGGTCTGCTACCTGCCGTTGTGCCACGTGGCCGAGCGTGCCTTCTCGACGGTCATGCACCTGCTCACCGGTGGCGTGGTCAATTACGCCGAATCGATCGACACGGTGGCCGTCAATCTGCGCGAGATCGCACCCACGGTGTTTTTGGGCGTGCCGCGCATCTGGGAGAAGCTGCAGCAAGGCATTTTGATCCGCATGCAGGACGCCTCGCGCTTTCAGCGCTGGGCTTTCCAGCGCTGCTTCGATGCCGGGCGCCGTCTGTTCGAAAAGGTCGAGGCGCAAGGGGGCCAGCGCAGTCTGTCGGATCGCCTGCACTTCTTCGTTCTGTGGTTGCTGATGTTTCGCAATCTGCAGAAGTTCGTCGGCCAGGACCGCATGCAGTGCGGCTTCTGTGGCGGCGCCAGCGTCTCACCCGAGGTACTGAAGTTCTTCCGCATCCTCGGCATTCCGGTGTACCAGGTCTACGGCATGACCGAGTCCGGCGGGGTGATCTTCTTCCAGCATGAAAAAGCGATCAAACTGGGCGCCACCGGCCTGCCCATCGACGGCCTGAACTGGAAGATCGCGGAGGACGGCGAGCTCGTCGTCAAGCACCCCGCCGTGTTCAAGGGCTACATCCACGACGAAGGCGCCACCGCCAAGACCGTGGTGGACGGCTGGCTGCACACCGGCGACATCGTGGCACTGGCCGACAACGGCGAGCTGATGATCGTTGACCGCAAGAAGGCCATCATCATCACCAGCGGCGGCAAGAACATCGCTCCCTCGGAGATCGAAAACGCGCTCAAGGACAGCCTGTATGTGCGCGAGGCGATCATCCTGGGCGACGGACGCCACTATTTGGCGGCGCTGATCCAGGTCGACTACGAAACAGTCGGCAAGTGGGCACAAGAACGCAAACTGGCCTACACCACCTACAAGAGCCTGGCCGCGCTGCCCGAGGTGCGCGAACTGATCGACGAGGACGTCAAGCGTGTGAACAAGCTGTTTGCCCGGGTCGAGAACATCCGCAAGTTCCTGATCCTGGAAAAAGAACTCGACCACGACGACGGCGAACTCACCGCCACCCAGAAGGTGCGCCGCAACGTCATCGAAAAAACCTTCGCGAAAGAGATCGAGATCATCTACGGTGGAGGAGCAGGCTGATGGACTATTTTCTGCAACTGGTCATTTCCGGCATCGCCGTGGGCCTGCTCTACGGCTTCATCGGCATGGGCTTTGCGATGATTTACCGCGCCACCGGCGTGGTGAACTTCGCCCAGGGCGAGCTGATGATGCTGGTGTCCTACATCGCCTTCACCCTGGCCGGCACCTTCCAATTTGGCTTCTGGCCCATGCTGGCAGCAACTGTCGCGGCCTCGGTGCTGATCGGCCTGCTGATCGAGGTCTTGCTGATCCGTCCGATGCTTGGTCAGCCGGTGTTTTCCACGGTGATGGTGACCATTGGCCTGGCCGTGATCCTGCGCTCGGTGGTGGTGCTGATCTGGGGCGCAGACCCCATGCCGCTCAATGCCGGCCTGCCAACGGAGGTCATCAAGATCGGCCCGGCCGGCCTGTACCCGGCGCAGCTGTATTCCGTTGGGCTGATGGCGGCCGTACTGCTCGGCCTGTGGACCTTCTTTCGCTATTCGCGGGTCGGTATCGCCATGCGTGCCACCGCCAACGTGCAAACTGCAGCCCTGCTGATGGGCATCAATGTCAAGCGCATTTTCGCCTTGTCCTGGGCCCTGTCGGCGGGGCTCGCCGCCATTGCGGGCGTGTTGATCGGCGTGATCTACGACGTCAACCCCGGCATGTGGACGACAGGTCTGCGCAGCTTTCCCGCAGTCATCTTGGGCGGGCTGGACTCGGTGTTCGGCGCCGCACTCGGCGGCATCCTGATCGGGGTGGTCGAGAATCTGTCGGAAGGCTATATCGGCCGCGGCATGAAGGAGATCGCCGGTTTTGTTTTGATCCTCGTCGTCCTTATGGTCAGACCCTATGGCCTGTTCGGCAAACCTGAAATCGAGCGTGTCTGATGCGTAGCGGAAACTTCAAACAAAACTATCGTCAGCTGCTGGCACTGACCGACTCGGTTCCTGTCATCGTCTGGTCGTGTCTGCTGGTGGCGCTGCTGGCGGCCGCGCCACTGCTGCTGGCCAAGTACTATGTCTCCGTCATTCTGCTGCTGCTGATCACAGCGGTGGGGGTGTTGGGCCTGAACCTGCTGACCGGGACCACCGGGCTGATCTCGCTCGGGCACTCGGGGTTTCTGGCGGTCGGCGCCTACACGGCCGGCATCGTGGCCAGCAAACTTGGTTGGCCAATGCTGGCGTCCATCTTCGCCGGTGGCGTGAGCGCGGCCATCGCCGGGATCATCGTGGGCATACCCTCGCTGCGTCTCAAAGGGCTGTACCTGGCCATCACGACGATGGCATTTGCCGTGATCATCAACCACCTGATCCTCAACGGTGGCGACCTGACCGGAGGCTCGGAAGGACTGACGGTGCCACAACCCTCGCTGTTCGGCCAGGCGCTGGATGCCGAACGTGGCTACTACTACGTGGTGCTGTGCTTTGTGGTGATGTTCACCTTCATCACCCTGAACATCCTGCGCAGCCGCATTGGCCGAGCGTTCCTGGCGATCCGGGAGCACGACATCGCCGCCAAGGCCATGGGCGTCAACCTGGTGCGCTACAAGTTGCTGGCGTTCATGGTCAGCGCCTTCTACACCGGCATCGCCGGGGGCTTGCTGGCCTACTACACACGCTACCTGAATGTCGACAGCTTCAGCCTGCTGATATCGATCGAGGCGCTCTCCATGCTCATAGTTGGCGGCCTGGGTTCTGTAGCCGGCGCCTTGCTCGGCACGGCTTTCATCGTCCTGCTCAACGAAAGCCTGGGCTTCGTGTTCGGCATGATCGGCGCCAGCTTCGGCGGGTCGGGCTCCACTGCCGCCTATGAGATCAAAGGCGTCATTTATGGACTCGCGATTGTGTTGTTCCTGCGTTTTGAGCCCGATGGCCTGATGGGGCGATGGCGCGACATCAAGCATTACTGGACCCATTGGCCCTTCCGATTCTGACCCCGCAGCACACGCGCTGCTTATTCCATGGGAGACCTGCGATGCGAACACTACAGAAGCTGACCCAGCGCTTTTGCCTCGGCGCCCTCGCCGCACTGACCTTCGGCAGCGCACTGGCGGCAGATCCCGGGGTCACGAACGAGAAACTCGTGCTTGGCGCGGTCATCCCGCTGAGCGGCCCGCCCAGCATCATTGGCAAGGCCATTGCCACGACCCTGAAAGTTTGGGAGCAGGATGTCAATTCGCGCGGCGGCATCGGCGGACGCAAGGTGGACATTCGCATCGAGGACGACGGCTATGTGCCGCAGCGCTCGGTTCAAAGCCTGAAGAAACTGATTGATGTTGACCAGGTATTTGGCTTGATCGCGGTATCTGGCTCATCGCAATTGGTGGCCATGCTGCCCATCATCGACGAGCAGAAAATTCCCGCCATCAACCATATCGCCGTCAACAGCGCCCACTTCAACCCACCGCACAAGACGCTGTTCAATATCGGGGCAACCTACTGCCAGGCTGTCTCCGCCAGCATGAAGCATCTGGTGACAACTCAGAAGCTGCAGGGCTCCAAGTTTGCCCTGATCTTCCAGGAAGACGATTACGGCACCGACGTCAAATGCGGCTACGACCTGGCACTGAAAGAACTCGGCCTCAAGAGCGTCATTGAAGTCCCCTACAAGCGCGGCGCGAAGGACTTTTCCGCCGAGGTGCTGAGCGTGCAGCGCGCCGGCGCCACCTTTGTGCTGACCGGTGGCATCATCACCGAAACCGCCGCCATGCTCAAAGAGATCGCGAAGAACCAGATGCAAGCCGTGCGCTTGGCCGTTTACCCTTCGCATCTGAATGCTGTGCTGGCGCTGGCTGGCCCGGCTGCCGACGGCATGTATATCGCCGATTTTGTCCCCCCCGTGACCGACACTCAAACTCAGGGCATCGGCAAAATCACCGCACTGACCTACAAGTATTTTTCAGCCAATGAAGTCAAGGCCATGCATCGGTATTCATTGACCGCCTATGTAGGCGCTCAGTTGCTCGAATCAGCGCTCAACGCCTGTGCCAAAAACCTCACGCGTGCCTGCGTGGTCGAAAAGCTCGAGCAGACCAAAAACTTCACCAGCGACGGCATCATGGCCCCCTTGACCTTCGGGCCCAAAATTCGACAGTCGGGGACCCGCCCCATTTTGCTCAAGGCGAATGCCAGCGCCGGGAAATTCGAGCGAGCCTCTGAATTTCTGAGTTCCAAGTAATCCTGACGACGCGCCACCAGCCCCTCCCCCATTTCTCAACCAGGAGTGCCTTTCCATGACACGCAAATACTTTCGATACGCCGCCACCAGTCTGCTCGGCATGGTCATTGGCCTGACGGCCACGACCGCCGCTGCTGCCGACCCTGGGGTGACCGACGCCAAAATCGTCCTCGGCTCGATCACGCCCGTCAGCGGCCCCGCCAGCCTGCTGGGCAAGGCCCACATGCTTGCCTTGCGGGTATGGGAACAGGATGTCAACGCCCGCGGTGGCATCAACGGCCGCAAGGTGGAAATGCGCCAGGAAGATGACGGCTATGTGCCTCAGCGTGCTGTGCAAGGCGTCAAGCGACTGGTCGACGTGGAAGGCATCTTCGGCCTGATCGGCACCTCGGGTTCAGCGATGCTGCAAGCCATGGTGCCCTACATCAACGAGCAAGGCTTGCCAACCATCAACGCGATGGCCGTGGCAGCAGCGCACTTCACTCCACCGAACAAAACGGTATTCGTGGTCGGCCCAACCTATTGTCAGGAGTTGAGCGCCGCCATGAAATACATGGTGACGAGCAAGAAGTTGCAAAAGGAGAAGTTTGCACTGGTCTATCAGGATGACGAGTTTGGCAGCGACGTGCGTTGCGGCTACCAGAAGGCGATCAAGGACCTGGGGCTCAACAGCGTGTCCGAGATCTCCTTCAAGCGTGGCACCAAGGACTTCTCGGCTGAGATGCTGAGTCTGAAGCGGGTGGGCGCGACCTTTCTCGCGTCGGGTGGCGTGGTGGCCGAGCATTCGATGCTGATGAAGGAAGCCGCTAAAAACCAGATGTCGCTGACCTTCCTTGCCGTGCATTCGGCCCACCTGACCCCTGTTCAGGCGCTCGCCGGTGCCGCGGGCGACGGCTACTTCGTCGCAGACTATGTCCCGCCTCTGACCGACCTGTCGGTGCCAGGCATGGCCAAGTTCATGGGGTTGGCACAGAAATATCTGTCAGCCGACGAGTTGAAGTCGCTCAACCGCTATTCGATCACAGCCTACGTCGGTGCGCTGCTGATGGAAGACGCGATCCGCCGCTGTGGCAAGGCGCTGACCCGCGCCTGTGTCGTCGAGAAGCTGGAGACAACCAAGAACTTCAGCACCGATGGGCTGGCTTCCCCCATCAGTTTTGGCCCCAATGACCGGCACTCGCCGAGCAGCGTGCTCGTGTTGCGCTCGGACGCCAAAAACTCCCGCTTCGAGCGCGTGTCCGACCCCATCCCCGTGCTCGATTGACACCAGACGCCGTTCGTCACCCGCCGTACAACTGGTTCCGCCCGTGTTTCAAAAAGTTCTGATCGCCAACCGTGGCGAGATCGCGCTGCGGATCCTGCACACACTCAAGGGCATGGGGCTCGCCACCGTGGTGGCCCACCACGCGGTGGACGCCGATAGCCCGGCCGTGCTGGAGGCTGACGAGTCGGTCGAATTGCACGGCTTGACGCCCGTGGCGGCCTACCTCGATATCGCGCAGTTGGTTGAAGCGAGTCGGCGCAGTGGGGCACAGGCGCTGCATCCCGGTTACGGCTTCCTGTCTGAAAACGCGGCGTTTGCGCGTGCGCTGGAAGCTGATGGCATCGTCTTCATTGGCCCGCGTCCGGACAGCATCGAACTGATGGGTGACAAGGTGCGCGCGCGCAGCTTCGTCGCCCATCGCGGCTTTCCGGTGGCACCGAGCGCCATCGAGGACGATGACCCGGCCAGCTTCGTCGAGCGCGCCAGGGCGCTCGGCGCGCCGCTGCTGATCAAGCCTTCAGCCGGCGGTGGCGGCAAGGGCATGCGCATCGTGCGTGACCTCGCCATGTTGGATCGCGAGATCGAGACCGCACGGCGCGAAGGTGAGCGCTATTTTGGCGACGGTCGGCTGTTTGTCGAGCGCTATGTGGAGCGCCCGCGGCACATCGAGGTGCAGGTGATGGGCGACGCGCATGGCCAGTTGGTGCATTTCTGGGAGCGTGAATGTTCAGTGCAGCGACGCTTCCAGAAAATCATTGAAGAAACCCCCTCCCCGGCCCTTTCACCGGTGCAGCGCCACGATATCTGCGAAGCTGCAGCCGGCATTGCCCGCGCCGCCAACTATCGCGGCGCCGGCACCGTGGAGTTCATCTACGGCGCCGGTGGCGAGTTTTACTTTCTTGAGATGAACACGCGTCTACAGGTCGAACACCCGGTCACCGAAATGGTGACGGGCTTTGACCTCGTTCGCGAACAGGTACGCGTCGCCCAGGGTGAGCCGCTCGGCTACACCCAGGCGGACATCGTGCAGCTTGGTCACGCCATCGAATGCAGGCTTTACGCCGAAGACGCCGAGCATGATTTTCGCCCCTCCACCGGTGACATCCTGTGCTGGCGACCACCCTCTGGTCCAGGCGTGCGGGTTGATGCCGGCGTGCGCGAAGGACAGGCGGTAACTGCCGCATTTGACCCCATGATCGCCAAAATTATCTGCCATGGCAACACGCGTGCACAGGCTATCGAACGCTCCATCCTGGCGCTAGAGCAATCGGTGCTGTTGGGTCTGACCACCAACGCACGCTACCTCACGCGGGCACTGCGCCATGCCGAGTTCCGTGCTGGGCAGGCCGACACCGGCATGCTTGCACGCTGTGCCGACGAGCTGCGCGAGTCTCTCACCCCCGATGACATCGACCTGGTACTGGCATCGGCGGTGCTCGCCGACCGCGAACTGTTGCGCGCCGTTCACTCCATTCCAGCGATGCACGCCGCCATGGGACCCTGGAGGAATTGACGATGCGCCGCCGCTATGTCATCAATGGCAAGGTCCATGACCTCGTGGTAACACGTGGAGCGAATGGCGTGTTCCACGTCAGCCATGGCGAACGCAAATTCGAGATGCAGGGGAAGACGCTGCCTGATGGCCGTTGGCGGGTCACCGTGGATCAGCGCCCGCAAGCCGTCTGGATCGCCGCGCAAGGCGACAGTCGATTCGTGCACAGTGCGGCCACCGGTGCCCTTGAAGTCGAGGTGATCGATCTCAGCGCAGCCTCCGGCGGCGACCGGGCCGGTGCCGCTTCCGACTTGCTGCAGGCGCCAATGCCCGGCACGGTGATCGCGGTTCATGTGGCAGTCGGCGATGCCGTGCATGCGGGCCAACCGCTCATCGTGATCGAAAGCATGAAGCTGGAAACCACGCTGACGGCACCGCGCGACGCCCGGGTCAAGACTGTGCACTTTGCCGTTGGCAACACCTTCGCTCTCAAGTCCACCCTCGTGACGCTGCAAGACCCCTGAGAACCGATTGATGAAACGCATCGACTCCCGCATCGACACCGCATCCGAAGCGTTCCGGCGAAACCATCAAGCCATGAGCGCCATCGTCGCGAATTTTCGCGAGCGCATGGAAATCACGCGCCACCAACGTCCGCCGCATGAGATCAAGCGCGTGCGCGCGCAGGGCAAATTACTGGTACGTGAACGGCTGGACCTGCTACTAGATCCCGGTACGCCCTTTCTTGAGTTCTCGGCGCTGGCTGCCTGCGAGGACTACAACGGCGAGGTCCCGGGTGCCAACGTGGTCACTGGCCTGGGCGTGGTCAGTGGCCGCGAGGTGCTGATCCACGCCGACGATTCCAGCGTCAAGGGCGGTGTCTGGTACACGCTCACGCCACGCAAGCTGGCACGACTGCTGGACATCGCGCTGGAGAACCGGTTGCCGGTCCTGCATTTGTGCGACAGCGGCGGCGCCTTCCTTGAAGAACTGTCAGGCGTGTACATCGAGGGTGGCCGGGTGTTCCGCAACCAATGCCTGCTGTCCAAGGCCGGCGTGCCGCAGGTCGCGATGGTGTTCGGCCACTGCACCGCCGGCGGTGCCTACATCCCGGCGCTGTGCGATTACAGCATCATCGTGCGTGGCACCGGCGGCGTGTTCCTCGGCGGGCCACCGCTCGTGAAGGCCGCCACCGGTGAGGAGCACACCGCCGACGAGATCGGAGGCTGTGATTTACACACCCAGGTATCCGGCACGGTCGACTACCCGGCTGACAATGAGGCCCACGCCATCGCGATTTGCCGCGAGATCGTTGCGCAGTTCAAGCCCGCGACGAAAAGCTACCTGCCAGAACGCGATGCCGAGCCACCCTACTACGACCCCGACGAAATGCTGGGCATCGTCTCGCCCGACCACCGGGTGCAGTTTGACCAGCGCGAACTCATTGCCCGCATCGTCGACGGCAGCCGCTTCCACGAATACCAACCCGCTTATGGCACCACGCTGATCTGCGGCTACGCCTACATCTGGGGGTACCGCGTGGGCATCCTCGCCAACAACGGCGTGTTGTTCAGCGACAGTTCCAAGAAAGCGGCGCACTTCATCTCGCTGTGCAATCAGAACCGTACACCGCTCGTGTTTTTTCAAAACACCACCGGCTACATGATCGGCCGCAACTACGAAATGGAAGGCATCACCAAGGACGGCGCCAAGATGTTGATGGCGCAGGCTGGCAGCGAGGTGCCCAAGTTCACCGTCATCACCAGCGCAGCTTTCGGTGCGGGCTATTACGGCATGTGCGGACGGGCGTGGGATCCACGGATGATCTGGGCCTGGCCGAACGTGCACATGGGGGTGATGGGCCCCGATCAGGCCGCCAACACCCTCGCCGACGTGAAAATCGCCCAGTTGCGCCGCAAGGGCCACACGCCCGATGAGGCCGAGATGGCGCAATTGCGCCAGCGCGTGTACGAAAAGGCCGAACGCGAATCCAACGCCTACTTTGCCACCTCGCGCTTGTGGGACGACGGTCTGCTGGCGCCCACTGACACCCGCAACGCACTGGGCATGGCACTCTCAGCCGCCGCACACGCCCCGATCGCCGACCCGCACTACGGAATTTTCCGATTCTGAAGGGACAACATGACAGAAGACACCACCTTCGGCTTCGACGATGAAGCCCTCGCAACCCGCCCCACCGTCTACCAGAGCGGACTCTTCGAAGGCCAGGTGGTGATGGTCAGCGGCGCCGGCAGCGGCATCGGCAAAGCCATCGCCTTCCTGTACGCGCGCCTGGGCGCCAAGCTGGTCATCTGCGGGCGCGACCCAGCCAAGCTAGAGAGCTGCGCCGAATGGCTGCGCCGGCTCGGCAGCCCTGATGTGCTGGTGCACCCCATGACGATCCGTGATCCCGAGCAGGTGGAACAGTTGATCGACGTGGCCTGGCTGCACTTCGGACGCATCGACGTGCTCGTCAACAACGCCGGCGGGCAATTCCCGCAGCGGGCGCTGGACTACAGCGTCAAGGGCTGGAAGGCGGTGATCGACACCAACCTGAACGGAACCTGGTACATGATGCATGCGATGGCGCGCCGCTGGCAGGGCACCGGCACGCGGGGCAACATCGTCAACATCGTCGCCACCTTCCAGCGGGGCATGCCGGGCGTGGCGCACACCTGCGCTGCGCGCGCCGCGGTGACTCACCTGTCTAAAACTGTTGCAGTGGAGTGGGCGCAGCATGGCATCCGCGTCAATTGCATAGCGCCTGGAGCGATCGCCAGCACCGGCTTTCGTCAGTACTCCCCCGAGGCGGTGAAGGCCTTCGCCGGAGCCAACCCGATGAAACATGTCGGTGACGTGCAGGACGTGGCCGAGGCAGCGGTCTACCTCAGCGCGCCCAGCGGCAAGTTCGTCACCGGCGAACTGCTCACGGTGGATGGCGGCGGCGTGCTCTGGGGCGAAGTCTGGACCATCGCCAAACCCGATTACTTCAAGGTGAACACATGAATTCGGCTGACTCGCAACACCCCAAGTTCGGCCCGGGCGACGAGGCCCTGGCCGCACTCCCGACGGTCTATCGCGACGACCTTTTCGCCGGCAAAGTGGTGCTGGTGTCGGGCGCCGGCAGTGGCATCGGCAAGGCGATTGCCTTCCTGTTCGCGCGGCTGGGTGCCACGCTCGCCATCTGCGGGCGCAAGGCCGACAAACTCGAGGACTGCGCCGAAAAACTGCGCGCGCTGTCGGGCCGTGAGGTATTCACCTACCCGATGACCATCCGCGACCCCGAGCAGGTGGACGCCATGCTCAGTGCCGTGTGGGAACGTTTGGGCGGCGTCGACGTGCTGGTCAACAACGCTGGCGGCCAGTTTGCCGCCCATGCCATGGACTTCAACGTCAAGGGCTGGAACGCGGTGATCGACACCAACCTCAATGGCAGCTGGTACATGATGCAGGGCGCGGCCAGGCGCTGGGTGGAGCAAGGCCGGCCCGGCAACATCGTCAACATCACCGCCGCCATCGACCGCGGCCTCACGGGCATGGCGCACACCACCGCCTCGCGCGCGGGCGTCATCGCGCTGTCGCGCACGCTGGCCATCGAGTGGGCAGAGCACGGCATCCGCCTGAACTGCATTGGCGCCGGCGCCATCGAGAGCAACGGTTTCAACAACTACCGCGAAGAAAACGTTTCCACTTTCTACTCGTGCAATCCGATGAAACGGGCCGGCGACGTGCAGGACATCGCGGAGGCGGTGGTCTACCTCGCCGCACCCTCGGGCAAGTTCATCACCGGCGAGGTGCTCAACGTCGAAGGCGGGATGCTGCTGTGGGGCGAGTTCTGGCCAGCCGGAAAACCCGACTACTTCAAGGTCGATCAAGAGTGACCTCACAACCCCCTCTTCCGTCGGCAACGTGCTCCCACGGGCCTTTTCAGCAGCTCGTCGGGTACGACATCCTGCACAACGAGCGCGGCCTGTATTTCCGGCTGCCGATCCGGCGCGACCACCTCAACCCCCACGGCGTGCTCCACGGCGGCGTGCCCCTGACCTTGCTCGATGCGGTCGGGGGCAGAACCCTGATCGACCGGCCGATCCCGGGCAGCGGCCAGCTCATCCAGTCGTCGGTAACGGTCACGCTCACCGTGGATTTCATGCGTGCGGTCGGCACAGGAATCCTGTTTGCATCGGCAACGCCGGACCACATCGGCAAGACGCTGGCCTATGTGTCGGTGAAGGTCACGCTCGACGCACTCGACGGAGACATCGTGTCGCGCGGCATCGGCACCTACCGCATCTACACCAAGTCACTGGTCAAAGCGGTCTGATCGGTGCTCGGCGGAGACCGCCCGGCAAATCACTGCCGCTCAATGCAAATGATCATCGGGCGGCGGAAGGATTTTCAGCTCGCGGTTGATGCGTTCGATTTGGTCGGGCTGAAACTGCGTCGAATGCCTGTGGTCCGTTTTCCCCAGCCCCCACAATTCTTCGACTACAAGAGTTCGTCGTCGTGTTCGCCAATGAACGGTGCGGGGCCTGGGCGATCAGTCACCGTCCGGCTGAACCTTGGTGCCGGCGAAGGTTGGAGCACGCCGTCTCGCTCAAAGAAAGTGCCGCGCGCGCTGTTGTGTGGATGATGTGCAGCCTCTTCCAGAGTCAGCACCGGCGCAAAGCACACGTCGGTCCCTTCCAGCAACGCACACCAGTGCGTGCTCGGCTGGGTGCGGAAGATGTCGGTGACCTGTCGTTTGAGTGTCGGCCAGACGGCCGGATCGCGTTGCCGTTGAAACTCGGGATCGCTGATGCCCAGCTTCTCCAGCAGCAGCACATAGAATTGGGGTTCCAGTGATGCGATCGAGATCCATTTCCCGTCAGCGCACTCATAGGTGTCGTAGAAATGCGATCCGCCATCCAACAGGTTGGCCTGCCGCTCATTCTTCCACATTCCCAGCGCCTTGAGGTCGCAGACGATGGAGGTCAGCAGCGCAGCGCCGTCGGTGATCGCAGCATCGACCACCTGACCATGGCCAGAGGAGCGCGCTTCAAGCAAAGCGCAAACGATGCCAAAGGCTAGAATCATGCCGCCGCCGCCCAGGTCGCCAACCATCGCCGGCGGCGCTACTGGCCCGCCGTCCGAGCGGCCAATCATGCTGAGCGCGCCCGACAGCGCAATGTAGTTGATGTCATGCCCGGCGGCCTGCGCGAGCGGGCCGTCCTGACCCCAGCCGGTCATGCGTCCGTAGACGAGTCGCGGGTGGCGTGCCAGCAGCACGTCCGGGCCCAATCCCAGCCGCTCCATCACGCCCGGGCGAAAACCCTCGATGATCGCGTCGGCACCGTCGACCAGCTCCAGCACCCGCTGTACGTCTGCGGGTGACTTCAGATCGACCGCCACCGAACGCCGGCCGCGGTGCAGCACGCTGCGCCGACCACTGGCCAGGAAGGCGCCTTCCCCGCGGTCTTTGCCCTTGTCGGCCTTGCGGTCCAGGCGGATCACGTCCGCACCCATGTCGGACAGCATCATCGCGCAGAACGGTCCGGGGCCGATGCCGCCGAACTCGATCACTTTCAACCCCTGCAAGGGACCACTCATTTGTCGTTACTCCTGAAACTGAATTAGAACCACAAGCCAGCCGTTTGTTACCCCAGCCAGCGCTTGCGCCGCTTGTAGTGCTTGACCTCTCGGAAACTCTTGCGCACCCCCTCGCGGTCCAGGCCGAGATAAAACTCGCGCACATCCTCGTTGTCGCGGAGTTCCTGGGCCAGCCCCTCCAGCACGATGCGACCGCTCTCCATGACATAACCATAGTCGGCGATCTCCAGGGCCACGCGTGTGTTTTGTTCGACGATGAGCAGCGACAGCCCCTGCTCACGCAGGTGGCGCAGCACGCTGAAGACTTCCTCGACCATGCGCGGCGCCAGCCCGAGTGACGGCTCGTCGATCAGCATGAGTTTCGGCTCGGCCATGATCGCGCGCCCGATCACCAGCATTTGCTGCTCGCCGCCCGACAGATAACCGGCCGTGCGTTTTCGCAGGTCGGCCAGGCGCGGAATCGCTTCGTACACGCTGTCCATCGCCCGGCGCATCGCCTGCGCCGATGGAAACATGTGGCCGCCGATGATGAGGTTTTGCTCGACCGTCATGTGCTGCAGCACGCGCCGGCCTTCCATCACATGAACCAGACCACCGCGCACCACGGTCGCCGGGTCGTGCCCCTGAATCGGTCGGCCGTCGAAGGTGATCACCCCCCCTGAGACGCGGCCATCTTCCGAGTCAATGACGCCGGAGATGGCCTTGAGGGTGGTGCTCTTGCCTGCGCCGTTGGCGCCCAGCAGCGCCACACATCCGCCTTCGGGGACCTGCATCGACACGCCCTTGAGCGCCAGGATCACCTCGGCATACAGCACCTCGACGTTGGACAGCGTCAGCACCGCCGGATTGGCGGCCGCATCGGGCGTGGTCCGTTGATCCGGTGCTGCAGCAAGGGCTGAATTCACCATTTGGGCACCATTGGGACGGCCACATCGCCCGCCGCCCGAACGACCTTGCCGTCCTTCATGGTCGCGATGTTGACCTTGGCGGTGCCGGTGGGAAAGGGGGTGTCGTTGCTGAAGTCCACGCCTGGCAGTATGCCCATCAGGTCGTTGCTGGTGAACTGGCTGTTCATCAAGGTCTCGCGCACCGCTTCGCCAGTGACCTTGCCGGCACCCTTGGCCTTGATCGTGGCCTCAATCGCGCGCACTGCCACGACGCTTTGGCCCAGGCCCATGATGGTCATGGCATTCCAGCCCGATTTCAGGCCATGCTTTTCCTGCAACATGCTGTAGAACTTGCGTGCGGTCGTGTCGTCTTCGCTGGCATCGGCGATGGCGCCCACTTCGAAATCACCGGCGAAGCCATTCGGGTCGCCCAGTGCCTTGGATGATCCCACCACGCCGTTGTGCAGCGAGAGCATGATCGGGACGTTTTTGCCCAGCGCCTGCAGCGCACGTTTGGTGGCCACGGCCTGGGCGGTGTTGGTCTGGATCACGATCACATCGGTGCCAGCATTGACCAGGCGACGCACCGCCAGGGTCAGGTCGGCCGGTTGCACTTCGGTCCAGATCGCCTCGACGAAGGTGGCTTTGTCCGGGTTGGCCTTGGTGTAGCTTTGCAGGCCCTTGGCCATGTCGGCATAAGCGGGGGTGGCCTCGGAGGTGATGATCGCAACCTTGACAGGGCGCTTGCCATCGAGTTTGGTGGTGCGGAACCATTCCAGGAATCCGCCCGCCTCGTGGGCGTAGGTGGGGCGCAGGTTCAGGGCCCATTGGTTGGGTTTCCAGCCGAAGCCGTAGGTGGCGGTAGCCATGACCATGGGAATCTTGTCTTCCGGCAAGCGCTGCTGCAACGCGGCGGCATCCGGGCCACCGAGGCCGAGCAGGATCGCGGGTTTGACTTCGGCCTTGATGCCGGGCCACAGGCTGGCGGTTTGCGCCACGTCGTAGCGGGTGTCGAAGGTTTTGACGACGATCTGCACGTTGAGTTTGCTGCCGACTTCCTTGTTCCACCATTCGATCACGGCGAGTCGCCCGCCTTGCATCTGTGGCATGACGTTGGCGTAGGGGCCGGCGAAGTCGGCAAAGGCGGCCACGTTGATCGTCGTCGTTTGCGCGTGGGCGGGCGCGTTCAGCAGCAGGCCAGTGGCCAGGGCGGTCGTGAGTTTCAGAAAGGTTTTTCGTTGCATGCTTGTCTCCAGTTGTGGTGGTGGTGAGGAAAAGGGGCGGGGGGAATTGCGACTCGCTGTGCCGGGCGGGCTCAGTGGTGAAACGGCCAGAGCCGGTAGTTGGCTTTCAGGATGTTCCAGCGGTGCATCAGGCCTTTCGGTTCAAGCAGCAGGAACAGCGTGATGATGAGGCCGAGAAACACATTCATGCTGGCGAAGATCAGGTCGCTGCTCAGGCTGGGAATTCGCTCGACCAGGTCGGGGCCCAGACTGGTGATGACTTCTTGGACGCCCCGGATGAGCACGGTGCCGATCAGTGCCCCGACGATCGAACCGAGCCCGCCGACGATCATCATGGCAATGAACCAGATCGAGTTGAACAGCGTGAACTGGTCGACCGAGACGAAGCGCACCTGGTAGGCCCACAGGGCACCGCCGATGCCAGCGTAAAAAGCGCCGAGCACAAAGGCGCGCGACTTGGCGCCGGCCACGTCGATGCCCATCATACCGGCGGCCACATCGTCGTCGCGCACGGCGACGAAGGCGCGCCCGTGGCGGCTGCGCAGGATGCCGAAAGCGCCGAATACCATCACCATGGTGACGACAAGAAACAGGTAATACAGAGAACGGTCGGTGTTGAACAAAAATGTGCCCAGCCTCGCAGGCTCCAGGCTGAAACCATTGACGCCGCCGAGCCAGGATGAGGGCAGGTTCAGGACAACGAAGTGGAAGATGAACTGGGCCGCGATGGTGGTCAGGGCGAGGTAGAAACCCTTGATGCGTTTCGCTGTCATGCCGAACAGCCAACCGGCCAGCGCAGCCACCAGGCCGGCAACCGGCACCGCCACCCAGAACGGCAGCCCGGCCTTGACCTCGACCACACTGGCGGCGTAGGCACCGACCCCCATGAAGGCAGCCTGGCCCAGGTTGATCTGCCCGGCGTAGCCGGTGGTGATTTGCAGCCCGACCACCACGATGGACGTGACCAGCATCAGGTTGGCTACGGCTACCAGACGCTCCGAGGCGAACCAGGGGAGGATCAGCAGAATGACAATGAACAGCGCCAGGGTGACCCACTGGGCGCGCGTGCGGATCAGCGCGCGGTCGCGCGCATAGCTGGTGGAAAAAATGCCGGATGGATCCATGGGTCAGACTCTTTCAATGCGTTTCCAGCCGAACATGCCGGTCGGACGAACAACCAGCACCACCAGCATGAAGATATAGGGGACGACGGCAGCGGCACTGCCACCGATCAGCGGGTCGATGTAGGCGGCGGTCAGTCCCTGCACGACCCCGACGATGATGCCCGCCAGCAGCAGGCCGCCGATGGATTCGAGCCCTGCCAGCAGGGCCACCGGCAGGGCGGCGAAGCCGATTTCGGAGGACAGGAATGTCAGCGACTTGCCGCTCAGGTAGACCATCGAAGTGATGACCGACAGCACACCGCCTAGCGCCCAGGCGAAGGCGATGGAGCGGCGCACGCTAATGCCCATGGCCAGAGCGATCTGGTGGTCCTCGGCCACCGCCGACATCGCCAGTCCGGTGCGGCTGCGGTTGAAGAACCAGTGCAGCGCCACAGCCGCCACCACCGCGATGAGGCCACCGATGGCAAGCGAGCGCGGGATGATCATCTCGCCCAGGATGATGGGCGTGAGGGGAAAGATGGCGGGGAACTGGCGCTCCTGCGGGCCCCAGATCACCAGCACCAGTCCGCGCATCAGGATCAGCAACCCGATGGTGACCATGATCATCGAGAACACCGACTCGCCAATCAGCCGCCTGAACAACAGGCGTTCAATCGCCAGCCCGATCAGCACCGAAATGCCCAGTGCAACGGCGATGCCCAGCGCCGGATGCATGCCGCGCGACTGGATCGCCCACCACAGCAGGAAGGCGCCCAGCACGATCATCTCGCCGATCGCCATGTTGAAGACCTTGCTGGCGCGGTAGATGACGACAAAGCCCATTGCCACCAGCGAATACAGCAGGCCGAGCAGCGCGCCGTTGATGGTGTAGTTGATGAATTCGATGATCATGGGGTGTGTGTTCCTTCAATGTCGGTGGCCACCACGGTTGCGCGCAACGCGCCTTGGCGGCCGTCCTGGTAGGTCACGGCTATTTCGCAGGCAATGTCGGCGACACCTGCATACAGTCCGTCAATCAGCGCTCCATAGCGCACCTCGAGAAACTCTCGGCGCAGCTTGCGCGTGCGGGTGAGTTCGCCTTCGTCGGGATCGAGCTCCTTCGGAAAATTGGCGAAACGCACCACCCGCGAGCTTTCTGGCAGCAGTTTGTTGATGCGGCGGATTTCGCCCTGCACCAGTTGCCGCACCTCGGGCCGTTGCGACAGGTCGGTGAAGGTGGAGAATGCGATGCGCCGCTCCTCGGCCCAGCGGCTGGTCACCGCCATGTCGATGTTGATCAGCGCGCCAACCCAGGGCCGGGTGGCGTCGCCCAGCACCATCACGTCCTTGATGAAGGGCGAAAAGCGCAACCGCGTCTCGATGAACTGCGGGGGATACGAGTGACCGCTGGCGAGTTTGACCAGGTGTTCCACGCGGTCGAGGTACACGAGTTCTCCGCGCTCGGTCTTGCGCACTGCGTCACCGCTGACGTACCAGCCGTCGCGCTGGATGCTGGCGGTCTTGTCGGGCTTGCCCCAGTAGCCGAGAAAGCCGGTACCGCCGCGCAGCAGCAGCTCGCCGTTGTCCTCGATGCGCGATTCCAGCGGTGCGCCGAAGGCTGGGTCCACATCCAGCAGCGGGCCCACGGTTTCGAGGTCGTAGCGCTCGCCGCGGTGGCCAGCAATCAGACCAAACTCCGAGCAGCCATAAATATTGCGCAAATGGACGCCCATGGAGTGAAACAAACGAAACACGTCGGGCGCCATGGCGGTGCCGCCTGAAACCGCGACGTCGCTGCGAACAAAGCCGAACTGATCGCGCACCGGACGCAGGGCCAGCGCTTCGGCCACCGGCAGCAGCAGGCGCGACAGCCACGGTGCCGTGCGCCCTTCGAGCCGCGCCACATGCACGTCGTGGCCGATGCGGATGCCCCAGCGGTAGATGCCGCGCGCCATCCAGCTCGCGGCGAGCATGCGCGCCTCGATGGTGGCGGCGATGTTCTCCCATTGGCGCGGGCCGAACAGCACGATGTGTGGCGCGAGTTCGCGCAAGTTCGGCAAGACCTGGTCGGGGCCCTCCGGGAAGTTGACCACCAGGGGGGTGATCAGCCCGAGGGTCACACCCAGCAACTGCTCGGTGATCCAGGCCAGCGGCGTGTAAGACAAATATTCCATGCCGGCTTGCAGCGGCAACGCGCTCCTCATCCGAACCGCGTTGTCCATCAGCCAACGGTGGCTGATCATCACGCCCTTGGGCTTGCTGGTGGTGCCGGAGGTGTAGGTCAGTAGCGCCAGATCGTCCGCCTGGCCGGCGTTGACTTCACGTTCGAAGCGCAGCGGGTGCTTCTCGTGCTGACGCCGACCTTCAGCGGTCAGGTCATCAAAGGATTGCAGCAGCGGATGCCGGTACGACCACATGCCCGAGTTGTCCCAGTAGGCGATGCCCTGGATATCAGGCAGTCGCTCCAGCAGCGCGAGCGCCTTGTCAACCTGCTCCTGATCCTGCGCGAAGATGAAACGGGCCTTTGAATCCTCGCACAGGTAATGCAATTCGTCGACGGTGGCATCCGGGTAGACCGACACGATTTTGGCGCCCAGTGACTGGGCCGCAAACAGCGCCCAGTAATGCTCGGGTTCGTTCTCGCCGATCACGATCACGGTTTCGCCGCGCTGCAGGCCCTGTGCCGCCGCGCCAAGCGCAATGCTGCGCGTTCGATCAAACACGTCGGCCCATGTATGGCAGCGCCACATACCTTTGCGCTTGACGCGCTGCGCCAGCACCTGGGGATGTTCCCGGGCGTGGGCGAACAACTTCTGCGGCAGGGTCATGACGACTTCCGGGGTGGGGTGTGTCGCACTCATGCCGCAGCTCCCAAGTAGGCCTGGATCACGGCCGGGTCGGCCTGCACTTGTGCTGGCGTGCCGTCGGCGATCTTGCGGCCAAAGTCGAGCACCGCCACGCGGTCTGCCAGATCCATGACCACCCCCATGTCGTGCTCCACCAGCACAACCGGGATGCGCTTGGCCTCGCGCACGTCTATGATGAAACGGGCCAGATCTTCTTTTTCTTCGGTGTTCATGCCGGCCATGGGTTCATCCATTAACAGAACCTTGGGTTTCATCGCCAACGCACGGCCCAGGTCAACGCGCTTGCGAAGACCGTAGCCGAGTGCGCCTACCGGCTGGTGGCGGATATTCTCAATTTCAAGGAAGTCGATGATTTCCTCGACTGCTTCCCGGTGCAGCGTTTCTTCACGCTGGGTCCAGGGAAAGTAGAGAAATGCCTGCGCCAGATTTGATCGCATCTGGCTGTAGCGGCCGACCAGGATGTTGTCGATCACGCTCATGTTGGAGAACAAATGGGTGCCCTGAAAAGTGCGCACCACACCATCGCGCGCGATCTCATGCACCGCGCGGCCTTTGATCTCTTGACCACGGTAGTGCACGCTGCCTTGTTGCGGCAGGTAAAAGCCGCTGAGCACATTCATCAGCGAGCTCTTGCCTGCGCCGTTGGGTCCAATGATGGCCAGCAGCTCGTTGTCACGCACATCGATGGCGACCTCGGCCAGCGCGGTGACACCGCCAAAGCGCAAGGTGATGTCCCGCGCCTGCAGCACCGAAGCCTCGCTGGACGGGCTATTCAAGGAGTTAGAGGTCATGGGTTAGGAGAAGGCGTTGATACCGGTCAGGGCGCGGCCAATGATGAGTTTCTGGATTTCGGTGGTGCCGTCGGGAATCGGCATCATGCGGGCGTTTCTGAACAACAGTTCAACGCCGAAGTCTTTGGTGATGCCGTTGCCGCCATGAATCTGCAATGCTTTCGACGTGACGTTGACCGCCATCTCAGTCGCGTACCACTTGGCCATGGCGCTTTGCACCTCGCTGCGCACGCCATGGTCGATCAGGTTGAACGCGCGGTAGACCAGCAATCGCGCGGCGTCGAGTTCGGTGGCCGCCTCGGCCAGCATGCCCTGGATCAATTGATGACCACCGATCGGCTTGCCATGCTGGCGGCGTTCCTTCGAATAGGCCACCGCCTTGTCGAGTGCCGCCTGGGCGATACCGATCGAAGTCATGCCGACCATGGGACGCGCCTTCTCGAACAGCACCATGGTGTTCTTCAGACCGGTGCCGGGTTCAATCATCATGTTCTCGGCCGGTACGCGCGCGCCGTCGAAGAACAGTTGTGCGGTTGACGTGCTGTTGAGCCCCAGCTTGTCGATGTTGCGGCTTTCGTAGCCGTGTTCGGCGCGGTCCACCAGGATCATCGAGATGGCGCCCGAACCTTCTTGTGAGGTGCGCACGATGACCATGCAAAAGTCGGAGTAGTGGCCGTTGGATATCCAGGTTTTTTCACCGGTGACAATGTAGTGGTCACCATCGCGTTGGGCGCGGCAGGTGACTTCAGCCACGTTGGATCCGACCCCGGGCTCACTGATGCCGCTGCAGGCAATGATTTCGGCGCGGACCATGCGCGGCAGGTATTTTTCGCGCATGGCGGTGTTGGTGCACACCTGTAGCGAGTAAGCGCCGAGCTGCTGGATCAGCAGCGAGATGGCCACGTCGCCGGAAATGCGCGCGAGCTGCTCGTACATCAGTGCATAGGTCAGCCAGGGCATGCCCATGCCGCCATATTCCTCGGCAATGATGCCGTTGCCGCCCATGCCGTAGGGCAGCATCTTTTGAAATATCTCCAGCATCAGCTCTTTTTCGATCAGCTTGTCGGGCTGGTAGCGTTCAACGATGGGGCGCAGCTCGGTTTCGAGGAAGCGAGTGAAGCCTTCGACGGCCATGCGTTGCTCTTCGGTCGGGAGAAAGTTCATGATTGTGGTCTTTGTGTGGTGTTGATTTCGTTCAGCGTGAGCTCATGCGTGCGCCGGCATCAATGTGGAGACAGGTGGCGTTGATGTAAGGGTTCTCGACGATGGAGCGCACCAGGTGGGCCAGCTCGCTGGCTTGGCCCATGCGGCGGGGGAACAGAATCATGCGGTCAACAATGGCCTGCGCGACTTTCTTTGGCAGGCCCGCGACCATTGGCGTTTCGAACAAGCCAGGCGCAACCGCTACGCAGCGGATCCCCAGATCGGCCAGGTCCCGTGCCACTGGCAGCGTGAGGCCGATCACCCCGGCCTTGCTGGCGGCGTAGGCCGCCTGTCCCATCTGGCCGTCCTGTGCGGCACCGGACGACAGGTTGATGATGACGCCGCGCTCATCACCCTCAGGCTCATTGCGCGCCATCGCCACGGCGGCCAGGCGCAGCACGTTGAACGTGCCGGTCAGGTTGACGGCAATCACCTTGTCCCACAGTGCCAGGGGAAAGGGTTTTCCATCGGCCACGGTCTTGGCTGCGTCGGGCACGCCAGCGCAGTTGATGCAAATGTGAATGGCGCCAAAACGGGCCAGGGTTGCGTCGATGCCCGCCTGCACCTGTGACTCACTGGTGACATCTACCTGCTCGAACATGGCGGCAGAACCCAGTTCGGTGGCTGCCTGTACACCACGCTCGCTGTCGCGGTCGAACAATGACACCCGTGCGCCGCCTGCGGCGAGCGCATCAGCCACCGCGCGCCCCAAGCCTGAAGCACCACCTGTGATGATGGCCACCTTGTCATGCAGAATCATTTTTGTCCTTCAGCGACCGAGGATGGTGATGGCGGCCACGGCTTCTTCAATTCCGAACAGGCCCCCACCGTTTTCTGCGATGGCAAGGCGGGCCCCTTGCACCTGGCGAGCCCCCGCTTCGCCGCGCAACTGCACGACCAGTTCATGCAGCTGACCCAGCCCGGTGGCGCCGATCGGGTGCCCTTTGGACTCCAGTCCACCCGAGGTGTTGATCGGGATGCGTCCACCAATCGTGGTGCCGCCGCTCTCGGCGAGCGGCCCGCCTTCGCCGAACGCACAGAAGCCAAGGTTCTCACTCTGTACGATTTCGCCAATGGCCGTGGCATCGTGGACTTCGGCCAGCGAAATGTCTTGCGGGCCGACGCCAGCGAGTTCGTAGGCTTGTTTGGATGCCTTGACGGTGATGTGTTGATCCAGGTTTTCAGGGAGGCGGTTGCTGCCGGTGGCAATGATTGATGCCAGCACCTTGATGGCGCGCCCGCGGTTGGCCAGACGCGCCAATGCTGCTTCGGAACACACGACGACCGCAGCAGCCCCGTCGCTGATGGGTGCGCACATCGGAAGCGTCAATGGGTAGGTGATCGGCGGCGCGGCCAGCACCTCTTCAATGGTGTAGGCGTTGCGGTATTGCGCCAGCGGGTTGTGCACCGAATGGCCGTGGTTCTTGGCGGACACGGCGGCAATTTGTCGCTGCGTGGTGCCGAACTCGCGCATGTGAAAGCGAGCAAAGGCGGCGTAGATGTCCATGAACAGGCTGTAGGGCGCCTTGGACATGGACCCTTCCGGTGGCTCAATACCGTGCCCCATTTGCAGCAGCCTGCGTTTGTTATCCTCGACCGTGGCCACGTCCCAGGCACCATCGAAAACGCTGAACATTTTGGCTTTGTCGGCGCAAAACATTTTCTCGGCACCAATGGCCAGCGCTATCTCTCCTGCCCCCGAGCGCACATACTGCACCGCCAGGTTGAAAGCCGAACTGGCACTGGCGCAGGCGTTCTCGATGTTGAAAATCGGGATGGACTCGAAGCCCATCGAACGCAACGCAATCTGGCCGCGGATCATGGTCTGGCCTTCGAGTGCGCCCTGTGTTGCGTTGGAAAAGTAGGCCGACTGGATGTCGCTGACGGACAGTCCGGCATCGGCCAGCGCGGCGTTCACGGCAGCGGCGGTCAGTTGCTTGATATCGCGGTCAAGAAACTTGCCGGTCGGCGTCATGCCGACGCCGACTATGTAAACGGCGGCTTGCGGGTTGGTCATGGTAATGCGTCCATTCAGAAGAAGCGGTGTGAAATCAGTAGCCCTTGAAATCGGGCGTGCGCTTGCCGACGAAAGCCGCGAGGCCCTCTTGTATGTCGTGCGAATGGCGGTGCGCGTCGAGCACCAGTCGCTCCAGCCGCAGTGCCGAAGCCTGTGGCTGTTCCAGCCCGTCGGCCACGACCTGTTTCATGCGGCGCAGCACCAACGGGCTCTTGCTGGCGATGCGCAAGGCGATTTTTTCGACCTCGGACACCAGCTCGGCATCCGGCACCACGCGATTCACCAGGCCCAACGGAACCAGTTCGCGTGCGGGCATGGTGTCGCCGGTGAACAGCAGGTATTTGGCGGCGGTGGCGCCGATGCGCCGTGGCAGGATCGCCGCGCCGCCCGCGCCCGGAAACACGCCGAAGTTGGCATGCGCATCGCCGATGCGGGCACTTTCGGCGGCGATGATGAGGTCGCAGGCCATGGCCAGCTCCAGTCCGCCGGCCATCGTCAGGCCATTCAGCGCGGCGATGGTGGGTTTGGGGCACACGCGCAGCCGATCCATCATGCCGCCGACGAGATCGAGAAACTCACCCATCGGGTCGCTCGGGCCGGGGTCGCCAGCGCTGCTCTCGAACACGCCTTTGAGATCGGCGCCGGCGCAGAAGGCTCGGCCTGCACCGGTCAGCACGATGACGCGGATGGCAGGGTCACGCTCGCAACGTTCGGTCACATCGCGCAATTCGGCGCACATTGTCTCCGACAGGGCATTCATCGCATCGGGCCGGTTCAGCGTGATCCACGCCACGGCACCACGTTGTTCAAAGCGGATGGTCAACGGGGGTTGCATCTTCAAGGCATCCTTGCTTATGTGGGGGTCAGCTGCGCTTGCCATGCGGGTTTGGGAATCAACCGCGCAGGAGTTCTTCGGCAATGATCATCTTGCGCACCTCGGATGTGCCTGCACCGATCTCGAGGATCTTGATGCAACGGAACAGGCGGTTGATCTCGGACTCCCAGATGTAGCCGCTACCGCCATGCACTTGCACGGCCTTGTTGAGCACCCGGTTGCAGGCTTCGCCGGCGTAGAGGATGGACGCTGCGGTGAGCTTGTGCGCATCGCCGCGGCCACCGCCGCCCACTTCCAGATCATTGACCTCGGCCAGGGTGCGCCAGACCAGGGTTTTCATGGCTTCGATCTCGGTGTACATCTCGGCCAGCATGGCCTGCACCATCTGGAAGCTGCCGATGGGTTTGCCGAACTGCACGCGCGTCCTGGCGTACTCGACGCTCAATTCGAGCGCACGTTCGCAGATGCCCACGCACAAGCCAGCCACCAGCGCGCGCTCCAGATCGAGCCCGCTCATGACGATTTTGACGCCTTCGTTTTCCTTGCCCACCAGGTTGGCTGCCGGCACGCGGCAGTTGTCGAACACCAGCTCGCCGGTCTGGCTGCCGCGAAAACCCATCTTGATGAGCTTTTGAGCCACCTTGAAGCCGGGAAAATTCTTCTCGACGATGAAGGCCGAAATGCCCTTGGCACCCAACTCCGGCGCGGTCTTGGCGTAAACCAGCAGCACGTCGGCCACCGGGCCGTTGGTGATGTAGATCTTGGTGCCGTTGAGGATGTAGTGGTCGCCCTCGCGGCGCGCGCTAGTGCGCATCGCGCCCAGCGCATCCGAGCCGGCGCCGGGTTCGGTCAGGCCGAGCGCGCCGATTTTTGTGCCGTTGCACAGATCGGGCAGGTATTGGCGGCGCTGCGCCTCGTTGGCGTTGCGGTAGATGTTGTTGACGCACAGGTTGTCGTGCGCCGCCCAGGACAAGGCGATGGCGGGGTTCCAGCGCGCAAAGGCCTGGCAGATCAGGCCCGAGCTGAACAGGTCCATGCCCGCGCCACCATGCTCGGCAGGCACGGTGGCCCCCATGAAGCCAGCCGCTCCAATTCTCTGAAAGACATCAGACGGCCACCACTCCTCGTCGTCCATGCGGCGCGCGAGTGGCACGAATTCCTTGCGCGCGAACTTGTCGGCGGCTTCGAGCACGGCACGGTCGTCGGCGGAGAGGGCAAAACTGCGAGGCGTGGACATAAAGGGTGCCTATCAATGCGTGGGCTGCGGGTCAAGGTGTCACGGCGCGCGCCCAAGCTGCGGGGACGAGGTCTCTTTGGGTTTGCGCGAATTTAATGAGGGATTGCCAAACTGTCAAGCGTTAGGTAGGATTCGTTGCAGGCGCTCACCTGAAGTGCCAGAGATCTGGAGACTTCGGCCATGGGAGGCGGAATCGGTGCGGATTCATTGGCGGGGGCCGACCTGTTGCTCAAGCAGGTGGTCACCCGTGCCGCATTCACCCGTGACACCTATCGGATCACGCCGCTCGCGGCGCGACCCTTCATCAGTGACAAACGACGCTTCGACCTAAGGAAACAGCCTTGACCCACGAACGCGGGATGAACCTGCTGCGCCGCCAAAACGTGGGCGACAACTTGCGCCGCGCGGTGAAGGCAACCGGAGAAAAACATACGGTCATCTTCGAGTTCTGTCGTGGCCGCCTGCCCGGCTTCGAGGCGCCGAAGCGGATTCACTTCCGAAGCTCGCTGCCAATCAGTGCGGCCAACAAGATCCTCAAGAAGGACCTCAAAACCGAGTATGCCAACGCGGACAAGGGCGGCTGAGGCCGTCGGCCTCCCGGTGTCCGAGTCCAAAACGTTTCGATCGAAACATTTCAACCCAAGGAGTCAGTGCGATGAACCAGAAAGTTATTGTTGCCGGTGTGGGCATGATCCCGTTCACCAAACCGGGCGCCAGCGAGCCCTATCACGTGATGGGAGAAAAGGCGGTGCGCCAGGCCATGGCCGATGCGCGCGTCGAATACCCCATGATCCAGCAAGCCTATGTGGGCTATGTGTATGGCGATTCCACCTGCGGCCAGCGGGCGCTCTACCCGGTGGGCATGAGTGGCATCCCCATCGTCAACGTCAACAACAATTGCTCCACCGGCTCGTCGGCGCTGTTCCTGGCGCGCCAGGCGGTCGAAAGCGGTGCCGCCGAGTGCGTGCTGGCCCTGGGCTTCGAGCAGATGGCCGCCGGAGCCATCAAGGCCCAGTTCGAGGACCGGCCGACACCGTTCGAGGAGTTTGACCGGGCCACCGCCGAGCTTGTGGGTCATCCGGAAATCCCGCTGGCCATTCGCTACTTCGGCGGTGCCGGCAAGGCGCACATGGACAAGTACGGCACCCAACTGGCGACCTTTGCCAGCATTCGCGCCAAGGCCAGCCGCCATGCCGCCAACAACCCGCTGGCGCTGTTTCGCAAGGAGGTCTCGGTCGATGACGTGATGAACGCACCGATGCTGTGGGAGGGCGTGATGACCCGCCTGATGGCTTGCCCGCCGACCTGCGGCGCCGCTGCTGCGGTGATTTGCTCCGAAGCCTTCGCCAAAAAGCATGGGCTCGACACCCGCGTGTCGATTACCGCCCAGGCAATGACGACCGATTTCCCCAGCACCTTCGAGTCGCACGACATGATGCGCGTGGTCGGCTTCGACATGGCGCGCGATGCGGCGCAAAAGGTCTACAAGCAGGCCGGCATCGGGCCGCAGGACGTGAACGTGGTTGAGCTGCACGACTGCTTCGCGCAGAACGAACTGATCACCTACGAGGCGTTGGGCCTGTGCCCGGAGGGCGGCGCGGAGAAGTTCGTGCTCGATGGCGACAACACCTATGGCGGCAAGGTGGTGACCAACCCGTCGGGCGGCCTGTTGTCGAAAGGTCATCCGCTGGGCGCGACCGGCCTGGCGCAATGTTTCGAGCTGACCCATCAACTGCGCGGCACGGCGGAGCAACGCCAGGTCAAGGGTGCGCGTGTGGCCTTGCAGCACAACCTCGGGCTGGGCGGCGCTTGCGTCGTCACGCTTTACCAAGCCGGCTGAGCGCAGGCGCAGCAAACCAGAAGCTGGAGTCCCATGATTGACAAGCAATTCATCGGTTACGAGGTGCCGCCCACGCTGTGGGATGTGGAGAAGGGGCGCATCCGCTTTTTCGCCGAGGTGATCGGTGCCACCGACCCGATCTACTTCGACGCGAGCGCCGCCCAGGCCGCTGGCTACCGCAACGTCGTGGCACCACCGACCTTCATCTTTGGCGCCGAGAGCGATTCGGGGGTGTTGATGACGTTGCTCGACACGCTCAAGATCGACTTGCGCAAGGTCTTGCACGGCGAGCAACGCATTGACTACCACGCCCCGGTGTGCGCTGGCGACACGCTGCGCTTCCAGACCCGCGTCACCGACATCTACGACAAGAAGGGCGGCGCGCTCGAGTTTGTCGTCAACGACACGAAAGTCACCAATCAGCTCGGCGAGCATGTCTCTGACCTGCATTCGGTGGTCGTCGTGCGCCACGCCTGAAGGACTATTCATGAACACTCAAGTAAAAATCCTGGATGTTGGTGACGAAATGCCTGTACTGGAATTGCCACCGATCAGCCGCACCACACTGGCACTGTTCGCCGGTGCGTCGGGTGACCACAACCCGATCCACATCGACATCGACTTCGCCCGCAGCGCGGGTATGAAGGATGTGTTCGCGCAGGGTATGTTGTCGATGGCCTACCTCGGGCGTGCGCTCACCGAATGGGTGCCGCAGCGCCAGCTCCTCAGCTATGGCGTTCGCTTCGCGGCCATGACCCACCTCGGCGACCGCATACGCTGCACGGGCAAGGTGCTTGAAAAGATTGAGCATGCAGGTCGGCCCTGCGTGCGCGTTCAAATCAGCGCGACGAAGGCGACAGGCGAAATCACGCTGGCCGGCGAGGCACTGGTTGCCTTGAACTGAGGCCTCCGTTTGGCGGCCCGACTTTTTATTTATTTCCTTTTAATCACAAGCAAGGACACACCATGAAAACACTTGAAGGCAAAGTTGCCATCGTCTCCGGATCGGGTCGCGGCATCGGCCGCGCCATCGCCATGAAACTCGCCCGCGAAGGCGCCAAGGTGGTCGTCAATGACCTGGACGCCGGCCCGGCCGAGCAGACCGTGGCCGACATCAAGGCCGCTGGCGGCATGGCGCTGGCTTGTGCCGGCAGCGTCACTGCCGACGGCTTCGCTGAAAAGTTCGTCAAGACCGCAATCGACGGCTTCGGCGGCCTGGACATCATCATCAACAACGCCGGCTACACCTGGGACAACGTGGTTCAGAAGATGACGGACGAGCAATGGAACGCGATCATCGACGTGCATCTGACCGCGCCGTTCAAGATTTTGCGCGCTGCTTCGGAGTTCATCCGCGTCGCCTCGCGCAAGGAAGCCGAAGCGGGGCAGGAGGTGTTTCGCAAGGTGGTCAACATTTCGTCCATCGCCGGCACCGGTGGCAACGCCGGTCAGGCCAACTACTCGGCGGGCAAGGCCGGCATCATTGGTCTGACCAAGGCGCTGTCCAAGGAGTGGGGTCGCTACAAGGTGAACGTCAACGCCGTTGCTTTTGGCATGATCAAGACGCGGCTGACCGAGGCACCAGCCAGTGGCGATGCCTCCATCGACGTCGAGGGTCGCAAGATCAAGGTCGGCGTCAACCCCGAGCTGCTGGAAATGATGGAGCGCACCATTCCGTTGGGTCGCGGCGGCACGCCCGAGGAGGCAGCCGGGTCGGTCTACCTGCTGTGCATTCCCGAGTCGAACTACGTCAGCGGACAGACGCTGATCTGCGGCGGCGGCATCTCGATCTAAAGCGCAAGCCGAACGCAGAAAGGCCCACGATGGACATCGATTTCAGCCCGGAAGACATGGCGTTCCAGCAAGAGGTTCGCACCTGGTTCAAAGCCCACACACCGTCCGATCTCAAGCGCAAGGCCGTCACCGGAGAGATGCTGCAGAAGAACGACATCGTTCAATGGCAGCGCCGACTCGATGGCCAGGGCTGGCTGGTCACCGGCTGGCCCAAGGAGCATGGAGGGCCGGGCTGGACGCCGACGCAGCGCTACATTTTCGACCTGGAGCGCGCGGCGGCCAGCGCGCCGGTGGGGCTGTCGATGGGCGTCATCATGCTCGGACCGGTGCTGATTGCCTTCGGCACGCCAGAGCAAAAGGCGCAGTACCTGCCGCGCATCCGCCGCTGCGAGGACTGGTGGTGCCAGGGCTATTCCGAGCCCGGCGCCGGCTCCGACCTGGCCAGCCTGAAGACCACGGCCGTGGCCGATGGCGATGATTACGTCATCAACGGCTCCAAGATCTGGACCACCTACGCGCACTGGGCCACGCACATGTTCTGCCTGGTGCGCACCGCCAACAGCGGCAAAAAGCAAGAGGGCATTTCCTTCCTGTTGATCGAGATGGACCGCCCCGGCATCGATGTCAAACCTATTGTATCGATCGACGGCGAACACCACCTGAACCAGGTTTTTCTGACCGATGTGCGCGTGCCCAAGAGTAATCTGGTGGGTCGCGAAGGTCAGGGCTGGGACATTGCCAAGTACCTGCTCACACACGAGCGCACCAGCATTGCCGGCGTGGCCGACTGCAAGGCGCACCTGTCCAACCTGCGCGTGGCCGCCGCCGAGCGCCGCTCGGGTGGCCAACCGCTGATGGAGGACGCGGCGATGCGGCTCAAGCTGGCGCGCGCCGAGATCGAACTGATGGCGCTCGAATACACCAACTTCCGCGTGCTGGCCGCCACCGCCTCGGGCAAGGCGCCGGGGCCGGAATCCTCGCTGCTCAAGACCATGGGCACTGCGGTGCAACAGACCTTGGCCGAGTTGGGCGTCGAGATCGCCGCCGAGCAAGCCTGGCCCTGGCATGACGGCGGCGAGTTTGGCAGCGGACGCCATGCCCATGCAATGCCGCACTACTGTTTCTCGCGCGCTGCCACGATTTACGGCGGCAGCGACGAGGTGCAAAAGAATGTATTGGCCAAGATGCTGCTGGCCGGCGGCACGCGCTAAGGATCGTCATGAACTTTGATCTCTCCGAAGAACAAAAGATGCTGCGCGACGCGGCACAGAAATTTCTGCGCACCGAATACCGTTTCGATGCCCGCAACCAGATCGTTGCGTCAGCGTCCGGCATGAGCCGGGAGCACTGGCAGCGATTCGGCGAATTCGGCTGGCTTGGGCTCGGGCTGCCCGAGGCGCATGGCGGCTTTGGCGGCGTGGTCGAGTTGATCCAGATCGCCGAGGCGATGGGGGCTGCGCTGGTGGTCGAGCCCTACCTGGCCAGCACGGTGCTGGGCGCGCAGGCGCTGACGCGCGCGGGCAGTGCTGCGCAGCAGGCGGCCTGGCTGCCCGGGCTCGCGTCCGGCCAGCGGATACTCGCATTGGCGCACGGCGAGGCCGATGCCCGTCATGAACTCAGCTATGTGATCACGCGTGCCACGGCCAAGGACGGTGGCTGGCTGCTGTCGGGTCGCAAGAGCGGCGTGCTGGGCGCCCCTTGGGCCGATGGCTTCGTGGTCGTCGCCAGAACCTCGGGCGCAGCGGACGAGCGCCAGGGCATCAGCCTGTTTCTAGTGAGTGCCAAAACGCCGGGCGTGCAGGTGGCGGGCTACCGGTCCTACGACGGCAGTCGCGCCGGTGATCTGATACTCGAACAGGTCGTGCTCGGGGCCGACGCACTGCTGGGCACGGAAGGCGAGGGCCTGGGGCTGCTTGAGCACCTGGTTGATCTTGGCATTGTTGCCGCCTGCGCCGACGCCCTGGGTGCCATGGGCGCGCTGTTGCGCAAAACTGGCGAATACGTCAGCACGCGCAAACAATTTGACGTGCCGATTGCCAGCTTCCAGGTCATCCAGCACCGGCTGGTCGACATGTTCGCCGCGGTCGAGGCCAGCCGCTCCCTGGTGCTGATGGCGGCCCTGCATGCCGATCATGCTGATGCGGCCACCCGCTCGCGTGCCGTGTCGGCGGCCAAGTCGGCCATCGGCGAACGCGCACGGTATGTGGCGCAGCAAGCGGTGCAGCTGCACGGCGGCGTGGGCATGACCGATGAGCTGGACATCGGCCATTACTTTCGCCGCCTCACGCTCTTTTGCAACCTGTTGGGCAGCACCGACCACCACCTGCAGCGCTTTGCGGCGCTGCGTGCGGAGGCCTGATCGCCTGATGACCGACCCACACTGAGCCACTTTAGGGGCTGCCAAAATGAGCTTGATGACATCCACCGCCGCGCCGAACTCGCCCGAGTTCCAGCGCAACCGTGAAGCCTACGAGGCGCGCATTGTTGATCTGCATGAACGCCGCACGCGTGCCCTGGTCGGCGGCCCCGAAAAGGCGCGCCTGCTGCACAAGAAGCGCAAGCAATTGCTGCCGCGCGAGCGCCTGGCTGCCGTACTCGACCCCGGCTCGCCCTTCCTCGAGTTCGGGCAGCTTGCCGGCGACGGCCTGTACGAGGGCGTGCCGCCGGGCGGCAGCATCATCACCGGCGTGGGGCTGGTGTGCGGGCGCGCCTGCATGCTGATGATCCACGATGCCACGGTCAAGGGCGGCACCTACTACGGCATCACCGCTAAAAAGCATGTGCGGGCCCAGATGTTCGCCTGGCAGCACCGGCTGCCGTGCATCACCATGGTCCAGTCGGGCGGCGCCAACCTGCCGGAGCAGGCGCATATTTTCCCCGACGACGGCCAGTTCGGCTCCATTTTCTACAACCAGATCCGCATGTCGGCCGAGGGCATCACCCAGATCGCGACCGTGCACGGGCCGTCTACCGCCGGCGGCGCCTATCTCCCGGCGCTGTGCGACGAAGCGGTGATCGTGCGCAACCAGGGTGCGATGTTCCTCGCCGGGCCCGAGCTGGTGTACGCCGCCACCAAGGAAGAGGTTGACATTGAAACCCTGGGCGGCGGCGAGATGCACAGCCGCATCAGCGGCGTCACTGACCACCTGGCCGAGAACGATGGCCATGCCATCGCCATCGTGCGCGGCATCGTGGCCAACCTCGGTACCGCAGCCAAGCAGCGCTGGGACGTGGTGCCGCCGCTGCCGCCGCGCCATGACCCGCGCGAGATCTACGGCATTGTCAGCGCCGACAACCGGCATCCGACCGACAACCGCGAAGTGCTGCTGCGGTTGATCGACGACAGTGACCTGCAGGAGTTCAAACCCCTGTACGGCGACACCATGATCTGCGGCTTTGCTCGCATCAAGGGCTTTCAGATCGGCATTCTAGCCAACAACGGCGTGATCTTCTCCGAGAGCGCGCTCAAGGGCGCGCACTTCATTGAGTTGTGCTGCCAGCGCGACATTCCGCTGCTGTTCATGGCCGATGTGTCGGGCTTCATGGTCGGCAAAGCCGTGGAGCAGCAGGGCATTGCCAAGCACGGCGCCAAGTTCATGACGGCCATGGCCTCGGCCAACGTGCCGCGCTACACGCTGATCACCGGAGGCTCGTACGCGGCGGCCTACCTGGCGATGTGCGGGCGCCCGTTCAAGCCCAACGTGATGATGATGTGGCCTACCGGCCGCGCCGCGCTGATGGGCCCAGAGCAGGCCGCCACCACCCTGGGCCTGGTGCGCGAGAACATCCACCGGCGCGAGGGCACTAGCTGGAGCGACGAAGAACGCGAGCAATTCAAGCAACCGATACGCGAGCAGTTCGAGAGCTTTTCCAGTCCCTACAACTACGCCTCCAACCTGTGGTGCGACATGGTGATTGACCCGCTGGAAACACGCGACACCATGGCTTTGCTGCTGGAGCTGGCGGGCCGCGTGCCGGCGCGCGACACGCACTTCGGCGTGTTCCGCATGTAATCCTTTGGCCCACCGAATTGAACATGCTCGACGCCATTCTCTCCGGCTGCCGCGTGCTCGACCTGACCCAAAACGTGGCCGGCCCGTTTTGCACCCAGACCCTCGGCGACCTCGGCGCCGAGGTTATCAAGATCGAACGCCCCGGCAGCGGCGACGATGCGCGCCAGTGGAAACCGCCCGAAGTGGCCGGCGTCTCGACCGGCTTCGTGGCGCTGAACCGCAACAAGAAGAGCGTCTGCATCGACCTCGACAGCGCGGCCGGCCAGCAGCTGGTTGCGCGCCTGGCGGCCGGTGCCGACGTGCTGGTGCATTCGCTCAAGCCCGGCAGCGCCGAAGCGCGCGGCCTCGGCGACGAACACCTGCGACCGACCAATCCGCGCCTCGTGTACTGCGCGATCAGCGCCTTCGGCGAGGTCGGCCCGATGCGCGCGCTGCCCGGCTACGACCCGCTGATGCAGGCCTTCACCGGCATCATGAGCGTCAGCGGCCACGAAGGTGACGAGCCGGCGCGCGTCGGCGTGTCGCTCATCGACATGGGCACCGGCATGTGGGCCACGATGGCCATCCTGGCCGCGCTGCTGCGCCGCGCCACAACGGGCGAAGGCATGCGCGTGCACGCCAGCCTGCTCGAGACCGGGCTGTCGTGGATGACGGTGCCGGTGGCGAACTACCTGGCCACCCAGCGCCTACCGCGCAAGATGGGTTCGGCGATGGCGATGATGGCGCCCTACGAGCTCTTCGACAGCGCCGACGGTAAGGTCTTCATTGCTGCAGCGAACGACCGGCTGTTCAGCTGCGTTTGCAGCGCGCTGGCTTGCCCAGAGCTGGCGCAGGACCCGCGCTTCATCGACATTTCGGCGCGCATCGGCCATCGCGAGGCGCTGCACGCCGAGCTCGAAGCGCGCACCCGGCAGCGCAGCACCGCCGACTGCGTGGCGGCGCTGCGCGCGGCCGGTGCGCCCTGCAGCGAGATGCACGACGTGGCCCAGATGCTGGCGCACGAACAGGTGCAAGCGGTCGCCATGCTGGGCGCGCTGCCGCTGCCGGGCGCGCCGCAACACCAGACCATGGGCCTGCCCTTCAGTTCGCAGGGCCGGCGCGGGCGCAGCGGCCCGCCGCCGCCCGTGCTGGGCGCGAGCACCAACGAGGTGTTGACAGCGCTGGGCCTGCAGGCCGATGAACTGGCGGCGCTGCGACAGCAAGGCGTCGTCAATTGACACAGACAAACAAGGCCAACATCCCCATGAACTTCGACTACACCGAGACCCAGGGCCAGATCCGCGCCGCCGTCAAGGAGCTGTGCAAGGGCTTCGGCCCCGAATACTGGCGCCAGTGCGCGCAGGACGGCGCCTATCCGGAAGCCTTCGTCGACGCGATGGCCAAGGCCGGCTGGCTGGCCGCGCTGATCCCCGAGGAATACGGCGGCGCCGGGTTGCCGCTGCTCGACGCCTGCCTGATCCTGCAGGAGATCAACCAGAACGGCGGCAGCGCGGTGCACTGCCATGCGCAGATGTACACGATGGCGTCGATCATGCGCCACGGCTCCGAGGCACAGAAACGCCGCACGCTGCCGCGCATCGCCGACGGCAGCCTGCGGCTGCAGGCCTTCGGCGTGACCGAGCCCGACGCCGGCTCCAACACGCTGGCGATCAAGACCTTCGCGCGCAAGGTGCCGGGCGGCTACGTCGTCAACGGCCAGAAGATCTGGACCTCGCGCTACAGCCACTCGCACATGTATCTGCTGATCGCGCGCACCACGCCGATCGACGCGGTGAAGATGAAGACCGATGGCCTGAGCCTGTTCCTGATCGACATCAAGAAGGCGGGCGCGTCGCTCAAGGCCACGCCGATCCGCACGATGATCAATCACCACACCTTCCAGGTCTTCATCGACAACCTCGAACTGAGCGACGACGACCGCATCGGCGAGGAAGGCAAGGGCTTTTACTACCTGCTGGATTCGCTGCATTCCGAGCGGCTGCTGGTGGCCAGCGAGGCCATCGGCGACGGCCACTGGTTCGTCGGCAAGGCCGCGCGCTACGGCAGCGAGCGTGTCGTCTTCGACCGCCCGATCGGCGCCAACCAGGGCGTGCAGTTTCCGATCGCGCGCGCCCACATGAACATCGAGGCCGCCGAACTGATGCGCAACAAGGCCGCGACGCTGTTCGACGCCGGCCTGCCCTGCGGGCGCGAAGCGACCATGGTCAAGTACCTGGCCAGCGAAGCCGCCTGGGAGGCAGCCGAGGCGGCCATGACCACCTTCGGCGGCTATGGCGTGGCCTGCGAGTACGACATCGAGCGCAAATGGAAAGAGAGCCGGCTGTTCCGCACCGCGCCGATCTCCAACAACCTGGTGCTGGCGCAGGTGGCCGAGCATCTGCTGGGTATGCCCCGCTCTTACTGATGGCCCAGATGCACCACGAAACCCTGCTGATCCACCCCGCGCCGGGCACCGCACCGGAGGACGGCATCCGCTGCCTGGTGCTCAACCGCCCCGAGGTGATGAACGCGATGAACACGCAGATGTTCGTCGACCTGCGCAACGCCCTGCACGAACTGGCCTTCGACGACGGCCTGCGTGTGCTGATCATCACCGGCGCCGGTGAACGAGCTTTCTCGGCCGGCGGCGACCTCAAGCAGCGCGACGGCATGACCGACGGTCAATGGCGGCGCCAACACCAGCTCGCCGAAGAGGTGTTGCTGGCGGTCAAGGATTTCCCGCAACCGGTGATCGCCGCCGTCGAAGGCCACGCACATGGCGGCGGCGGCGAACTGGCGTTGATGTGTGACTACATCGTCGCTTCGCGCGCTGCGGTATTTTCGCTGCCCGAGCTGCGGCGCGGCATCATGCCCGGCGGCGGGGGTATCCAGAACCTCGTGCGCGCCGTCGGTGCGCGGCGCGCCAAGAAGCTGCTGTTCACCGCGCGCCGCTTCTCGGCCGAAGAAGCCGCCGAATGGGGCATGGTCACCGACCTTGCCGAGCCGGGTACGGCGCTGGCCGCCGCAGTCGCCGACGCGCGCGACATCGTGCTGGCCGCACCGATGGCCACCCACTACGCCAAACTCGCCGCCTCGCGCGGCGGCGAGATTGACTTCCACAGCGGCTACATGCTCGACATCGCCGCCTACAACGTGCTGGTGTCCTCGGCCGACAGGCTGGAGGGCGTGAAGGCCTTCAATGAAAAGCGCCCACCGCGCTGGAGCGGACTCTGACATGTTCAAAAAAATCCTGATCGCCAACCGCGGCGAAATCGCCTGCCGCATTGCACACACCTGCCGGCGCCTCGGTATTGCAGTGGCCGGTGTGCATTCGAGTGCTGATCGCGATGCGCTGCACGTTGACCTGATCGGCGAGTCGATCGAAATCGGTGGGGCAACGCCAGCCGAGAGCTACCTGCGCATTGATGCGGTGATCGATGCGGCCCGGCGGACCGGGTCGCAGGCCATTCATCCTGGTTTTGGCTTTCTGGCCGAAAACGCGGTCTTCGCGCGCACGGTCGAGGCAGCCGGCCTCGTCTTCGTCGGCCCGACGCCCGAGGTCATTGAGCGCCTGGGCGACAAGGCGTCGGCCAAGCGCGAGGCCCGCGCCGCTGGCGTGGCCGTGCTCGGCGGCAGCGAGCTGCCCAGCCGCGACGCGGCTGAAGTGGCGGCCACCGTACGCGGCCTGCCACTGCCGGTGATTCTGAAAGCGGCCGCCGGTGGCGGCGGCAAGGGCATGCGGGTGGTGCAGCAATTGGACGGGCTGATGGAGGCCATCGAGTCGGCCATGCGCGAAGCCAAAAGTTCCTTTGGCGACGCGGCGTTGATCGTCGAAGCCTTTGTCGAGCGCGGGCGCCACATCGAGGTGCAGATCGTCGGCGATGGCCATGGCGAAGTGATTCACCTGTTCGAGCGCGAATGCACGCTGCAGCGGCGTCATCAGAAAGTCATCGAAGAGGCGCCAGCGGTGAATCTCGCCCCGGCGCTGCGCGAGGCGATGCTCGGTGACGCGGTGCGCCTGGGGCAGCGACTGCGCTATCGCGGTGTCGGCACGGTGGAATTCATCGTGCAGGGCGACCGTCACCATTTTCTCGAAGTCAACCCGCGGCTGCAAGTTGAGCATCCGGTGACCGAGGAGGTGACCGGGCTGGATGTGGTCGAGATCATGCTGCGCATTGCCGCCGGCGAGGGCTTGCCCTTGCGTCAGAGCGAAGTGCAGGTGCGCGGCCACGCGATTGAGGCGCGGGTCTGCGCTGAAGACGCAGCGCAAAATTTCCTGCCATCCACCGGCGAACTGATCGCGGTGCGGTTCCCGACTTCGGGTGTGCGGGTTGAATCGGGGGTGCGGGCCGGCATGGTGGTCACGCCCTACTACGACTCGATGCTGGCCAAGCTGATCGTTCATGCGCCCACGCGCGAGGCTGCGCTGGACCGTCTGAGTGGGGCGCTGGGCGATACCCAGGTGCACGGCGTCGAAACCAATTGCGCTTTTCTGCAGCGTCTGCTGGCCCTGCCTGCAACGCTAGACGCCAGCTTCCACACCCGTCTGATTGACGAGGTGCTGGCAGAGGGGGGTCAGGGCACGGGTAGCGCGCCGCTGGAGCGGCTGGCTGCAGCGGCGGCCTGGTGGTTGCTCGATGCGCGGCGCAGCAGCAAGCCATTCGGAGCCTGGTCGGCCTTGGACGTGACGGGTTGGCAGATGCACGCTGGCGACGATCGGCTCACGCCGGTTCCGGCGCTGTTGCTGCGCTCGGGAGGAACAACACACGAAGCCCGGTTCGGCGCCGTCTCGCCCGAGTCCGAAGTAACGGTGCAAATCGGCACCGAACGGGTTCGCCTGGCGCTGACCGCCAGCGCCGGGAGCGATTGGCGTTTGCGCATAGGGGATTGTCATGAGGTACTGACCATCGTGCGCAGCGACGATACCGTGTTTGTGCAGAGCGGCGGCACCGCCCACGCCATCGGCGTGACCTCCTACCTCAGCCAGGTCGCCACTGGCCGCCAGGCCAGCGGACAGTTGCGCACGCCGATGATGGGAATGATCCTGAAGACCCATGTGGAGGTTGGCGAGCGGGTACGTGCCGGCGACGTGGTGGCGACGATGGAGTCGATGAAGATGGAGATGCGCATCAACGCCGATCACGATGGCGTGGTGCGCTCGCTGTCGGTGCAGCCCGGGCAGATGGTCGAGCGCGGCCTGGTGGTGGCCGTGGTTGAGTCCGAGGGCGCCGCGGAATGAGCGGCAGCAAATCCAGCATGCGCGCCCCTCTTTGCAAACCTGGTGTTATCCACTGCTCAAAATGACGTGCCCGAGACGGCCCATGACCGGCATCCAACTTCCGAACGGTATTCAGGTTTTTGAGCGCGGCTGGCTGTCCTCGAACAATATTTTGTTCATCGGAGCACAGTCCAGCGCACTCGTTGACAGTGGCTACAGCACGCACGCGGAACTAACGACCGGGCTGGTCAGCGCCGCTTTGCAGCAGGGTCCGCTGGACTTGCTGCTCAACACGCATCTACACAGCGACCACTGCGGCGGCAATGCCGTCCTCCAGGGCAATTACCCAGAACTTCAAACCCTCATTCCGCCAGGCCATGCATCACTTGTCTCGTCATGGGACCCCGTCGCCCTGAACTATGTGCCATCCGGGCAACACTGCCCCCGGTTCAAGTTCGACGGTCTTCTTTTACCTGGCACGGAAATTCAGCTGGCCGACACGGCGTGGCAAATTCATGCGGCGCCGGGCCACGATCCCCATTCAGTCATTCTGTTTGAGCCGCAGTCCCAAACCCTGATCTCGGCAGATGCCTTGTGGGAAAAAGGCTTCGGCGTGGTGTTTCCGGAGCTTGAGGGCGACGCCGCATTCGACGAAGTGGCCGCCACCTTCGACCTGATCGAGCGGCTTGACCCGTGCTGGGTCATTCCTGGCCACGGCCCGGTATTCCGCTACCGCGCCGAGGTGCTGGCCTACGCGCGCGCGCGCCTCAACGCCTTTGTCAAGAGCCCTGACCGACATGCGCACCACGCAGTCAAGGTGTTGCTGAAGTTCAAATTGCTGGATCAGCAGCAACTGCCTTTTGCCGATTTTGTCGACTGGGCCGCCAACACCCGCTACTTCCAGCTCATTCACCAGAGGTTTGTTCCTTCTGTTCCCATCGACCGCTGGATGGAGCAGTTGACGCAAGAGCTTGTGCGTTCAGCAGCCGCACGAAGAGAAGGTGACATGGTCTACAACGCGTGAAATCGGTCACGGAGTGAATCATGCGACGAAGGCGCTGACGAATCAGCGTTCGTATGTGCAGAGCAAGCAATTTTTTAACAGGAGATCAGGATATGAGTGAAGCAGAAACGGTTTTGTACGAAGTGCGCGATGGCATTGCCACCGTGAAGATCAACCGCCCCGAGATGCGTAACGCGCTGTCACCGGCCGCCGCCAACCGGCTGCACGATCTGTGGGGTGAAGTCGATGCCGACAAAAACATACGCGTGGCAATCCTGACTTCTGCCGACTGCGGCACCTTCTGCGCCGGGCTCGACCTGCGTGAGGCTTCGCGTGTCAAGAAGGAAGAAGGCGTGGACATCCTGACCAAGATGAAGGACCCGTTCCATGGCCGCCAGCGCCGTGTGGCCAAGCCCATCATCGCGGCCATGACCGGGCACCTGATTGCCGGCGGCATGATGCTGAGCCTGAACTCGGATTTGCGCGTCGGCCTCAAGGGCACGCAGGTCGGCATCACCGAAACCCGCATCGCCGGGCGCGGTAGCCCGTGGGCCATTCCCCTGCTGTGGATGCTGCCGCAGCCGCTGCTGATGGAGATGGTGCTGACCGGCGACCTGTATCCGATCGAAACCTTTCATGGGCTCGGTTTCATCAACTACCTGGAAGACACGCCGGATGCCGTGCGCGCTCGCGCCACCGCATTGGCCGAACGCATCCGCGACAACGCGCCGCTGTCGGTGATGGCGGGCAAGGAATCGATCATGACGGCGATGAGCGCCGGCTGCGAGGCCGGTATGGCGCTGGCCCACAACATCTACCGTGCCGCTTACGCCAGCGAGGACGCGCAGGAAGGTCCGCGTGCCTTCGCCGAGAAGCGCAAGCCGGTGTGGAAGGGGCGTTGATGTCGCTCCGTGGAGATGCCATGTCCAGCCTGGCCCCTCTGCTGGAGAACAACCGTGCCTGGTCGGCGCGCTGCGCTGCGGAAGATCCGCAGTACTTCGAGCGGCTGGCGCACCAGCAGATGCCGCGCTACCTGTGGATCGGCTGTTCCGACAGCCGGGTGCCGGCCAACGAAATTCTGGGCCTGCGGCCTGGCGAGGTGTTCGTGCACCGCAACGTCGGCAACCTGGTGGTGCACTCCGATCTGAACTGCCTGACGGTTCTGCAGTATGCGGTCGAGGTGTTGAAGGTCGAGCATGTTCTCGTGGTGGGCCACTACGGCTGCGGCGGCGTGCAGGCGGTGATAGAACAGCGCCGCACCGGTCTGGCCGAGAACTGGCTGCGCCATCTGGAGGACGTGGCGCGCAAACACGCTGATCGGTTCGACGGCATTTCCAGCGTTGACGAGCGCGCAGCGCGGCTTTGCGAGATGAACGTGATCGAGCAGGTCAGCAACGTGTGCCGCACCACCACCCTGCGCCGCGCCTGGGAGTGCGGGCAGCAAGTCGAGGTGCACGGGTTGGTCTACGGCCTGCGCGACGGCTTGCTGCGGCCGGTCGGGGGCAGCGTCAACCGCGGTCAGGACCAGCAGAAGCAATACGCCCAGTCTCTTGCTGCGCTTGGCACACTCTGAGTGATACGAAGAATACAAGTAAGGTTATTCCACATGCCAGCCGACACGACAACCCTCCCTGCCCCCAGCATCGCCGCCCAACTGGCCGCCTTCGCGCACGGCCTGACGCCAGACATGCTGCCCGCAGCCGTGGTCGAACAGGCCAAGCTGCTGATGCTCGACGCACTGGGCATCGCCTTGGCTTCGTCCCAGCACGACTTCGCGCACTGCGCTTACCGCGGCTTGCACGCCCTGGGCGGTGCGGGTGACAGCGCCGTCATGGGTGCCTTTGCCCCCCTGCCGCTGCGCGATGCGGTGCTGATGAATGGCATCCTGGTCCACGGGCTGGATTTCGACGACACCCACCCCGGCGCGATCACCCACCCCAGCGCCAGCGCCTTTCCGCTGGCGCTGGGTCTGGCGGCGCAGCGGCATGCCAGCGGGGCCGAGATGATCATGACCTATGTGCTGGCGATCGAGGTGGCGGCACGTCTGGGTGCAGCGGCCCAGGGACGCTTCCACGACGTGGGCTTTCACCCGACTGGCCTGGTGGGGGCTTTTGGGTGCGCACTGGCGGCCGGCAAGCTGATGGGACTGGATCAGGCGGGCCTTGAGCACGCGCAAGGCGTGGTGCTGTCGATGGCATCAGGCAGCATGGAATTTCTGAGCGACGGCGCCTGGACCAAGCGCATGCACTCGGGCTGGGCCGGTGTCAGCGGGCTGACCGCCACGGCGTTGGCCGGTGCCGGATTCCGCGGCCCGTCGCAGCCCTATGAAGGCCGCTTTGGTCTGTACGCCAGTCACCTGGCCGCGCGCGGCCTAAACGCCGATTTGTCCTTGTGCGCGCGCGGCCTGGGCGAGCGCTGGGAACTGATGGATGTGGCGGTCAAGTTGTATCCAACCTGCCACTTCACGCACGCCAGCATCGATGCCGCGCTGGCGCTGCGCGCGGCCGGTCTGCGCACTGACGAGATCGCTTCGGTACAGGTGCTGCTGCCGCAAGGGGTGCACCCGGTGGTGTGCGAGCCGGTGGCGGCCAAGCGGCGACCGGCCAACGTCTATGAATCGCAGTTCAGCATTCACCATCTGGTCGCGCTGGCCCTGCTGCGCGGCGAGCTGGGGCTGGCCGAACTGGATGCCGCCAACCTGAGCGACCCGCAGGTGCAGGCGCTGGCTGACCGCATCGAACACGCGGCCGACCCCGATGCCGATTACCCCACCTTCTTTTCCGGCGAGCTGCGCGTGCGCACGCACGATGGGCGCGAGCTGCGCCACCGCGAGGCCGCGCACCGCGGCGCGCCGGGGCGCCCCATCACGGCCGCTGACATCGAAGCCAAATTCATGGGCAATGCGCTACTGACCTTGCCGCGCGAGCAGGCGCTACGCCTGCTCGACGCGCTGCTGACAGCCGACCGCGCCCCAGATGCCGCCGTCCTGGCGCAGACCCTGACCCATTCCAACACTTCCGGAACCCTCTGATGACGACCAGCCAGTCCGTGGCCTTTGATGCCGAAAAAGAAAATATGGTGCTCGACGCCGTCGAACGCTTTGTGGACCGCGAGATCAAGCCGGTGGCGCAGCGGCTCGAGCATGCCGACGAATGGCCGGCCGACATTGTGGCCGGCATGCGCGAGATGGGCCTGTTCGGCTGCATCATCCGCGAGGAGTACGGCGGCCTGGGCCTGTCGGCCAGCACCTATGCCAAGGTGGTGGAGCGCATCGCGCGGGTCTGGATGTCGGTGTCGGGCATCATCAACTCGCACCTCATAATGGCCGCCTGCGTGCAGCGCAACGGCACCGTGGCGCAGCGCCAGCATTTTTTGCCGCGCTTTGCCAGCGGCGAACTGCGCGGCGGGTTGGCGCTGACCGAGCCCGATTGCGGCACCGACTTGCAGGCGGTGCGCACGGTGGCGCGCCGCGACGGCGACCATTACGTCATCAACGGCACCAAGACCTGGATATCCAACGGCATCCATGGCCAGGTCTTTGCCGTGCTGGTCAAGACCGACCCCGAAGCGCAACCGCGCCATCGCGGCATGAGCCTGTTCATCTGCGAGAAGGGCCCGGGCTTCACGTCCACCAAGAAGCTGGAAAAGCTCGGCTACAAGGGCATCGACAGCGCCGAGCTGGTGTTCGACAACTTTCGCGTGCCGGCCGCCAACTTGGTCGGTGGCGTGGAGGGACAGGGTTTCAAGCACGTGATGGGCGGACTGGAACTTGGGCGCATCAATGTGGCTGCGCGCGGCGTGGGTGTGGCGCGCGCCTGCCTGGAGGAGTCGGTAGCCTATGCCCAACTGCGTCGCACCTTCGGCAAGCCGATCTGCGAACACCAGGCGATCCAACTCAAGCTGGCCGACATGGCCACCCGGGCGGAGGCGGCGCGTCTGCTGGTTGAACAGGCCGCGCGGGCTTATGACGCCGGCCAGCGTTGCGACATGGAAGCCGGCATGGCCAAGCTGTTCGCCAGCGAGGCGGCGGTCGAGAACTCGATGGAGGCCTTGCGCATCCACGGGGCTTATGGCTACTCGAAGGAAATGAATGTCGAGCGCTACTACCGCGATGCGCCGCTGCTGTGCATCGGCGAGGGCACCAACGAATTGCAGCGCCTGATCATTTCCGCCCAGCTGGTGGAGCGCAGCCCGATCTGATGTATCGCCTGGGGCGGCGCCTCAACTCGGCGGTGAATGAACCCCTCGGAGGAAAATTTCTTGAACAACCTGCTGTCCGCTTTCCGGTTCGCCGCCCTGCCCGCCGGGACGAATTCATTTCGCGCCGAGGTGAAGGCCTTTCTCCAATCCAGTTTTGAGCCAATGCCCGCCGACATCCGGGCCCGTTCATGGATGGGTTTCAATGCCGCTTTCAGCAAGAAGCTGGCCGCACGGGGCTGGGTCGGCGTGACCTTGCCGGCGCAATACGGTGGCGCCAGCCTGGACGCCTTCTCGCGCTTCGTGCTGGTGGAAGAACTGCTGGCCGCCGGCGCCCCGGTTTCCGCGCACTGGATCGCCGACCGCCAGAGCGGGCCCTTGATCCTCAAGTTCGGCACGGAGGCGCAACGCCAGTTCTACCTGCCGAAAATCTGCGCCGCCGAGGCGTTTTTCTGCATCGGCATGAGTGAGCCCAATGCCGGCTCCGACCTCGCCAGCGTCGGCACGCGGGCCACGCGCTGCCAAATTGACGGTTCAAGCGGCTGGCGGCTGAACGGCCGCAAGATATGGACCACCAACGCGCAGCACTGCCACTACATGATCGCGCTGGTGCGCTCGTCGGGCGAGCCGCAGGACCGGCAAAAAGGCTTGTCGCAGTTCATTGTCGATCTGGCATTGCCCGGCGTGACGGTGCGCCCGATCCGTGACCTGGCGGGTGATGCACATTTTTCCGAAGTGTTCTTCGACAACGTGCTGCTGACCGACGACGCGTTGATCGGCCATGAAGGCAGCGGCTGGGCGCAAGTCAATGCCGAACTGGCCTTCGAGCGCAGCGGCCCGGAGCGGGTGTACTCCAGCATCGTGCTGCTGGAGCACTGGATCACCTGCCTGCGCAAGACACCGGCGGTCTCGGTCCATGCCGCCACCATCGGGCGTTTCGCCACGCACCTGGCCACGCTGCGCAACATGTCGATCGCCGTCACGGCCAAGCTCGTCAACGGGGACAGCCCGTTGGTCGAAGCGGCCCTGGTCAAGGACATTGGCACCGAATTCGAGCAGAGCATTCCCTCTGTGATCGAAGCCGCCCTCGCCATGGACCCGGACGCCCTGGTCGATGCCGAGTTGTACCGCGCCGTGGCTTATGTGAGCCAGATGGCGCCCACCTATTCCCTGCGCGGCGGCACGCGCGAGATCCTGCGCGGCATGATCGCGCGCGGTCTGGGTCTGCGCTGAAAAAGAAAGCATTCCATGTTTGCACAAGCGATTGAAGATATCCTCCAGGACCAGTGCACGCCCGCCGTGGTGCGCGCGATTGAAGCGGGCGGCTCGCCGCTTAAGCTGTGGCAGGCGCTGCAAGGTGCCGGCTTCCTCGAACTGCTGGCGTCCGAGGACGCTGGCGGTGCCGGCCTCCCGCTGGCCGATCTGTTCCCGATACTGTGCAGCTTCGGCCGCTACACGGTGCCGGTGCCGGTGGCGCAGACGATTGTGGCGCGAGCGCTGCTGGGGTCGCAGTTTGCGATGCCCAGCGGCATGATTACGCTGGGCGCTGCGTTGCGGCGCGAGGCCGGTGGCGCTATCGTGTGCTCTTTCACACCTTACGGCATGCTGGCGGATTTCGTGCTGGCCCAAGATGGTGATGCCTTGTTGCTGCTGCACTGCGCAGCGGCGCAGCGTGAAGCAAGCGGCGTGCACGGGAGCCTGACGGCCACCCTGCGCTGGTCCGATGCGCGCGTCGCGACGCACGTGCCCGGCGCTGGCCCGCTGCTGCCGACGTTCGCGGCGGCCTTGCACGCCGCCGTGCTCAGCGGGGCCATGACCCGTGTGTTCGAAATGACACTGAAACACTGCAATGACCGCATCCAGTTCGGCAAAACCCTGGGCAAGTTCCAGGCGGTGCAGCACCAGTTGAGCGTCATGGCCGAACATGTGGCTGCTGCCTCGATGGCAGCCGAAGCGGCCTTCCACACCGACGCTGCGGCACCGTCCCTGCTCGCCGCAGCGATGGCCAAGTCCCGCACCAGTGAGGCGGCGGTTCTGGTCGCCTCCATCGCGCATGCACTGCACGGCGCTATCGGTATTGCGGAAGAATACGACCTGCAATTGCTGACCCGGCGCCTGCACGAGTGGCGCATGGCGCATGGCTCGGAGGCGCACTGGAATGTGTTGATCGGCCAGCGCGTGCTTTCTGCCGATGTGTCCATCGTTGATTTTGTGCGGTCTGTTTAGCCGCCGCTTTTGTGCCCACGATCAGCGGCGAAGTGATCGACACCCGGGGCTTGCAACAGTTTCGGTTCATCGATCCGGCTGTTGCGCTAACGACTTGCCCCCGCCAAGCGCTTCACTGAAGAAGTCGATGAAGGTTCTCAGCTTGGGTGTCACGTACTGCCGATTCGTGTAAACCGCATACAGCGTGAAAGGGGGCACCGTGTAGGTCGGCAGCACGCGCGCGAGGCAGCCCGCGGCCAGATCGTCGTCGACCGTCCATTCGGGGAGGAACGCCATGCCCATGCCGGCGTGCATCGCGTGATAGGTGAGCGTGCTGTCGTCCGAGCGCATCACCGCATTCAGCTTGATCCGCGCCTTGCCGGCAGGTCCCTGCATTTCGAGGCCATCGAGGTTCACGTAGTTGGGTACCACGGCGCTGCACCTGACCAGATCGGAGGGTCTGCGCGGAGAGCCTTCGCGCTTCAGGTAAGCCGGGGTTGCGACCAGGTGGAACTGCACGGGACAAATCGGCCGTGCAATCAGCGCCGGGGACAGTTCGCGCGTGGCGCGCAGCGCGAGGTCGTAGCCGTCGGCGACCAGGTCGATCTTGCGGTTCTCCAGTCGCATGTCGACCAGCACCTCCGGATAGGTGTTGCGGTAGGCCGCCAGTACGCTGGCGAAATGCCGGTTTGCACACCAGACGGGCGCGCTGATTTTCAATTGTCCGCGTGGTGCCTGCGCGCTTTGCCGAAGCGCCGCTTCGGCAGCCTGCAGCGTGTCGAGCGCCTCGCGGCATTGTGCGTAGTACATCGCGCCGGCCTCCGTCAGGCTGAGCTTGCGGCTGGTCCTGTGCAGCAACCTCGCACCGAGGTCTCGTTCGAGCTGGGCGACATGCTTGCTGGCCATCGGAGCGGACATGGTGAGGCGCGCCGCGGCGCGGGAAAAGCTGCCAGCCTCGACCACTTCCCTGAAAACGCGAAGGCTGGTCAGACGATCCATTTATGGTTTCTTGTGAGGAAATGATGTGTTAATAATACAGCTATTGATTAACCAAAATTAAACATTAAGCTATTCCTCATGGTCAGTCGGGTAGACATCCAGTCTCAAAGAGGCTGCCCATCAGCCGCGCTTTCGTTGATGCCTTCAACCAATGCCGTATCACTTCTTAATCATCCTCAGGAGCTCAACATGAGTAAGCCGCATATCGCCGCCACCACGCCGTTCGCAATCGACGTGGAAAAAGGCAAGGACTACTACTGGTGTGCCTGCGGTCTCAGCAAATCGCAGCCGTTCTGCGACGGCAGCCACAAGGGCGGCGAGTTCGTGCCGACCAACTACAGCGCCGACGAAAGCAAGACTGTCTATTTTTGCGGCTGCAAGCAAAGCAAGAACGGCGCGCTTTGCGACGGCACGCATAAAGCTCTGTAAGAGCGGACCATGCCCGTGACAACGGAGCGATTGCCGACCTACTTCATCTCACACGGCGGTGGGCCCTGGCGATACATGATGGCGCAGTCCAACGGCATGTACGACCGTCTGGCGCAGTCCCTGCGGGACATGCCGCGCCAGCTCGGCGAGCGACCGAAGGCGGTGCTCGTGATCTCCGCCCATTGGGAGGAGCGCGAGTTCACCGTGATGGCCGCCGAACGGCCTCCCATGGTTTACGACTACGCTGGCTTCCCCGAGCATACCTACCATGTCCAGTACCTGGCTCCGGGCCTGCCAGCGCTGGCCGAGCAGGCGCGGCAGTTGATCCAGACCGCAGGGTTCTCGGCGCGGCTCGATGCCCAGCGCGGGTTCGATCACGGCAGCTTCGCGCCGCTGGTGGTGATGTACCCGCTGGCCGATGTGCCGGTCGTGCAACTGTCACTGCGCGCGGGCTATGACCCGGCAGAGCATTTGGCCGTCGGCCGTGCCCTGGCGCCGCTGCGCGAGCAGGGCGTGCTGATCGTCGGCAGCGGGCTGAGCTACGACAACACGCGCCGCATGGGGCCGTCCGCCGCAGGGCCGTCAATGCAATTCGACGACTGGCTGCAGCAGACCTTGATCACCACCGAGCCGCACCAGCGTGAGCAGCGGCTGATCGACTGGCAAGACGCGCCGGCCGCCCGCGTGGCCCATCCGCAAGAAGACCATCTGCTGCCCCTGATGGTGGCGGTGGGTGCCGCCGGGCATGATGAAACCGTGTGCGTGTACCACGAGGAAGGCTTCTTTGGCGGCGTCACCGTCTCCAGCTTCAGGTTCGGCCAGGAAGGCGGGGTCTGAGTGGCGGTGGCTTGCTGGGCCGGTAGGCGCTTGTCGCCGGAGGGGTGTTGCCGGTTACCCTCGCGGCAGGTGTACAGCAACAAACGATGAAGTGCGAAGACGGAGAACCGCATGACAAGTTATCTCAGCCATCAGCGCCGTGGCGCTCGCCCACAAACGACGCCAAGCGACCCGCACACGCAGCTTGAACAGAATGCGCCGGTAGAACTGCAAGAGCTGGTTTTCGAGAGGGGGCAGTCCCTGGGCAGCGTGGAAGTTGGTCCGAGCCAGGTGTCTGTTCCCGGAGCGCGTGCTTTTTATTTACCGCGATGCGGATGCCAGTCCTTCGGCGCCTTCATGTTCGGCAAGGAGTTCGCCCACATCCACCCGCCCAGTGACGGCAGTCTGCACATGACCTTGCCGCCCGAGATCGTTCCCCAGGTCATCGAAAACGGCTGGGCGGAGTTGCATCCGCTGGCGGGTCAATATGGCCTGCCCGGGAACATCGTGATGGTCTATGGGCCGCGTGACGACGAGGAACTGCAGGTGGTTTGCGATTTGCTGACGGCGTCGCATACTGCGGCGACATCGTCAGAGGCGTGAAAAATCCGGGGCCACATCCTGCCCGTCAGGGCAGGATATGGCGCACAACCAGGCTCAAGCTTTTGCAAGTTTGCCCTGCAGCTCGGCCACCGTTTCCGGGTTGACCAGCGACGACAAGTCGCCCGGACTGTCGCCCTTGTACAACGCCCGCACCACGCGGCGCATGATCTTCATGTTGCGCGTCTTGGGCAGGTCGCTGACCAGCAGCACCTGCCGGGGGCGGTAGGAGGCGCCCATGCCATGGACGACCGCCTGCGACAGTTCGGCCTTCAGCGCCGCGTCCGCCGCCACGCCGGGCATCGGCACGCAGACGCAGACGATGGCCGAGCCCTTGATCTCGTCGGGCACGCCGATCACCGCCGCCTCTGACACCTTGCCGGTGCCGGTGAGCAGGGTTTCGATCTCCGACGGGCCGGTGCGCTTGCCTGAGACCTTAATCGTGTCGTCGCTGCGTCCGAGGATGTAGAACAGGCCGTCCGCATCGCGCATCGCAAAGTCGCCATGCACCCAGACGCCCGCAATGGTGCGCCAGTAGCTGTCGAGGTAGCGTTCGTCGTCGCGCCACAGGCTCTTGGTGAAGCCGATGTTGGGGTTGCGCAGCACCAGCTCGCCGACCTGGCCCGCGCCGACCGGCTCGCCGCTTTCATCGACGATGTCAACCCCGGCGCCGAGCCCGCGCGCGCCGAACGAGCCTGGCCGCAAGGGATGGTGCAGGGTGCCGGTGAAGTTGCAGCCGCCCACCTCGGTGCCGCCGACGATGTTGAGGAACGGCAATTTCTCTTTGCAGATGTGCTTGAAGAACCAGCGCCAGGGCGCCTCGGTCCAGGCCTCGCCGCCGGAGCAGGTGATGCGCAGCGAAGACAAGTCGTAGCGCTGGACTTCTTCGTCGCCGTAGCGCATCAGGCTGCGGATCAGCGTGGGCGCGACACCCAGGTAGGTGACTTTGTGATCTTGCACCAGGCGCCAGAAGCGGCCCGTGTCGGGGAAGTCGGGCGTGCCTTCGGCCACCAGCAGGCTGCCGCCGAAATAGCTCGGAATGCAGGCGCACATGGCGCCCACCATCCAGCCCATGTCGCTCATGAAGAAGAAACGGTCGCTCGACTTGAAATCGGCACAGATGTGCATGTCGCGCGTGACCATCGAGCCCAGGAAGCCGACGTGCGTCCAGACGCAGCCCTTGGGCTTGCCGGTGGTGCCAGAGGTGTAGAGCAGCACGGCGGGCGCGTCGGCGGCCATCTCGGCGGTCGGCATGTCGTGAGGCTGGCCGGCGACCAGGCTGGCCCAGTCGTGGTCGCGTCCCGGCGTCATCGGGCAGGGGGCGGCGTCGCCCAGGTGGCGCAGCACCACCACGTGCTGCACGCTGGGCACCTCGGCAAGTGCTTCGTCCAGCACCGACTTCATTACGCCGGGCGTGCCGCGCCGCCAGGTGCCGTCCACCGTCAGCACCGCCTTGGCCTCGCCGTCGTTCAGGCGGGCGACAATGGGCTGCGGCCCGAAGCCGGAGAACAGCGGCATCAACACGGCGCCAATTTTCAGTACGGCAAAGAATGCGACAAAGGTCTCCGGCAGATTGGGCAGGTACAGGCCGACCCGGTCGCCCTGGCCGATGCCCAGCGACTGCAGCGCTCCGGCCAGGCGGCAGACTTCGGCGTCAAATTCGCGGTAGCTCAAGGACTTGCGGTTTTTCGGGTCTTCGCCCTCCCACACCAGGAAAGGCTGGTCCCACACCGGCGTTCCGCGGTGCCGTTCCAGGCAGTTCAGCACGATGTTGGTGGTGCCGCCGATGCACCAGCGTGCCCATTCGATGCCGCGCGAGGTGTCAAGCATCTGCGTGTAGGGCTGGTAGAAGCGGAAGTCGCAGAACTCGAACACCTCTTGCATCAGCCAGGCCGGATCGGCGTCGGCACGGGCACTCAAGTTTTCGAAGTCGGACTCGCCCACTTTGTGCAAAAAAGCGGTCAGGTTGGACTGCGCCATCAGTTCAGGGGAAGGCGCCCAATCAAACGGTTGTTTGGTAGAATTCATGTGGCAATCCTATCCGAACGTCGTATTGGAGTCCAGCGGTGCAGTCTCACCGCGTCGTTTCTTCTCCGCAGCTCTACGTAGTCAGAAAGGCGGTCTATCCGTGCATGTCGACGAAGCGATCCGCAGCCGAAAATCGGTCAGGCGGTTTCTACCTGCCTCCGTTCCTTCCTCGGTGGTGCAGCACATTCTGAGCGTGGCGGCGCGTGCCCCGAGTGGCAACAACGTGCAGCCGTGGAAGGTGTATGCGGTGGCGGGTGAGGCCCGGCAGCGCCTGTGTGATGCCTTCATTGAGGCGGCCACGCACGAGCCTGACCGGCATCAGCCCGAGTACGCGTATTACCCCACGACCTGGGTCGAGCCTTATCTGGAGCGCCGGCGTCGCTGCGGTTTCGGTTTGTATGCCAGCCTGGGCATCGCCCGCGACGACGCGGCGGCACGCGAGCGCCAGATGCTGCGCAACTACACGTTCTTCGACGCGCCGGTGGGGCTGCTCGTCACGCTCGACCGCCGTTTGAACACTGGCAGCTTCATGGACCTGGGCATGTTCATCCAGAACATTCTGGTGGCCGCGCGCGCGCAGGGACTGCACACCTGTGCGCAGGCCGCGTTTGCCTGGTTCCACAAGGTGGCGCGCGCCCAGTTGCCGATCAGTGACCACGAAATCCTCGCCTGCGGCATCGCCCTCGGGCACGAGGATCTGTCGGCCCCGGAGAATGCCTTCATTACCGAACGAACCGATGTGGAGGCGTTTGCCAGCTTCCATGGTTTCGATCCCCAGAGCTGACCAAAGCTTTTCGTTGATTTAATCAAAATTTTCTGAAGAAACTACTCATGATCCTGCATTCGCCTTCTACGATTGAACACTACACTGCCGCCAAACTTTGGGGGGGCCGCACCCTGCTTGATGTGGTTGCGGCACATGTTGTCGATGTTCCGCAACGAGTGGCCATCGTCGATACACCAGACCGTGAGGCGCTCATCGGCACGCCCGCCACCTCGGTAACTTGGAGCGAGTTCGGCAAAGCCGTCGACGCGATTGCCACCGGGCTGATTCGCCGTGGACTTAAAAAAGACGATGTTGTGGTTGCGCAGTTACCCAATGTCTGGGAGTTGATTGCGTTGTACTTTGCTGTGTCCCGCGCCGGAGGCGTGCTGTCTCCGGTGGCCATGCAGTGGCGCGAAACCGAGTTGCGCAACGTCGCAGAGGCCAGTCAGGCGCAGCTCTACATCGGCGTAAAAAATTTCAAGGGCTTCGACCACATTTCGATGGCTGCCAAGCTAGGCTACGCCACCGTGGCGATTGAAGACGTCACCGCTTTGGCCGCACAGGCACCAGACCAGGCCCTGCTGGACGCTGTCAGCGTCAGTGCCAACGATATTTTCAGCCTGTGCTGGTCCTCGGGTACTGAATCACATGCCAAGGGCTGTCCGATGTCGCACAACAACTGGCTTTACCAGATGCGGCTGGTGCCCAATACGGCGGGCATTCAAGAGGGTGACCGTGTACTGGCACCAGCACCGATGGTCAACATGACGGGTGCCGTGGCTTGGCTGAGCTGGCTGGCAGCGCGTGGCACGCTGCTGCTGCACCATCCGCTCAATGTCGAACTGTTCCTCAAGCAAATACTCACGGAAAAGGTTCAGTTCACGATTCTGGTGCCTGCAATCCTGAACATGATCCTCAAGCTGCCCAATGTCGACTGCCTCGATTTGTCATCCATCCGCTCAATCGCCACAGGCTCAGCGCCGCCCTCGCGCTGGAGCATGGAGGAGTTCAAGCGCCGCTGGAACATCGAGATCTGCAACCTGTGGGGGCAGACCGAGGGCACAGGCTTGGTTGGCGGCCCGGTTGACGTGCCGGACTTCGCTATGCGATCGGACCATTTTCCCTGGTGGGGCAAGCCGGGACTTGAATGGCCGTCGACAATGGAAGGCGTACAAGCCAAGCTGCTTGACGAGCAAGACCAAGAATGCACGCGGCCAGGCGAGGTGGGCGAGTTGGTCTATCGCGGACCCAACGTGTTTGCCGGCTACTACCGGCGGCCAGACCTCGCGCAGAATTCGTTCACGGCCGACGGTTTCTTTCGCACCGGTGATTTTTTCATCGTGCGCGATGAACGCCACATCGGCTTTTTTGACCGCAAGAAGGACATCATCATTCGTGGTGGTTTCAATATAAGCGCCGCCGAGGTCGAGAACCTGGTACTCACCCACCCCGGTGTGCAAGAGGTAGCAGCGGTGGCGGTGCCCGACGAAATCATGGGCGAGAAGACCTGTATCTACGTCGTGCCCAAGGACAAGGCCCGGCTGCCGACGCTGGAAGATATCGTTGACCACTTGAAACAAATTGGCGTGGCGGTCTACAAGCTGCCCGAGCATATTGAGTACCTTGACATCATCCCGCGCAACCCGGTGGGGAAAATTTTGAAGGCGCAATTGCGACAACGCGTGCATGCTTCGGGGGCGTGACCTCCAACTCTGGACACTCAATCATGACCCCTCAAACGAACTCATCGCCGCGCAGTCTCCGCGGTGAAACCGCGATCATCGGCGCCGGCATTTCGGCCGTCGGCCGCGTGCCGGGCAAGAGCGCGCTCGCGCTGGCCGCCGACGCAGCAGGCAAGGCGCTTGCCGATGCCGGCATCGGCAAGCACGAGGTCGATGGCGTGCTTTCCAGCTCCGCCTTCGCCTCGCCGTTTCACCGATTCAGCGTAGCCTTCAGTGAGTACCTCGGCATCCAGCCGACGTTCTCCAACACGATGCAGGTCTCCGGCGCCACGGCGGCCACCCTGTTCAACATCGCCGCCGCCGCCATTGCTGGCGGCCTGGCCGAGACCGTTCTGGTGGTGGGCGGCGACAGCTTGCTGACTGGTCTGTCGCCCGACCTGGCCCTGCGCTCGATGACCGAAAGCCGGGACCAGCAATACGAAATGCCATTCGGCATTCCCGTGGCCAACACCTTCGCCATGACAGCGCATCGCCACATGAAGGAGTTCGGCACCACCTCCGAGCAATTTGCCAAGGTGGCGGTGATCCACCGCGAACACGCACGCCGCACGCCGGGGGCGCAGATGACCGATCCGCTGAGCGTCGATGACGTGCTGAATTCCGGCTGGGTGACAACGCCCTACCACAAGCTCGACTGCTCGCTCATCTCCGACGGCGCAGCAGCTTTCATCGTCACCTCGACCGAGCGCGCCAGGGCGCTGGGAATTGCCAAGCCCATCTACATCCTCGGCGGCGGCGAATGCTACACGCACGAGCACATCTTCTTGATGCCCTCGCTGACCACCACGGGCGCGGTGCAGTCGAGCGCCAAGGCCTACGCCATGGCCGGCTGCGGGCCCAAGGACATCGACGTGGCCGGGATCTATGACTGCTTCACCGGCACGGTGATCATGATGCTGGAGGACCTCGGCTTCTGCCCCAAGGGCGAAGGTGGGCGCTTCGTCGAAGACGGGCAGATCACCTACGGCGGCGCCATCCCCTGCAACACCCATGGAGGCCTGCTGTCGTTTGCGCACTCGGGCATGCCGGGTTCGCTGTTTCATTTCTACGAGGTCGTCAACCAGCTGCGCGGAAGCTGCGGTGAACGCCAGGTCGCGGGCGCTGAACTTGGCCTGGTGCACAGCCTGGGCGCCGGTTTTGCGACCAACGCCACCACCATCCTGGGAACGGAGGCCACGCTGTGATCAACCTCAAAGACGCCCACCTCAAGCCACAGCCGATGCCAGATGCAGATTCGGACATCTATTGGCGCGGCATTCAGGAGGGCAAGCTGCTGCTGCAGCACTGCCCAGCGTGCGGCCACGTGCAGCTCTACCAACAGGCGATCTGCCGTGAGTGCGGTAGCGAGCGCCTAGAGCACCGGGCCGCCAGCGGTCGCGCCAAGGTGCATTCGTTCAGCGTGGTTCACCGGGCGCCCGGCCCGGCTTTCAAACAGGACACGCCCTATGCGGTGCTGCTGGTCGAACTCGAAGAAGGTCCGCGGATGATCAGCTCCTTCATCGGCGCAGACCCTTCAGCAGTCACTTTCGACATGGCTGTCGAGTTGGTTTGCGAACCCGTCGGTGGTGGTGTGTCGCTGCCGCGATTCCGGGCGGCCGGACCTCCAGCGTGAGGCAGCGTCGTCGTGCGCCTTCTGAGTGTCTGAGGACATGACCCAACCCAACGCGGGATTTCGGTGGCCGCAGCTTGTTGCTGCGCCGTCCTCCCAGGCGGCAGTCGAGGGGGCTCCTCCTGACCTGACGACGGCCACAGTGGCGCGGCGGGCGATTGCGCCCTTGTCCATGCATGAACGGATCGTGGCCATCGTTGCGCCGGTCGGCTATGGCAAGACGACATTGATGGGCGGATGGTTTCGCGCTTGCAAAGACGCAGACCCCGTGTGGGTGGGACTCGATGCTTCCTGGCGCGACCAGGTGTTCTTTGTTCGCTCCTTGTTGAATGCGATCGGAGGCCCGTCGGAGCCGGTCGCGATGGGGGCCATTGACGCGGCGGCGGTGGTCGAGAGCGGCTTGCTGGCGTTGTTGCAGGCCCTTGGACAACGTCGTCGTCCCATGATGCTTTTTTGCGCCGCTATGCCAGGTCTTTGTGCGCCAGTGGCCGGCAGGACCACAAGATCAGGACCCATTCCACTATGGCGCCGCACAAACGGTTCTGGCCTATGCGCACAAATGCAATTGACGTTTCACCGTGGCCCCCCAGTCCTTGCGCGAGGTGCAAGTGAAGTTCGGGGAGGCTCCTTCGCCTTTCGGCCACATGTGGGTGCGGGTGATCTTTTCCGCCTTGCTGTTCAAGGCGGGGCGGCATCGTGAGGCCCTGGCAGACAGCACCTCGGCGCTGACCGAAGAGCTGGCTTTTGCTCCCGACGCCTCGTGCCTGGCGGTCAGGCTGCGCGCGATCCGCGCGTTGCTGCTGTACGAACGCAACCTGTGCATCGAGGCGATGGTGGATTTGGAGGTGGCGTGACCACTACTGTCGCACCAGGGCATCGTCGATAAGATGGCGTAGATCGTGTGGCCGATGGGGTGCAGCAGCAGCCCCTGCGCCAGCGCGCGGCAGGCATAGCGGCGGCCGAAGTCGGGCAGGCGTGCTGAGCACGTGCCACGCGAAGACCATGCCCTTGCGTCGATCGAAGCGCACACGCGGGTGCTTGGAGATCGGCGCGAACTGCGCGGCCAGCCGCTCGCTGGTGCCCAGGTTCTGGCGCAGCGCGTCGGTCTGCGCGAAGAGGTCCAGCGTGGCCAGCGCGGCGCGGCAGGCCAGCGGGTTGCAGGTGTAGCTGTGCGAATGCAGGAAGCCGCGCGCCACCTCGTCGTCGTAGAAGGCGGCATAGACCGCGTCGGTGGTGAGCACCACCGACAGTGGCAGCGTGCCGCCGGTCAGGCCCTTGGAGAGGCAGAGAAAGTCGGGGCGGATGCCCGCCTGCTCGTGCGCGAACAGTGTGCCGGTGCGGCCGAAGCCGACCGCGATTTCGTCGAGCACCAGGTGCACCTGGTGCCGGTCGCAAAGCTCACGCGCGCGTTTCACATTTCAGGTACAGCGGGTCGTGCATGGCCTTGCCGGCGGCGCACTGGATCAGCGGCTCGATGATCACCGCAGCGGTCTCGTGCGCGTGTTCGGCCAGCCAGTCGCCCAGTGAGGCGGCGGCCCCCTCGGCCACGTCGGCCGGGGTGTCGCCGGGCGCGGCCTGCCTGGCGTCGGGGCTGGGCACGGTGGCGGCCATGCGCACCAGCGGCGCGTAGGCTTCACGGAACAGCGCGATGTCGGTCACGGCCAGCGCGCCCACCGTCTCTCCGTGGTAGCCCCCGGCGACACTGACAAACCGGCACTTGCCTGCCCGGCCCGCATTGCGCCAGTGGTGGGCGCTCATCTTCAGCGCGAACTCCGTGGCACTAGCACCGTCGCTGCCGTAGAAGGCGTGGCCAAGGCCGGTGCGCGCGGCCAGGCGTTCGGAGAGTTCAACCACTGGCCCGTGGGTGAAGCCTGCAAGCATCACGTGGCCCAGTGTGTGCAGCTGGTCGATCAGCGCGGCGCGGATCGCGGGGTGGTTGTGGCCGAACAGGTTGACCCACCAGGGCTGCGCTGGCGCCACGGCGTTGGCCGACACGGGCTGCGTCAAAGCTCGGCGCCCAGGGGCAGGATGACCGGGTCGCCGGCCTGCGGACCTGCGGGCTCGCTGCGGATCTCGACGATGCGGTTGGCAGCGTCGGGGAACACCAGCTGGGGCACGGCCTCGTCGAGCTTGTCTTCGTGCACCATGCCGAAGGCCGCGATGATCACCAGGTCGCCCACGCTGGCGCGCCGGGCGGCCGAGCCGTTGAGCGAAATGATGCCGCTGCCGCGCGGCGACCTGATGGCGTAGGTGATGAACCGTTCGCCGTTGTTGACGTTCCAGATGTGAACCTGTTCGTTGGGGCGGATGTTGCTCGCCTCCAGCAGGTCTTCGTCGATGCCGCAAGAGCCTTCGTAGTGCAGCTCGCAGTGGGTGACGATGGCGCGGTGGATTTTGGATTTCAGCAGGGTGCGGAACATAGGGGATTTGCTTGAACGGAGGGAGCCTCGGCCATCGACAGGGCCAAGGTCAGGCGTGCGCCCGCGTGGTGTGCATGCCCGTGCGGGCCAGCAGGTCCTGGTCGGCTTCCACGTCGGGATTGCCGGTCACCAGCAGCTTGTCACCGTAGAAGATGGAGTTGGCGCCGGCCAGGAAGCACAGCACCTGGGTCGATTCGTCCATCTGCCGGCGCCCGGCCGACAGGCGCACCTTGGCCCTGGGCATGGTGATGCGGGCCACCGCCACGGTGCGCACGAACTCCAGCGGGTCGAGGTCGGGCTCGTCGGCCAGCGGCGTGCCGGGCACCTTGACCAGGTGGTTGATCGGCACCGACTCGGGGTACGGTGCCAGGTTGGCCAGTTGCGCGATCAGGCCGGCGCGCCCGGCGCGGGACTCGCCCATGCCCACGATGCCGCCGCTGCAGACGTGGATGCCGGCCCCGCGCACGTGGCCCAGCGTGTCCAGCCGGTCCTGGTAGTCGCGGGTGGTGATGATGTCGCCGTACAGCTCGGGCGCGGTGTCCAGGTTGTGGTTGTAGTAGTCCAGACCAGCACCCTTGAGGCGTTGCGCCTGGTCGCCCGTGAGCATGCCCAGGGTGCAGCAGGCCTCCAGGCCCTCGTCCTTGATCACGCGCACCAACTCCTCGACCTTTTCCAGGTCGCGGTCGTTGGGCGCTCGCCAGGCGGCACCCATGCAGAAGCGCGAGGCGCCGGCCGCCTTGGCGCCGAGCACGGCCTCGCGCACTTCCTCGGGCGTCATCATCTTGGTGGCGGGCACGCCGGTCTCGTAGTGCACCGACTGCGGGCAGTAGCCGCAGTCCTCCGGGCAGCCGCCGGTCTTGATGGACAGCAGCGTGGCCAGCTCCATCTCGGTGGGGTCGTGGTGCTCGCGGTGCACGGTCTGCGCGCGGTGCATCAGCTCAGGGAATGACAGGTCCAGCAGGGCCTGCACCTCGGCCACCGGCCAGGCCTGCTGGCGGGCCTCGACCGACAAGGTTCCCACGCTCGATGCCTCGGCAGGCTGCGGGGGTGATTGCACCCAGTGGATGGGTTCTTCTCTCAGGATCGTGTCATTCATTGCGCAATACTCCAGTGGTGTCCAGCAAAATTCAATCGATAGGTCGACGCGGGCGCATCGTGCCTGCAAGGCCAGCCACAGCGCTTCAGGCGCCTTGTGGTCTGATGTGCTGGGTGGCCTCGTCTTCGACCCGCTGCCAGATCTCGACCGCCATCGGGTTCTTGCTCTCTTCCAGGATGTGTCCCACCAGCCCTATGGCACGCGCCAGGACGCCGATGCCGCGCACAATTTTCCATGGTAGCCCGAGCTCGCAGCTGATGGCGCCGATGGCGCCGGTCGCGTTGACGGGAAGCGACTTGCCAGCGACGCGCTCGGCCTCGGCGCAGATCAGTTGTTCGAGCCGGATGTAGTCGCCGGAAAAGCCATTGTCCTTGGCGATCTGGAACAGGCGCGGGGCGCGCGGATCGACCGGCTTGTGCAGCGGATGTCCCAGGCCGGGGATGATCTGGCCGCGGGCACGAAAGGCTGCCACGGTGTCGATGGCGATGCGCTCCAGGTCAGCCCCTTTCGTTCCGGGTGGCAGGGCCTCGTAGAGCATTTTGGCGGTGCCTTCGGTGCTGCCGACGAACACGCTGCCCAGGCCGCACAATCCGGCCGCCACTGCGGCCTGCAACGACTCGGGCGCACCGGCGTAGGTCAGTCGCGCGACCAGCGCACTGGGCGTGATGCCGTGCTCGACCAGCGTCACCGCGATGGCGTTGAAGACGTTGGACTCCTGCTGCGTTGGCATGCGCCCGACGATCTGCAAGAAGGCCATATCACCCAGGTTGAGATGGCCGAGGATTTCGTCAGGCAGACTCTTGCCGTGCACCTCGATGCGGTCGGGGGTACTCCAGGCAATGTCGGAGCGGATGGGTTTGGCTTTGCGAGTCATAAGGAATTCCAGTCGATTGGAGTGGGTTAAAAAATCAGGCGCTCAGACCCGCGTCGCGCAGCACGGCGCGCGCGCGCTGCACCACCGGCAGGTCGACCATCTGGCCGTCCACGGCCACGGCGGAACCACCCGCCGTTTCAAATGCTTTGCAGACGCGGCGCGCCCAGTCAAGCCGTTCAGGGCTCGGCGTGAACACCGCCTGGACGGTGGCCAGCTGCTTCGGGTGGATACACAGCTTGGCACCAAAGCCGAGTCGACGTGAGCGTTCGGTGTCGGCCTGCAAGCGTTGCAGGTCGTCGATGGCGGTGCTGACACCATCCACCGGCGCCGCCAGCCCGGCCAGCCGCGAAGCCAGCACCAGTTGGGAGCGGAAGGCCAGCAGCTCGATTTCCGTGCCATCGGGCGCACACTCAATGCCCAGATCCAGCGCCAGATCGACGCTGCCAAAGGCCAGCCGGATCACGCCCGGCACGCGTGCGATGCTGTCCATCTCATGCAGGCCGCGCGCCGACTCGATGATGGGCAGCACGTCCTGGTAGGTGGTCTCGACCACGGTGCAAACGGCGTCGATGCCTTCGGCCTTGGGCAGCATGATGGCGGCCACGCCGGGGTGGCGGCACAGTTCCAGGTCATCGTCAAACCAGGGCGTGCCGGCGGCGTTGATGCGCACCACCAGCGGCGCGGCCTCGTCCAGCAGCGCCGCCAGCGCCTCGCGCGCGCGCACTTTGGCCTCGGGGGCCACTGCGTCTTCCAGGTCAACAATCACCGCGTCGGCACCGCTGGCGCGCGCCTTGGCAATGCGCTCGGGCCGGTCGGCGGGCACAAAAAGATAGGCATGCAGCAAAGCCTTTGGGCCAGAGGTATGGGCTGTCATGCGCGTGCCTCCAACCAGCGGTCCATGCGCGGCGCCTCGGCCACCGCCCAGACGCGCGCGATCAGCGCCTGAACCTCGGCAGGCGTAGCCCCCTTGCCGTAGGCTGCCAGGCGCTGCGCCTTGTCTTCGATCTCGGCGCGCGTCAGTGTGTTGCCGGGGTCGCCTTTGGGCTCATCGACCCGCGCGCTCAAGCTGCGGCCATCGCGCGTCGTCACCGTCACCTTGCCGATCCAGCGCTGCGGGTAGGCCTGATCGACCTCGGCGTCGAGCTGCATGGTCACGCGGTCGCGCAAGGCGGCCACGCGCGGCGCGAGGTAATGCGCTTCAAATTCATTCAGCCCGGCAAAGCCGTATTCGGCCGCCAGCGCCAGCACCGTGCCCATCGAGAACTTGGCCTGGTGCACGGTGGCCGGCACGGTGACGCGGCCCAGCACGTCGATGGCGCCCTGGTGCACCTGGGTGGTGACGCTTTCGATGTCGTCGGCTTTCACGCCGTGCGTCTGCATCAGCGTCAGCAGCGCATCGGCGCTGGGGTGGGTGTGGCGGCACGAGGCGTGGTATTTGAACGAGGTTTCCGCCGTGGCCCAGCGCTGGCCCAGGCGGTCGGTCAGGCGCGCCGGATCGGCGTCGCTCGACATGCCCGCGGCCATGCCCTGCGCGCCTTCCAGAATCTGGCGCGCGCCGGTAAAACCGCTTCGCGCCAGGTAGGCCGAGGTCAGACCGCAGGATGCCGCGTGCGCGGTGTGCAGCTGCTTGGAGTCGGCGGCGTCGCGCAAAAACTCCCACAGTCCGGCGGCTTGTGTGCCGGCGCTGCCGAAGGCATGCAGCATGGTGGCGGCATCGAGCTTGAGCAGCCGTCCGGCCGCTGCGGCGGCGGCCAGCGTGCCGGCGGTGGCCGTGGTGTGAAAGATGCGGTAGTGCGAGCGGCCCAGGAACTCGCCCACACGAATGCCGACTTCATAGCCCGCCACCACGGCGGCCAGGAACTCGCGGCCGCTGGCACCGATGTCCTGCGCGATGGCCAGCGCCACCGGGAACACGACGGCCGCGGGATGAAACACCGAGCCGTTGTGGACGTCATCCTGCTCGGCGAAGTGCGAGGCGGCCGCGTTGACCATCGCGGCGAAATGGGGCGAGGTGGTGCGGCGCGAGATCAGCACCTCGGCGCGGCCCGAGTCCGGCCCCATGGTGCGGGCATAGGCTTCGATGGCCTCGACCGGCCGGGCGCCCTTGCCCGCCAGCGCGGAGGCGTACCAGTCGAGGAACAGGTCTTCGGTGCGGCGCAGCACCGGCGCCGGAATGGTGTCGAATGACAGATCGGCGGCAAAGGCAGCCAGCGTCGCGCTCGGGTTTGTATCCAGGGTCATGGCATCGATCTCGCAGTCAGATGGCTTTGTCCGCACGCAGCCGGGCAATGTCAGTCTCGCCGTAGCCGAGCTCGGTCAGGATGGCTTCGGTGTGCTGGCCCAGCGCAGGCACCGGCCCCATGGGCGGCGGCGGCTCGCTGCCATTGACGTGGTGCGGCGGGTACAGCGCCGGCAACGTGCCGCCGGGCGAGCCGATCTCGGTCCAGCGCCCGCGCGCCGCGAGTTGCGGGTGCTTCCACAGGTCGGCCATCTCGTTGAGCTGGCCATTGGCGATTTGCGCCGCATCCAGCCGCGCCACCAGTTGCGCCGCGGTCAGGGTGGCGCAGACGCCTTCGATGATGCCGCGCAGTTTCTCGCGCTGGGCCAGCCGGTTGGCGTTGCCCAGGTACTGTGCGGTCAGCTCGGGCAATTGCAACACCTGGTTGCAGAAGGTGGCCCATTCGCGGTCGTGCTGCACCGCCAGCACCACTTGCTTGCCGTCGCCGCAGGCAAAGGGGCCGTAGGGGTAAATGGCGGCGTGCGAGGCGCCGGCACGCGGCGGCGGCGGCTGGCCGTCCAGCGTGTAATAGAGCGGGAAGCCCATCCATTCGGACATGGCTTCGAGCATCGAGATTTCGAGCCGCTGGCCGCGCCCGGTGCGCCCACGCTCCAGCAAGGCGGCCAGCACGCTGCTGTAAGCGTACATGCCGGCGGCGATGTCGGCAATCGACAGGCCGGCCTTGGAGGGCTGTTCGGGCGTGCCCGTGACGGAGACAAAACCGGCCTCGCTCTGGATCAGCAGGTCATAGGCTTTTTTCTCGGTGCAGGGGCCGCCGTCGCCGTAGCCCGAGATGTCGCACACCACGATGCGCGGATTGACCGGCGCCAGGCTGGCGTGGTCCAGTCCCATGCGCGCGGCAGCACCGGGCGCCAGATTCTGCACCAGCACGTCGGCGCGCTCCACCAGCTTTTGCAGCACGGCGCGGGCATCTGGGTGCTTGAGGTCGAGCGTCAGGCTTTCCTTGGAGCGGTTGCACCAGACGAAGTGGGAAGCCGAGCCGTGGGCCCGGCTGTCGTAGGCGCGGGCGAAGTCGCCCTCACCCGGGCGCTCGACCTTGATGACGCGCGCGCCGAGGTCGGCCAGTTGGCGGGTGCAGAACGGCGCGGCAATCGCGTGCTCCAGCGTAACGATCAGCATTCCTTCCAATGGACGCATGGCAATTTCTTTCAGAATGAACGGGGCAGATCCAGCACGTGTTCGGCCACGTAGCTCAGGATCAGGTTGGTGGAGATCGGCGCCACCTGGTACAGCCGGGTTTCGCGGAACTTGCGCTCGATGTCGTATTCGCAGGCGAAACCAAAGCCGCCATGGGTCTGAATGGCGGTGTTGGCCGCCTCCCAGGAGGCTTTGGCGGCCAGGTACTTGGCCATATTGGCCTCTGCGCCACACGGTTGGTGGGCGTCAAACAGCTCGCAGGCACGCCAGCGCATCAGGTCAGCGGCCTCGGTCTCGATGTGTGCCTCGGCCAGGGGAAACTGCACGCCCTGGTTCTGCCCGATCGGGCGGTCAAACACGCGGCGCTCACTGGCATAGCGGGCGCTGCGCTCGACGAACCAGCGGGCGTCGCCAATGCACTCGGCGGCAATCAGCGTGCGCTCAGCGTTCAGTCCGTCCAGGATGTACTTGAAACCTTTGCCCTCCTCGCCGATCAGGTTCTCGGCCGGGATTTCGAGGTTGTCAAAAAACAGCTCATTGGTCTCGTGGTTAACCATGTTGCGGATCGGGTTCACCGTCATGCCCTGGCCAATGGCCTGGTGCAGGTCAACGATGAAGATCGACATGCCCTCTGACTTGCGCTTCACATCTTTGAGCGGGGTGGTGCGTGCCAGCAAAATCATGAGGTCGGAGTGCTGAATCCGCGAGATCCAGACCTTCTGGCCATTGACCACATAGCGGTCGCCCTGCTTGACCGCGGTGGTCTTGATTTTGGTGGTGTCGGTGCCTGTGGTTGGCTCGGTCACGCCCATGGACTGCAGGCGCAGATCGCCGCTGGCAATTTTGGGCAGGTAGAGGCGCTTCTGCTCATCCGAGCCATGGCGCAGCAAGGTGCCCATGTTGTACATCTGGCCGTGACAGGCGCCGGCATTGCCGCCGCAGCGGTTGACCTCTTCCATCACCACCGAGGCTTCGGCCAGACCCAAGCCAGCTCCGCCGTACTCCTGCGGAATCATCACCGCCAGCCAGCCGGCCCTGGTCAGCGCGTCCACACACGCCTCGGGGTAAGCACGGGCATCGTCAATCTTGCGAAAGTACTCGTCGGGGAAGCGTTTAAAAAGATCGCGCAGGGCGGCGCGCAACTCGGGGTAACGTTCTTGGTTCATCATTTTTCAGTCTCTAAAAGTTCCCCGCTGAGCCGCGCAGGACAAAGATTACCGGTTAGCGGAATTTGCTGAAGTCGGGCTTGCGTTTTTCAAGAAAGGCGCTGGCCCCTTCCTGCTGCTCGCCGGTACTGAAATAGTTGGGTGCCACTTCCTGGATCAGGTCGTTCATGTCCTTGCCCATGATCGGGGCCATGTGGTGGTAGAACGAACACTTGACGATCTTCAGGCAGGTCGGCGACAGCGACAGCAATTCGTCGCAGTACTTCTGCACTTCTTCGTCGAGCTGGGCCATGGGCACCACCGAATTGGCCAGGCCCCAGTCGAACGCCTGCTTCGCGCTGTAGCGGCGGCACAGCATCCACAGCTCGCGCGCACGCTTGTGGCCAAGCACATTGGCCGAATGCGAGACGATGTAACCACCCGCCGGTGAACCGACGCGCGGGCCGTTCTGGCCAAAGATCGCGTGCTCGGCGGCAATCGTGAAGTCACAGAAATAGGCAATGTGGTGACCGGCGCCAATCGCGTAGCCGTTGACGCGCGCGATCACGGGCTTTGGGCATTCGGCGATCTGGCGGTTGAAGTTGAATTCCAGGTCCTGCAGGCCGCTCTTGCCGCTGCTGTCGCCCTTTTCCCAGTTGACATCACCGCCGACGCAAAAGGCGCGCTCGCCCGTACCGGTCAGCACGATCACGCCGACCTTCGGATCATTGCCGGCCTGGGCCAGCAGCCGCTCCATCTCTTTGATCGTATCGCCGGTGAACGCGTTGAGCGTCTTGGGTCGGTTGATGGTGATGGTGGCGACAAAGTTCTTGACTTCGTAAATGACTTCCTGATCGCTCATGGTGTTTCCTCGTGAAAAAAAGTTGGGGAAAATCAGCGGCTCTGCGTGGCATGCCCGCGTGCAAATTCAAGAAACCAGTCCAGGCTGGCGGGGTTGGTCAGTGCATCGCGGTTGACCACTTTGTCGATGGGCTGGCCGAGCAGCAGCTTCTTGATCGGCAGTTCGAGCTTCTTGCCGGTGAGCGTGCGCGGCACCTCGGCCACGGCAAACACCGCGTCCGGCACATGGCGCGGCGACGCGGCCGCGCGGATGGCGCTCTGGATGCGCCCGATCAGCGGCGCGTCCAGCGCCACGCCCGGACGCAGCACGACGAACATCGGCATGTAGCTTTCGCGCCCCAGATATTCAAGGTCGACCACCAGGCTGTCGAGCACTTCGGGCAGCGCCTCGACCACGCTGTAGATGTCGCTCGTGCCCATGCGCACGCCGTGGCGGTTGATGGTGGTGTCGCTGCGACCGTAGATGATTGCGCCGCCGCGCGGTGTGATGCGAAGCCAGTCGCCATGCCGCCAGACGCCGGGGTACATGTCGAAATAACTGTCCAGATAGCGCCGGTTGCCGGGGTCGTTCCAGAAGTAGAGGGGCATGGACGGCATGGGCGCGGTGCAGACCAACTCACCCACCTCGTCCACGACCAGCTGGCCCTGCTCGCTGAAGGCCTCGACGCGCGCCCCAAGGCAGCGCCCCTGCATTTCTCCCACGACAACGGGCAGGGTCGGCACGCCGCCGACGAAGGCCCCGGCGAAGTCGGTGCCGCCGGAGATCGGGTTGATCCAGACATCGCGCCCGACATGCTTGGCAATCCACTGGTAGCTTTCCGGGGACAGTGGCGAGCCGGTCGAACCCACGGTGCGCAGCGGCCCCAGCGCGCCCACCTCGCGCGGCTCGACATCGGCTTTCTGGCAGGCCGCATAAAACGCCGCACCGGCACCCAGAAACGTCACGCCGACTTCCCCAGCGAAACGCCACAGCGTGGTGTAGTCGGGCCAGGCCGGGTTGCCGTCGTACAGGCAGGCCGTCGCCCCCACCAGCAAACCGCCCACCTGGCAGTTCCACATGATCCAGCCGGTGGTGGAAAACCAGTGGAAGCGGTCTTCGGGACCGAGGTCGTTGTGCAGGCGCATCAGCTTGACCTGCTCCAGCACAATGCCGCCATGGCCGTGCACGATGGGTTTGGGCAAGCCGGTGGTGCCCGACGAATACACCACCCACAGCGGGTGGTCGAAAGGCAGTGACTCGATGCGCAGTTCAGCCGGGGCGCTGACCACCTCGCTCCAGAGCACGCCACCGCGCAGCGCGTCCGCGCTGGCGCTGCGCTCCAGGCAGGGCAAGAGCACGCAGCGCTCGACGCTGGGCAGCCCGTCGAGCAGCGTGGCCACGGCTTCGCGCCGGTCGAAGCGCTTGCCACCCCAGTGGTAGCCATCGACCGCGATCAACACCTTCGGATCGATCTGCCGGAAACGGTCCAGCACCGTGGGCGCCCCCATGTCGGGCGAGCACACCGACCAGACCGCCCCCACCGAAACCGTGGCCAGAAAAGCCACGATGGTCTGCGGAATATTGGGCAGGTAGGCCACCACGCGGTCGCCCGGCCCCACGCCCGCCGCGCGCAGCCACTGGGCCAGCGCCGCCACCTGGTCTTGCAGCGTGCGCCAGGACATGTCCGCCCGCTCGCCCGCTTCATTGCGGAAGACGATGGCCGGTCTGGCGTCCGTGGCGTGCCGGAACACCTGCCGCGCATAGTTGGTGCGCGCGCCCACAAACCATTGCGCGCCTGGCATCCGGCGATCGCTCAGAACCGGGCCATTCCAGTCGTCGAGCGGCAACTCGAAATACTCGACGATGGCGCGCCAGAAGCCCTCCAGGTCATCCACGGACCATTGCCACAAGGCCTCGTAGTCGGCAAAGCGCAGGCCTTTTTCGCGTTCCAGCCATTGTTGGAAACGGGTCACCTCGGCACCCGCGATGCGATCCGCGCGGGGGGTCCACAAGATGTCGGTGGAAGACGGGCTCATGGCTTCCCTCCTGCTGTGCTTGCCATGGCGGTTTCTTGCAGGCGCACGACCCCGTCGCGCACCAGTTGGGCAATCTCCGGCGCACCGTAGCCCAATTCGCCCAGCACCTGCCCGGTATGCTGCCCCAGCGCAGGAGGCGCCGGCATCTCACCGATCTTGCGCATGCCTGCAGCCAGCTGCGCCGGAAAAGGGATCAGCGGCAGCCCCGGCATCTCGGGGTGCTCCACGAAACGGGCGGCCAGCACCGGGTCGGCCATGGCCTCGGACACCGTGTTCACCGGACCACAGGGAATATCGGCGGCCTCGAAGGCTGCCACCCAGGTAGCCGCCGAACGGGTGATGAAAATCGCCTCCAGTTCAGCCAGCAGCGCCGGCCGGTTGGCAATGCGCACCGCATTGCGCTGGTAACGCGGATCGGTGAGCCACTCCAGCCGCTCGATGACGGCGCAAAACCGCTTGAACGCACCTTCATTCACCACCGACACGCTGAACCAGGCACCGTCGGAGCCTCGAAAGTGACGGCTCGGCACAGCAATCGGCAGGTTCACCGCACGAACCGGCTCGCGCTGCTCAACCGCATATTCACCCACCTTGCTGGCAAGAAAATTGAACATGGTGTCCACCAGGGACAACTCCACGCGCTGCCCCTGGCCGGTCTGCTGCCAATGCATCACCGCGGCCAGCACGCCCAACGCGCCGCACATGCCGGACGCCACATCGATGATCGGCAAGCCGATACGAACCGGTGGATTGCCCTCTTCCCCGCTGGCGTAGAAGGCCCCCGTCATGCCCTGCACCACGCTGTCGACCGAGGGCCTGAGCCGGTAGTCGCCCTGCTCACCGAAGGCGCTGACCATGTAGTACACCAGCGTCGGGTTGATGCGCCGCACCGCGTCGTAGGTCAGCGCATGTGTCTCGGCAAAGTCGGGGCGAAAGTTGTGCACCAGAACCTGGGCTTTTGAAATCAGCCGCTCCAGCACCGAGCGCCCGGCAGGGGTGCGTATGTCCAGCGCGATCGACTCTTTGCCCCGGTTGCAGGTCATGAAAGCGACGCTGGAGTCGCCATAAAACGGCGGGCCGAAATGCCGCCCCTCCTCGCCTGTCATGGCTTCGACCTTGATGACGCGGGCGCCCAGGTCGGCCAGCACCATGGCCGCGTAAGGCCCGGCTATCAAGCGAGACAGATCGACGACGGTGATGCCACTCAGAATACCTTGCACGGCAACGCCCTTTTCTACTTGCTGGCGCGTGAGCGGGTGCGGAAGGCCGCAATGCCGGCGCGATGCTCGGGCGTGTCTTCGAGCACCGCCATGTGCGAGGACACCATGTCCAGGTGTGTGGCGAGCGCCATGGTCTGGCTTTGGTAGACGGCGCGGCGAAAGAAGCGAACCGCCTGCTGCGGCTTGGCGGCAATGGTGCGCGCCATATCGTAGGTGGCGGTCATCAGTTCGGCATCGGGCACCACGCGATTGACCATGCCAATGCGGTCGGCCTCTTCCGCCCCCACCACGCGACCGGTCCAGAACAACTCGAGCGCGCGCGCCGTGCCTATCAGTCGCGGCAAGTACCAGGCACCGGCATCACCGGCCATCAGTCCGATGTTGATATAACTCTCGGCCAGCGTGGCCGAGCTGGCCATCAAGCGGATATCGCACATCAAGGCCATGTCGCAGCCAGCGCCTCGCGCAGCGCCGTTGACAGCGGCAATGACCGGTTTTTCCATCCGCTCCAGCGTGAGCGCAATGCGATGCACGTGGCGGTACAGAAAATCCTTGCGTCCCATGCTGTCCATTTCACTGAACTTAGCCATTTCCTCGAAGTCGCCACCCGCACAGAAGGCGCGTCCGGCACCGGTGACCACGATCACCTTGACTCGCTCATCAGCTTCGGCCTGCTCAAGTGCTGCGCGCCAAGCATCCACCATCTCAAGATCGAAGGCATTGAGCTGATCGGGCCGGTTGAGGGTCAGGGTCGCAATGCCGTCGGCATCAACCGCAAGCAAGATGGCAGGAACGACGGACATGGAAAACCTTTCTGACGGTGGGATGAACAAGGATCAAGGATCAAGGATCAAGGGCGACTGTCCGCGCCTGCCGGAAACCGGCTGGTTTCGATAAACGTCATGCGAACATATTGATAGAACGGTGGTTAGTTAGGACCGCAAGCCGAAGCACGCCTTGCAAGCAGCCTGGTCACAGGCGCGGGCGTGTGTTGCACACCCCATGACCTTCCCGACACCTATCGTTCAATGTCCTCGTACAGGGCGCGATAGCTGTCACGCAGCGGATGCTTTTGAATCTTGCCGGTGGAGGTCATCGGCAAGGCATCGACGATGCGGATCGCCTTGGGCACCTCAAAGCCACCGAGATGCTCCTTGCAGTGGTTGATCAACTCGGCCTCGTCGGCCTGCGCCCCTGGCTTGAGCACCACGAAGGCGGTGACCGCCTCGATCCAGCGCGGGTGCGGCAAACCAACCGCCGCCACATTGGCCACCGCCGGGTGGCGCAGCAACGTGGCCTCGACCTTGATGGACGGCACGTTTTCGCCGCCGGTCTTGATCATGTCCTTCTTGCGGTCCCTGAACATCATCTGTCCATCGACCCACATGCCTAGGTCACCGGTGTGGTGCCAGCCGAAAGCGCGTGCCTCAGCGGTGGCTTCGGGATTTTTGTAGTAGCCCTCCATCACGTTCGGACCGCGGTGCACGATCTCGCCGACCTCGCCGGGGCCGAGCAGCTGGCCCGCGTCGTCCATCACCGCCGTGTCGTTGATCAATGCACTGACGCCCCAGTAGGAACCAAAGCGTTTAAGCTGCTCTTCCGGCCGGAAGGCCATGGTGAGCGGGTACATCTCGGTCTGACCGGTGGCCAATGAGTAATTCGGGCAGAACTCGGCGATCAGGCGGCGCAGCAGGGTCTCGGCCATGGGCGCCATGGCGTACACGCACATGCGCAGGCTCGACAGGTCTCGCCCCGGGCGCGAGGGATGATCGAGCATGGCCTGGTGCATCTGCGGCAAGCCCACCAGCAAGGTCACCCGTTCACGCTCGATGGCGTCGAGCATGGCGGCGGGTTCGAAAGCGCGCATCACAATCACCGTGCCGCCGCCCGCCAGCACACCGCACATCAGCGTGTGCTGGGCGCAATGAAAGAGGGGCAGCACGGCAATGTTCACGGCATCGCGCCACACCCCCAACTCAAGCGCGTTGTTCATCGCTGCCATCACCACCGACAAATGGCTTTGCATCACCCCCTTAGGGCGGCCGGTGGTTCCGCTGGTGTACATGATCTGGGCTACGTCGCGGTCATGAATTTCAACCTCGGACTCAGTGGCAGACTGCGCAGCAATCGCTGCAGCGAAGCTGCTGAAAGCCCCAGCCCCCTCGCCTTCCAGCACCCATCCGCGACCGGGCTGCGCCTCGATGGCTGCACGCAACTCCGGGCGCACCAGCAGAGCGGCATCCACAAGCAGGAAGCGCGCCTCAGAGTGGTCGATGATGTAGCGAACGTCATCCAGCCCCAGGCCGGTGTTGATCGGCACCCAGATCAGGCCGGCGCGATGGATGCCGAACATGGCCACCAGGAACTCAAGCGAGTTATTGCATAGCGTGGTCACGCGGTCACCTCGCACCAAGCCAGCGGCCAGCAAGGCATTGGCGCAGCGGGTCACGCGCTCATCGAGCTCACCGTAGCTCATGCGCTGATCGCCGAGCACGAACGCCGTCTTGGCGCGGTCTCGAGCTGCCGAGCGGCGCAGGAAGTCGCCGATGGCCACGCGGGCAATTGCGCCAGGGGATGGCACACCAGCGATGACGGAGGTTGATGGGTTCATGATCGATGTCTCCTGCATTTTGAATTGTTTGACCGGTGCCGCCGACCATCCTGCCAGGAACAAGCCTGGCCTCTGCTTTACCTCGGCATCCGCTGCGACCTATAACGCAGTCACCAATTCGGGCACCGCTGTGAACAGATCCGCCACCAGCCCATAGTCGGCCACCTGGAAGATCGGCGCTTCGGCGTCCTTGTTGATCGCAACGATCACCTTGCTGTCCTTCATGCCGGCCAGGTGCTGGATGGCGCCCGAGATGCCGACCGCCACGTACAACTGGGGTGCCACGATCTTGCCGGTCTGGCCGACCTGGTAGTCGTTGGGCGCGTAGCCGGCGTCGACGGCGGCGCGCGAGGCGCCGATCGCCGCGCCAAGCTTGTCGGCCAGCGGCTCCAGCACGGCGTGAAACTTGTCGGCCGCGCCCAGTCCGCGTCCGCCCGATACGATGACCGTTGCAGCGGCGAGTTCCGGGCGCTCCAGCTTCACCACCTCACGCCCGACCAGGGTGGTCAAGCCGAGATCGCCAGCCGCGTCCAGCGTCTCGACCGCTGCCGTGCCGCCCGAACCGACCGGGTCGAAGGCGGTGGTGCGAATGCTCAGCACCTTGATGGCATCCTTTGATTGCACGCGGGCCAGCGCGTTGCCGGCATAGAACGGGCGCAGGAAGGTGTCGGGCGACTCGATCGCGATCACGTCCGACACCTGGGAGGCGTCCAGCAAGGCCGCCACGCGCGGCAGCACGTTCTTGCCAAAGGCCGTCGCCGGTGCCAGCACATGGGTGTAGCCCGCATCGGCGCGCACGCGTGAGCGCACCAGCTCGGCCAGGCTCTCGGCCATATGGGCCTCGTAGTGCGCCGCGTCGGCGTGCAGCACCTTGCTCACGCCCGCAACCGCCGCCGCAGTCTGGGCCACGGCAGCGCAGTTGCGGCCCGCCACCAGCACATGGATGTCGCCGCCGATGCGCGTGGCCGCGGCAATCGTGTTCAGCGTGGCCGCTTTGAGTACGGCGTTGTCGTGTTCCGCAATGATCAGGGTTGTCATCAGATCACCTTCGCTTCTTCTTTGAGTCGTTTGACGAGTTCGGCCGTGTCGGCCACCTTGATGCCGGCCTTGCGGGTCGGCGGCTCGCTGACGTGCAGGGTCACGGTGCGCGGCGCGATGTCGATGCCGAGCTCGGCCGCCTTGATCACCTCCATCGGCTTTTTCTTGGCCTTCATGATGTTGGGCAGCGTGATGAAGCGCGGCTCGTTCAGGCGCAGGTCGGTCGTGATCACGGCCGGCAGCTTCATGGCCAGGGTTTCCAGGCCGCCGTCGATCTCGCGCGTGATGGTGGCGGTGTCGCCGCCGATCTGCACCTTGGAGGCGAAGCTGGCTTGGGCCCAGCCCATCAGCGCGCCAAACATTTGGCCAGTCTGGCCAGCGTCGTCATCAATCGCCTGCTTGCCGAAGATGGCGAACTGAACGCCCTCTTTTTGGGCCACATGCTGCATCAGCTTGGCCACCGCGAGCGGTTCGAGCGCGGCGTCGGTTTCAACCAGCACGGCGCGATCGGCGCCGATGGCCATCGCGCTGCGCAGCGTCTCCTGGCAAGCGGTCGGGCCACAGGACACGACGATCACTTCAGAAGCGACACCGGCCTCCCTGAGGCGCACCGCCTCTTCGCAGGCGATCTCGTCGAACGGGTTCATGGACAATTTCTGGTTCGCGAGATCGACTCCCGAACCGTCGGACTTGACGCGGGCCTTGACGTTGTAGTCCAGCACCCGCTTGACAGCGACCAATATCTTCACTTTATCTCCATAGGGTTAAAAAATAAACAATTCAAAACCGGCAAGAACGCAGCCCGAAGCCGGCCCCTTCAATCACGGCTCACTCCCACTTCCAGTCCTTGTACATCTCCCGCAGCTTGGTCTTGAGGAACTTGCCGGTCGAAGTACGCGGGATTTCATTCACGAAAGCGAAACCTTCGGGCAACTGCCACTTGGCGAACGTCTTGGCCAGATGATCGCGAATCTCTTCCCCAGTGGCACTCATGCCAGGGCGCAACACCACCACCGCCAGCGGCCGCTCGGCCCAGCGCGGGTGCGGCACCGCGATCACAGCTGCCTCCAGCACCGCCGGATGCCCCATCACGGCGTTTTCCAGATCGACCGAACTAATCCATTCGCCGCCCGACTTGATCAAATCCTTGGTGCGATCGGTCAACTGCAGAAAACCCTCGGAGTCGATGCAGCCGACATCACCTGTGCGCAGCCAGCCATCGGCAGTAAAGCTGCTTTCGTTGATGGGCAGATCGTGATAAGAGCCGGTAATCCATGGCCCACGCACCTGAATCTCGCCGACCGACCGCCCATCCCACGGTACTTCACCGTTGTCGCCGACCAGCCGAATCTCAACCAATGGCGCGGCCATGCCCTGCTTGATACGGAAGGCATATTGCTCTTCCTTGGGCAGTGCCCGCATGGAAGGTTTGAGCGAGGACACGGTACCCAGCGGCGAAGTCTCGGTCATGCCCCAAGCAGTGCCGACTTCAAGACCAAACTCATCGAAACCACGGAACAAGGATTCGGGTGCCGCAGAGCCGCCCACCATCATGCGCATGCCAGGCACCAGGTCGTACTTGCCCGGGTTTGCGCGCAGCGTTTGCAGCAGCGACAACCAGATGGTGGGCACACCACCGGTGACGGTGACCCGCTCGCGCTGGTACAAGTCGAGCAGCGATTCTGAGTCGAGGTGCGGGCCGGGAAACACCAGCTTGGCACCGACGAAAGTTGAGACGAATGGCAAACCCCATGCGTTGGCGTGGAACATTGGCACCACCGGCAGCACTGTGTCAGTACCCGACACGTTGATCCCCCCTGGCAGTGCCGCCACGAGCGTGTGCAGCACGGTGGAGCGGTGCGAATAGACGACACCCTTGGGGCTGCCCGTGGTGCCCGAGGTGTAGCACATGCCGCAGGGCGCGTTTTCATCGACTTCAACACATCTGAAGTCATCAGTCGCTCCACCGATGAAGCCTTCATAGTCCTCGTACCCCTGCGGCACCGGCTTGCCTGTCAGCGGCACCACAATGATGCGCTCGAAGTTGACATCCTTGGCGAACTGCGCCAGCAACGGCAGCAAAACATCGTCGACGATCAGGAAACGGTCCTTGGCGTGGTTGACGGTGAACGCAATGTCGTGCGGGAACAGGCGCAAGTTGAGGTTATGCATCACCGCGCCGGCCGCCGGAATGCCGAAGTAGCACTCGAGGTGGGCGTAATGGTTCCACATCAGGGTTGCGACCCGGTCACCGGGCTGGATGCCGGCCTTGACCAGCGCCTCGGCCAGACCCTTGGCCCGACGGTGGAAGTCGGCGTAGGTATGGCGATGCAGGGACTTGTCGGGCATCCTCGATACGATCTCCACCTTCGGGTGGTACAGCTTGGCCCGCTCCAGGAAATGATTGAGCGAGAGCGGCACTTGCATCATGGTCGATTTCATAGCTGCTTTTCTCCTGTTTAGCTTTCAATTCAAAGAAGGTACTGTTTCGGACGGCCCTGCTCCCGGGCTCTCCGAAGGGGTACCGATAGCCTTCGACCTACTTGCGCATGCCGCACCTTGCACATCGGATGCGACCACACGAGGAAACAGCATCGTGTACATGCGCTGCGCCAACGCATCGACGTCCAGACGCCCGCCAGGCCGGTACCACTGCGCCGTCCAGTTGAGGGCGCCGAGCACCGTCTGGCGCACCAGCACGGCATCGGTGTCGACCAAGCCCTGCGCCGCAGCCTCGCTGATCGGCACCATCCACAAGGCCTCGTAGGCATCGCGCGTTGCCATCACCCGGGTCTGCGCGGCCGGCGAAAGGCTGCGCCACTCGTAGAGCAGCACGGTCATGGCGTCGAACCTCGTACCCAGCAAAGCTTTCAGGTGGCTGCGCACCATCGACAGCAGCCGCTCGGGCAGGCGCGTCTCGCCAGCCAGCCCGTCGCGCACCGACTGCATGATGTCGCGAACGCCCTCCTCCATGATCGCCACCAGCAGTTCCTCCTTGGTGGCGAAGTGGTAGAAGATCGAACCCGAAGTCATGCCCATGGCCTGGGCAATCTCGCGCACCGAGGTGCGCTCGAAACCCTGTCGCCGGAACCGACTCGCCGCAGCCGCCAGGATCGCATCTCTGCGCGGGAGTGGGTTGTCTTGCTTCTTCGTCATGCCATATACTATATCATCTAACAAGCGTTTGGTTGATGGTCTTATCCATCGCGTGCTGGGTGCTTCCGGCGCCGTCCCGCGTGGACGAGCCACTCTTCGCAGCCGTCGGCCATGCCAGTGTCAATCTCAATCTAACTTCAAGGACAGGCCCATGCTCAACCGCACCCTCTTCGGTGAAGAACACGAACTCTTCCGGGACCAGGCCCGCCGCTTTCTGGAAGAAGAGGTCATCCCCCATCACGCTGGCTGGGAAACCTATGGCATCGTGCCGCGCGCCGTCTGGCGCAAGGCCGGCGCCGCGGGCCTGCTGTGCCCCGCCATACCCGAGCAATACGGCGGCGGTGGCGGCACGCGCCTGCACAGTGCCGTGCTGATCGAGGAAGTCGCGCGCGCTGGCACGAGCGGGATCGGCTTCGGCCTGCACTCCGACATCGTGGCACCTTACATCCTGGCCTACGGCACCGAGGAGCAAAAGCACAGCTGGCTGCCGAAAATGGCCACCGGCGAGGTGATTGGCGCCATCGCCATGACCGAGCCGGGCGCAGGAAGCGACCTGCAAAGCGTGCGCACCAGCGCGGTCCGTGACGGCGACGAACTGGTGATCAATGGTCAAAAGACCTTCATCACCAATGGCCAGAACGCCGACCTGGTGATCGTTGTCGCCAAGACCGACCCGACGCAAGGTGCCAAGGGTACCTCGCTGGTGCTGGTTGAGACCCATCGCCCCGGCTTCACGCGCGGGCGCAACCTCGAAAAGATCGGCATGAAGGCGCAGGACACCTCGGAACTCTTCTTCGAAGACATGCGCGTGCCGGTCAGCAACATCCTCGGCGGCGAGGGCAAGGGCTTTTTCCTGCTGATGCAGGAACTGGCCTGGGAGCGCATGCAGATCGCCATCGGCGCGGTGGCGGGCGCCGAGGCCGCGCTCGAATGGACGCTGGCCTACACCAAGGATCGCAAGGCCTTCGGCCAGCGCGTGATCGATTTCCAGCACAACCGCTTCAAGCTCGCCGAAATGAAAACCGAGGTGCAGATCGCACAGGTCTTTGTCGACCGCCTGCTCGGCCTGCTGATGGATGGTCAGCTTGATGCCGCCACCGCCGCGATGGCCAAGTACTGGACCACCGACCTGCACTGCAAGGTGATCGACCAATGCCTGCAGATGTTCGGCGGCTTCGGCTACATGTGGGAGTACCCGATTGCCCGCGCCTATGCGGATGCGCGCGTCGCGCGCATCTACGGTGGCGCCAACGAAATCATGAAGGAAATCATCAGCCGTACGCTGTAGCACACGCCGCCAGCCGCTTTCCGCCATCTTGCCTATCGCTTCCACAGATTCAGAAAGAAGGAAACCCACCATGACCGAAACATTCATTTTTGATGCCGTGCGCACGCCGCGCGGCAAGGGCCGCAGCTCGGGTGCGCTGCACGGCAGCACGCCCATCAGTCTGGCCATCACCGCGCTGCAGGCGCTGCGCGACCGCAACACCCTGGACACCGCCTTCGTGGACGACATCATCCTCGGCTGCGTCGAACCCGCCGGCGAGCAAGGCGCCAACATCGCCCGCGTTGCGGCCATCGCCGCCGGTTACCACGAAAGCGCTGCCGGTGTGCAGATCAATCGCTTTTGCGCCTCGGGCCTGGAGGCCTGCAACATGGCCGCCGCCAAGGTGATGTCGGGCCAGTCGCCACTGGTCATCGGCGGCGGCGTCGAGAGCATGAGCCGTGTGCCCATGGGCACCAGCGGCGGCGCTTGGGCGGCTGACCCCGCGGTAGCGATTCCGACCTATTTTGTGCCGCAGGGAATTTCAGCCGATCTGATTGCCACCCTTTACGGCCACAGCCGCAACGATGTTGACAGCTACGCGGTCGAAAGCCAGCGCCGCGCGGCACTCGCATGGGCCGAAGGCCGCTTCGCCAAGTCGATTGTTCCCGTCAAGGACGTGAACGGTTGCGTCGTACTGGATCGCGACGAACACATGCGCGCCGAAACCACGCTGGAGTCGCTGGCCAAGCTGGAGCCTGCGTTCAAGGTGCAGGGCGAGAAATACGGCTTCGACGCGGTGGCCATGCAGCGCTATCCGGAGATCGAGCGCATGGCGCACGTGCACCACGCCGGCAACTCGTCGGGCATTGTTGACGGCGCGGCCGCGGTGCTGATCGGCAACGCCGAGGCCGGCAAGCTGCTGGGCCTGAAAGCCCGTGCACGCATCCGCTCGTTCGCCTCCATCGGCAGCGAACCCACCATCATGCTGACCGGCCCCTCCTACTCGGCGGAAAAGGCGCTCAAGCTCGCCGGCATGAGGGCCAGCGACATCGACCTATATGAACTGAACGAAGCCTTCGCCTCGGTCGTGCTGCGTTTCATGGAAGTGATGAACGTCCCGCACGACAAGATGAACGTCAACGGCGGTGCCATTGCCATGGGGCACCCGCTGGGCGCGACCGGCGCCATGATACTGGGCACCGTGCTCGACGAACTCGAGCGGCGCAACCTGTCCACTGGCCTGATCACGCTGTGCGTGGGCGCCGGCATGGGCACCGCCACCATCATCGAGCGCGTCTGAAGCCCCGGCACGACGCGATCCTCATCACAGACCTGGACCACCACCATGACTATTGACTACAAGGTTGATGCCGACGGCATCGCCACCATCACCTGGGCCATGCAGGACGTGCCGATGAACGTCCTCAACGGGCAATCCATTCCCGCCTTCGCCGACGCCGTGAAGCGTGCCCAAGCGGATTCTGCCGTCAAGGGCGTGGTCGTCACATCCTCCAAGCCCGAATTCATCGCCGGCGCCGACCTCAACATGATGCTCGCCATCACCGACGTGGCCGGCATGATGGACTTTGTCACCCAGTTGCACGCCCTGATGCGCGGCATTGAGAAAAGCGGCAAGCCCTTCGTCGCGGCCCTCAACGGCACCACGCTTGGCGGCGGCTACGAGGTCGCGCTGGCCTGCCACCGACGCATTGCCGCCGACAACCCTAAGGCCCTCATCGGCCTGCCCGAGGTGGCCCTTGGCCTACTGCCGGGCGGAGGCGGCACGCAGCGTCTGCCGCGCATGATCGGCGTGCGCAACGCGCTGCCCTTCCTGCTCGAAGGCAAAAAGCTCGCCCCGAAAAAAGCCCTGGAAGCGGGTCTGGTCGATGAAGTCGTGCCGGCCGACCAACTGCTGGCCCGCGCCAAGCAGTGGCTGCTGACCGACGGTGCCGCTGCCGCTGTTCAGCCCTGGGACCGCAAGGGTTTCAAGCTGCCGGGCGGCGCCGTGCAAAGCCCCATGGGCTACGAAACCTTCACCGCAGGCAACGCCATGCTGCGCGCCAAGACCTTTGGCAACTATCCCGCGCCCGAGGCGATCTTGAACTGCGTCTACAACGGCTGCCAGGTCGACATCGACACCGGCTGCAAGGTCGAGATGCGCGAGTTCGTCAAGCTGACGACCGGCAAAGAGGCCAAGAACATGATTCACTCGCTGTTCTTTGGCATTCCCGCCGCCAGCAAGCTGGCCTCCCGGCCCAAGGGCGTGCCTCAGGCCAGCTACCGCAAGGTCGGCATTCTGGGGGCTGGCATGATGGGCGCGGGCATTGCCTTCGCCGCCGCCGAGGTCGGCATGGAAGTGGTGCTGCTCGACAGCAGCACCGACAGCGCGGCCAAGGGCAAGGCCTACAGCGAGAACCTGTGGAACAAGCGCGTGGCCGCCAAGCGCATGACCGAGGCCGAGCGTGATGCCAAGCTCACCCTGATCAAACCGACCACCGACTTCGCCGACCTGGCAGGCTGTGACATCGTGGTCGAAGCGGTGTTTGAAGACCGCGCCATCAAGGCCGACGTGACGCGCAAGGCCGAGGCGGTGATCGCCCCCGGCGCCATCTTCGCCTCCAACACCTCCACCCTGCCCATCAGCGGGCTGGCCGAGGCGTCCGCACGTCCGGCCAATTTCATCGGCCTGCATTTCTTCTCGCCAGTCGACAAGATGCCGCTGGTGGAGATCATTCGCGGCCAGGCCACCAGTGATGAATGCCTGGCCCGTGCCATGGACTTCGTCAAGGCGATCCTCAAGACGCCCATCGTCGTCAATGACAGCCGCGGCTTCTACACCAGCCGGGTGTTCTCGACCTACGTCGGCGAAGGCCTGGCGCTGCTGGCCGAAGGCGTGAAGCCGGCGCTGATCGACAACGCCGGGCGCATGGCCGGCATGCCGGTGGGGCCGCTGGCGCTGGCCGACGAAGTCTCGCTCGAATTGATGGCGCGCATCCGGAAACAGACCGCCGCCGACCTCGGCAAGGCCTACCAGCGCAGCGCCATCGACGACGTCTGCGACCGCATGGTGGACAAGTTGGGACGACTGGGTAAAAAGACCGGCAAGGGTTTCTACGACTACCCGCAAGATGGCCAGAAGCAACTGTGGGCAGGCCTGGCGCAGGCGTTCCCGCTGGCGGCCACGCAACCCACGGTCGAAGAGGTCAAGCAACGCCTGATGTTCATCCAATCGGTCGAAACCGCGCGCTGCCTCGAAGAAAAAGTGCTGCTGGCGCCCATCGATGCCGATGTCGGCGCGATCCTGGGCTGGGGTTTCCCGGCCTACCTGGGCGGCCCAATCGGCCAGATCCACAGCCTGGGGCTGGCCGCTTTTGTCAAGGCCTGCGAGACCCTGGCCGAGCGGCACGGTGCGCGCTTTGCGCCGCCGCAACTGCTGCGCCGCATGGCCGATCAGGGTGAGCGTTTTTACGACCTGTAAGCAGGCCTGTGACCCCATTCGTTCACTGCGACCTTTCAGCGAGAACCACCCATGCCCGCCATTCAAAGTCAAGTCGACCCGCAGTCAGAGAGCTTCCTGCGCGAGCGCGCACAGATGCTCGCGCTGATCGACAGTTTCCGCACGCTCGAAGACCGTGTGCGCAACACGTCGAACAGCCAAGAAGCCAAGTTCCGCGCCCGCAAGCAGCTGCTGCCGCGTGAGCGCATCGCGCTGCTGCTCGACCGCGGCTCGTCGTGGCTGGAGTTTTCGACCCTGGCCGGCTTCAGGATGCACGACGACGACGGCGAGAAGAACGTGCTGGGGGGCGGGATCATCTGCGGCACCGGGGTGGTGTCGGGCATTCGTTGCGTGGTGATCGCCTCCGACAGCGCGATCAAGGGCGGCACCATCACACCGATGGGCATGAAGAAGAGCCTGCGCGCCGAAGCCATCGCACTGGAGAACAAACTGCCAGTGGTGCGACTGGTCGAGTCCGGCGGCGCCAACCTGATGCATGTGGGCGAGGTGTTCATTGAAGGCGGCCGCGGCTTCGCCAACCAGGCGCGGCTATCGGCCAGGGGCATTCCGCAGGTCTGCGTGATGCACGGCCACTCAACTGCCGGCGGCGCCTACCTTCCGGGCATGTCCGACTATGTGATCATGGTGCGCGGCCGTGCAAAGGCTTTCCTGGCCGGCCCACCCTTGCTAAAAGCCGCCACCGGCGAGATCGCCACCGACGAAGAGCTGGGCGGCGCCGAGATGCACTGTTCGATGTCGGGCGTGGCCGAGTACCTGGCCGAGGACGACGCCGACGGCATCCGCATCGCACGCGACATCTTGGCGCGGCTGCCGTGGAACGACCGCTTGCCGATGCGCGCGGTGAAGATCTGGAAAGAGCCGCGTTATCCGGTCGAGCAACTGGCGGGCGTGGTGCCGGTTGACTTTCGCCAGCCCTACGACATGCGCGAAGTGCTGGCGCGGGTGATCGACGACTCCGACTTCCTCGAATTCAAACCGCTGTACGGCTCCGGCACCGTGTGCGGCCATGGTGCCATCGAGGGATACCCTTGCGGCTTCATCGGCAACAACGGGCCCATTGATCCGCAAGGCGCCACCAAGGCAACCCAGTTCATCCAGTTGTGCTGCCAGTCGGGCACCCCGATCGTCTATCTGCAGAACACCACCGGCTTCATGGTCGGCAAGGATGTGGAGCAGGTCGGAATGATCAAGCATGGCGCCAAGATGATCCAGGCCGTGGCCAATGCCACCGTGCCGCAAATCACCGTGATGACAGGTGCCTCCTTCGGTGCCGGCAACTACGGCATGTGCGGCCGCGCCTACGATCCGCGCTTCGTGTTCGCCTGGCCCAACGCGCGGGTGGCTGTGATGGGCGGCGAGCAGGCCGCCACCGTGATGCGCATCGTCACCGAAGAAAAATTTGCCCGCACTGGCAAGGAGCCACCCGCCGAAACCATGGCCACCATGAAAAGCGAGATCCTGGCACGTTTTGACCTCGAATCGCATTCGCTGTTTGCCACCGCGCGCCTGTGGGACGACGGCATCATCGACCCGCGCGACACCCGCCGCGCGCTCGCCACCACCCTGGCGGTGTGTCGGGAAGCCGGGTTGAGGCCCTTGCTTTCGAACACTTTTGGCGTGGCACGGATGTGAGAACCCTGATGAACTTCACCAAAATCCTGATTGCCAACCGCGGCGAGATCGCCTGCCGGATCATCCGCACGGCCCAGGCGCTGGGCTACCGCACGGTGGCCGTTTACAGCGAAGCCGATGCCCAGGCGCTGCATGTTGCCCTGGCCGACGAGGCCGTGTGCATCGGCCCGGCGCCGGTGCGCGAGAGCTACCTCAACGTTGCGGCGCTGCTGGCGGCGGCGCGCAGCACCGGTGCCGACGCGGTACACCCCGGCTACGGCTTCCTGTCCGAGAACGACGGCTTTGCGCAAGCTTGCCTGGACGCCGGGCTGGTGTTCATCGGCCCGGACCCGCAGGCCATCCTGAAAATGGGCAACAAGGCCGGCGCCAAACGCCTGATGCTGGCGGCGGGCGTGCCCTGCGTGCCGGGCTATCAGGGCATTGACCAGTCCGATGCCACGCTGCTCACGAAGGCTGCCGAGATCGGTTTCCCGATCATGGTCAAGGCGGCGGCGGGCGGTGGCGGGCGAGGCATGCGACTGGTCGAACGCCCGCAAGACCTCGCGGTCGCCCTGGCCAGCGCCCGCTCGGAAGCAGGCAACGCCTTCGGCAGCGAAGAGCTCATCCTGGAGCGCGCGGTGATTGAGCCGCGCCATGTCGAAATCCAGGTCTTTGGCGACCTGCACGGCCACATCATCCACCTGGGCGAACGCGACTGCTCGATCCAGCGCCGGCACCAGAAGGTGTTCGAGGAAGCGCCCTCCCCGGCGGTCACGCCCCAGCTGCGCGAGCAAATGGGCGCGGCGGCGGTGGCGGCTGCGCGCACCGTGAACTACGTCGGCGCCGGCACGGTGGAGTTTCTGCTCGACAGCGAAGGGCGCTTCTACTTTCTGGAGATGAACACACGGCTGCAGGTCGAACACCCGGTGACCGAGTGCATCACCGGACTGGACCTGGTGGCCTGGCAGATCGCCGTGGCCCGTGGCGAGCACTTGCCGCTGACGCAGGAGCAAGTGCACTTGAACGGGCACGCCATCGAAGTGCGCCTGTACGCCGAAGATCCGTACAACGGCTTCCTGCCGCAAAGTGGCGATGTTGCGCTCTGGAGCCCGCCCACGGGCGAAGGCGTGCGCGTTGACCACGGCCTGGCATCGGGTCAGACCGTGAGCCCTCACTACGATCCGATGATCGCCAAGATCATTGCACACGGCGCCACCCGCGACGAAGCCCGGCGACGCCTGATCGGTGCGCTGCAACGCACCCGCCTGCTCGGTCTGCCCCACAACCGTGCCTTCCTCGAAGCCGTGGCCAGCCACCCGGCCTTCGCCGCTGGCGAAACGACCACGGCCTTCATCGCCCATCACTTCGGCGCTGCGGCGCTGGTGCGGCCCCAGCCCGACTCGCTGGCGCTGGCGCTGGCCGGCACGCTGTGGTTTGAAGCCAGCGCCACACCGGTCGCAGCCGCGCTCTGGCGCTCCAGCGGACCGGCACGCTGGCCGATGCTGATCGGCGAGGGCGAACACCGACATGCCGTGCACATCACGGTCACTGGCGCCCACCGCTACACGCTCGAAGTGGGCGCGGCGCTGCACCACGTCACCCTCAGTGGGCGTCAAGGCGAGTGCCTGCACCTGATCGCCGATGGCGTGCAACAGCACGCGGCTGCGGTGTTTGCCGGCGGCGTGTTGCACCTGGAACTGGGCGACCTGAGCGCCAGCTTTGAAGACCTGACCTATGACCCACCGGCCGCAGCTGCAGGCAGCGCGGAATCACGTGTGCTCGCCCCCATGAATGGACGGGTACTGGCCGTTGACGTCCGACCTGGCGACACCGTCACCAAGGGGCAACGCCTGGTGGTGCTCGAAGCCATGAAGATGGAGCACCAACTGCTGGCCCGTCGCGACGGCGTGGTGGACCAAGTGGCGGTGCGCGCTGGCGACCAGGTGGCCACGCGCGCCTTGTTGGTGTCGCTGGTCGAGCAGCCTGATTGAGGCGCGCACCGCCCTGCACGCACGACATCCGCCACACCCACGAGGAGTAATACCCATGCCTGCCGAAACCCTGCCTGCCAAGAGTCCCTTCTATACGCCCGAGCACCTGGCGTTCCGCGATGCGATGCGCCGCTTCGTCGCCCGAGAAATCAGTCCGCACGTGGATGCCTGGGACGAAGCCGAGTCCTTTCCTGTCGATCTGTACCGCAAGGCGGCCGAAATCGGCCTGCTGGGCCTGGGCTTTCCGCAAAGCCATGGCGGCAACAACGGCGACCTGTTCATGACCATCATCGCCGCGCAGGAACTGGCGCGTTGCGGTGCTGGCGGTGTGCTGGCGAGTCTGCTGTCGCACACCATCGGCTGCCCGCCCATCGTCAACGTGGGCAGCGAGGCGCTCCAGCAGCGCGTCTTGCCGCCGGTGCTGCGGGGCGAGAAGATCAGCGCACTCGGCATCACCGAACCCTCCGGCGGTTCGGACGTGGCCAACCTCAAGACCACGGCGCGCCGGGATGGCGACCACTACGTCGTCAACGGCTCGAAAACCTTCATCACCTCCGGCATGCGCGCCGACTTCTACACCGTGGCGGTGCGCACCGGCGGGCCGGGGCCGGGCGGCGTGTCGCTGCTGCTGATCGAGAAAGGCACGCCCGGCTTTACGCAAACGCCCTTGAGAAAAATGGGCTGGTGGTGCTCCGACACCGCCACCCTGTATTTCGACAACTGCCGCGTGCCGGTGGAGAACCTGGTGGGGGTGGAAAACCAGGGCTTCAAAGCCATCATGAAGAATTTCAACCGCGAGCGCATCTTTCTCGCCGCCGGCGCCAACGGTTTTGCCCGTGTCTGCCTGGACGAGGCGCTGGCCTGGTCGCGTGAGCGCGAGATGTTTGGCGGCAAGTTGATCGACCAGCAGGTCACCCGCCACAAACTCGCCGACATGGCCATGCGCGTCGAGGCGACCCAGGCCCTGCTGGAATTGCTCGCCTGGCGCGTCGAAGAGGGCGACACGCCGGTGGGCGAAATCTGCCTGCTGAAAAACCAGGCCACCCAGACCATGGCCTATTGCGCCAGCGAGGCGGTGCAACTGCACGGCGGCGCCGGTTTCATGCGCGGCGTCAAGGTGGAGCGCATTTACCGCGAAGTCAAGGTCAACGCCATCGGTGGCGGCGCCGAAGAAGTGATGCGCGACCTGGCGGCGCGACAGCTTGGGTTTTACGCCTGATCTGGATGGACCTATGAGCCGCTCTCAATCCCCTGAGCAACCCAAGTCGGACCCGGCGCTGCCCGAGGCCATGCGCCTGGCCCTGGCGAACGCGCCAGCGCCTGACTGCGCGCACGGCTTCCCCCGCGCCTGGTGGCGCCACCTCGGCGCCAGCGGCCTGCTCGGCGTGGGCTTCGACAGCGACGGTGGGGCGCCCGTAGCGGACGCCGCGCTGGTCAGTACTGTGGCCGGCATCGTCGCCCGGGAATCCGCCAGTCTGGGGCTGGGCATGGCGTGGATGATGCAGCAAATGCTGGCGCGCTTCGTGCTGGCGCCGAATCTGCGCAGCGACCGGCATCGTGCGCTGCTGCAATCCATAGCGGTCGGCGACACCCTGCTGGCACTCGCGATCTCCGAGCCCGGCACGGGCGCACACCCCAAACACCTGAGCTGCCGTGCGGTGCGGGACGGCGACGAATGGCTTCTTGACGGCCACAAGGCCTTCGTCAGCAACGGCCCGGCCGCCGATGCCATCATCGTGCTGGCCGTCAGCGGCGAACACGAAGGGCGCAAGCGCTTCGATGCCTTCGTCGTTGAAGCCAACACACCGGGGCTGACCCGCGAGCTGGACGACAAAGTGCGCGGACTGGCGCCGCTCGGCCATTGCGGCCTGCGCCTGGTCGGCTGCCGGGTGCCGCAAAGCCAGCGCCTGGGCGAGCTTGGGCAGGCTTTCGACACCATCGCGCGGCCACTGCGCGCGATCGAAGACGCGCTGCTGCTGGGCCCGATGCTCGGCGCCATGCAAGCCGAGCTGGATACCCTGGCACGCTGGTTTCGCCATGCAGCCCGCACGCCGGCTTTGACCCGGGACCTGGGTGGCTTGCAACTCGAACTCGATGCCCTCTCGCCCGTGGCACGCCATGCCGCTCAGCACCTGGACCAGCATGGCCCCAACGAGGCGCTGGCGGCGTTCAACCTGGGCGCGCGCCGCCTGTTTGATCGCTGGCAAGGCACCTGTGAATCCTTTGCCGCAGCCCTGGACGACCATGAACCGGCCCTGCTCACCCTGGCGCGCGACCTGCGCCTGGTGCAGGGCATCGCCCGCAGCATCGCCGAATCCCGGCAATTCCAGGCCGGAGAAACCCTTTTGAAATCAACGACAACCCATGAAATCACTGCACCAAGCCCACTTTGATTCCGTTGACCTAGTCGCCAAAGCCTTCGCCTCGGTCGACTACATCGCCAGCCGCGAAATCTCCACCTCGGTCTATCTGGGCTTCAACCTGGAAAAGCCGATCCTGGTCGAAGGCCCGGCCGGCGTCGGCAAGACCGAACTGGCCAAGGGCATGGCCGAGATTCTCGACGTGCCCCTGATCCGCATGCAGTGTTACGAAGGCCTGGACGAATCCAAGGCTTTGTACGAGTGGAAATACGGCAAGCAATTGCTCTACACGCAACTGCTCAAGGACAAGCTGGGCGAGATGATGCAGGGCGCCGTCGGCCTGGCCGCCTCCATGGACAAGCTGCATGCGCACGACGACCTGTTTTTCAGCGAGCATTTCCTCGAACCGCGCCCGCTCTACCAGGCCTTGCACCAGGAGCGCGGCTGCGTGCTGCTGATCGACGAGATCGACAAGTCCGACCCCGAATTCGAGGCCTTCCTGCTCGAAGTGCTGTCCGACTACCAGGTCTCGGTACCCGAACTCGGCACCATCAAGGCCAAGGTCAAGCCCCTCGTCTTTCTCACCAGCAACAACACGCGCGAAATGAGCGACGCGCTCAAGCGCCGCTGCCTGCACCTGCACATCTCCTTCCCCAAAGCCGCGCTGGAGCGGCGCATCCTGGAGCGGCGCGTGCCCGGCCTGTCGGTAACACTGAACCGGGAGCTGGTGGCCTTCATCCAGGCGGTGCGCCAGTTGGACCTGAAAAAACTGCCCTCGGTCAGCGAAACCATCGACTGGGCCAAGACGCTGCTGCTGCTGCACGCCGAACACCTGAACCTGGACGTGGTGCGCGACACGCTCAATGTCTTCCTCAAGTTCGAGCAAGACATCGCCACCGCCAACGAGCAGATGTCCACCCTGCTGCAACAAGCGCGCAAGGATGCGGAGAGTCCCCGTGCAAGCCACGCTTGAAGACTTTTTCAAGGCGCTGCGCGGCAGCGACCTTGAAATCCATCTCAACGCCCAGGTCGATGCGGCGCGTGCCGTCGAACTGGTGGGTTGGAGCGACCGCGCCCTGCTCAAGAGCGCGCTGGGCACCACGCTGGCCAAGACCACGGTCGACCGCGCCCTGTTCGACGAGGCCTTTGACCGTTTCTTTCGTTTCGGCTCTTTTGAAAACCTGGCAGCCCCTGGCGGCGCGGTCCGGCCCGGCGTCCAACCCGGCGCCGACGCCACACCAGCGCAAGACCCGCCCGAGCAAAGCCCCAAAAACCAGACAGCCACCGGCTCCGGCGGGCCGGGCGGTTGCCAGGGCAGCGGCGGCCAGGCCTTGTCGCAGTTGTTGCTGTCGGGCGACTCGGCGGCGCTGGCCAAGCGCATGCAGGAAGCCGCGCGCGAGGTGGGCCTGACCGACATCTGGTTCTTCACGCAAAAGGGTTTTTACACCCAGAAGATCCAGCAGGCCATGGGCCTGGAACTGCTGGACCGCGAAATCTCTGACGCCAAACGCCAGACGCTGGCGCCCGAGCGCGCCGAGGAGCTTGAACTGGCGCGCAAAAAATTGTTCGAGGAGGTTCGCAATTTTGTCGAACGCAAACTCGCGCTCTTCGGCACGGCCCCGACGCGCCAGTTGCACGACGACTTCCTGCAAACGCAAAAGCTCTCCAACATCGAAAAGCGCGATTTCGCGCGCATGCACGTCATCGTCAGCAAAATCGCCAAGCGGCTGGCTGATCGCCACTCGCGGCGCAAGAAGCAGCGGGTGCGCGGCCAGCTCGACTTCCGCAAGACCCTGCGCAAGAACGCGGCCTACGACGGCGTGATGTTCGAGACCTTCTGGCGCTCCAAGGTGGTGGATCGGCCACGCGTGGTGGCGATCTGCGACGTCAGCGGCTCGGTGCGCCAGTACGCGCGCTTTCTGCTGCTGTTCCTGCACAGCCTGGGCGAGCAGGTCAGCGACGTGCGCAGTTTCGCCTTCACCAACCACCTGGTGGACGTGAGCGACACCTTCGAGCTGCTGCCGGTCGAGCAAGCGGTCGACAAAGTGATGCAGGCCGTGGGCGGCAGCGGCACCGACTACGGTCAAACCCTGCTCGATATTGAAGAACAATTGCTGGGCGACATCGACCGCCGCACCACGGTGCTGATCCTGGGCGACGCGCGCAACAACCGCGGCGAGGCGCATGTCGAGGTCATGAAGCAGCTTTATGAGCGCGCGCGCCGGGTGATCTGGCTCAATCCCGAGCCCACCTCGTTCTGGGGCCTGGGCGATTCGGAGATGAAGCGCTACGCGCCCTATTGCCACATCGCGCGCGAATGCAATTCCCTCACCCACCTGGAAAGCACACTCGACGCCTTGCTGCGCACCCATTCGGCCAGCGCGTAGAGCCCCCATCCCCCGCGCAAGGAACACCGCCATGGCCCGCCCCACCCTGCAACTGCACCCCCGCAAAGAACCGGCCGTGGCGCACCCAGCGGCCACCCTGCTGCTGCTGCGTGACGGAGCGCTGGGCGTCGAAGTGCTGATGACCCGGCGCTCGCCAAACGCCAGCTTCTTGCCCGGCGCCTATGTGTTCCCCGGCGGGCGAGTGGACGCCGACGACCACCAGACACACACGCTGGCGCGCGCCCCCGACGCGGGCGGACGCTACCGCACGGCGGCGCTGGCGGCGCTGCGGGAAACCTTCGAGGAACTGGGCATCCTGCTGGCCGTGCAGGCCGATGGCAGGCCCATCACCCGCACCCACCTTCAAGCGCTGGACCGCAGCCGGGCGCTGTACCCGCAACTGCAAGCCCAGGGCTGGTCACTGGCGGTCGATCAGGCGCGCATGCTGGCCTGCTGGACCACGGACCGCAGCGTGCCCAAGCGTTTCGACACCGTCTTCTTCGCTGCGCTGATGCCCGACCAGCAGGAACCGGTGGCCGACGAAATGGAGCAGTTCGAGCCGGTCTGGGTCCGGCCCCAGGATGCGCTGGCGCAGCACCAGGCCGGCAACTTCTTCATGATCTTCCCCACCATCCGCACCCTGCACTGGCTGTCGGCCTTCGAACAGGCCGGGCAGGCCCTGGCGGCCTGCACCGAGGACGAACCACTGTGGAACTCCACCCCCCGTGGTGGTCTGGTCGGCGGTCAACCGCAGCGCTTCATGGAGCAGGACCTGCCCTACGCCGAGCTCGCGCTGGTGTGCCCATCCGGACAACTGGAACATGCGCTGGACTGGCAGCACGAACGGCCGGTGCCCCTGCTGCGGAACCTGCATCGCCTCACCGCCCCCAACGCCAGCGTCATGACCGGCCCCGGCACCAACAGCTACATCGTGGGTGACGCGGCCAGTGGCTACATCGTCATCGATCCGGGCCCCTTGCTGAACGACCATATCGAGCGCCTGCTGGCGTTCACGGCGGGCCAGATCACGGCCATCGTCTGCACCCACTCGCACGCCGACCACTCCCCCGCCGCACGGCCGCTGGCCCAGGCCTGCGCCCGCCTGACGGGCCGTACGCCGCCCGTGCTGGGCCTGGCCAGCGCCGCCACCGCCCGCTCCACAGCAGCCTTCGCCCCCGACCGCGCGCTGGCCGACGGCGAGCGCCTGATGCTGCACGATGGCGAGCACCACAGCACCCTGCGCGTGGTCCATACCCCAGGGCACGCCGCCAACCACCTCTGCCTCATCCTCGAAGAAGACGGTCTGCTGTTCTCGGGCGACCACATTCTCAGCGGCAGCACCACCATCATCGACCCGCCCGACGGCGACATGAGCGCCTACCTCGATTCGCTGGACCGCCTGGCGCAGGCCTGCGAAGAGGACGGTATCGAATTCATCCTGCCGGCGCACGGCCACGTCATCGGCTGGGCGGCGCAGTCCATTGCGCAGCTCAAGGCGCACCGCCTGCGGCGCGAGGCCAAGGTGCTGGCGGCCATGCGCGCCGTCCCGCAAGGCAGCCTGGACGACTGGCTGCCACTCGCCTATGACGACACGCCCGCAGCGCTCTGGCCACTGGCGCGCCGTTCGTTGGCGGCCCATGTGCAACGCATCGAACAACTGGCGATGCTTTGAATCCCCTACGATTTTTAAACAAGCCTCAGGAACCCCATATGAATGCCAACGCCCCCCACCTTGACCGCATCGCCGCTTACAAGAAAAGCTGGAACGACAACCCCTTTCTGAAGGCGCAAGGGCTGGAAGTGGAAGAAACAGGCGTGGGCAGAGCTATTGTGCGACTGCCCAAAGCCCTCCCCACCCAACGCGGCGGCGGCGGTTCGGACACAGTGATCAATGGCGGCGTCATCTCCTATATGTTTGACGGCGCGCTGGGCTGGGCCATCATCTCCTCGCTGCTGGACATGCCTGAGGCGGCCGACATTGACCCCTTCGAGCTGCGCCAGTTCACGATCAACCTCGACATCACCTTCCTCAACGCTGCCTTGGGCGATAGCTTTGAGGCGCGCGGCAAGGTGGTGCGCATCAGCCGCACGACTGCATTTGCAGAGGGGGAGTTCCTGGATGCCCATGGCACAGTCTGCGCCACAGCCAAAGGTATCTGGCGCGTGTTCTGGCCACGCAGTCTTGCCACCACCCCGCGCTGACCCCACTCCCCCAATCAACTGGAGACATTCATGAAAAAAGACACCCTTCGCATTGGCAGCGCCTCGGGCTTCTGGGGCGACTCTGAGTTCGCCGCCGCCCAACTGGTGCAGCGCGGCAACATCGACGTCCTGGTGTTCGACTACCTGGCCGAAATCACCATGTCGCTGCTCAGCCGCGCCAAGGCCAAAGACCCGGCACTGGGCTATGCACCGGATTTCGTGACCACCCTCCAGCCCCTGATGAAGGAACTGAAGTTGCGCGGCATCAAGGTCATTGCCAACGCGGGCGGCGTCAACCCGTCCGCCTGCCGCGCCGCGCTGGTGGCGGCAGCCCAGGCCAAAGGTGTCGATCTGAAAATCGCCGCCGTTCTGGGTGACGACCTGATGCCGCAGGTGGAAGCACTGCGCGCAGCCGGCACCCAGGAGATGTTCGCAGGTAGCCCGTTTCCGCAAAAGGTCATGAGCGCCAACGCCTATCTGGGTGCCTTCCCGATTGCGGCCGCGCTGGCGGCCGGCGCCGACATCGTGGTCACTGGCCGCTGCGTCGACAGCGCGGTCACGCTGGCGCCGCTGATCCATGCCTTTGGCTGGACCGTCGCCGACCACGATCTGCTCGCGCAGGGCAGCCTGGCCGGTCACCTGATCGAGTGCGGCACGCAGGCCACCGGCGGCAACTACACCGACTGGGACACGGTACCGGGCTGGGACGACATGGGTTTTCCCGTCGCCGAGTGCCGCGCCGACGGCAGCTTCATCATCACCAAGCCCGAAGGCACGGGCGGGCTGGTCTGCCCCTCCACGGTAGGCGAGCAGATGGTCTATGAAATCGGCGACCCGCGCGCCTACATCCTGCCCGATGTGGTGTGCGACTTTACCGGCGTGACACTGACGCAGGTCGGCCCCGACCGCGTCGAGGTCAAGGGCGCGCGCGGCCTGCCGCCGACCGACCAGGCCAAGGCCAGCATCACCTACGCCGACGGCTTTCGGGCCATGAGCCTGTTCATGATCGGCGGCATCGATGCCGGCGCCAAGGCGCAGCGCGTGGGCGCCGCCATGCTGGCGCGCATGCGGCGCCACTATGCGCAGCGCGGTTGGCCCGACTTCACCGAAACCTGTGTCGAGGCCATCGGCGCCGAAGACACCTACGGCCCCCACGCGCGGCCCGATGCGCGCGAAGTGATGCTCAAGGTCGGCGTGCGCCACCCGGTCAAGGACGCGCTCGAACTGTTTTCGCGCGAAGTGGCGCCGCTGGCCCTGATGTCGGCACCGGCCATCACCGGTTTCACCGGCGGCCGGCCCAAGGTGCAGCCGGTGGTGCGGCTGTTCTCCTGCCTGGTACCCAAGGCACAGGTGGCCGCCAGCATCGACATGGGCGACCAGACCGTGGCGGCACCGCCATGGCACGGCCAGGCGTTTGATCCGGCGACCCTGCCCCAGGTCGACGGCCCGCTGCCTGACGCCGACGCCTATGCGCGCGGCACGCGGATAGTGCCGCTGGTGAAGCTGGCCTGGGGCCGCAGTGGCGACAAGGGCGACGCCGCCAACATCGGCATCTTGGCGCGCAAGCCCGCTTACCTGCCTTTCATCCGCGCCGCCCTGAGCGAGCAGGCGGTGGCGGCCTGGTTCGCCCACCTCGTCAAGGGCAGCGTGCAGCGCTTTGATCTGCCTGGCACGCACGCGCTGAATTTTCTGATGCACGAAGCCCTGGGCGGCGGCGGCATCGCTTCGGTTCGTATGGACTCGCAGGGCAAAGCCTTTGCGCAGATGCTGCTCGATTTTCCGGTACCCATTCCAGCCGACATGGCTCTTTGAGAACGTTCACCCACTAACCCAAGACGGAGACACAAACCATGAACACCCCGGCCACCACCGCCATTGCCAACACCGCTTCCGCAGCCCTGCGTGATCGCATCCGCGACGTGCAGGAAGCCGCCCGCGGCGTCACCACCCTGTACCCACGCAGCTACATCCTGCAGTGCATCAAGGAAGACCGCTTCCCCGACGAGCTGTGGCAAAAGCTCGGCGAATTCGGCCTGCTAGGCCTGTCGGTTCCGGAAGAGTACGGCGGCTCAGGCGGCGGCGTGCTGGAGATCACCGCGCTCAATGAAGCCCTGGCGCTGGCCGGCGTTCCCACGCTGTTTCTGGTCGTCACCGGCCTGGGCCGGGTGCCAATCATGCGCAACGGCACACCCGAGCAAATCCGCAAGTTCGTCACGCCCACCTGCACCGGCGAGAAGAAACTGTGCTTTGCCATCACCGAACCCAATGCCGGCACCAACAGCTTTGCCATGACCACGCTGGCCACATCGGACGGCGATGGCTGGGTGCTCAATGGCCAGAAGGTCTTCATTTCTGGCGCGCGCGATGCCGACTACATGCTGGTGATTGCCCGCACCACCAAGGCAGGCGAGGTGAAAAACCGCACCGAAGGCATCTCGCTGTTCGTGCTCGACATGAAAACGCCCGGCATCCAGCTCACGCAACTCAACATCCAGGTCGAGACCGCCGAGCGCCAGTACATGGTGTTCTTTGACAACGTCAAACTGCCCGCCGACGCGCTGATCGGCGAAGCCGGCAAGGGCGCCAAGCTGATGTTCGAAGGCCTGAACTCCGAGCGCCTGCTGGCCGCCGGCGCCGCCATCGGCCTGGGTGACTATGCGCTGGCCAAGGCGGTGGCCTACTCGAAAGATCGCAAGCCCTTCGGCAAGCCGATCGGCTCCTACCAGGCGCTGCAGCACCGCATGGCGCAGGCCAAGGCGCAAATCGAGGCGGCGCGCCTGATGACCTACAACGCCGCCGAGCGCTTCGACGCCGGCGAGGACGCCGGTGCGCATGCCAACATGGCCAAGCTGCTAGGCTCGCAAGCGGCAGTAGCCGCCGTCGAGGCCGCGCTGCAAACCCACGGCGGTTACGGGTTCGACCGCGACTACGACATCGTTACGCTGTGGCCCATGGTGCGCCTGCTGGAAATCGCGCCCATCAACAACGAGATGCTGCTCAACTACATCGGCGAACATGTGCTGGGCTTGCCGAAGTCGTACTGAGCCGATGGCCGTCATCCCCGGCGCCGACCAGCCGGACCAAGGTTCGCAACACGGTCAAGGCCTCCGTCCGCCGCTTTCGGGCTGGCCTGAGCTTACGAACCGGCACCTTTGGCAGGCGTCGCTACTCGTTTGCGCATGATGTGTGCCGCGCGCTCCCTTCCCACTTTCGCAGCAACCAAGCGGCCGCGAGGCCGCCCACGCAAGACGCCGCAAGAGCGAAATGAAGGCAACCGCCGCCAAGATATCGTCAAGGCTGCGGCCAAACTGTTTCGACGCAACGGCTTCAACGGCACGAGCACGCGCGACATCGCCTGCGCCGTTGGCATGCATTCCGGATCACTGTTTTGTCACTTCAAAAGCAAGGATGCGCTGTTGTATGAGGTGATGCAGGAAGGCATGCGTAGCGCGCTGGCGCGCCAGACGATCGTGCTCCTTGCCGAACATGACGCTGCGACTACGCTGCGGCAATTGATCCGATCGCATTTCGATACGCTACTGGGGCCAAGCAGCGACTTCATGCATGCGGTGCTCTACGAGTCCCGCTCTCTCAACACAAGGCAGCACAACGTCATCGCGAAGCTGCAAGGTGACTACGAAGCGACATGGACGCCCGTGCTCCAAGAACTCGCGTCGACCGGCTGCTTGCATGGCGAGGTGTCGCTTGCGCGCCATTTGATCTTTGGACTATTGAACGGGTCAGCGCTGTGGTTCAATCCTAAAAAGGGAATCTCGATTGATGCCCTGACCGACGCAGTGGTAGCCCTGTGCATACAAGCCCCCCCGGCAATCCGGACTTGATTTTGTTAGCCTGAAGTCCCCTCGAATTTCTGAGCCAGTCAGATGGCATGGTCACCCCACCTATCACGTGCTGTGCTGTGCAGTGCACTCGATCACGGTCTCTGGCTTGAACAGGCAGCGGATGCCAAAGTGAGGGTGTTTCCACCCCACTTTGGAGGTTCATCATGTTCGAAGCAGCATCGCTCCCCATCATTGGCCTGGATATCGCAAAGAGCGTCTTTCAGGTTTACCAGATGGATTCACAGGCGGGTGAGATTCGACGTCATCAGATCAGGCGGGCAAAGATCTTAGCAGGCTGCTGAAATACCCCTGCCGAAGCTGACCGCCTCAGCACGATGAGCCAGTTTCGGATGGTTTGGTCGGTCGCGATCGCGCCATGCGCCATCCAGGGGGGCTGTTTTACGCATTTGCAGGGCTTTTTACGCTCATCTGGCGCTCACTGCGCAACCTCCAGACGGACTTGTCCCAGGGAGCGCATGCGCACGAGGTTGTAGGCAGCCATGGTCATGGTGAAGAGCAGGCCGACCTTCTTGACCCCGCGCACCATCACCTGACGAATCGGACCAATGAGCTTGCCCCAACCAAAGCCCTGTTCAATGAGCTTGCGCTTTTCCTGCGAGATGGCGTAGCCCTCGCTGGTGGCAATGGCATCCGGGACCGCTGACGTTCTGCCCGACTTGTTCTGTGCCACATGGGGCACGACCTTCTTCTCTTGCAAGGCCTCGATGAACTCCGCTGCGTCGTAACCCTTGTCGGCACCCAGTGTGATCTCGGTCTCGGGGTTGCGTTGACGCGCTTGGGCTACCATGGCTTTGGCCGCTTCGCGTTCAGCGTAGCCATCGGCTTGCGTGACCATGGCGCCCACCACCAGGCCATGGCGGTTCTCCATCAGCGTGTGGCCCATGAAGCGCAACTCGCTGGCTGTGCCTTCCACTGGCAGCCTGTGCGCAACACAAACACGATGGCCTCGAACACCTGGCGCGCCGGCTTCGCCGGCCGACCTGCTCCAGGCTTGCGAACGTACTGTTTGCCCGGCACCAACGCGCGCTGAGGAACCAGCGGTTCCACGCGCTGCCAGAACTCATCCGTTACCACCCAGGAATCAACTCGTTTGCTCAACACCTCACTCCGACACCGCGTTCGCTGCGGCTCGGATTGCTATTTTACCTATTTACGGATAAGTTCTTAGAACTTAGCTGGCTAGACCTATGCCTGCAGAGGTACCTACTGAGTCGCGCACAGTGGCGGCGCCAGAGACCACCTTCACATCATCAGGCGTTGGCTGCAGAGCCGCAGCCTCAATGAAGTCAGCTACCGTCTGCCATCCGGCGCGCAACTGCGCTTCACTCTTGCCCACGTAGTGCCCCAAGGTCACATCCCCTGCGACCGAGTGGTTGAGCATTCGCTTCAGCAAACCACCTGACACCAGCTCTTCAGCGATGCTGGCAAATGTATCGCGCAAGCCATGTCCTTGCACATCGGTTTTTGCCTTCGCATTGATCCACTTCAGCGTTTTTCGGGCATCGGTGATCGAGAACAACACATCCTCGGGCTTCTTGCCTACGCAGTGCTTGGCAGCTATTTCCAGCGCCTGTCGGGACAGGAGCAGCTTGTGGTCGCTACGGTTCTTTGTGTCCCGCAGAACGACTTTTCCGGCATCACAGTCCACGTCACTAACCTTGATCGGCGGGTAGTTGTAGCGCTTGTCGCCATGAATCTCACCTCCACGACACCCGGTTAACAACTGAAAACGATAGTAGTCGGCTGCGACTCGTGAGGGGGCTTTGCCGCTCACCCGCCACCAGGCGCCGAGTCGTTCCGGGGGGATGGGAGAGGGATTCCCCTTCGTTGGAGTAAGCACGATCCGATCACGCCCAGCTGTATCGCGTCCCAACGGGTTGCCTGGCACCCCAACCCCATGCCATCGCATAACCGCTCGCAGCACCTGCATCGCATAGTCAGCTTGCCGCTTTGACCGCTTGAGCAGTGACGAATACTGGTCCCGAATGTCATCGGAAGTGAGCTTCACCAACAGCTTGTCTGCGAGCCGAAATAGCAACCCGTCAGCCAGTTTCTTGCCTGTCTTGGTTACTTCCCCGGGTTCGACCATGGCCAGGTAGTCGGCTTTTGTGCGGGCCTTCAGTGGCAGACCATCTTTTGCCCGCCGCTTCTTGTCGACGTACTCGCTGAGTGCCTTGGCCACGGTCATGCCCTCTTGCCGGTCCAGTTGCTCACGTTCAGCTGTTTCGGCCCGCAACCGTGCCTCCTCTTGGGCTGGCCAGTCCACGCCGTCGCGGGCCAGAGCCCGGATGCGAGCGGCCTCGGCACAGGCCGTGGCCAGCTTCATTTGGCCCGGACCTTCCCCATACTCCTGCGGTAATCGATACTGGCGCTCAACATCAGAACCTTTGACGGTATAGCGGACCAGCAATGTGCGAACGCCATCTGGCGCGATGCGTAACTGCAAGCCTCGGTCGAGCGTGAACTTGTAGGGCCGCGCTTTGGCTTTGTGGGTTTCAATCGCTCTGACAGTGAGGAGCGGCATTTGCGTGTTCCGTGTCCGACTGGTGTCCGAAAAATCCTGAGCTCAAATGCTACCCAGCGGGACTGCATGAAACAACAAATTCTTGTAACCCATTGATTTAAAATGGTTTTACGTCGTCCCAGAACGTCCCATAGCGTCCCAGAAAATCCGGTTTATACTGACTGTTAATCCGTAGGTCCCTGGTTCGAGCCCAGGTCGAGGAGCCAGCCAAAAAAACCCACCCTGTTCACGCATGGTGGGTTTTTTTTCGACCGCTCTTGCATGCTGTGCGCTTGCTGGAAAATGCTGCCTTTGTATTGCCATCCCGATGCCCCCGCAACTGCCCTGGCTGGAACCCGACGACCCGCTGCCTGACCCTTCAGCCGCCTGGGGGCCTGACGCTCCAGCGCCCGGATTGCTGGCCGCCGGTGGCACGCTGGATGTGGATCGCCTTCGAGCTGCGTACAGCCAAGGCACGTTTCCCTGGTATGGCCCGGGGCAACCCATCCTGTGGTGGGCGCCCGATCCGCGCATGGTGCTGCCGGTGAACGATTTCAAACTGCATCGTTCGCTGCGCAGGACCCTGCAGGCGTTTCGCAACAACCCGGCGTGCGAGATCCGCGTAGACCACAGCTTTCGGACAGTCATCACAGCCTGCGCCACCAAAGAGCGCGAAGGACAGGCAGGTACCTGGATAGTGCCCGAGATGATCGACGCATACACCACCCTTCATCGGGCAGGCTATGCGCACAGCATGGAGACATGGGTTGACGGCAGACTGGTGGGTGGCCTGTATTGCGTAGCCCTTGGCCAGGCGGTCTTTGGCGAATCCATGTTTGCCCACACCACGGATGCATCCAAGATTGCCCTTGCAGCGCTGGTGAGCCTGTGCCGTCATCACCGGGTTGGAATGATCGATTGCCAGCAGAACACGCGACATCTCGCATCTCTGGGGGCACGCGAGATGACCCGCGCCGAGTTTCTGACCAACGTCCGCCAGAACCTGCAGCGCCCCGCTCTTCCGTGGTCTTTTGACCCCGTATACTGGAACGAGCTGCTGCCCTCCCGCCCGCCTCCGGCATGACGCAACTCAACGACCTTCCGCTGCAGACCCTGCAGTTTTACGCCACAGCCCCTTACCCCTGCAGCTATCTGCCGGACAAGCAGGCACGGTCGCAGGTCGCCACGCCCAGCCACCTGATACAGAGCGATGTGTATTCCGACCTGGTGGCCAAGGGATTTCGCCGCAGCGGCATGTTCACATACCGTCCGTACTGCGACGGCTGCCAGGCTTGCACACCATTGCGCATCCTGGTGGACGAGTTCCGACCGGATCGGAGCCAGCGCCGTGCTGCGCTGCGCCACGGCACACTACAGGCCCGAGTGCTTCGGCTCTGCTTTGTCCCCGAGCACTACCAGCTCTACCGGCGCTACCAGAACGGACGCCACGCGGGCGGCGGCATGGACCACGACAGCATCGATCAATACACGCAGTTTCTGCTGCAAAGCCGCGTGAACTCGCGGCTGGTGGAGTTCCGCGAAACCGACACAGCGGGCGAACCCGGCGCCCTCAAGATGGTGTCGATCCTGGATGTGCTCGACGACGGACTTTCAGCCGTCTACACCTTCTATGAACCGGAGTCACACTGCAGCTACGGCACCTACAACATCATGTGGCAAATATCCCAGGCGCGCTCCCTGGGGCTCAAGCACCTGTACCTGGGCTACTGGATCGAAGCCAGCCCCAAGATGAACTACAAAGCGCGTTTTCACCCCCACGAAATCCGCAGGGACGGAGAGTGGCGACGAAACCGACTGCATACCGCGTAACGTGGATGAACGAACCCTGAATTTCACAAGATAAAATGCGACGGCCCTCACCGCATCGCAGTCCATGAAAAAAATTGATCCCGGCATCCCCCTCAAACCCAGCGTTCAGGTGCTTGAACGCATGTTTACGCTGATCGATGTTCTGGCCTCTCGGGAGGAAGCAATCTCTCTGAAGGAAATCAGTGAAAAGACGGGCCTGCATCCCTCCACCACGCACCGTATCCTGAACGATCTCACTATCGGCCGCTTCGTGGAACGGCCCGAATCGGGGAGTTACCGGCTGGGCATGCGCTTGCTGGAGCTGGGCAACCTGGTCAAGGCGAGGCTGAGCGTGCGCGACGCCGCGTTGACCCCCATGCGCAACCTCCACAAGCTCATCCAGCAGCCCGTGAATCTGAGCATGCGTCAGGGTGATGAAATTGTGTATGTGGAGCGGGCCTACAGCGAACGCTCTGGCATGCAGGTGGTGCGCGCCATCGGGGGGCGCGCACCGTTGCACCTGACCTCCACGGGCAAATTGTTTCTGGCTCTGGACGATCCGCAGCGTGTGCGGGCCTACGCCACGCGCACCGGGTTGGCGGGGCACACGCGCAACAGCATCACGCAATTACCGCATCTGGAGCGGGAGCTCGCCAAGGCCCGCCAGTATGGCATTGCCCGCGACAATGAAGAGTTGGAATTGGGCGTGCGCTGCATGGCCGCGGGTGTGTATGACGATCAGGGCAAGCTGGTAGCGGGCCTGTCGATATCAGCCCCCGCAGACCGACTCGACGAAGGCTGGCTTCCCAAGCTCCAGGCGACCGCCGATGAAATCTCCTTGGCTCTGGGCTACACCCCTCGCCAAGACCGCCCCGCGCCAGGCGAAATCACCCTTCGAACAGGGCTTCGCTGAGGTACTGCGAACGGCAACCCGCCGCTGCAACGCTACCAAGCCACACTTAGCGCGCGCGGGGTTCTCAGCGCTAGCCGTTCGAACCTGTGCGCACGTGCAGCGGCGCGGACAGTGACGGCAGTGACTCTTCGAGCCAGTTGCGCACGCGTTCCGCATCGCCCAGCCGGCTGAACTTGCCCGCCGAGTCGAGAAACACCATGATCAGCTTGCGCCCTGCAATCTGTGTCTGCATGACAAGGCAACGCCCGGCTTCGGAGATGTAACCTGTCTTCTGCAGGCCAATGTCCCAAGTGGGGTTTTTCACCAACCCATTGGTGTTGTTGTACTGCAGTGTTTTCGGCCCCACAGCCACCTCATACCCCGGGGAGGTGGAAAGTTCACGCAGCAGGGGATCCCCATGCGCCACGTTCACAAGCGTTGCCAGATCGCGGGCGCTGGACTGGTTCCGGCTGGACAGGCCCGTGGGCTCCACGTATTTGGTGTCGGTCATTCCCATCAGACGGGCCTTGGCGTTCATTTGCGCCACAAAAACCGCCATGCCGCCGGGGTAAGTGCGGCCAAGCGCATGTGCCGCGCGGTTCTCGCTGGACATGAGGGCCAGATGCAGCATCTCCCCGCGCGTCAGCGTGGTGCCGACAGTCAGCCTCGAGCGGCTGCCCTTTTCCGTATCCACATCGTCCTGCGTGATGGTGATCGGCTCATCCATGGGGAGGCTGGCCTGGGAGATGATCATGCCGGTCATCAGCTTGGTCAGCGACGCAATGGGCAGCACGGCATGGTCATTTTTGCGGAACAGCACTTCATGGGTGTCCTGGTCAACCACCAGCGCCACGCTCGATTTGAGGTCGAGCGGATCGCTCACCTCATGCAAGCCGGCCAATTGCCCAAACGACTGTCTGGGCGGCACAAATGCAACCCGGGTGGGAGCCTTGGCAGTTTTGGCGACAGCACGCACCGCCTTGCCACTTCCGGCCACCTTGCGGGCAGGGACTGCCCGCTGGGACTTGGCTGAATTCACCTGCTGCTTTTTTGCCGATGCCTTGGCGCGCTCACCGGAGTGTGCGGTCGTCACCAGCGCCGTACTGACGATGAGAAAACCCAGAAACTGGATAAAACGGTTCACTGCGGCGCGGTGGCTATGGTGCATCAAAGTGCTCCAAACGGTAATAAGTGTTGTGCAGTGTACAGAATCAAAAAAAGTCGCGCAAGATCAATACCTTGCGCGACTTTCCAAGAAAGTGAGTGAAATTATAAATTCGCCGGCTACCCCTGTGCGGCTACCCGATCAGCTTTACTTTGTAACTTGTTCAGCGCACTCAGATAGGCCTTGGCGGAGGCGACGACGATGTCGGGATCCGCACCCACGCCGTTGACCACCCGGCCGCTGTTCTGCAACCGCACGGTGACTTCACCCTGGCTCTCGGTGGAGCCGCTGATGGCGTTCACCGAGTACAGGACCATCTCGGCACCGCTTTTGACATGGGACTCGATCGCTTTGAGCGATGCATCGACAGGACCATTCCCCTCCGACTCGCCCCGCACTTCATGGCCATCCACCGTAAAGACGATGCGTGCACGGGGGTGTTCACCGGTTTCGCTCTGCTGGAACAGGGAGACAAAGCCATATTGCTCCTTCTCGCTGGTCACGCTTTCGTCACTGACGAGGGCGAGGATGTCCTCGTCAAAGATCTCACTCTTTCGGTCAGCCAGTTCCTTGAATCGCGTGAATGCGATGTTGATCTCGGTTTCGCTGTCCAGACTTACACCCAGCTCCTGCAAACGCTGCTTGAACGCATTGCGGCCACTGAGCTTGCCGAGCACGATCTTGTTGGCGCTCCAGCCCACATCCTCCGCGCGCATGATCTCGTAGGTGTCGCGTGCCTTCAAAACCCCATCCTGGTGGATGCCACTGGCATGGGCAAAAGCATTGGCCCCCACAACAGCCTTGTTGGGTTGAACCACGAAACCCGTCGTCTGGCTGACCATGCGGCTGGCCGCCACGATGTGCTGGGTGTCGATCCCCAAGTCAAGGCCAAAGTAGTCGCGGCGCGTCTTGACGGCCATCACCACCTCTTCCAGCGAGCAATTGCCAGCACGTTCACCCAGACCGTTGATGGTGCACTCCACCTGACGCGCACCACCGATCTTCACACCGGCCAGCGAATTGGCCACCGCCATGCCGAGGTCGTTGTGGCAATGCACGGACCAGATGGCCTTGTCGCTGTTGGGAATGCGTTCCCGCAGGGTCTTGATGAAGTTGCCATACAGCTCGGGCACGGCATAGCCCACCGTGTCAGGCACGTTGATGGTGGTAGCGCCCTCGGCAATCACGGCCTCCAGCACACGGCACAGAAAGTCCGGATCGCTGCGGTAACCGTCTTCTGGACTGAACTCGATGTCGCCCACCAGATTGCGCGCAAAGCGCACGGACTGTTTGGCCTGCTCCAGAACCTGGTCTGGCGTCATGCGCAGCTTCTTCTCCATGTGCAGAGCCGAAGTGGCGATGAACGTGTGGATGCGGGCGCTGGCCGCGCCCTTGAGAGCCTCTGCCGCACGGGAAATGTCGCGGTCGTTGGCCCGCGAGAGCGAGCAGATGGTGGACTCGCGGATTGCGTTGGCAATGGCCTGCACCGCTTCGAAGTCGCCGTTCGAGCTGGCGGCAAAACCGGCCTCGATCACGTCCACCTTCAGGCGCTCGAGCTGGCGCGCAATGCGCAGCTTCTCATCTTTGGTCATCGAGGCGCCGGGAGACTGCTCGCCGTCGCGCAAGGTGGTGTCGAAAATAATGAGTTTGTCAGCCATGTCGTTTCTCCTGGGTCTGGTGGGGTTGAAGGTGAAAGTGGGGTTCACCCGCAACGTTGAAAATCTGGCGCCCAAAACAAAAGGCCCGTTGCGGGTGCATACGGGCCTTTGAGTGAAAGTGTGCGCGTGCGCCTACCGTCTCCGCCCGTGGGGAGGTAGCAGTAGGGCCAGTGCGAACATATTCATGCGTTGCAATGTAGCACAACTCGCCCGGCACGGTTGCCGTCACTTGTGAAGTCCGCGTTCGTCGGGTTCATCGGTCGATGTGCTGATCACGCTGCTGTGCTGCCCTTTGGCCTTGCGCCATGCATACACCCCGTATCCGCTGACGCCATACAGCACGAACACTCCAAACAGCACAATGGGTGGGTGAATGTTGATCACGGCAATTGCCAGCGCAATCAGCACGATGACGGCGAAGGGCACGCTCTTTTTCATCTGCACGTCCTTGAAACTGTAGAACGGCACGTTCGTCACCATGGTGAGGCCCGCGTACAGGGTGAACGCAAACATGATCCACGTGACCTGGTTCCATGTCAGCCACAGGTCTTCCCCCCGCCGCACACCCAGCTCCGTCATGAGCCAGATGAAGCCTGCGACCAAAGCGGCCGCAGCCGGGGACGGCAAACCCTGGAAATAACGCTTGTCGACCACACCGGTGTTCACATTGAAACGTGCAAGGCGAAGCGCGGCACAGGCGCAATAGACAAAAGCCGCAATCCAGCCCCAACGCCCCAGACCACGCAGTGACCACTCATACGCAATCAGGGCTGGCGCAGCACCAAAAGACACCATGTCAGACAGAGAATCCATCTGTTCTCCGAACGCGCTCTGAGTGTTGGTCATGCGCGCCACACGGCCATCCAGGCTGTCGAGCACCATGGCACAGAACACGCCCACCGCAGCCAGGTCAAATCGGCCGTTCATGGCCATCACAATGGAATAGAAGCCCCCAAACAGCGCTGCGAGCGTGAACAGGTTGGGCAGGATGTAAATGCCCTTGCGCCGCTTGCGCACCATCACCTCGGCGTTGGTGGTGTGTTCATTGCCATCGTGCATCAAAAAAGACCTCCAGCGCTTGCCTGAAAAGCGCAAGCAGCTATCAAATTTATAGTACCAAGAATCTCCCGGCGCGTGCCGGAATCACCTCTCTCCCCTGAGGCGAAGGACGCAGTGTAGCGCCTGGCAACGTCCCGTTACGTCCATGAAAAAAGGCCACCGAGGTGGCCTTGAGATGCTTCGTGCAAAGTATCAGTTGCGGGTCTGGTCAACCAGCTTGTTCTTGGCGATCCAGGGCATCATGGCGCGCAGCTGGCCGCCCACCTTCTCGATGCTGTGGTCGGCCGTGTTGCGACGGCGCGCCGTCATCGATGGGTAGTTCAGGCGGCCTTCCTGGATGAACATCTTGGCGTAGTCGCCATTCTGGATGCGCTTCAAGGCATTGCGCATGGCGGCGCGCGACTGCTCGTTGATCACCTCGGGGCCGGTCACGTACTCGCCGTATTCGGCGTTGTTCGAGATCGAGTAGTTCATGTTGGCGATGCCGCCTTCGTAGATCAGGTCCACGATGAGCTTGAGCTCGTGCAGGCACTCGAAGTAGGCCATTTCAGGGGCGTAGCCAGCTTCAACCAGGGTTTCATAGCCCATTTTGATCAGCTCGACGGCGCCGCCGCACAGCACGGCCTGTTCACCGAACAGGTCGGTCTCGGTTTCTTCCTTGAAATTGGTCTCGATGATGCCAGCCTTGCCGCCGCCGTTGGCTGCAGCGTAGCTCAGGGCCAGGTCACGGGCCTTGCCGGACTTGTCCTGGTGCACAGCCACCAGGTGGGGCACGCCGCCACCTTGGGTGTAGGTGTTGCGCACGGTGTGGCCGGGGGCCTTGGGCGCCACCATCCACACATCCAGGTCAGCGCGGGGCACGACCTGGTTGTAGTGCACGTTGAAACCGTGGGCGAATGCCAGCGAGGCACCTGGCTTGATGTTGGGTTCGACGTTGTTCTTGTACACGGCTGCGATGTCTTCATCGGGCAGCAGGATCATGACCACGTCGGCGGACTTGACCGCGTCGTTCACTTCCAGCACGTTCAGGCCAGCCTTGCCAACCTTGTCCCACGATGCACCACCCTTGCGCAGGCCGACCACGACCTTCACGCCACTGTCGTTCAGGTTTTGTGCGTGGGCATGGCCCTGCGAGCCGTAGCCGATGATGGCCACGGTCTTGCCTTTGATCAGGCTCAGGTCGGTGTCTTTGTCGTAGAAAACTTTCATGGGTCGCTCCGGTAGAAATGCGTTGTTGGGTGAAAAATAAAAACAGGGGATTGTCTTACATAGGATTTGAATTCAGCCGGATAACTAGGCGGGGAGTCGCAGACAGTGCTGTAGCACGGCAAGACGACCCAACGACGTTAGCCGGTTGAAGGCAAATCCGTCACACGCGCAGGATGCGCTCGCCGCGGCCGATGCCGCTGGCACCGGTACGGACGGTCTCGAGAATGGCCGTACGGTCAATGGCCTGCAGAAAAGCGTCGTTCTTCGACTGGTCACCAGTGAGCTCGATGGTGTAGCTCTTCTCGGTCACGTCGATGATGCGGCCGCGGAAGATGTCGGCCATGCGCTTCATCTCCTCGCGCTCTTTGCCCACGGCGCGCACCTTCACCATCATGAGCTCGCGCTCGGTGTAGGCACCTTCGGTGAGATCCACCACCTTCACGACCTCGATGAGGCGGTTCAGGTGCTTGGTGATCTGCTCGATCACGTCGTCGGAGCCCGTGGTCTGGATCGTCATGCGCGAGAGCGATGGATCCTCAGTGGGCGCCACGGTGAGCGACTCGATGTTGTAGCCACGGGCCGAGAACAGGCCCACGACGCGGGAAAGAGCACCGGGCTCGTTTTCCAGCAAGACAGCAATGATGTGTTTCATAGGTGCAGATTCCTCTTCTCGCTGCCCTCCCCCGTGCACGGTAATGCACGGGCTTGGCAGGCAATAGATTCGTCAAAAAAGTGAATGCTATCTTTTCGATAGCTGGTAGCGCTTGATGGACAAGCGCTGGAGGCCGATTTGATGCTGAATTAAAGGTCTTCCGACCCCAGCAGCATCTCGGTAATGCCCTTGCCGGCCTGGACCATCGGGAACACGTTCTCGGTGGGGTCGGTGCGGAAGTCCATGAACACGGTGCGGTCCTTGAGCTTGCGCGCTTCACGCAGTGCTGGCTCCACGTCCTTGGGGTGCTCGATCAGCATGCCCACATGGCCATAGGCCTCAGCCAGTTTCACGAAGTTGGGCAGCGCATCCATGTAGCTGTGGCTGTAGCGGCCGGAGTATTCGATCTCCTGCCACTGGCGCACCATGCCCAGGTAGCGGTTGTTCAGCGAGCAGATCTTGATCGGCGTGTTGTACTGCAGGCAGGTGGACAGCTCCTGGATGTTCATCTGCACCGAGCCTTCGCCGGTAATGCAGAACACCTCGGATTGCGGCTTGGCCAGCTTGATGCCCATGGCATAAGGGATGCCCACGCCCATAGTGCCCAGGCCACCGGAATTGATCCAGCGGCGTGGCTCGTCAAAGCGGTAGTACTGTGCGGCCCACATCTGGTGCTGCCCCACGTCGGACGTGATGTAGGTGTCCGCATCCTTGGTCATGTTCCACAGCGTTTCCACCACGTACTGGGGCTTGATGACGTCGGGGCCGCCCATGTCGTACTTCAGGCAGTCGCGCTTGCGCCAGCCTTCAATGGTGTCCCACCAGGCAGCCAAGGCACCCGCATCCGGGCGGGTGCTGCTCTCGCGGATCATGGAGATCAGCTCGGTGAGCACATCCTTCACATCGCCGACGATCGGGATATCGACCTTCACACGCTTGGAGATGCTCGACGGGTCGATATCGACGTGAATGATCTTGCGGTCGTTCTGCGCGAAGTGCTTGGGGTTGCCGATCACGCGGTCGTCAAAACGCGCGCCCACCGCCAGCAGCACGTCGCAGTTCTGCATGGCGTTGTTGGCTTCGATCGTGCCGTGCATGCCGAGCATGCCCAGGAACTTGCGGTCCGACGCGGGGTAGGCGCCCAAGCCCATCAGCGTGTTGGTGACGGGGTAGCCAAGCATGTCCACCAGCGTGCGCAGCTCGTTGGTGGCATTGCCCAGCAGCACGCCGCCACCCGTGTAGATATAGGGGCGCTTGGCCGTCAGCAGCAGCTGCAGCGCCTTGCGGATCTGGCCGCCGTGGCCCTTGCGCACGGGGTTGTACGAGCGCATTTCCACACTGGCGGGGTAGCCGGCGTAGGGCACCTTCTTGAACGAGACGTCCTTGGGCACGTCCACCACCACGGGGCCGGGGCGGCCGGTGCGGGCAATGTGGAAGGCCTTCTTCATCGTCGCGGCGAGATCGCGCGGGTCCTTGACGAGGAAGTTGTGCTTGACGATGGGGCGGGTGATACCGACCGTGTCGCATTCCTGGAAGGCGTCGAGCCCGATGGCGGGCGTGGGTACCTGGCCGGAAATGATCACCATGGGGATCGAATCCATGTACGCCGTGGCGATGCCGGTAACGGCGTTGGTCAGGCCGGGGCCGGAGGTGACCAGCGCCACGCCGACTTCGCCGGTAGCGCGGGCATAGCCGTCGGCGGCATGCACAGCCGCCTGCTCGTGGCGCACCAGCACGTGCTGGATGGTGTCCTGCTTGTACAGCGCGTCGTAGATGTACAGAACCGCACCACCGGGGTAGCCCCAGATGTACTGGACGTTCTCGGCCTGAAGCGACTTGATGAGGATCTCGGCCCCCATGAGGTCCTGAGCGCCGGAAGAAGGAGAAGTATTGCCCTGCGAAGCAGCGGCAGCCGAGGAGAGCTCAGCCTTGGAGATTTCCATGATCGATCAACCTTTGTGAATTTCTCTGACGAAAAACCTTGGGTGCCCCTCGCACGCGCTCTTGTGAAGCCAGCTTGGGACTTGAGGCCAAGGACATGAGCGGGATGAATGCCCGCCGGACCGTGACCCGTTTGCCTTTTGATTTGCAGCCGCGATTATCGCACTGCAACACAATCAAAACCTGCACGCACCAAAAAATTCATGGCGCGATGCGATAATCAGCGGCTTCTCCGTGCCAGATAGCCACATTTCCTGGTGTCTGCCGGCACCCCTCCCGGGCTGATCCCTCTTGGCAACCGAACAAGAACTTTCCGACTTCCTCAAGAGTGTAGAAAAGCGCGCTTTCAAGCGCTCGGTCTACCACGTTCGCAACGAGGAAGCGGCGCTCGACATAGTTCAAGACAGCATGCTCAAGCTGGCCGAGCATTACGGCGACAAACCGGCCAATGAGCTACCGATGCTGTACCAGCGGATTCTTTCCAACTGCACGCTGGACTGGTTTCGGCGGCAGAAAACCCGCAATGCACTGTTTTCGAGCATGAGCGACTTCGAGGGGCCCGGCGAAGATGGCATGGATTTTGATCTGCTCGAAGCGTACTCTGGACCAGAGAACGGGGAACGCGCAGAGAGCGCCGAGGATCTGACCCGCCGCGCCCAGATCTTTCACGGGATTGAAGCCGAGATCGCAGAGCTGCCGCCCCGTCAACGGGAAGCGTTCCTGATGCGTTACTGGGAAGAAATGGATGTAGCAGAAACGGCAGCCGCCATGGGCTGCTCCGAGGGCAGCGTCAAAACGCACTGTTTTCGCGCCATACAAACCCTCAGCAAGGCACTGAAGGCCAAAGGAATCGAGCCATGAACACTGTACAGACTCCCTCAGCGCACGCACAAGCTGCTGCCGACCGCTTTGCGCTGCGTGTCACAGCACGGTTGACCAGCGGTGCGGATGAGCTCCCCTACGACATTTCGGAACGGCTGAGGGCCTCGCGCATGCAGGCCTTGGCCAAACGCAAGAAAGACAAGGTCCCGGTGCGGCTGGCGGCGCCGGTGGTTGTTCACAACGGAAGTAGCGCGGCCCTGGGGCACGGTGGCAAGGACAGTGGCAGCTGGTGGAGCGCCCTGGTGTCGGCCGTGCCTTTGATGGCGCTGGTGGTCGGCCTGGTGGTGATCAACATTGCGCAAGACGAAAGCAGCGCAAACGACCTGGCCGAGGTGGATGCAGCCCTGTTGACGGACGATTTGCCGCCTGCCGCCTATGCGGACCCCGGCTTCGTACAATTCCTGAAAACCTCCGCAACGCCGAACTGAGCGCCACGCAGACTACTGCATGCACCCAAGCCCCCCCGATGCTTCCCCCGTCTTGCCAGCCTTCGTGCTGGCATTGGCGCTCTTGGGCGCGCTCGCGGCAGTCGGCAGCCAGGTGCTGGTGCAGATGCGCATGGTGCCGGGAACGGTTCTCCCGGCAGGTGCAGAAGCCGCGGTGGCGAGCCCCAACAATGCACGCAACTCCCTCCTTCAGGGCGGCCCGGCAACGCCTCGCGTCGAAACAGGCCCCGGGTGGGAAACGCTGGACACGCCCCAGAAGCTGGCGCTATACCCCCTGGCAGAGCGCTGGGCTCTGATCAGCGAGGCCCAAAAGCGCCGCTGGCTTGCGCTGGCTGCAAACTTTTCGACTCTGCCTGAGACCGAGCAGGCCAGGTTCCACGACCGGATGACCGAATGGGCGAGCCTGAGTGCCCAGCAGCGCAACCAGGCGCGGCTGAACTATGCAGTCACCAACCGCCTCGGCCGCGACGACAAGCGGGCGCAGTGGGAGGCCTACCAGGCTCTCACAGAAGATGAAAAACGCGCTCTGGCGGCGCGCGCTGCCCCCAGGCCCAAGGGGGCGGCCACTGCGCTGCACCCGGTTTCCCCTAAAAAGCTGGCCCAGGTCCCTGCCGCAGCGCAAGCTAACCCAGGCCGGCCCAATGCGCCAAAAATCCCCCCCGTGCTGGACATCAATGCACCCCGCACTGCGGCACCCGTGACGCCCGCGGCACCCGCTGCGATCGGCGCGCCGTCACCAAACACCGGCCCGGGGGTCGTCGAAACGGCACCGGTGTCTGTTCCGGTGGCTGTCCCTGCGGCCCTGCCGCCGCTGGAACCCGCTTCCTCAGACGCCCCTGCAACGGCAACGCCCTCGCCCTTGCCCGACCATTCCGGCCTGTATATTCAGTAGGGTCCGGCGGGCCCCCTGCCCGCTCTGTTATCGCTTTCTGGAATGACCCTACCCCCAACCGTTCCCTCGACGCAGGCGTCTCACACGCCAACGCCCGGCGCTGCCTCTGCGGCCCCCATCACCCCCAACCTCTGGCGCCGCATGGCCTGCTGGCTGTATGAAGGGATGCTGATGTTCGGGGTGGTGTTCATTGCAGGCTACCTGTTCGGCACCCTCAGCCAGACACGCCATGCCCTGGACAATCGCCATGCGCTGCAGGCCTTTCTGTTTGTGGTGTTTGGCATCTACTTCACCTGGTTCTGGGCCAAGGGCCAGACGCTAGCGCAGAAAACCTGGCTGATCCGGGTGGTGGACAAGGCCGGGCGCCCTGTTACACAGGCGCGCGCGCTGCTGCGCTATCTGCTCAGCTGGGTCTGGTTTCTTCCTCCCCTGACGGCGTATGCGCTGGGCGTGTCGGCGATCGAGGTTCTGGTGCTGCTGTTCGGCTGGGTGGCCATCTGGGCCATCCTCAGCCGCTTCCACCCCCAGCGCCAGTTCTGGCACGACGCGATGGCCGGCACCCGCCTGGTGCACCACGAAATCCCCAAACGGTAGCCCGGCCGAAGCGCCTGGCTCCAATTCGCCATCCGGCTGCGAGAAAATCCCTTCATGCCCGCCATCCGCCCAGAGCCCCCCGCGCCCGCCAACCCCCAGAAGGCCCGAACGGGCCTGAACCGCATCTGGCACGCGGCAGGCTATTCCCTGGAAGGCCTGCGCGCCGGGTGGAACGAAAAAGCATTCCGCCAGGAAGCCATTGCCGCCGTCGTGCTGCTGCCGGTATCCCTGTGGCTGGGGCAAAGCTGGGTGGAAACCGCGCTGCTGGCAGGCTCGGTGATCATTGTGATGATCGTGGAGCTGCTCAACACCGGCATCGAAACCGCCATCGACCGTATTGGCCCCGAATGGCACGACCTTTCAAAACGCGCCAAGGACATGGGCAGCGCTGCCGTGCTGCTGGCCCTGCTGCTGTGCATGGGCATCTGGGGCGCCGCTGTCTTTCAGAGGATTTTTCATGGCTGAACCCGCATTTTCGGTGTGTGTGTACTGCGGCTCGCGCCCCGGGGATAACCCGGCCTATGGCGAGGCGGCCAAGGCCGTAGGCCGGTGGATTGGCGAGCACGGCGGGCAGCTGGTCTACGGAGGCGGCCGCAGCGGCCTGATGGGCACGGTGGCCGAAGCCACGCGGCTGGCGGGTGGCCGGGTGGTCGGAGTGATTCCCCAGGCCCTGGTCGACAAAGAGCTGGCCAACCGCCAATGTGACGAGCTGCACATCGTGCAAACCATGCACGAACGCAAGGCCCTGATGGCCGAACGCAGCGACGCCTTTCTCGCCCTGCCCGGTGGCATTGGCACGTTTGAAGAACTGTTCGAAGTGTGGACCTGGCGCCAGCTGGGCTACCACGACAAGCCTTTGGGCCTGCTCAACGTGGCGGGCTACTACGACGGGCTGATGGGTTTTCTGAACCACAGCGTGGCCAGCGGTTTCATGGGCGAATGGCAGATGGGCTTGCTGCACACCGATGCCGATGCCGAAGCCCTGCTGCGCACGCTGGTGCAAAACGCGGGGCCGGACCAAGCGCCCGTCCCGCTGCGCTCGGTGATCTAACTTAATACCAGAGCCCCTGCTCACCGAGACTGGCGCGCCCCAGGCGAGAGACGCCAAGCAAGGGCCGCCCCGCAGCGAGGGCGTCGTCCCCCTGGGGGGAAGGCGCGCAGCGACTCAGGGGGGTACCTTTACACCGCTGCGTCGTCCAGATCACCCGTGCGGATACGCACCACACGCTCCACGGCCGTCACAAAAATCTTGCCGTCACCGATCTTGCCCGTGCGCGCCACGTTCACGATGGCGTCCACGCAGCGGTCCACGTCCTCGGTCTTCACCACGACCTCGACCTTGACCTTGGGCAGGAAGTCCACCACGTACTCGGCGCCACGGTACAGCTCGGTGTGGCCCTTCTGGCGGCCGAAACCCTTCACCTCGGTCACCGTCAAGCCCGTCACACCACATTCGGCCAGGGCTTCGCGGACTTCTTCGAGCTTGAACGGCTTGATGACGGCGGTGATCATTTTCATGGTGGGTCTCCTGGAGGATGTAAAAAATGGGGCTGAAGGCGAAACGCCGAAGCGTCATGCCCTGAATTTGCTGGTGATAGGGTAACGCCAGTCCTTGCCGAAGCTGCGGCGCGTCACCCTTATCCCCACGGGCGCCTGGCGGCGCTTGTACTCGTTGAGCTTGATGAGGCGCGTGACACGCTCCACATCGGCACGTTCAAAGCCGCTGGCGATGATGGACTCGATGGGCTCGTCGTTTTCCATGTAGCGGGCCACGATGGCGTCCAGCACATCGTAGGGCGGCAGGCTGTCCTGGTCTTTCTGGTCGGGCCGCAGCTCGGCGCTGGGCGGGCGGGAGATGATGCGTTCGGGAATGGGGTTGGCGCCCGTGCGATACGGGTCGTTCGCATTGCGCCAGCGGGCCAAGTCAAACACCCGCGTCTTGGCCACATCCTTGATCACCGCAAAGCCCCCTGCCATATCGCCATACAGCGTGCAGTAGCCGGTGGCCATCTCGCTCTTGTTGCCCGTGGTGAGCACGATGGCACCGAACTTGTTGGACAGCGCCATGAGCAGCGTGCCCCGAATGCGCGCCTGCAGGTTTTCTTCGGTCGTGTCTTCGGCCAGCCCCGCAAAATCGCTGGCCAGTGCGGCCTTGAAGGCCTCGAACTGCGGCTTGATGGAGATCTCGTCGTAGCGCACGCCCAGGCGCGTGGCCATGTCGCGTGCGTCGATCCAGCTGATGTCGGCCGTGTAGGGCGAGGGCATCATCACAGTGCGCACCTTGTCTGCGCCCAGCGCATCCACGGCAACCGCCAGCACCAGGGCCGAGTCGATGCCGCCGGACAAACCCAGCAGCGCGCCGGGGAAGCCGTTCTTGCCCACGTAGTCGCGCACGCCAAGCACCAGGGCGTCCCACAGGTCGGCCTCAAGGCTTTTCTCTGGGGCTATCTCTGCTTCAATTTTGATAGCTGCTTGCGCTTGATGGACCTGTGCAAACACCAGTTTTTCTTCAAAACCCGGCCCACGGCAGGCTACCGAGCCATCGGCGTTGAGCGCGAACGAGCGGCCTTCAAACACAACCTCATCCTGCCCGCCGACCAGGTGCGCGTACACCAGGGGCAGGCCGGTTTCGGCCACGCGCTCGCGCATGGTCTGCTCACGCTCGGCGCTCTTGCCCAGGTGGAACGGCGATGCGTTGATCACCGCCAGCAGTTGCGCACCGGCCGCAGCGGCATCGCGTGCGGGGGCAGCAAACCAGGCGTCTTCGCACACCAGCACACCCACGCGCAGGCCTTCCACCTCGAACACGCAAGCCTGGTCCCCCGCCACAAAGTAGCGGCGCTCGTCAAACACCTGGTAGTTGGGCAGCTCGCGCTTGGCATAGGTCTGCTCGATCTGCCCATCGCGCAGCACGCTGGCGGCATTGAAGCAGGCGCTGAACGCCGGAGCATTGGGCGCCACGGCCTGCGGGTGGCCCAGCACAATGGCCAGGCCTTTCAACCCTGCCGTCTCGCGGGCCACGGTTTTCACGGCATCATCGCAGGCCGCCATGAAGGCGGGGCGCAGGAACAGGTCTTCGGCCGCGTAGCCGCAAATCGCCAGTTCCGGCGTCAGCAGCAATTTGGCCCCCTGGGCGTAGGCCTCGCGGGCCGCCGCAATGATCTTTTGGGCGTTGCCGGGCATGTCGCCCACCACAAAGTTGAGCTGCGCAGTGCAAATGGAGAGCGTCATGGAACTGGAATCGGCCCCTGTGGCCAGGTTGAATACTGCCCACACGGGCCCGCAGCGTGCAAAGCAAAACCGGGGTGTGCATGGCTGAAGCTGCCATTATCGCCCGCGTACTTGCGTCCCCGCTGGATGTGGACGCCGCCGCCTGGAACACCTTGCTGGCCCAGCAAAGCCACCCCACACCCTTCATGCGCCACGAGTACCTGGCCGCCCTGGAAACAAGCGACAGCGCCACCCCGCGCACCGGCTGGGCACCGCGCTTCATGACCTTGTGGGATGGTGACACGTTGATCGCCGGCTGCCCCCTGTACCTCAAGAACCACTCCTACGGCGAGTACGTCTTCGACTGGGCCTGGGCCAGCGCCTACGAGCAACACGGCGTGCCCTACTACCCCAAGGCCGTGATCGCCGTGCCCTTCACCCCCGTGCCGGGCACCCGGCTCATGGCCCGCGATGAAGCAACGCGCGCCCTGCTGGTGCGGGCGGTGTGCCAGTGGTGCGAGGACGAAAACGTGTCGTCCGTGCACATCCTGTTTGCCAGCGACGACGACGTGCTCACCAGTGCGCAGCAAGACCTGATGCTGCGGCACACCGTGCAATTTCATTGGAAGAACGTGGCCCCCACGCTCCCCGCTGCGTCTGATGCACCATCCCCCGACAGCACCTTGCCCGGCGGCGGCTCGGGCCAACCCTTTAGAGACTTCGACCACTTCCTTGCCAGCCTCGCCCAAGACAAGCGCAAGAAGATCCGCCAGGAGCGCCGCCGCGTGGCCGACGCGGGGGTCACCTTCCGCTGGTCGCGCGGGGCCAACATCAGCGCCGCCGACTGGGATTTTTTCTACCGCTGCTACGAACGCACCTACCTCGAACACGGCAACCCGCCGTACCTCACGCGCGACTTCTTTGCCCGCATGGCGGCGCACATGCCCGAGGCCTGGCTGCTGTTTGTGGCAGAGCGCGAGGGCAAACCGATTGCTACCAGTTTAATAGCTATCAGCGCTTTACCAGAAAGCGCCAGCGGCCAAAAAGACCACAATTTCGTCGCCTACGGCCGCTACTGGGGCGCGCTGGAGCGCGTGGACTGCCTGCACTTTGAGGCCTGCTACTACCAGCCCCTGCAGTGGTGCATCGACCATGGCGTGCAGCGGTTTGAAGGCGGCGCCCAGGGCGAGCACAAGATGGCCCGCGCGCTGCTGCCCGTGCAGGCCACCAGCGCGCACTGGATGGCCCACCCGGCCTTTTCAGACGCCGTGGAGCGGTTTCTGGCGCGCGAAGGCCTCGGGGTGGAGGGCTATCTGAGTGACCTGCAGGCCCGCAGCCCGTTCAGGACGGGCGCCTGAGGCCTTCAGTTCGCCCCTTCCGGGGGCCATACAGGAGGCCAGGAGCGCGGTTCAGGACAGCGCCTTTTGTGGTGCGACCAAGGGCAAACGGCCTGCAGCCGACGCCCCGCGGCTTGACGGCAGATGGCCGGCGGGTCGCGCATCGGCGCCTGCCGCGGTGCCCTGTTCCGCAGAAAGTTTGAAGAACGCCACCGTGCTCACCAGGTCCTGCGCCTGGTTGTTCAGGCTGCTGGCCGCAGCGGCCATTTCCTCCACCAGCGCGGCATTTTGCTGGGTGACCTGGTCCATCTGCGTCACGGCCTCGCCCACTTGGGCGACGCCCTGGCTCTGCTCCGAGCTGGCGGCACTGATCTCCCCCATCAGATCGGTCACCCGCCGGATGGCGCTCACCACTTCTGCCATCGTCGCCCCCGCCTGATCGACCAGCGTGGTGCCCGCGCTCACGCGTTCCACGCTGTCGCTGATCAGTGTCTTGATCTCCTTGGCGGCATCGGCCGAGCGGCCTGCCAGACTGCGCACCTCCGACGCCACCACCGCAAAGCCACGCCCCTGCTCGCCGGCACGCGCCGCTTCTACCGCTGCGTTGAGCGCGAGGATATTGGTCTGAAACGCAATGCTATCGATCACGCCGATGATGTCGGCGATCTTGTTGCTGCTGTCGTGGATGCCTTTCATGGTGCCCACCACCTGGCCCACCACTTCGCCGCCGCGCACGGCCACGGTGGAGGCGCTCTGGGCCAGCTGATTGGCCTGGCGCGCGTTGTCGGCGTTCTGGCGCACGGTGGAGTTGAGCTCCTCCATCGACGCGGCCGTTTCCTCCAGCGCACTGGCCTGCTGCTCCGTGCGGGCGCTCAGGTCGTGGTTGCCCTGGGCAATTTCCTGCGATGCCGTCGCCACGCTTTCGGAGCCCGAACGCACATGCCCGACGATGCGCGCAAGGTTGTGCTGCATCGCGCCCAGCGAACGCAGCAGTTGCGCCATCTCGTCACGTCCTTCGGCATGAATGTTCTGCGACAGGTTGCCATGGCTGATTTCGTCTGCCGTCTGCACTGCGCGCTGCACAGGCACCACGATGGAGCGCGCCGTCCACAACGCGAACAACGCACCCAGCAGCACCGATGCCACCGCACCCAGCGCCAGGGTCCACTGGCTCACCTCTGCAGACGCGATGTTGGTGGTCTCGAACTCCTTGAGCTGCTTGCGCGTGTTGTCGGCCACATCGGCCAGCGATTGCAGGTAGGCGCTCGCCAGCGGTTTCAGCTCGCTGTCGACCAGCGCAAAGACGTCTTCTCCCGCCTTTTTGCGTTCGAGCAACTTGGCCCGCGCGCCCACATAGGCCGACCGCGTAGTGGCCACGCGTTCAAGCAGCTCTTTGCCGCGCGGGTCGTCCACCAGCGCCTCGAGCTTCTTTTGCGCCTCGCTGGCGCGCTGGGAGGTGGCCGTCATGTCTGCCGAAAGCGATTGAACATACGCCTCGTCCGTGGCCTTGAGCGATGCCGAAGCCCGCACCCAGTTCAGATCGATCGCCGCCTTCCAATCCTGCGCCAGCGCATTGCGCTCCATCTCGACGTTGGCGATCTGGACGCTGGCGTCCTTGAGCACGTGAAGTCGCCAGACCCCCAGCGTGGCAATGGCGGCGGTAATCAGCAGCACGAGACCAAACGCCAGCCCGAGCCGGGTACCGATCTTGAAATTGTTCATGGGGTTCCTTGTGGGAGATGGGGAGGTACGCAGCAAATATTTGCCCACCATGGATCTGCGGCACGCAGGTGCTTGCGTGGGTCATTCGCACGTTGTTTGTGGGGTTATTTTAGTAAGCATACGTTTCATTTTTCCACAAAGTAAAAAAATAATCGGCAGGGCTCAGGCTGACCGCTTTGCATTGAGTAGCGTTCAAGGGGATCGTCAGCTCAGCGGGTGCCAGCAGATAGTGACGGTGCAGCAGCAAACGTCTGCAGCTCCGGCGGCCTGGGCGCCACTACGTAGCCACCAGCGCCACCCGCCGCACTGCACCGCCTTCGGCAGCGGGCACCGGGCGCACGCCGCTGCGCGTCTGATCTTCGGTCAGCTTGAAAACGGCCACAGCGCCCACCAGCGCCTGGGCCTGCTGGCTGAGGCTGCTGGCGGCGGCCGCCATCTGCTCGACCAGTGCAGCGTTTTGCTGCGTGACCTGGTCCATCTGGGTGACGGCATCGCCCACCTGCGACACGCCTGCGCTCTGCTCGCTGCTGGCGGCGCTGATCTCGCCCATGATGTCGGTCACCCGCCGGATGGACGCGACCACCTCGGTCATGGTGGCGCCCGCCTTGTCCACCAGCGCGGTGCCCTGGCCCACGCGCTCCACGCTGGCGTGGATGAGGTGCCTGATCTCCTTGGCAGCCTCGGCACTGCGCTGGGCCAGGCTGCGCACCTCGCCGGCCACCACGGCAAAGCCGCGGCCCTGCTCGCCGGCGCGCGCGGCCTCTACCGCGGCGTTCAGGGCCAGGATGTTGGTCTGAAAGGCAATGCCGTCGATGACGCTGATGATGTCGGCAATCTTCTTGCTGCTGTCGTTGATGCCGCGCATGGTCTCGACCACCTCCGACACCACGTCGCCACCCTGCCCGGCCACTGTCGATGCGTTCAATGCCAGCTGGTTGGCCTGCCGGGCGTTGTCGGCGTTCTGCTTGACGGTGGAACTGAGCTCCTCCATGGACGCAGCGGTTTGCTGCAGCGCACTGGCCTGCTCTTCGGTGCGGATCGACAGGTCGTTGTTGCCCGAGGCGATCTCTGCACTGGCCGAGGCCACCCCCTGCGCATTGCCCCGCACGCCGGCCACCACGTGCGCAAGGTTGTCGCGCATGGCGGTGAGCCCGCCCAGCAGCCGGGCGATCTCGTCCTTGCCCTGGGCGTGGATCGGCACCGTGAGGTCGCCCCGCGCCACGGCTTCCGTGATCTGCATCGCTTCACCCAGCGAGCGGGAGATCTGCCGGATCATCGCGCCGCCAATGAGCACTGCCAGCAAAATGCCCAGCACCACCGCCCCCAGGGTCAGCGCACGGGTGGTCTGGTAGCTGGAGGCTGCCCGGTCGTACTCGGCCTTCGCTTCGTCCAGCTGCACCTGCATGAGCTGCCCGAGCACCTCCTGCAACGGATCGATGGCGGGATACATGTCCCGCGCAGCAAATTCGGTCAACGCACCCACGTCGCCCGATCGGAAATGCCCGGCCAGCACCTCGGTGGCGGCATCGACCTTAATCTACAAAAACTTAAAACGCTCCACCAGCTGCACCTCCTGCGGCAGCAGCTGCGTGGCCAGGTACGCCGTCCAGTTGGCATCGACCGACTTGCGCGCCTGCGCCAGCGATTCAAGGCCTTGCGCCGGGGTCATGGCGCCGTCGCGCACCTTGTGCGCAGCGTCCACCACGTTGACGGCATACATGTCTGCCACCACCTTGATCTGCTTGAGCGGCACCACACGGTCGTCGTACACCGACTTGAGGCCGGCATTGGACTGCCCCATCCCCAGCAGCCCTTCGGCGCCGACCAGCAGCACCAGCAGACACAGGGCCGTGAGCAGGGCCGCGAGACGAGTGGAAATCTTGAACTGGCTCATCATGGAAAGTCTCCTTGGGTTCGGTCGACTGATCGGTGACACCAGTGCCGGCACCTGCGGTGCGCGGCCATGCCGTTTTCAGCATAGCGCTTTCCGCCCGGTTTGCGAACCGGCCCCGACCCGACGGCGCCGCGCAACCCGCCCCAGGGTCTGCGCCCCCGGTGCCAACAAAAAAGCACGCACGGGCTGCCCCCAGCGTGCTTTGTTTTTGATAGCTGCCAGCGCTTGATGGGTAAGCGCTGGAGCCTGTTTTGACTGCTG
>NZ_AGTS01000084.1 GCF_000238595.1 Acidovorax sp. NO-1 | reverse complement strand
CGGCCATAGGGGCAACATTTTTCGTCGCGGCCTTGACCCGATTCCGCCGGTCGCTGGCATTGTGATGTGTGGACTGATATCAGTCGGACTTGGCAAGCGGGCCGCGCGTAGCGCTGCCTGTGGCGCCTTGTCAAACTTGGCAGGTCGGCCTGGCTCAGGCACAGCGCGCAGCGCATCGATGCCCCGTGCTCTGCCTCAAACGTCCATAAGGTATCAGCACCGCGCAACTGAGCCAACAGTGTTTACGCGGGGGAATTTCAACAGCCTGTTAGGGCCGATCAGAGCACGCTTGGCGAGCCAGCATGCCTGCCAGCGGCGAGAGGTCGGTCAGTTCGTCTAGCCGTGCCACCAGGTCGATCAGCTCGTCGCTCTCGTCAAGTGTGAGCACGGACTTCACCAGCCGGCGAAACTTTTCCTCCAGGCGCTGCTGCTGCTCCAGCAGGTGGCTGGCCGGGCGCCCGCTGTCGTGGCGCTGGCGCAGCACAGTGCCGATCTGGGTCTCGATCACTACCTCGCTGAGGGTGAGGTCCGAGCATTGGGGTACGAGCAAGACCTGCACCCGATCACGCAGCGCCACCACCTCGGGCGCGCATACAGCGTCGTCACTGAACGCGTCCAGTCCGGCAGTGTCAACCCCGGCCAGCACCATCGCCACCGTGTGACGCAGACTGAACTTGGCCTCCAGCCCGGTGCGCGGATCTGCGATGTTGCACACGCCCTCGCTGGCGGCACTGGCACGCACCGTCACGCGGAGCACGTCATCAGGCCGCAGCGCGTGTTGCAGGCACAAGTGGCGCGCGGCCTCAATGGCGGCATGGGTGCCGTAACAGGCGGCGTGGAACTTGAACAGGTTGTGGCGCAGATGCCAGCCGCCCTCTGGCGTGGCCAAGGCCGCTTCCAGCGATGCGGTACCCCCGTGCGTGGCGATGAGGCCTTGCGGACATTCAACCGCATCGGCACGGCTGGTGAAGCCACGCGCGGCCAACTGGGCCGCCTGCAGGCCGTCGGCACTGGCGCGCCCGGCATGCAGGGGCTTGCACATCGTGCCGAACATGGATTTCAGCCCGGCCGCCATGGTGCTGGCGATGCCCAGCGCGGTCGCGGTGTCATCGGCGTCGAGCTGAAGCAGGCGTGCGCAGGCGGCGGCAGCACCGAGCGTGCCCAGCGTGGCCGTGGTGTGAAAGCCGTTGGAATACTGTGCGTCGCCGCACGCCAACCCCAGCTGGCACATGGTTTCGTAGCCGGCGGCGAAGGCCGTCATGAAGTCGCGTCCGCTGGCGCCGCGCGATTCGGCCAAGGCCAGCAAGGCCGGGACCAGGACCACCGAGGGGTGGCCGGTGAAGGCCATGTTGACGTCGTCGTAATCGAGCGTGTGCGAGGCCGCGCCATTGATCAACGCTGCCTGCCGGCTGGAGGTCGTCATGGCGTGCCCGACGACGGTGGCCTGGGCATGGCCGCCCTGTTCACGGGCTTCCTCGGCCAGCATGTGCACCAGTGGCTCGCACGCGCCAGCCAGCGTCACCCCGATCCAGTCGAGCAGGCATTGCCGGACCCGCAGGCGCACGTCCTGCGGCAGATCGGTGTAGCACAGGGCAGCGCTGCGCGCGGCCAGTTCCCGTGAGAGGCCGTCGGTTGGGACAGTGGCCGACGGTGTGGCTTTTCTGATCGAGATCACGTTCATGTCAGCGCCCCTTCCAGACCGGTTTGCGCTTCTCCCGGAAAGACTGCGGGCCTTCCAGGGCGTCTTCACTGAGGTAGACGGCATCGAACGCTCGGTTGGAGGCGCGCAGCGCGGCGGTGCGGCCCATCTCGGTGGACAAGCGCACCATTTCCTTGGCCGCGCGCACCGTCAGCGGCGCATTGGCCATGAGCCGGGCCGCCAGCTCTTTAGCCCCTTGCAAAGCTTGCCCCTTGGGCATAAGGCGATTGATGTAGCCGAGTTCATAGGCGCGCTGCGCGGTCAGCGGGTCGCCGGTCATCGCGACTTCCATCAGGATGCGCTGTGGCAGCATGTGGATGACCGGCGCGGCCCACGGCATGCCGCGCCCGACCTTGGCCTCGGTGATGGCGAATTTGGCGGTCTCGTCGGCCACGCACAGGTCGCACATCTGCGAGAGCAGCCAACCGCCCGCATAGGCATAGCCCTGCACGGCGGCGATGACGGGCTTGGTGACCTCTATGTTGTCGCCGAGCACGGCGATGAAGCCCGCTGGCGGGATGCGCAGTTGCGTGTCGGCGGCCTCCACCAGGTCCATGCCGGCGCAGAAATTGTCACCGGCCCCGGTGAGGATGGCCACCTGGGCCTGCCCGTCGGCTTCGAAGCGGCGCCAGACCTCGAAAAAACCTTCGCGCACGGCGCGACTCAGCGCATTGCGACGCTCGGGCCGGTTGATGGTGATGACGGCGATGCCGTCGTTCACTTCGTATAGCAGTTCATTGTTCACGGGGGGGTGTCTCCTTTTTAAGTTGTGCCTGTTGTCGCGAGCGGCGAGTCTGGGGTATGGGTCTGGCTTGATTCGTTGCCACTTCACGCGATTGCGATCCCGCACGGTAGCCGAGTGCCCTCGAGATGCTGGCGGCGAGTTCCATCACCAGGTGCTGCAGCGCATCGGCGACGGCGCGACCGCGCTCGATCGGCGCTGCGATGATCAGCGCCGCGTTCACGCGCCCATCGGGTTCGAAGATCGGGGCTGAAAAGCCGGCCACGTCGGGCGTCACTTCGCCGAATGTGACCGCCAGCCCGCTCAGCCGGGCCGCCTCGATGAGGCGCGCCAGTTGCGCCGGGTCGGTGACCGAGTGCTCGGTCATGGCCCGCAGATCAGCCCGACGCAGGTAGTCACGCCGCCAGGCCTCGTCCTGGAACGCGAGCAGCACACGCCCGGCGGACGAGGCAAACAGCGGCCGTGTCGTGCCGACTGGCACGGCGTATCGAATCGCGCGGGTGCTCTCGATGATCGGGTTGTAGACCAGCCGATCCGCGGCGCGGTCGATTCTGGCGATCAGGGCGGTCTCACCGGATCGCTCCGCCGCTTCCCGCAGGAAGGGCAGGGCCACAACGTCGAGCGAGCGGGCCGATACCAGAGACGCCCCGAGTGCGAACGACTCAGGACCCAGTCCATACGCCTCATTGCTGCGCTGCAGGTAGCCATGCACCGTGAGACCGCGCAACAGCGAGAGCACGCTGGTCTTCGGAGCATTCATCACCATGCACAAGGGGGTAAGGGCCAAGCCGGCAGGGTGGTCGGCCAGTATCCGCAGCAGTCGCAGCACGCGTGTCACTGCCATGGGCGACCCGTCTGCACCGGGTGCGACACCCGTTCGCTCCCGCCGTGATGCTGTTGACATGGGCATTGGATGGGGTTCCTGAAGGTTCTGATATCGGAATTACTGATTCATTATAAGAATAGCGTTAGCATGTACAGCCGTCAATCGGGTTTTACTGGCAGCGCTTTTTGGAGGAGGCCCCGACTTGACCGGAGGAGACACATATGACGAATAAACAAGACCAGGCGGCACTTGCGGGGCCGCTGTCGGGCGTGCGGGTAATTGATCTAAGCGCGGTACTGATGGGCCCCTACGCCACCCAGATTTTGGGCGACCATGGCGCGGACGTGATCAAGATCGAATCTCCTGAGGGCGACTCAACACGCTGGATTGGCCCCGGACGCCATCCCGGCATGGGTCCGCTGTTCCTGCACCTGAACCGCAACAAGCGCAGCGTGGCGCTCGACCTCAAATCGCCGCAGGGCGCGGCCGCGATGCGGCGCCTGATCGAAGGCGCCGATGTCTTCGTGCATAACCTGCGCCCGGCCTCCATCGCCCGGCTCGGGCTGGACTACGAGAGCATCTCGATGATCAATCCACGCATCATCTGGTGTGGCGTGTACGGTTACGGCGAGGACGGTCCCTACGCTGGCCGCCCGGCCTATGACGACCTGATCCAGGGCGCGGTCGGCATTGCCGCCTTGCAGCAGCAAAGCGGGGCGAGCGAGCCGCGCTACGTGCCGCTGACGATTGCCGACCGCATGGTCGGCCTGCATGCGGCGCACAGCGTGGCCATGGCGCTGTACGGGCGCGAGCGCACCGGACGCGGCTGCCGCATTGACGTGCCGATGTTCGAAACCATGGCCAGCGTGGTGCTGTCGGACCACCTCTACGGGCGCACTTTCGAGCCGCCCAGTGGTGACACCGGCTATGTGCGGCTGCTGTCGCCCGGGCGCCGACCCTACGAAACCAGCAACGGCTACATCTGCGCGCTGGTCTACAACGACGGCCACTGGCAGCGTTTTCTGCACGCCATCGAGCGTGACGATCTGCGGGTCGATCCGCGCTTCGCCGACCTGGCCAGTCGAACCCGCCACATTGACGAGGTGTACGGCTTTCTGGGCCAGACGCTGCGCGTGCAAAGCACCGCGCACTGGATGGCGCTGTTCGAACAAATCGATGTGCCGGCGGTGCCCCTGAACACCGTCGAATCACTGTTGGATGACCCGCACTTGGCGGCGGTGGGCTTCTTCCGCCAGGTCGAGCACCCGAGCGAAGGGGTGATGCGCACCTTTGGCGCGCCGGCGCGATGGGTGGGTTACGACGTCAGCAAGCTGGCGCCCGCGCCGCGGCTGGGGGAGCACACCGAATCGGTACTGCGCGAATGCGGCTTTGATGCCAGCGCGCTGGCGTCCTTGCTGGGCAGTGGCGCAGCGGCTCCGTTCCTCACCGATGCGGAGTTGTCAGCATGAGTGCCCCGGCATTGACCGTGACCCGGCTGGCCGGCGCGCTGGGTGCGGAAATCTCCGGGCTTGACCTGTCCCGGTCGCTGCGCCAGGATGACCTGGCGGCGCTGCGTAGTGCGTGGCTGGCGCATGGCGTCATCTTTTTCCGCGACCAGCCGCTGACGCCCGGGCAGTTCCTGGCCTTCGCCCAGGCCATTGGCACGCCGGTGGAATACCCATTTGTCAGCGGCATCCCGGGCTTTCCGGTCATCATCGAAGTGAAGAAGCTGGCGCACGAAATAGTCAACTTTGGCGGTGTCTGGCACAGCGATACTGCCTACTTGGAGCAGCCTCCGATGGCCACGCTGCTGCTGGCGCGCGAAGCGCCGCCTTACGGCGGTGACACGCTGTTTGCCAACCAGGTGCTGGCCTATGAGGCCTTGTCGGAGGGGATGCAGCGGCTGCTCGACGGCTTGGTGGCGGTCAACACCTCGGCCAAGGCAGATGTGTCACGCACCCGCGAAGACCGTCTGGCCGAAGCCGGTCGCGCTGACCAGCACACCCATTACGAGGCCGAACATCCCGTGGTACGCACCCATCCGGAAACCGGTCGCAAGGCTTTGTATGTCAACTGCGCCCATACCGCGCGCTTCGCCGGCATGACCGAAGAGGAGAGCGCGCCGCTGCTGCAATTTTTATTCACGCACCAGAAGAAGGAAGAGTTCACCTGCCGCTTCCGCTGGCTGGTGGGTTCCCTGGCGCTCTGGGATAACCGCTGCACGCACCACTACCCGGTCAACGATTACCACGGCTTCCGCCGGGTCATGCACCGCATCACGTTAGCGGGTGACCGGCCTCGTCACTAGTACATTGACAGGTAAGTAACGGAACATAAATACAATCTCGTCACCATTACTTGATTTACTTGATTCAGTCGTCCCTGAATAACCTCCAGAACCCGCATGAACACTTGGTTTGTGGGGTGATTGCAGATATCCAGAACTCCCAGTTTGAATTCCAATAGGGGCAGTTTTCTGGGAGTTCTGCAGTGATGTTTGCCTGCCCCGCCACCGACGATTTTTCCGTTCGCGCATCGACCACATGATCGACCTGCGCCTCCCGCTGGCCGTGCTGGCCTCGCGCATGCCCTGGCAGGAGATCGAAGCGTGGGTGGCCCAGGTCTTCTCTCACAAAGGCCGCGCCGGTGTGGCCATGCCCGATCTGGACCTCTTCGGTGAACAGGTACAGCGCGCTGCTGTTTCCAGCAACGCAGCGCGCCCTCGCGTGCCGCTGCGCATCATGATTGCGCTGCTTTACCTCAAACACGCCTTCAACGACTCCGACGAGGGCGTGGTGGCCCGCTGGGCCGATACGCCGCGCTGGCAGTTCTTCTCGGGCTGTGCTTATTACGAAGACCGCCAGCCCCGCGACGGCACCACCCTGGTCAAGTTCCGTCAGTTGTTGGGCGAGGAAGGTGTGGAAGAACTGCTGGCGCAGACCATCAACGTGGCCGTCTAACTCAAACTGATCAAACCGCAGGAGCCCTCCCGCGTGATCGTGGACAGCACGGTGCAGCACAAGGCGATTGCCCATCCCACCGACAGCCGTTTGCTGGAGACCGCCCGGTTGAATTTGGTCCAGGCGGCCAAGGAGACGGGCATTGATCTGAAGCAGACCTTTGCCAAGGAAGGCAGGGACCTGAGCCGCTAGGCCGGGCGCTATGCCCATGCCCGGCAATTCAAGCGCATGCGCCGCACCATCAAACGCCAGAGAACCATCGTCGCTCGCCTGCAGCGCGAGATCGACCGCAAGGCCAGTGCCATCGGGGCGGCAGTGCGCGAAGCACTGGGCGAGACCTTGAACAAGGCCCATCGCATCGTGGCCCAGAGCGGCCAGCGCAAAGCGGTGGATGGACAGCCCAAGCTCTACGCCTGGCATGCGCCCGAGGTGGACTGCATCAGCAAGGGCAAGGCCCGAACGCCCTACGAGTTCGGGGTCAAGGTGGGCATTGCCAGCACGCTGCAGGGCAACCTGATCGTGGGCTCACGAGCCTTCCAAGGTAACCCTTACGACGGCCACACCCTCAACGAGCAACTGGAGCAGGCGAGCATCCTGATGCAAGACAGCCGGTCAAAGCCAGCGACGGCGTTCGTTGATCTGGGCTATCGGGGTGTGGACGCACAACCCGGATGTGCATATCGTGCACCGGGGCAAGGCCAAGCGGATCAGCGAGCAAGAGCGACGCGAGCTCAGGCGTCGTCAGGCCATTGAGCCGATCATCGGCCACCTCAAAGCCGATCACCGCATGGACCGTTGTCACCTCAAGGGAGAAGCCGGCGACCGGCTGCATTCGGTGCTGTGTGCGGCGGGCTACAACATCCGCTGGCTGCTGCGCATGATCGCCCGCAAGGGCATCATCTTCTTGCAAAGCCTTTATTTGCGCCTGTGCTCGGTAGCGAGCTTGTCACTGAAATGGCAACACGCGTTGGACTCTTGGTCCACTCGAGCTCTCACCCGACCTGCACAGCGCCCTGTCTGGGATCGGATTTGAATAAATCAGGGCCGACAATTTACTTGATGCTTGGAGGTGTTGTCATGAGGCAGACGGAGTTGCATTTGACCGACGAGGATCGCTCGCTGGTGGACGAGATTCGCAGCAAAGGGGCGCACCAAGCGAGAGAGGTCAATCGGGCTCATGTTTTGGCCTCACTGGACAGGGGCGTGCCAGAGGCCCAGATCATGGCGGTACTGGGAATAGGGCGCACGGCTGTGTGGCATACGCGCGCAGCGAATCTTCAAGGCGGTGTGGAGTTGGCGGTCTTCGGCGTAGCACGCTGGGGGCGGCCACGCCAGTACGACACAGACGACGAAGCGCGAGTGACGGCGCTGGCGTGTTCGACGCCGCCTGCGGGCCGGCAGCGCTGGACGATGGTGGAACTCGAACGGGCGGCTCGGCAGGAAGTCGGCATGGCCAACGTGAGCCGAGAAACCGTGCGGCGCATGCTCAAAAAAACATCTCAAGCCCTGGCGCAAGCTGATGTGGTGCATTGGCGCGTTGACTGAGGAGTACCGCAGTCGCATGTACGCCTTGCTTGAGCTGTACGCGCGGCCGATGTCGCGCTCAGAGCCGGTCATCTGCATCGACGAGAAGAGCTTGCAACTCATCGGTCACAGTCGTGCACCACTGCCGATGAACTCGCGCAGCCCCGAAAAAGTGGACTACGAGTAGGCGCGTAACGGCACGACCAATCTGTTCGTGGCCGTAGAGCCCAAAGCCGGGCAGCGGACCGTCTCGGTCACAGAGCGACGGGGCAAGGCCGACTTCGTGGTCTTCGTCGGCGACTTGCTGACCCACACGTATGCCAAGGCTCGCCGCGTTCATCTGGTGCTCGACAACCTGAACATCCACTTCAGAAGATGTTTTGACGACGTGTTGGGCAAACGTGCAGCGAACAAGCTCTTGCGCCGAGTGCAGTTCCACTACACGCCCAAGCACGCGAGTTGGCTGAATTGGCGGAGATCGAGATCGGTATCCTCAGTCGTCAATGTCTGGACCGGCGAGTTGAAAGCCGAAACCGCCTGCAATGCGAGGTTGACGCCTGGCAGCAGGCCCGTGACGTCGCACAGAGAACCATCGGGTGGACGTTCACCCGTCAGGACGCAGATCAGAAGCTCAGTCGACATTACGTTCCGAATCTTGCGTGTTGATGCACTAGGTGTTGAGTTGCAATAGGTTGTTCCCACCGAGGCGGGAAGCCGGAGGGCGATGACCTAG
>NZ_AGTS01000085.1 GCF_000238595.1 Acidovorax sp. NO-1 | reverse complement strand
GGGCCGAGTGAGGCCTGCGGGTGTTGTAGTAAGTCAAGAAGGATGGCAGCCAGGCGGTGCGCTCGGTGCTGTGCTGCCACGTTCTGCCGTAGGCCCATTCGCGCAGACAGGTCTGGATGAATCGCTCGGCCTTGCCATTGGTTTGTGGGTGGTAGGGCTTGGTGAAGCAGTGCTTGATACCCAACGCCTGACAGGTCTTGGCGAACAGACGCGAGCGGTAGGCCGAGCCGTTGTCGGTCAGCAGGCGCTCGATGCGCACGCCCAGCGCGGCATAGTGGGCAACGGCGGCTTGCAGGAAGTCCACCGCCGAGCCCTTGCGCTCATCGGCATGCATCTGCACGAAGCCCACCCGACTGTGGTCATCGATGGCCACGTGGGCGAACTCCCAGCCGGCGCCATCGACGGAGTCGCGGCGGTTGCCGGTGACACGGTGGCTGGGTCGCTCGATGCGCCCGAGCTTCTTGGTGTCCATGTGCAGCATGGCCCCGGGAGTATCGTGTTCGTAGCGAAAAACGGGCGCAGCGGGCTGCAGCGCCTTCAGGCTGGAGAGGCCAAGCTTGGCCAACCAGCGACTGATGGTGGCCACGCTGCGCCCGACCACCGCAGCGATGCGGCGCATGGGCATACGGCTGCGCCGCAACTGCTCGATGCGCTGGCCGAGTGCCTCATCAATGGTGCTGCGTGTCTTGGCGGGGCGTGAGCTGCAGTCCATGAGGCCATCGACTCCGCCCACTTCGAAGCGACGGCGCCACTTACGGGCGGTCCGCACGCTGATGCCAGCGGCCTCGGCCGCTGGCATCAGCCCCAGGACGGCAATGCGCTCGATGAGCAATTTGCGTCCTTCAAACGTCAATCTGGCAGTCTTGTGGCTGTTCATCCGGCGGGTTTCCTCTGTGAGTGCTGAAGCGTGGTAACTCCAGTCTCCCAGATGCCGTCGGGTGAACAACCTATTGCAACATCACAACTAGGGCCACCAACTGACCCATGAGCAACTCCCTGAGCACTTCAGGAAACCAGGTGGCCAGGGAGTCGGCATTCACCGCAATGGCCAGGGACACGGGCGCGTGTGGTTTGGCGGTTGGCCCAAGTTCTTGGAGTGCCGATCCTTCAAGGATAGGCAGCGCCTTCACATGGCGCAGCAGCACCTCACCGGCATGCTTGGCCGCTACCGGCCGTTCGCGCTTGACCAGTACCGTGGACAGCGATTCTTCCAGCGCCTTGATGCGTTGGGAGACAGCGCCCCGCGTGATGCTGAGCACGCTGGCCGCGCGGTCAAAGCTTTGCTGCTCGAGTCGCTGGGCCATCAATCGGCATACGTTGCCCGCAACTATGGTACACGCGCTGTGTCAACATGGCCCGATATGCCACACCAAACTGTCTGGAACCCACACATGAACGAGTCCCCCACCTAGATGCGTTTTCACGTCGAGTCCGAGCGCATCGATGCCCACCTGAGCCAGTCCTTGTGCAAATCGGTCCGGATCGGCCTGGACACCGACATGGCCGGCAACCCCGACGCCTTCAACCCGGCCGAGCTGCTGCTCGCGGCGCTGTCGGCCTGCATGGTCAAAGGCATTGAGCGCGTGGTGCCCATCCTCAAGTTTGAGTTGCGTGGCGTGAAGGTGATCGTGGACGGTGTGCGCCAGGACGTGCCGCCCAAGATGGACAGCATCTGCTATCAGATCGTTGTGGACACCGACGAAACGGACCGCCGCATCGACCTGCTGCACGACAACGTCAAGAAGTACGGCACGGTGTACAACACGGTGGCGCCGGGGACCGATCTGGCGGGCGCGATGCGCCGCGCGTGAGAAAGGCCAAGCGATGAGTGCCGGACACGAGCACAGCCACACCCCCGCCAATTTCAACAAGGCCTTTGCCATCGGCATCGGTCTGAACATCACCTTCGTGGCGATCGAAGCCTTCTACGGCTGGAAGATCAACTCGCTGGCCTTGCATCGCGGATGCCGGGCACAACCTGAGCGACGTGGCTGGTCTGGTGCTGGCCTGGGGCGGTGCACTGGCAGGCAAGCTGCGACCCGACCCCCGTCACACCTACGGTTGGAAGAAGGGTAGCATCCTGGCGGCGTTCGCCAATGCCTTGCTGCTGCTGGTGGCGATGGGAGCGCTGGTCTGGGAGGCCGTCGGCCGCCTGCTCGCGCCCGAACCGATGGCGGGCAGTGAAGGTCTGACCATCATGGCCGTGGCGGGCGTCGGCATCGTGGTGAACACGGCGACGGCCCTGCTGTTCATGCGCGGACGCGAGCGCGACCTGAACATCCGGGGCGCGTTTCTGCACATGGCCGCCGATGCGGTTGTGTCGGCCGGCGTGGTGGTCGCCGGTGCGCTCACGCTGTGGATGGGCTGGTTCTGGCTCGACCCGGTGGTCAGTCTGCTGATTGCGGCGGTGATCCTGTGGGGCACCTGGAGCCTGTTCCGGCAATCCCTGCACCTGCTGTTTGACGGCGTGCCTGACGGCGTGCCTGACGGCGTGCCTGACGGCGTGGACCCGCAGGCGGTGCACGACTACCTGGCAGGTCTGCCAGGTGTGAGCCGCGTGCACGACCTGCACATCTGGGCCATGGACACCTCGCAGGTGGCCATAACAGCCCACCTGGTGATGCCCGGCAGCCATCCGGACGACGCATTCCTGCAGGCGGCTACCGATGGCTTGCATGACCGGTTCGAGATCACCCATGTGACGCTGCAGGCGGTGCAGGTGCCGTTCACCGAACCCTGTGGATCGTGGGCCGCCCCGGGTATGCTTGGGCAGCCGTAACACCCCTGCCTGCCCCGGCCCCCGTCCATGTCCCGCGCCACCGCTCCCGCCCCCGCTTGTCCCATCGCCCCGCCCGCCGAGGAGGCGCGTGCGCGCGCCGAGGCGCTGGATGGCCTGCTGCACGCACAGGCAGCGGAACTCTGGGGCGGTCTGTCGCCCATCACGCTGGCGCTGGCCGCCACCGACTGGGCGCTCCACCTGGCCACCCAGCCCGCACAGACGTCGCGGCTCGTCAGTGAGGCCCTGGGAATGGCCACCCATTCCGCCAGGGCCGCGTTGACGCAGAGCCACCTGCCGCGCGGCGCCAGCGAGCGGCCCGATGACCAGCGCTTCCAGGCCGACGCCTGGCAGGCGTGGCCCTATGCATGGATCGTGCGCAACTACCTGGACGCCGAGCGCTGGTGGCGCGACGCCACCCACCTGCGTGGCATGACGGCCCACCACCGCGACGTCGTCGCCATGTTCGCGCGCCAGTGGCTGGACATGCTTTCACCGGCCAACGCCGGCCTGGCCAACCCCGAGGTGCTGGCACGCACGCTGGAACGTCGCGCGGACAACCTGCTGGAGGGCTGGGCGCACGCCTTTGACGACTGGCGCCGCCGCCTGGGTCTGGCGCAAATGTTTGACCACGGCCAACGCTTTGAGCCCGGCGTGGACGTGGCAGTGAGCCCAGGCCGCGTCGTGCACCGCAACCACCTGGTGGAGCTCATCCAGTACCTCCCGACGACGCCCGCCGTGCATGCCGAGCCGGTGTTCATCGTGCCGAGCTGGATCATGAAGTACTACATCCTGGACCTTTCGCCGCACGACTCGATGGTGCGCTGGCTGGTCAATCAGGGGCACACCGTGTTCATGCTCTCCTGGCTCAACCCCGACGAGAGCGACGCGCTGCTGGACATGTACGACTACCTGCAACTCGGCGTGTTCGACGCGTTGGCGGCCATCGGGCGGCGTGTGCCCGGCGAAGCGGTGCATGCGGTGGGGTACTGCCTGGGCGGCACGCTGTTGGCCATCGCCTCGGCGGCGCTCGCGCGGCCCGGGCGGGTGGCCGACGCCGAAGCGCTGCCGCCACTGGCGTCCTTGAGTTTTCTCGCCGCAGAGATCGATTTCACCGAGCCCGGCGAGATGGGCGTGCTGATCGACGAAAGCCAGGTCGCGCTGCTGGAGGAGATGATGGCCGAGCGCGGCTACCTCACGGGCCGGCAGATGGCCGCGAGCTTCCAGTTCCTGCACTCGCGCGAGCTCATCTGGTCGGCCACGCTGCGAGAACTCTGGATGGGCGAGCCGCTGCGGCCGAACGACCTGATGGCCTGGAACGCCGACACCACGCGCATGCCGGCGGCGATGCACAGCCAGTACCTGCGGCGCCTGTACCTGCACAACGAATTGGCCGAGTCGCGTTACTGTGTAGAGAGCCGGCCGGTGTCGCTGAACGATGTCCACCAGCCGATGTTTGTGGTGGGCACGGAAAAGGATCACGTGGCGCCCTGGCGCTCGGTCTACAAACTGCACCAGCTGACGGACGCCGAGATCACGTTCGTGCTGACCAGCGGCGGCCACAACGCCGGCATCGTCAGCGAACCCGGCCATGCGGTCCGACGCTGGCGCGATGCGGTGCGCCGCCCAGGTGACCCGTGGCTGTCGCCGGACGAATGGGAAGCCGCAGCCAAGCTACACGAAGGCTCGTGGTGGACCGCCTGGGACACCTGGATCAAGGCCAAGGGCAGCGGCCGAGAGGTGTCGGCGCGCCAGCTGACTGGACGCGACGGCCTGTGTGGCGCACCGGGAGCCTACGTGCACCAACGGTGTGAGGACTGAGCGCCGGCCCCGGCGGCAGCGTTCTTCAGGCTTCCGGTACGCTGACCCGCACCTGCCCGGACTTCACGCTGACCTTGTAGGTCTGCAGCGCCTTTTCGCCGCGCACGACGTTCAGCAGTTGGATGCCCGGCGGGAAGTTCGCCCAGTCCAGCACCGCGCCGGTGCGGATGTCGAAGCGCGCGCGGTGCAGCGGGCATTGCACCTTGCAGTCTTCCAGCTGCTTGCCGCGCGCCAGCGGCGCGAAGGTGTGGGTGCAGCTGGCTTGTGTCGCGAAAAAGCCATCGCTGAGGTGGTACAGAACGATCTTGTGCTTGTCGACGATAAAGGACTTCATCTCGCCTACGGGCAGTTCGTCCGAACCGCAAAGGGTGTGCCATGTCATGCTGGGGCTCCGTTTGCAGGGAATGGTTGATTGTTGGGCCACGGTGCGCGTCTGGTTGCGATGCGGCCTCTCTTGCGCAGGGCGTGCGGCGGGGCAGTTAGACCGACTGTCACGATGCCATCAGCCGCACCGGCATGGACGCCAGTCGGTCGAAGAGGCGCGCTTCGGCGCGGATCGGCCACCAGTCGTAGAGGAATAGTTCCATCGGCCGCCACATCGCGACCCAGCCGGCGATCGACAGGCTGGCGCGCACCACCTCGAGCATGCCGCCCGGATCGAGCCAGTTCTCGGCCAGCTTGCTCGCGGCGAGGGTGGCGGCCAGGAACGCCAGGCCGATCAACAGGCTGAGCCTGCCGCGGCGGAACAGTTCGCGCAGTCGCCGCCGCGCCGAGGCGCCCTGCAGGTGGAAATGCGCGTGGACCGCGTCGCTGACGGATGCCGTTTCGGAAGACGGGTGTTCGAGATGCACGACCAGGCCGAGCGCCGCATCGCGCGGCAGGTCCTTGGCCGCGTCGACGATGAAGCGCTCGGCGCGCGGATCGAGGTTGCGGGTCGCGAGCGGCGACGCGTCCATGTGGTCGAAGAACTGCTCCAGCTCGGCCACATGCACTTCGATCTCGTTCACCGCCCGGCCTCCCGCGACCGCAGCATGCGCACGGTCTCGCTCTCGCCAAGAGGTGCGGCGCGCTTGACCATCATGCTGTCCTGCCACTCGCGCGCGAAGTCGCGGCGCAGGCGGGCGTTGATGAGCGCAGTCAGCAGCATGGCGATGAACGCGCCGAGACCGGCCAGCGACATGTCCTTGTGCGCATCCCAGACGTCGCCCTGGGTTCCGAGGTAGGCCACCCCCAGCCCGCCGCTGAAGATCTCGGCCGCGGCCCACTCGAACAGTTCGAAGAGTGCAGAGGTCGAGAGGGTCATGTCCAGAGGCAGGAAGTAGCCCCAGAAGCCGCGGGCGTCGGCCACGCGCAGGAACAGCTCGCGCATCGGATAGGCCAGCAGCAGCCCGTACATCAAGTGCACGAGGCGGTCGAAGTGATTGCGCTCCCAGCCCATCACTTCGTTGAGCGAGCGTCCAGTCAGCGCCTTGATCCATGCGTCGTATGGAACCTCGGCGTAGGTGTAGTGCGCACCCACCGTGTGCAGGCAGAGAAACAGGAAGATCAGCGTATAGGACAGGCGCGACATCACAAAGCGGCGACGCGACGCCGACAGCGCGACCGCGAACACGACGACCAGCACGTTCTCAAGCGCCCAGTCGTCCCGGTACCAGGGGTCGATGGCGAGCGCGACCCACACCACGGCGAACAGCGCAGCGAGGAGGGCGAGGTAGCGACCGTGGGAGATCATGCGGCACGATACTTGATTTCAAGGTGGCCGCTGGTATCGATCAAGCATCAGTTGCCGCGAAAAATGGCATTTCATCGGGCGGAGGCGCGAGCCAATGGCATACGCTCTCCCAACATGGGCGCGAGCACATTCTGCAGCCAATCCGCGCAGCTACTTGGCATCAAGCTTTCGCGCGATCGCGATGAACACCCAGACAAGTGCCAATGGAACGAGCACGACGAGCACGACGAGCACGACGAGCAAGTACGGCAGCGAAAGCGCCACCCAGACGAGCCCGACGAACATGGCGCCACCCACGACAAACACGCCGACTCCAGCAAACACAAAGAGCAGGAGGATTGCGACACAGAACAGAGCAACGAGGTCGGCGATCAAACCCGCCAGACCAACGCCACCTTTGAGCGGTCCGGTGATCTCCTGACCGTTGATGACGATCCGTGTCGATCCCGAATCGATGAAGAACCCCCAAACAACGATCGCCAGAATGGCTACTGCAAGGGCGATGGCTGCTTTCTTGGTCATTCGAACGCCTTCAATGATGATTTGCACCAAGGACCGTTTTGCGGCCACCGACCGCCCCGGCGAAACCGGGCACGGAAGGCCCAGGCAGTGGTGTCGGTTCTGGCGGCGGTAGTCATGGTGGGTCCGAATTGTTCTGGATAGATTGTCTTCGTTGGTGTCGGTAGCCGAAGATGATGTGCGTCGATTTCGATAGTGCGTCCCGGCGTACCGCCGTCGGGCTCTGCGGGCTGCGCCCCGCGCCCCGTGCTGGGTCGCGGCCATTCGGCTCCGATCCCTTGACGCCTCCGGCCGAGGGCATGCCCCCGGCCTGCGCGCTTCGCTTGCCTTCCTCACGCCTGCAGTTGTGGAGGGGCTGGCTTGCTGATCCCTTCATCCTTGCACACCGGTCTCGCCGTCAAGGTCTGCGCGCACTGCATGCGCTGGCGGCCGTTCGGCCGTCCTCGAACCTGTGACCGCTGCGCTGCGGCGTGCCGGTTCCGGTCTCGGGCAATCCCGCCCGATCACTGGAGTTGGTCATGCAGCACGATCTGTTTTCTTCCCTTGATTCCTTCCAGGCACTCTCGGTTGCCGCTTCCGCCTTGCTGGTGCGCGATGTCGCGGGCCAGTACCGTCCGGCCGAGGTCGACGAGGTGCTGCTGGCGGCGCAGCAGTTGCTGGCCGCCCAGGTGCGCGGCAGCGACTTGATGGACTCTCCCGCTGTGGTGAAGGACTTTCTGCGTGCCCGGCTGGGCAATCTCCCTCATGAGGTGTTTGCGGTGGTGCATCTCGATGCGCAGAACCGCGTGGTGGACTACGTCGAGATGTTCCGGGGCTCGGTGAGCCAGACATCGGTGTACCCGCGGGAGGTGGTGCGCGATGCGCTGCTTCGAAACAGCTGCGCCCTGGTCCTGGTGCACAACCATCCCAGCGGCGCTGCCCGTCCATCGCGTGCCGACGAAGTTCTGACGCAGACGCTCAAGCAGGCGGCGGCGCTGGTCGATGTGCGGGTGCTCGACCACTTCATCGTGGCGGGCGACTCGGTGAATTC
>NZ_AGTS01000086.1 GCF_000238595.1 Acidovorax sp. NO-1 | reverse complement strand
GCCAGTGCGCACGTCGCCCGCCGAAAAGGGCTGGAACAGGCGCGTCGCCAGCGCTTCGTCTATGCCCGGCCCATGGTCGCTGATGGTCAGCACCACGCCGGTGCCGTCGGCGCGCAGGTCCACCGCCAGTTCAGTGCCTGCCGGGGCGTGGCGCACCGCGTTGTGCAGCAGGTTGCGGCTGAGCTCGCGCACCATCCATTCGTGCGCCTGAACGCGGGCGGGCTCGGTGTGTATGCCGAAGTCCAGGTTGCGCTGGGCGATCAAGGGGGAGATTTCGAGTGCGACGGTACGCAGGATTTCGTCCAGCCGGATGACCGGGGGCGCACTTTGCTGGCGCAGCTGCTCCACCTTGGCCAGGGCCAGCATCTGGTTGGCCAGCTGGGTGGCGCGGTCCACGGTGTCGCTGATCTCGCGCAGCGCCTGCGTGGGCTCGACATCGCCGCGCTGGGCGGATTGCACCTGCGTCTTGAGCACCGCCAACGGCGTGCGCAGCTGGTGCGACGCATCGCGCACAAAACGTTTCTGATCCCGCAGCAGCTGGCTCAGGCGCTGCATCACGCCGTTGGTAGCGTCCACCAGTGGCTGGAGTTCGCGCGGGGTGGACGGCGCTGCGATGGGGCTCAGATCACCTTCCCTGCGCGCCTGAAGCTGCTGGCTCAGCCGGCGCACGGGGTGGATGGCGCGCTGAACCACCAGCACCACGGTCAGTGCGATCACACCGATCAGCAACGCCTGGCGCAGCAGCGTGTTGTAGAGAAGCTGCAGCGCCAGCGTTTCGCGCACCTCCAGGGTTTCGGCCACCTGGATGACGGCCATGGTGCGGCCCTGGGCGCTGGCCACAGGCTGCAGCAGCACCGCCACGCGCACATCACGGCCGCGCAAGCGCTCGTCGTAGAAATCCACCAGCGCCGCATAGGGCGGCTGCGCCGGAATCTGCCCGCGCCATACGGGCAGCTCGTCAAATCCGGAGACCAGTTCGCCCTGCAAGGTGGATACCCGGTAGAACATCTGGCTCTGGTTGTCTGCCTCGAAAGCTTCCAGCGCCGAGTAGGGAACCGTGGCGCGCAGCTGCGCCGCCTCGTCGTAGCCCTGTACATCCAGCTGTTCGCTGATGCTTTTTGCCGAGGCCAGCAAGGTGCGGTCGTACGCCGTGTTCAGCGAGGCCAGGGTTTGCTGGTAGAGGCTGTACGTGTTGAACGCAATGAAGAGCGCGACGGGCAGCAAAATCCCCAGCAACAGGCGCCTGCGCAGTGAGGGGTGGCGCGGCGGCCGGGCAGGTGCGGTCACGTATCGGCCCGCAGCAGGTAGCCGAGCCCCCGCAAGGTCATCAGCGTCAATCCGGTGCCTGCGAGCTTTTTGCGCAGCCGGTACACCACGACTTCAATGGCTTCAAACTGCACGTCCAGCTGACCCGGGAATACCAGCCCGTACAGGCGCTCCTTCGTCACGGCATGGCCGGGCTGGGCCAGCAGCGCGTGCATCAGCGCCAGTTCCCGGGGCGTGAGTTCCATCACTTCGCCGTTCAGGTAGAGCGCGCCGCTTTCCCTGTCGTAGCGGACTGCACCTATCTGCTGGGTGCTGCTGCGGGCATCGGTGGGCGTTGCAGCGCCCGCATGGCGGCGCTGCAGGGCACGCAGGCGGGCCTCCAGTTCGTCCAGATCAAATGGTTTGGGCAGGTAGTCATCCGCCCCCGCATTCAGCCCGACCACACGATCGCCCACCGTTCCGCGCGCGGTGAGGATCAGCACCGGCGCCCGCAGGCCGCGCGAGCGGGCTTGTTCCAGCACCTGCAGTCCATCAAGCCCCGGCAGCGTGAGGTCCAGGACCACCGCGTCTGGCTGCATCTGTGCCCACCGGTTCAGCGCTGCATGGCCATCGCCGACGGCCGTCACCTGCATGCCTTTGCGGGTCAGGGCGCGGTGCAGGGTGGCCTGCATGGTGGGGTCGTCTTCAACAAGAAGCAGTTGCATGCGCGGCACGATAGCACCGCTGCCATGCTGCAGCCGCATGGGTGTTTTCCCTGCATCCGGGGACAGCCGTTTGACAGGCACGGCGCGCATCATCAGCACGTTCGCACACTTTGCAAGGAGACACCATGCGTCGCGATGCCTTTCTCAGATCCCTGGCCGCCCTCGCCGCTGCAGGCGCGCTGCCTGTAGCGGCCCAGAGCGCACCGGCCGTCAAGATGATGATTCCTGCCAACCCTGGCGGCGGCTGGGATTCGAACGGCCGCGCCCTGGGCAAGGCCATGCAGGAAGCGGGCGCTGCTTCGTCCGTATCCTTTGACAACAAGGGCGGCGCTGCCGGCGCCATTGGCCTGGCCCAGTTCGTCAATGCCAGCAAGGGTGATCCGAATGCGCTGCTGGTGATGGGCGCGGTGATGCTGGGCGGCATCATCGCCGGCAAGCCGCCCGTGGGCCTGGACAAGGTCACCCCGCTGGCGCGCCTGACCAGCGAATACAACGTCTTTGTGCTGCCCGCCAATTCGCCATTCAAGACCATGCGGGACGTGATCGACCAGCTCAAGAAAGACCCGGGCAGCGTGAAGTGGGGCGGGGGCTCCCGGGGCTCGACCGAGCACATTGCCGCCGCAATGATCGCCCGGGAGGTGGGAGTCGATCCGTCCAGGATCAACTACGTGGCATTCCGGGGCGGTGGCGAGGCTACCGCCGCCATACTGGGCGGCAACGTGACCGTGGGCGGCAGTGGCTACAGCGAGTTCGCCGAATACATTGCCGCGGGCAAGATGCTGCCCATTGGCGTCACCTCGGGCCAGCGCCTGAAAGGTGTGAACGTGCCCACGCTCAAGGAGCAGGGCATCAACGTGGAAATTGGCAACTGGCGCGGCGTGTATGGCGCGCCCGGCATCACGCCAGTGCAGCGCAAGGCCCTGATCGATGCGCTGGCCAGGACCTTCAAGCACAAGGCCTGGCAAGACGCGATGGAAAAGAACGGCTGGACCCCCGCATGGATGGCGGGTGACGAGTTCGCCAACTTCGTGGACAGCGAGTTTGCCAGCATGCGCGCCACGATGGCCAAGTCCGGAATGATCTGAGCACACCACCCGGCGCACGCTGCGTACCCCGTCTGCGCGCATTCGTCTTGCCGGCAGGGCAGGCGCGTGCATTGGCCTGGGTGTGTGCGGGCGCGGCGCGAAGGAGCACCATGGCACATCAACATTCCTCACACTCCAGGCCCCTGCAGACCCTCATCGGGGCCGGGCTGGTATTGCTTTCGCTGGGGCTGGCCTGGGGCGCCCGTTCGATCAGTTCGGAGGCCGGCTACGGCGGCGTGGGCCCCAATTTTTTTCCCTGGGTGGTCAGCATTGCCCTGCTGGTGTGTGGCGTGCTGTGCGTGGTGCATGCGCTGACGGGGGGCTTTCGCGACCTCGATGCGGGTTCGGGTGGCGAGCGTGCCCATTGGCAAGGGTTTGCCTGGGTGTCGGCCGGGCTGCTGCTCAACGCCCTGCTCATCACCACGCTGGGTTTCATCCTGAGCTGCGCGCTGTGTTTTGTGCTCGCCGTGAGGGGCTTTAAAAGCTCGGAGGGCGCGCTGGATCTGGGCTGGAAAGCCTGGATCAAGGACCTGCTCCTGGGCATGGCCGTGGCGGCGCCGGTGTACTGGATGTTCACGCAACTGCTGGCCATCAACCTGCCCGGCCTGACCCATACCGGATGGCTGTGACCATGGAAACGTTGAATCTTCTGATGCAGGGGTTTGCCACCGCTGCCACGCCCATCAACCTGGTGTGGGCGCTGGTCGGGTGCATCATTGGCACGGCTGTGGGCGTGCTGCCGGGCATTGGCCCGGCCGTGGCCGTGGCCATGCTGCTGCCCATCACCGTCAAGGTGGAAGCCACCGCGTCGATGATCTTCTTTGCCGGCATCTATTACGGCGCGATGTATGGCGGCTCCACCACGTCGATCCTGCTCAACACGCCGGGAGAGGCGGGCTCCATGGTCACGGCCATGGAGGGCAACAAGATGGCCAAGAGCGGCCGTGCCGGCGCCGCACTGGCCACCGCCGCCATAGGCTCTTTCGTCGCGGGCACCATTGCCACGGTGCTGGTCACGTTCTTTGCGCCGCTGGTGGCCGAGTACGCGGTGCGCCTGGGCCCGCCGGAATACTTCATGCTCATGGTGCTGGCTTTCACCACGGTGAGTGCCGTGCTGGGCAAAAGCACCTTGCGCGGCATGGTGGCCTTGTTTGTGGGGCTGGCCATGGGCCTGATCGGCATCGACCAGATCACCGGCCAGGCGCGCTACACGGGTGGGGTGCCCGAGCTCATGGACGGCATCGAAGTCGTGCTGATTGCCGTTGGCCTGTTTGCCGTGGGGGAGGCGCTGTACAACGTGATGTACGAAGGCCGCACGGAGGCAACGCAAAACCGCCTGACCAGCACCCACATGACCCGGGAGGAGTGGAAGCGCTCCTGGCCGGCATGGATCCGTGCCACTTTCATCGGCTTTCCGTTTGGCACCGTGCCCGCCGGCGGCAGCGAGATTCCGACCTTTCTCAGCTATGCCACCGAAAAGAAGCTGAGCCGGCACCAGGAAGAGTTCGGCACCTCCGGCGCCATCGAAGGTGTGGCGGGGCCCGAGGCGGCCAACAACGCGGCGATCACGGCCACGCTGATTCCGCTGCTGACGCTGGGCATCCCGACGTCGAACACCACCGCCATCCTGCTCGGGGCTTTTCAGAACTATGGCATCCAGCCCGGCCCCCAGCTGTTTGACACCAACGGTGCGCTGGTGTGGGCGCTGATCGCGTCGATGTACATCGGCAACATCATGCTGCTCATCCTCAACCTGCCGCTCATCGGGCTGTGGGTGAAGCTGCTGAAAATTCCCAGGTCGTACCTGTATGCCGGCATCCTGGTGTTTTCCACGCTCGGGGTGTATGGCATGCGCCAGAGCGCCTTCGACCTGGTGCTGCTGTACGCGATCGGCCTGCTGGGCGTGGTGATGCGCCGCTTTGACTTTCCGGCTGCGCCCGTGGTGGTGGGCATGATCCTGGGCCCGCTGGCAGAGGCGCAGATGCGCAATGCCGTGGCCATTGGCGAAGGCCGGTGGACGGTCTTCTTGGAGCGCCCCGGGTCGCTGACGCTGATCATCATTGTGCTGGCGGTGCTCATCGTTCCGCGCGTGCTGCGCCGGTGGGCAAGGCGCAGGCTGGCGGCGCTGGCGCGTTGAGGCGGCTCGCGAGCGCTCGAGCGGTGTCTGGGCAGCTCCTTCCGTTCATGGATTTTTGAATGAAAATGACCGCCAGCGCTTGATGGATATGCGCTAAACGCTATTAATTTGATAGTATTCGAAGTGCATCGCCGATGCAGGGGGCGGGTACCCGAGGTGCCTGGGGCCGCCGTGCCGCGCTACCATCCGCAGATGCCTTTGCTTACCGATGACGCCCCTGCGCTGCCGCTGGATGCCCAAGGCATTCTGGAACTGGCGGCGCGTTCCATGTTCCAGCTGTTTTCCAGCGTCAGCCAGGGCATGTTCCTGGTGGACCGCAGTGGGCGCATCGTGTGGATCAACGAGGGCTACCAGCGCTTTCTGCCGGACCTCGGCTTCTCTTCGGTGGACCAGTTTGTCGGCCGCACGGTGGAGGAGGTCATCCCTAACACGCAGATGCGCCGCGTGCTCGAAACCGGCCAGCCCGTGCTGATCGATCTGCTCACCAACAAGGCGGGCACCTTTGTGGTCAGCCGCATTCCGTTGCGCGACGACGCCGACCGCGTGATCGGCGCCATCGGCATCGTGCTGTTCGACCACCCCGAGACCACGCTGCAGCCGCTGATCAGCAAGTTCGCGCTGCTGCAGCGTGATCTGGACGATGCGCGGCGCGAGCTGGCCAGCCAGCGCAGCCGGTCGCTGGCCGTGGCGGGCGATGGCGAGCGGCGCGCCAAATACACGTTTGCCAGTTTCATCGGCTCCAGCCCCGCAGCGGCCGAGGTCAAGCGCCAGGCACGGCGTGCCGCGCAGTCGAGCAGCCCGGTGCTGCTGCTGGGCGAGACGGGTACCGGCAAGGAGCTGCTGGCCCATGCCATCCATGCGGCATCCAGCCGCGCCAGCGGCCCGTTCGTCAGCGTCAACATCGCCGCTGTGCCCGACACACTACTGGAGGCCGAGTTCTTCGGCGTGGCCCCGGGCGCCTACACCGGCGCCGACCGCAAGGGCCGCGACGGCAAGTTCAAGCTGGCCGATGGCGGCACGCTGTTCCTCGATGAAATCGGCGACATGCCGCAGAGCCTGCAGGCCAAGCTGCTGCGGGCACTGCAGGAGGGCGAGATCGAGCCCCTGGGCTCCAACAAGCTGGTGCCCTTCAACGTCCGCATCCTGGCGGCCACGTCGCGCGACCTGGCATCGCTGGTGCGCGAAAGCCGGTTTCGCGAAGATCTTTTCTACCGGCTGCACGTGCTGCCGGTGCGCGTGCCGCCGCTGCGCGTGCGGCGCGGCGACATACCCGCGCTGGTGGAGGCCCTGGGCGAAGACCTGGCGCATCGCAACGGCATACCCCCACCCGAGCTCACGCCCGATGCCATGGCCCTGCTGGCAGGCCAGCCGTGGCGCGGCAACATCCGCGAACTGCGCAACGTGCTGGAGCAGGCCGTGATGCGCAGCGACTCTGCCTACATCGATGCAGCGCAGCTCGAGCGCGTGCTGCGCGATGCCGGGGTGGTGCCTGCCGCGCCCGCGCCGGTGCTGGAGGTAGCGTCAGCCACCGACGCCGAAGACGAAAGCCGCTACCTGCGCCCGCTGGCAGAGCAGGTTGCAGAGCTGGAGCGCCGCGCCATCGCAGCGGCGATGAAAGCGCATGGCGGCAACAAGCTCGCCACCGCGCGCCAGCTGGGCATCTCCCGGGCCACGCTCTATGGCAGGCTGGAAAACCCTGATTAAAAATCAGGCAACTGTCTTGAACTTGGTCAGACCTGTTGGCTGAAAGTCAGGCAGAAACTGGGATTGAGGCCACAAACAAGTCGGTTTTATGACGGAAGGGTGCATGGGCTGGGTTGGCACGGATGCTGCAACATTTGGTCACAACTCCAGGAGACAACCCCATGCAACGACGCGCCCTGATTGCGCTGGCCGCACTGGTCAGCGCCCTTGCCGCTCCGGCCTTCGGCCAGACCGGGGAAATTCGCATCGCCCACGTCTATAGCAAAACCGGGCCGCTGGAGGCCTACGGCAAGCAGACCCAGACCGGACTGATGATGGGGCTGGAGTACGCCACTGGCGGCACCATGACCATCAATGGCAAGAAAATTGTCGTGATCGAGCGGGACGACCAGGGCAAGCCCGACCTGGGCAAGAGCCTGCTGGCGGCGGCCTATGCGGACGACAAGGCGGACATCGCCGTCGGGCCCACGGCGTCTGGCGTGGCGCTGGCCATGCTGCCCGTGGCCGAGGAGCACAAAAAAATCCTGATGGTGGAGCCCGCCGTGGCCGATGCGATCACCGGCGAAAAATGGAACAAGTACATCTTTCGCACCGGGCGCAACAGCAGCCAGGACGCCATCAGCAACGCAGTGGCAGTGGACCGGGAAGGCGCCGTCATCGCCACCCTGGCGCAGGACAACGCCTTTGGACAGGGCGGTGTGAAGGCGTTCAAGGATTCGGTCAAGAAGGCCAAGGTGGTCCATGAGGAATACCTGCCTCCCGCCACCACTGATTTCACGGCCGGGGCCCAGCGGTTGATCGAAAAGCTCAAGGACCAGCCGGGGCGAAAGATTATCTGGATCATCTGGGCGGGCGGCGGGGGCAGCCCGTTCAAGATTGCCGACCTGGACTTGAAGCGCTACGGCATAGAGATCGCCACGGGCGGCAACATTTTGCCCGCCATGGTGTCCTACAACCAGTTCCCGGGCATGGAAGGCGCAACGTACTACTACTACAGCTTCTCCAAGAACAAGCCCAACCTGTGGCTGGTCACGCAGCACTTTGTCCGCTATGAGACGCCGCCAGACTTCTTCACGGCGGGGGGCTTCAGCTCCGCGATGGCCCTGGTCACCGCGCTTCAGAAGACGGGGGGTGATACCAACACCAACAAGCTGATAGCCACCATGGAGGGCATGAGCTTCGACACCCCCAAGGGCACCATGACCTTCCGCAAGGAAGACCACCAGGCCCTGCAAAGCATGTACCACTTCCGCGTGGCCCCCGGTGCACGCCAGGGCACCATGGCCGACCTCTATCTGGTGCGCGAAATCAAGCCGCAGGACATGAACCTGCCCATCCGCAACCGGCGGTGACGGCCGGACGGAATCGGTGCAAACCCTGCATTAAATCCAATCAAATGACCAAAAATCAGACATTTGTTTTGTATTTATTTCAGCCATTCCATTTTGGTTGTTTGGAAATATCGTTATAAATCAACCACTTACATATTGGCACGAACTGTGCAATTAGCAGGCATCACAACTGGAGACCTCCCCATGCAACGACGTACCCTGGTAGCTCTGGCCGCATTGGCCGCCACAATCTCTGCACCCGCCTTCGCCCAGACTGGCGAGATCCGCATTGCCCACGTGTACAGCAAGACGGGCCCGCTGGAGGCCTATGGCAAGCAGACGCAGACCGGCCTGATGATGGGTCTGAACTACGCCACCGGCGGCACCATGATGGTGGGCGGCAAGAAGATCGTGGTGATCGAGAAGGACGACCAGGGCAAGCCTGACCTGGGCAAGAGCCTGCTGGCAGCGGCGTACTCGGACGACAAGGCCGACATTGCCGTGGGCCCCACATCGTCGGGCGTGGCACTGGCGCTGCTGCCGGTGGCCGAGGAATACAAGAAGATCCTGCTGGTGGAGCCTGCTGTGGCCGACGCCATCACGGGTGACAAGTGGAACAAGTACATCTTCCGCACGGGCCGCAACAGCAGCCAGGACGCGATCTCCAACGCCGTGGCGGTGGACAAGGATGGCGTGACGATCGCCACCCTGGCACAAGACAACGCCTTTGGCCGCGATGGCGTCAAGGCGTTCAAGGATGCGGTCAAGAAGGCCAAGGTGGCCCACGAGGAGTACCTGCCCGCCGCCACCACCGACTTCACCGCAGGTGCACAACGCCTGATCGAGAAGCTCAAGGACCAGCCCGGCCGCAAGATCATCTGGATCGTCTGGGCAGGCGCAGGCAACCCGTTCAAGATTGCCGACATGGACCTGAAGCGCTACGGCATTGAGATCTCGACCGGCGGCAACATTCTGCCCGCCATGGCGTCGTACAAGAACTTCCCCGGCATGGAAGGCGCCACGTACTACTACTTCGGCATCCCCAAGAACCCCGTGAACGAAGCCCTGGTGGCAGCGCACTACAAGGAGTTCAAGACCCCGCCAGACTTCTTCACGGCCGGTGGTTTCAGCTCGGCCATGGCGCTGGTGACGGCGCTCAAGGCCACCAATGGCGACACCAACACCAACAAGCTCATCAAGACCATGGAAGGCATGAGCTTTGACACGCCCAAGGGCAAGATGACCTTCCGCAAGGAAGACCACCAGGCCATGCAGAGCATGTACCACTTCAAGATCAAGGTGGACCCGGCCTTTGCCTGGGGCGTGCCCGAGCTGGTCCGCGAGATCAAGCCTGAAGAAATGAACGTGCCGATTCGCAACCAGCGATAACCTGTTTGCGTGGCCCCGCGCCGGCACGACCGTGCCGCGCGCGGGGATCATCCCGCGGGGGCGGCCGCCCCTCTTTTTCCAGTGAGTTGAAAGCATGAACCCCCGGGTTACACGGGGGCTGGTCAGACTTTTCCTGAAAAATACTTGGAGACAGACAACATGACTTTTGCCTTCATCCGGGCAGCCACCGCCAGCGCGGCGCTGGCCCTGGTATCGCTGGGTTCCGCCACGGCCGCCGTCAACCTTCCCGCACTCAATATCGACAAGACGCAGACCACCATCTCCGGCCTTTCAGCCGGTGGCTTCATGGCGGTGCAGATGCACGTGGCGTACTCGGCCACCTTTGCCAAGGGGGCTGGCATTTTTGCCGCAGGGCCCTACAACTGCGCCGAAGGTTCCATCATCAACGCCACGGGGCGCTGCATGACCAGCACCAGCGCTTCGGGCATTCCCACCAGCACGCTGGTCAATACCACCAACACCTGGGCCAGCCAGGGGCTGATCGACCCGGTGGCCAACCTGCAGAACTCCAGGGTTTATCTCTTCTCGGGCACGCTGGACACGGTGGTCAAGCCGGGTGCTGTGGACGCGCTGCGCAACTACTACGGCAGTTTCGTGCCCGCGGCCAACATCGTCTACAAGAAGGACCTGGCGGCCGAGCACGCCATGATCACCGACGACTATGGCAGCGGCTGCACGGTCAAGGGGGCGCCCTTCATCAACGACTGCAATTTCGACCTCGCCGGGGCGATGCTGCAGCACCTGTATGGCCCGCTCAATCCGCGCAACAACGCTGCATTGCCCGCGGGCAATTTCATCGAGTTCAACCAGACACAGTTCATCACCAACCACGGCATGGGCACCACGGGCTGGGCCTATGTGCCGCAGGCCTGCCAGGCCGGCAGCAGCACCGCATGCCGCCTGCATGTGGTGCTACACGGCTGCAAGCAGAACCTGACGGACGTGCAGCAGCAATACGTGCGCAACACCGGCTACAACCGCTGGGCAGACACCAACAACATCGTGATGCTCTACCCGCAGACTGGCGTGGGCGCCACCAACAGCTGCTTTGACTGGTGGGGCTATGACAGCGCCAACTACGCCAAGAAGTCCGGCCCGCAGATGGCCGCCATCAAGGCCATGGTGGACCGCGTATCCAGCGGCGGTGGCACGCTGCCGCCCGACCCGGTGGCCCTTCCCGCACCCACGGGCGTGAGCACATCGGGCGCCACCGCCAGCAGCATGACCATCGGCTGGAACGCCGTGGCCGGTGCCGCCAGCTACAACGTGTACCGCAACGCCAACAAGGTCAACGCGTTGCCCGTGAACGCCACGAGCTACACCGATACCGGCCTGGCCGCATCCACCACCTACAGCTGGACCGTGCGCGCCGCGGACGCCAATGGCGCGGAGGGCGCTACCTCCGCCCCGGTATCAGCCACCACCCAGGCTGCATCGGGCGGCGGCACAGGTGTGTGCACCACGGCCAGCAACTATGCGCACACCCTGGCGGGGCGCGCCTATGCGGCAGGGGGCTATGCCTACGCCCTGGGATCCAACCAGAACATGGGCCTGTGGAACGTGTTCGTGACCAAAACCCTCAAGCAGACCGCGCCCAACCATTACGTGATTGGCACCTGCCCCTGAGCCCGCGCCAGGGGGCTGCGCAGCTGCGCATTCCCCTGCCGGGTGGCCTGGTGCCACGCCCCGAGATGATGACTTTGAAGAAAGAGAAGCTGTACCCATGAGCACCTTGGCCACCAAGGACTTGACCATCCGCTTCGGCGGCCACGTGGCGGTGAATGCCGTGACCTGCTCGTTCGAGCCCGGCACGCTCACCGCCATCGTGGGCCCCAACGGCGCTGGCAAGACCACCTACTTCAACCTTATCTCTGGCCAGCTGCGCGCCAGCAGCGGCACCGTCACGCTGGGCGGGCAGGACATCACCGGCCAGTCCGTGTCGGCCCGCACGCACGCGGGCCTGGGCCGGGCGTTCCAGCTCACCAACCTGTTTCCCAACCTCAGCGTGCTGGAAAACGTGCGCCTGGCCGTCCAGGCCACGAAGGAGGGCAAGCACCGCGGCGGGCTGAACCTGTGGAGCATCTGGAGCGACCACACCGCGCTCACCCAGCGCGCCCGCGCCATCCTGCAGGCCGTGGCCATGAACGACCGCGCCGACACCCCCGTGGCCAGCCTGCCCCACGGCGACCAGCGCAAGCTGGAAGTGGCCCTGCTCATGGCACTGGAGCCGCAGGTCTACATGTTTGACGAGCCCACGGCAGGCATGAGCCACGACGAGGCGCCCGTGATCCTGAACCTGATCCGCGAGCTCAAGAAAGACAAGACCAAGATCATCCTGCTGGTGGAGCACAAGATGGACGTGGTGCGCGAGCTGGCCGACCGCATCATCGTGCTTACCAACGGTACGCTGGTGGCCGATGGCCCGCCGGCGGAGGTGATTGCATCGCCCGTGGTGCAGGAAGCCTACCTGGGCGTCAGCAAGGACGCAGAGAAGGAGGCCGCATGAGCTCGGCCAATCTCCTCGAACTCAAGGGCGTGCACACGCACATCGGCGCGTACCACATCCTGCATGGCGTGGACCTGGCTGTACCCAAAGGGCAGCTCACCATGCTGCTGGGCCGCAACGGCGCGGGCAAGACGACCACGCTGCGCACCATCATGGGCCTGTGGCATGCGTCCAAGGGCAGCATCCACTTTGGCGGCAAAGACATCACCGCGCTCAACACGCCCCAGATCGCGGGCATGAACATCGCCTATGTGCCCGAGAACATGGGCATCTTTGCTGACCTCACCGTCAAGGAAAACATGCTGCTGGCCGCCCGCAGCGCCAGCAACGCCGCGCAGATGGATACCGCGCGGCTTGAGTGGATCTTCAAGCTCTTCCCTGCGGTGGAGAAGTTCTGGAACCACCCGGCCGGCAAGCTCAGCGGCGGGCAAAAACAGATGCTGGCCGTGAGCCGCGCCATCGTGGAGCCGCGCGAGCTGCTCATCGTGGACGAGCCCAGCAAGGGCCTGGCCCCCGCGATCATCAACAACATGATCGAGGCGTTTGACCAGCTCAAAAAGAGCGGCGTGACGATCTTGCTGGTGGAGCAGAACATCAATTTCGCCAAGCGGCTCGGTGACACCGTGGCCGTGATGGACAACGGCCAGGTGGTGCATGCAGGCAGCATGGCCGCACTGGCGCAGGACGAAGAGCTGCAGCGATCGCTGCTGGGGTTGGCACTATGAGTTTCACACCGGATTTCAAGACTTTTTGGCCTCTGGCGCTTGCTGGTAAAGCGCAAGCAGCTATTAAAAATGTAGCGACATGGCAGGGCGCCATGGCCGCGCAAGGAGGCCGGGCATGAACATCTCCCGCGATTTCGACTGGAAGCCCCTGGCGCTGGTGCCCGCACTTGCGCTGCTGGTGCTGCCCTTCATCGGTTCGCCCAGCACCTGGCTCACGCTCACGGTGGCGGGGCTGGCCATGGGCATGATCATCTTCATCATCGCCTCGGGCCTTACGCTGGTGTTTGGCCTGATGGACGTGCTGAACTTCGGCCACGGCGTGTTCATCGCTTTAGGCGCCTTTGTGGCCACCAGCGTGCTGGGCGCCATGGGCGACTACACGCAAAGCGCCGACATCTGGCGCAACCTGATGGCCGTGCTGCCGGCCATGCTGGTGGCCATGGCCGTGGCCGGCGCCGTGGGCCTGGCGTTCGAGCGCTTCATCGTGCGGCCCGTGTACGGCCAGCATCTGAAGCAGATCCTCATCACCATGGGCGGCATGATCATTGGAGAAGAACTCATCAAGGTCATCTGGGGCCCTGCGCAGATCCCGCTGCCGCTGCCCGAGGGCATGCGCGGCTCGCTGCTGGTGGGTGATGCCGCCATCGAGAAATACCGCCTGATTGCCGTGGTCGTGGGCCTTGTGGTCTTCGGCGTGCTCGCCTGGACGCTCTCGCGCACCAAGGTGGGCCTCTTGATCCGAGCCGGCGTGCAGGACCGCGAGATGGTCGAGTCGCTGGGCTACCGCATCCGCCGCCTGTTCGTGGGCGTGTTCGTGGTGGGCTCGGCGCTGGCCGGCCTCGGCGGCGTGATGTGGGGCCTTTACCAGCAGAACGTCATCCCGCAGATGGGGGCGCAGGTCAACGTGCTGATCTTCATCGTGATCATCATCGGCGGGCTGGGCAGCACGGGCGGGGCGCTGATTGGCGCACTGCTGGTGGGCCTGATGGCCAACTACACCGGCTTTCTTGCGCCCAAGGTGGCGCTGTTCTCCAACATCGCGCTCATGGTGGCCATCCTGCTGTGGCGTCCACAGGGGGTGTACCCCGTGACCAACCGCTAAGGCAAGGAAACAAGACCATGTTGACCCGTCTTCTTTCCAATGATTTCCCGCGCAGCAAGGTGCTGGCAGTCATTCTTGTGGCCATCCTGATCGGGCTGGCGTTTGCACCGTTCCTGTTCCCGGGCGTCAAGGCGCTGTCGGTGGCGGCCAAGGTGCTGATCTTCGTGGTGCTGGTCGCCAGCTTCGACCTGTTGCTGGGCTACACCGGCATCGTGAGCTTTGCGCACACCATGTTCTTTGGCATCGGCGCCTACGGCATTGCCATGGCGACCACGCGCATGGGGCCCACGTGGATGGCGCTGGGCGTGGGCATTGGCGGTGCGCTGCTGCTGTCGCTGCTGCTGTCGCTGGCCGTGGGGCTGTTCTCGCTGCGCGTGCGGGCCATCTTCTTTGCCATGATCACGCTGGCCGTGGCGGCGGCGTTCCAGACGCTTGCCTCCCAGCTGTCAGAGTGGACGGGCGGCGAGGACGGCCTGACCTTCAAGGTCCCGCAACTGCTGTCGCCCAGTTTCGAGCCGTTCGAGAACGAAGTGCTGGGGGTGCTGATCGACGGAAAGATCATCACCTACTACCTGCTGTTCGTCATGGCGGTGGTGCTGGTGCTGGCGCTCTTGCGCATCGTGAACTCGCCGTTTGGCCGTGTGCTGCAGGCCATCCGCGAGAACGAGTTCCGCGCCGAGGCCATTGGCTACCGCGTGGTGGTGTACCGTACCACCTCCAGCGTGCTGTCGGCGCTGTTTGCCACCATGGCGGGCGCGATGCTTGCGCTCTGGCTGCGCTACAACGGGCCCGACACCTCGCTCAGCTTCGAAATCATGATGGACTGCCTGCTCATCGTGGTGATCGGCGGCATGGGCACGATCTATGGCTCGGCCATCGGCGCGGTGCTTTTCCTGCTGGCGCAAAGCTATCTGCAGGACCTGCTGCGCATGGGCAGCGAGGCGGCCAGTGCGCTGCCCTGGCTGTCGGCCCTTTTGTCGCCTGACCGCTGGCTGCTCTGGCTCGGCGTTCTGTTTGTTCTGTCGGTCTATTACTTCCCCACCGGTGTGGTGGGGCGCCTGCGCGCGGCAGCTGCGCGCAAGGCGGGGTGAGGGAAAGCCTTGGCCGCGCAGGGCGACCTGCACGGCCGGGGCTTTGGTGAGCTGTGCATCCAACGCTAAGAAAAACTCCTGGAGACAAACCCATGAAGGTCAGCACCATGAAGACTCGCATTCGCCCGTTTGTGCCTGCAGCACTGGCGGCTGCGGTATTGGCAGCCTGCGGCGGCAGCGACGGCGACAGCGCTCCCGTCAACGCCAAGCCTGCATACCTCGGCGCAATCAGCGCCGTCACGTATGACGGCACCAGCAACGACTTGCTCACCGCAGGCCTGGGAGCCAGCGGCTTGGCCGCGCCGGTGGCGCCCGCCTATGCCGACCCGCTCAACCCCACGGCGGCCGAGCTGCGCCGCACGGCCATCCACACCAACTACCGCGCCATGCTCGACATGACGGCCGCCGGTGGCTACGGCACGCTGTACGGCCCCAACGTCAATGCCCAGGGCCAGGTCACGGCTGGCGACGGCAAGGTGGCGGGTACCGAATACATCGCTTTTGCAGACGACGGCACGGGCCGCAAGAACGTCACGCTCATGGTGCAGGTGCCCGCCAGCTTCGACCCCAAGAAGCCCTGCATGATCACCGCCACCGCCTCGGGCTCGCGCGGCGTGTATGGAGGTATCTCCACGGGCGAGTGGGGCCTCAAGAAGGGCTGCGCGGTGGCCTACTCTGACAAGGGCACAGGCGGCGCGCCACACGACCTGCAAAACGATACCGTGCCGCTGATCGACGGCACCCGCGCCACGGCCGCAGCCGCCGGTGCCAATGCCGCGTTCAATGCGGGCCTCACGCCCACCGAGCTGGCCGCCTTCAACGCGGGCACGCCCAATCGCTTTGCCTTCAAGCACGCACACTCTGGTCAAAACGCGGAAAAGGACTGGGGCACCACCACGCTGCAGGCCGTGGAGTTTGGCTACTACGTGCTCAACCAGCGTTATGGCGAGACCAACGCAGCGGGCCAGCGCCTCAAATCCCTCACCCCCGCCAACACCATTGTCATTGCCTCCAGCATTTCCAACGGCGGTGGCTCCGCCATCGCCGCGGCCGAGCAGGACACGCAAGGCCTCATCAGCGGTGTGGCCGTGTCAGAGCCGGCCATCGAGATGCCGGCCAACCCCGGCGTCACGGTGCGCCGCGGTAGCGCCGACATTGTGGTGACGGGCAAGCCCCTCATCGACTTCACCACCTACGCCAACCTGTACCAGTCCTGCGCTTCGCTGGCGCCGTCCATCGGCTCCACCCCCTACGCCGCGGCGTTTGCGGCCGGGTTTGGCAGTGCGGCCCTGCCCATTGCGCCCAATCGCTGCGCGTCGCTCAAGGCGGCGGGCCTGCTGTCGGCCTCCACCACCGCCACCCAGGCCGAAGAGGCCCTGCAAAAGCTGCGCGACTACGGCTGGGAGCCCGAGTCCAACGACCTTCATGCCTCGCTGGCGGCCTTCGAGGTCGCGCCTGCCGTGGCAGTCACCTTTGCCAACAGCCTCTCGCGTGCCAGCGTGAAGGACAACCTGTGCGGCTTCAGCTACGCGGCCACGGCGGCCACCGGTGCGGTCACGCCCCTGGCCGCGGCTGCGCTGCCCGGCATGTTTGCAACCGGCAACGGCGTTCCTCCGTCGGGTGGCATCAACCTGGTGAACAACCTGGGCAAATTCGGACCGGCGCGGGACTTCCTGTCGTTCTCGGATGCGGGTGTGGCCGACTGGAACACCGCTGGCGCGCTGTGCCTGCGCAACCTGGTCACCGGCACCGACGCCGCAGCCAGGAAGCTGCAGGCCGGTGTGGATGAAACCCGCCGCAACGGCAACCTGAGCGGCAAGCCCGCGATCATCGTGCACGGCCGCGCAGATGCGCTGCTGCCCGTGAGCCACACCTCGCGCCCCTATGCCGCGCTGAACAGGAAGGTCGAGGGCGCCGCCAGCAAGCTCAGCTATGTGGAGGTGGCCAACGCGCAGCACTTTGACAGCTTCATCGGCCTGCCCACGGTGCTGCCGGGCTACGACAGCCGCTATGTGCCGCTGCACGTGTACCTGAACCACGCGCTCGACGCCGTGTACGACCACCTTGCCAGCGGCAAGCCGCTGCCTGCCAGCCAGGTGGTGCGCACCGTGCCGCGCGGCGGCACACCCGGCAGTGCGCCCGCGATCACGGCCGCCAACGTGCCGCCGATCGCTGCCACGCCAGTGGCTGCCAACGCCATCGCTGTGACGGCCGGTTCGATCTCCGTACCCGACTGAACCCCGCCCGCAAACGCTGCCACGCAACCCACCCCGGCCGTGCACGCCCCGCTGCCACGGCCGGCGACAACCCAAGGATGGACATGAATGCTACGTTGATGACCTGGAGCCGCCGCATGGTCAGGGCCCTGGCCATGCCGGGCCTGCTGGCGGTGGCTGCGGGGTGGTGCGGCGTGGCCGCCGCGCCTGCCCGCGCTGCCGAACTGGTGGTGGGGCAGGTGGCGCCGCTGTCGGGCGTGCTGGCCACCACGGGCGCCCAGATGGTGCTGGGCGGCAAGATCTACTTTGATGCCGTGAACGCCCAGGGCGGTGTGCACGGTGCCACCATCCGGCAGGAGGTGGTGGACGACGGCTACAAGGTGGCCGACACCGTGCGCCTGACGCGTGAAATGCTGGCCAAGCCCGAGGTGGTTGCGCTGTATGGCTTTGCCGGCACGGCCAACATCACGCAGCTGCTGGCCGATGGCGTGCTGGAGCAGGGCGGCGCCGCGCTGGTGGCACCGTACACCGGCGGTGAATCGCTGCGCAACCCCTTCAACCCCTGGATCTTCCATGTGCGGGCCGGCTATGCCGACGAGGCCGAGCACATGGTGCAGCAGCTCACCACCCTGGGCATGAACCGCATTGCCGTGATGTACCAGGACGACGGCTTTGGCAAGGCGGGCCTGGCGGGTGTCGAGGCAGCCCTGGCCAAGCGCAGTCTCAAGCTGGTGGTGTCTGCGGGCTACGAACGCAACACCGACAAGGTGGAAGATGCCGTCAAAGCCGTCAAGGCGGCCGATGTGCACGCGGTCATCATGATTGCCGTCAACAAGCCTGCGGCAGCGTTCGTCAAGCAGTACCGCGAGCAGGGCGGCGGCGCCCAGCTCTACAACATCTCGGTGGTGGACCCGGCCGAGCTTGTCAAGCTGGCGGGCCTGAAGAACGCGCATGGCCTGGGCATCAGCCAGGTGGTGCCTTACCCCTACCGCCCCATGCTGCCGGTGGTGCGCGAGTACCAGGCGCTGCTCAAGAAGTACGCGCCCGACGCGGAGATCAACTACACCAGCTTCGAGCAGTTCCTGGGTGCCAAGGTCCTCGTCGAAGCCCTGCGCCGCGCGGGCCCTGCACCCACGCGCGCCAAGGTGGTGAAGGCGCTGGAGTCGCTGCAGAACTATGACCTGGGCGGCATCACGCTGAGTTACTCGCCCACCAACCGCATCGGCTCGCGGTATGTCGAGGTCACGGTCATCGGCAGCAATGGCCGCCTCATGAAATGAACGAACACCACGGCGCATCGGCGCATTGCGCCGCATGCAGCCGCCCCTTTTTTAATTGACCCACACGAATGCCCACCATGACCCCGTTATCGCGCTATGTCACCTGTGCAGGTTATGAAATCCACTACATGGAGTGGGGCGCACTCGATGCGCCCGTGGTGATCGCCTGGCACGGCTTGGCGCGCACGGGCCGGGACATGGACGAACTGGCGGCCCATCTGGCCCCCCGCTACCGCGTGATCTGCCCCGACACCCTGGGGCGGGGCCTGAGCCAGTGGGCGCGTGCGCCGCACGATGAATACCGCCTCGCGTTTTATGCGCGCATCGCAGCGGGGCTGTTTGACGCGCTGGGCATCGAGCGCGCGCACTGGGTGGGCACGTCGATGGGCGGGGCGATCGGCACCGTGTGTGCGTCGGGGCTTTTCGAGCCGCAGCTCAAGGGCCGCATCCAGAGCCTGCTGCTCAACGACAACGCGCCGCAGCTCGCTGAAGAGGCGCTGGAGCGCATCAAGTCGTATGCGGGCCACCCCCCCGCGTTTGATACGGTGCACGAACTGGAGGTGTTCTTCAGGCAGGTGTACAAGCCCTATGGCTGGCTCAGCGATGCGCAGTGGCGCACCCTGACCGAAACCTCCACGCGCCGTCTGCCCGACGGCCGGGTGACGCCGCATTACGACCCGGCCATGGTGCAGCAGTTCACCCACCACGCCAACGACTACCTGATCTGGGACCACTACGACGCGCTGGACATCCCCGTGCTGTGCCTGCGGGGTGAAGACTCCGACCTGGTGCGCCGCGAGACCACCGTGCAGATGCTGGCGCGGGGCCCCGGCCTGCGCGGGCTGGCGCAGGTGATCGAAGTACCCGGCTGCGGCCATGCCCCGGCACTCAACGTGCCTGCGCAGTACGAGCTGGTGGACCAGTTCCTCGCGCGGGCCGAGCACCACGCGGCCGTGCCCGCGCACTGACGGATGCCCCGGGGATGCCTGCCATGACATTCACAGCCTGGTCGCAGCGCATAGGTGCGGCCGCGGTGGTGCTTCTTGCGGCGGTGGCCGTGGCCATGGCCGGCACCGTGCTGGCCGCGCCATCGCCTTCGCTACGGGTGGGGCTGGGTGGCACCGGCCTGCTGGTGGCGCTGCTGGCTGCTGTCGTGGCGCTGCGCTGCGCGTGGCAGAGGGCGCGCGATCTGCAGTGGGCAGAGGCCCAGGCCCAGCGGCTGGCGCGGGGCGACCTGGGTGAGCCCTTGCTGGCCCACGGCGCGCCCGGGCTGGGGCTGCTGCCTGCCACGCTGGCCGAAGTGGGCGAGCACATGTTCCGCGTGGCCGTGGACGTGCGCGTGGGCACCACGGCCATCGCCACCACGGCGGGCTTTGTGGCAGGAGACAACACCGCGCTGTCGCAGCGCACCGAATCGCAGGCCAGCGCGCTGCAGCAGACGGCCGCGTCGATGGAGCAGCTCACCACCACCGTGCGGCAGAACGCCGACCATGCGCGGCAGGCGCACGCGCTGGTGGCTTCCGCATCGGCGGCAGCGGGGCAGGGTGGTCAGGTGGTGGGCGAGGTGGTGCAGACCATGGGCAGCATCCGCGAGAGTTCGCGCCGCATCGTGGACATCACGGGTGTCATCGACTCCATCGCGTTCCAGACCAACATCCTGGCGCTGAACGCGGCCGTGGAAGCCGCACGCGCTGGCGAGCAGGGGCGTGGCTTTGCCGTGGTGGCGGGTGAGGTGCGTGCGCTGGCGCAGCGCTCGGCCACCGCCGCGCGCGAGATCAAGCAGCTCATCGACGAATCCGTGTCCCGCGTCGAGGCAGGGCACCGCCTGGCCGAACAGGCGGGTTCGTCCATGTCCGGCATGGTGAACAGTGTGCAGAGCGTGGCCCGCATCATGGGCGACATCGTGCAGGCCAGCGAAGAGCAAAGCGCAGGGCTCGAGGAGATCCATCGCGCCATCGCCCACATCGACGACACCACCCAGCGCAACGGCGCACTGGTGGAGGCCGCCGCCCACACCGCCGGCAGTCTGGAGGCCCAGGCGCAGCGCCTGGCGCGGGCTGTGGGCGACTGGCACCTGGGCGCCCGCGAGTTCGGCAATGCCGAGCAGGCCCGCGCGCTGGCCGAAGCGGGCGCGCAGTACGTGCGCACGCACGGCGTGGAGCGCGGCAAGCAGGCCATCAGCGACCCGCAGGGCCCGTTTGTGGACCGCGATCTTTACCTCGGCATGTGCGACGCGAGCGGCACCATCGTGGCCAACGGCGGCAACCCCCGCGTCATCGGCGTGGACGGCAACGCGGTGAAGGACGTGCAGGGCCGCTACTTCGTGAAAAAGATCATGCGGCTGGGCCAGAACCCTGGCACCGGATGGGTGGACTACCAGTGGCAGCACCCGCTGACCCGCGAGACCATGACCAAATCGGCCTATGTGCAGGCAGTGGGTGTGGAGGGCCTGGTGATCTCCTGCGGGTTCTATAAAAAGTAGTCAAAATGGTCTCCAGCGCTTATGGAGAAAGCGCTGGAAGCTATCAATTTTGTAGTTTCTGTTCCATCAGCGCAGGCGCCTGCCCGCTTCGCCCGCGCCGGGCTTGGTGGGCGCCCCCGGTTTCATTGAGTTACCATTCAGTATTATTTGCGACTGATTGGTAATTAATGACCCACCCCCTCACTCCACCATCCTGGTCCAGCAGGTTGGTGCGCCTTGTAGCGGCCCCTGTGTTCGTCGTGGTGGCACTGGCGCTGGCGGGTTGCGCCTCCACCACCCCGCCGGCCGGCATTGCGGCCGTCTCACCGTTTGATCTGACGCGCTACGAGGGCCGCTGGTACGAGGTGGCCCGGCTCGACCATGCGTTCGAGCGCGGCATGACCGACGTGAGCGCCACCTACCAGCGCCAGGCGGACGGCAGCGTGCGCGTGCTGAACCGGGGTTTTGACCCCGGCAGGAACGACTGGCGCCAGGCCGAGGGCAAAGCCAGGTTCGCCGGTGATGCGAACACCGCGTCGCTCAAGGTGTCGTTCTTTGGCCCGTTTTACGGCGGCTACCACGTGGCCGCGCTGGATGCGGACTACCAGTGGGCGCTGGTGGTGGGGCCAGACCGGAGCTATTTCTGGATTCTGTCGCGCACCCGGCAGTTGCCGCCCGCCCTGCGCGGGCAGCTCATCGCCCGTGCCGATGCGCTGGGCATTGACACCCGGGCGGTGATCTGGGTGACCCACCACCGCACCGACCCGCAGCCATGAGCAGCGACGCCGACGCTTTGCCGATTGCCGTCATCGGCGCAGGCCTGGCAGGCCTGTCGTGCGCGCAGGCCCTGCTGCGGGCGGGCCACACGGTGCACGTTTTCGACAAGGCCCGTGGCCCCTCGGGCCGCATGAGCACGCGCCGCGCGGAAGACGGCCATGGCGCCTGGCAGTGCGACCACGGTGCGCAGTATTTCACCGCCCGCGACCCTGGCTTTCGCGCGGAGGTGGACCGCTGGCAGCAGGCCGGTGTGGCGGCGTTGTGGAATGCCCGGCTGGCCAGCTTTGACGGCAGCGCGTGGACCACGCCGCATACACCGCTGGAGCGGTTTGTGGGCACACCGCGCATGACATCGCCCGCCGCCTGGCTGGTGCAGCACCTGGGCGACCGGGCGCGGGCGCAGTGGCAAACCACCGTGCAGCGGCTGGGCTTTGCCGATGGCGGCTGGGCCATCACCTCGGCAGAGCAGGGCCTGCACAGCCAGCGCTACGGCACTGTGCTGCTGGCCGTGCCCGCGCCGCAGGTTGTGCCCTTGCTGGCCCCCGTGGCCCCCGCAGGCGCCGCCATGGCCGCCAGTGCCCGCATGCGCGGCAGCTGGGCCGTGATGCTGCGCTACGCAAGCCCCGTGGCCCTGCCGTGGGAAGGTGCGTTCATCAACACCGGCCCGCTGCGCTGGGTGGCGCGCGACAGCAGCAAGCCGAGTCGCACGGGCGCAGAAACCTGGTTGCTCCACGCCAGCGCCGAGTGGAGCGAAGCGCACATCGAAGACAGCGCCGAGTCGGTAACGGCAACACTGCTCGCGGCTTTTGCAGACCTTGGCGGCCCTGCGCCCCTGGCCGCCACCGCCCACCGCTGGCGCTATGCCGACACCGAAGTCCCGCTGACACAGGGCAGCTGGTGGGACGCCACGCTGCGTCTGGGCCTGTGCGGCGATTGGTTGAACGGCGGCAAGGTCGAAGGCGCCTGGCTCAGCGGGCAGGCGCTTGCGCAGCAGGTTGTGCAGCCTGCGTAGCAACACCACGGGCCCGCCATGCGCATGCGCAAAAAATCAGACCTCCCGCAGAAAACCTGCCTGCACTGCGGGCTGCCCTTCACCTGGCGAAAGAAGTGGGAGAAGGTGTGGGACGAAGTGAAGTACTGCTCAGACCGCTGCCGCAGCGAACGCAAACGTGCGGGCAAGGCAGCAGAGGAAGGCGCTGCATGAGCACGGTGCTGTTCTGGTTTCGCAACGACCTGCGCCTGCACGACCAGCCCGCGCTGCACGCGGCACTCGCCAGCGGTGCCACGCACTTGCTGCCCGTGGTGTGCCTGCCTGCGGCTGACGAACCCACGCCCTGGGGCTTTGCCCGCGTGGGCGTGCACCGCCGCGCCGTTGCTGCCGCCGCGCTGCGCGGGCTGAGCGCAAGCCTGTCCGCACTGGGCAACCCGCTCCTCATCTGCCAGGCGCCGCCCGTCACCGCCTTGCCGCAACTGGCCCAGGCGGTGGGGGCCACTACTGTGGTGTGCGAAGACATTGCCGTCCCCTACGAACAGGCCGAGGTCGCAGCCCTGCGCGCGGCGGGCCTCCAGGTGCGTACCGTATGGCACAGCAGCCTGCTGCACCCAGCCGACATGCCCTGGCCTGCCTCTGACCTGCCCGGTGTGTTCACCAGCTTCCGCCAGAAGGTCGAGCGCGCAGGCATCACCCCCGCCGCACCATTGCCCGCCCCCACGCGGCTGCTGCCACCACCCGATGTGCCCGCGCCCGTGCTGCAGGCCGTGGGTGCAAAAGAGGGCGCTGTCCGCATCCAGCAGCCCGCACCGTCACAAGGCAGCGATGTGCGCTCGTCCTTCCCCTACGGCACCCCTGCCTGTGATGGCAGCGAGGCCGCCGCGCTGGCCCACCTGGCGCAATACCTGGCCCGCAAGCTGCCCCACAGCTACAAGGCCACGCGCAACGGGCTCACGGGGCTGGACTACTCCAGCAAGTTCTCGCCCTGGCTGGCCACGGGGGCACTCTCGCCACGCCAGATCTATGCCGACTTGAAAACCTTCGAGTGCGACCACGGTGCCAACGATGGCACCTACTGGCTGTGGTTTGAGCTGCTGTGGCGCGACTACTTTCGGCTGCTGCACCTGCAATACGGCGCGGCGCTGTACCGGGCGCGGGGGCTGTCAGGGCTGCCACACGCCCCGCACAACCCGCGCGGTTTTGAGCGCTGGTGCCGGGGTGATACGGGCCAGCCACTGGTTGACGCCGCCATGCGCGAACTGGCCGCCACCGGCTACTTGAGCAACCGCCTGCGCCAGGTGGCCGCCAGTTACCTTGTCTATGACCTGCACAGCGACTGGCGCGCAGGCGCCGCGTGGTTTGAATCGCAACTGGTGGACTACGACGTGTACAGCAACCAGGCCAACTGGCTCTACATTGCCGGGCGCGGCACCGACCCGCGTGGGGGACGCCGCTTCAACCCCATCAAGCAGACGCAAGACCACGATGCCGACGGCAGCTACCGCCGCCTATGGGGCACGGCATGAGCACGCAGCAACCCCGCACCCACACCCTGCGCCTGCTGCTGGGCGACCAGCTCAACCCCGAGCATTCATGGTTCGCCGCGCAGGACGAGGGCGTGGTCTATGTGCTGATGGAAGTGCGGCAAGAGACCGACTACGTGCTGCACCACGCGCAAAAGATCCTTGCCATCTTCGCCGCCATCCGTGACCTGGCCCGCCACCTGCGCGAGGCCGGGCACCGCGTGCGCTACGTGGCGATTGACGATACGAGCAACCGCCAGTCGATGCCCGACAACCTGGCCGCCCTCATGGCCCACTATGGCGCGCATACGCTGCAATACCAGCACCCCGACGAATGGCGGCTCGACGCGCAACTGCGCACCTGGGGTGCAGAGCAAAGCTTTGCCGTGCAGGCCGTCAGCAGCGAGCACTTCTACACCACCCGCACCGAAATGGCCGAGGTGTTCCAAGGCCGCAAGCAGTGGCTCATGGAGCACTTCTACCGCCGCATGCGCCAGCGCCACAGCGTGCTGATCGATGGAGCGGGCGACCCTGAAGGCGGGCAGTGGAACTACGACCATGACAACCGCAAGCCCTGGCCCGGCACACCCGGATTGCCGCCCGACGCCCGCCCCACGCACGACCACAGCGCACTGTGGGCCACCATTGAGGCTGCAGGTGTGCAGAGCTTTGGCAACCCGCAGGCCCATGCACTGCGCTGGCCGCTGAACCGGGCTGAGGCACTGGAGTGGTTGGATCATTTCGTTACCACCACACTGCCGCACTTTGGCGCGTATGAAGACGCGATGAGCACGATGAGCGCGCGGCTCTTTCACTCCCTGCTGTCCTTCGCGCTCAACACCAAAATGCTGCGCCCGCAAGAGGTGGTGCAACGCGCCCAAGCCGCCTACCACGCAGGCGCTGCGCCCCTGCCTGCGGTGGAGGGCTTTGTCCGCCAGATCCTTGGCTGGCGCGAATATGTGCGCGGCATCTACTGGGCCCACATGCCCGGCTACGACGAGCGCAACGCCCTGGGCCACCACACGCCGCTGCCGGATTGGTTCTGGACGGGCAACACCCGCATGCGTTGCATGCAGCACGCCGTGGGCCAGTCGCTGGATCAGGCCTATGCCCACCACATCCAGCGCCTCATGGTCATCGGCAACTTCGCGCTGCTGGCGGGGCTTGATCCTGCCGCCGTGCACCGCTGGTATTTGGGCGTGTACATCGACGCCTTTGAATGGGTGGAAGTGCCCAACACCGTGGGCATGAGCCAGTTTGCCGACGGCGGCCTGCTCGCTACCAAACCCTACGTGAGCAGCGCCGCCTACATCGACCGCATGAGCGACTACTGCAGCGGCTGCCACTACGACAAGAAGCTCAAGGTGGGTGAGCGCGCCTGCCCGTACAACGCGCTGTACTGGGACTTTTTTGCGCGCAACGAGTGCACGCTGGGCAGCAACTTCCGCCTCGGCATGGTGTACCGCCAGCTGCAAAAGATGCAGGGCCCGCAGCTCGATGCGCTGCGTGAACATGCGGCCAGCCTGCGCACGCGGCTGGATGCGTTGTAGCCCGCCCACTCACTTGACACACGACACACCCACCGCAGTACCGCGCTATGTCTAACCCACAGCCACCCGCCTCGCCGTTCACGTCCCTGCAATCCCTGCCCGAGGGCTACCGCGCCCTCGTCATCGGCGCCACCGGTGCCATCGGCAGCGCCTTCCTCGCCCATCTGCAGGCCGACCCCCGCTGCGCCCTGGCCGTGGGCCTGGGCCGCCACACCAGCCCGGCGGTGGACCTGGATGACGAAGCCACCATTGCCGCCGCCGCCCACCAGCTCAAGGCCCAGGGCCCGTGGCACTGCATCATCCACGCCGCTGGCCTGCTGCACGGCCCCCACGGCATGCCCGAAAAGCGCCTGGGCCAATTGAACTACACGCAGATGGAAGCCACCTTCCGCACCAACACCTTTGGCCCCGCTCTCGTGCTGGCCCACTTTGCACCGCTGCTGCCCAAGCAGGGGCGCGGCCTGCTTGCTGTGCTCTCGGCCAAGGTGGGCAGCATTGGTGACAACCGCCTGGGCGGCTGGTACAGCTACCGCGCCAGCAAGGCCGCGCTCAACATGCTGGTCAAAACGGCGTCCATAGAAGTGGCGCGTACCCATCCGCAGGCCGCGCTGGTGGCGCTGCACCCGGGCACCGTCAACTCGGCGTTGTCGGCCCCTTTCAATGGCGCAGAAATAGGCCGCCCGGCGGCGGATGCAGCGGGCGACATGCTGCGGGTGCTGGATGGACTGGTGCCCGAGGAGACGGGCAGCTTCTACGCCTACAGTGGCGCGCCACTCCCCTGGTAAGCGTGGCGCGCGGTGCTATGGTTTTGATACTGCTTGCGTACCAGCAGTAAGCGCTGACGGGCCTTTTGCTCAAAGGCACGCCATGGGCCACTGCCTGTGCGCCACCGCCGTATTGCTAGCATGCAGAATGCCGCATGCATCCCACCCCATCGCCCGACACAACACTGGTTGCCTCCCACACCACGGCAGCAGCCGCGTCTGTGGCGCATTGGGTAGAGCGCCACTACGGCCTGCCAGTGCAGCAGTGCTACCTGATCCGCCGCAACCTCAATGACAACTACGCTGTCCGAACAGCGGATGGCAGCCGCTATGTGGCAAGGCTCTGCGCCATCCGACCGCGCGGTCCGTTCAATGTGGATTTTGAGGTGGCACTGCTGGCACATCTGGAAGCGCAGGGCGTGGGTGTGGCCTCTCCGGTGCCGGCTGCGAACGGCATGACCAGCGTGACCCTGCCGTTCCCGGAGGGCCCTCGTGCGCTGGTCCTCTTCCGTCACTGCGACGGCGCCGTGCCCGATACGCTCGAAGACCTGCACCTGACCGGTGCCACGCTGGCGCAGATTCACAGCGCCGCGCAGAGCTACGCAGGCCCCGCAAGCCGCTATGTGCTGGACGGCCACCATCTTGCCGGACGCACGCTGGACTACCTTGCCGCCCATCCCGATCTGGACTCCGCCGTGCTCGATGCCTACCGGCAACTGATTGAGCGGCTTCTGCGCGAGTTGGCGGATGTTGAGGGCACCTTGACCCACGTGATGTGCCACGGCGACACGCATGGCTTCAACAACCATGTGACCACCGATGCCGAGGGTGTGCGGCGCGCAGCCTTCTTTGACTTTGACGACGCCGGGCCTGGGTTCCTGACCTATGACCTGTGCGTTTTTCTGTGGTCAAACCTGCCGCGCAAGGACCCCATGGAGCCCGACGAAGCTTTGCTCAAGCGCTGGCAGCAGTACCTGGCCGGCTACCGCGCAGGGGGCGGCCTTGTCACCGATGCCGACCTCGCCGCTTTGCCCCTGTTCTTGCAGTTGCGGCACCTGTGGAACATGGGGGAAGGCGTGGCGCGCATTCACCACTGGGGCGCCAACATGATGTCTGCCGACTGGATCAAGAAGCAGCCCGATGTGATGGCAGCCTGGGCCCGCCTGGAGCTGCCACGCGGCTGATGGGCTGATGTCCTTGCACAGCCACCATCGCTGCTAAATAGCTGGGTAGCTGCCCGTGCCCCCCGGCCACGCCGACAGCACCTCATAGCCGCTGTCCGTCACCGCCACCATGTGCTCCCACTGGGCGGAGAGCGAGCGATCTTTGGTCACCACCGTCCAGCCATCGGCCAGCTCCTTGGTCTCGCGCTGGCCTGCGTTCAGCATGGGCTCGATGGTGAACACCATGCCTGCCTCCAGCCGCAGCCCCTGGCCGCGCCGCCCGTAGTGCAGCACCTGGGGCTCATCGTGGTACACGGTGCCAATGCCGTGGCCGCAGTATTCGCGCACCACGCTGAAGTTTTCGCGTTGCGCCACGGTGGCAATCGCGTGGCCCACATCGCCCAGCGTGGCGCCTGGCCTTACCGCGCGGATGCCCGCGCACAGCGCCTCGTACGTGGTGCGCACCAGCCGCTGGGCCAGCACGCTGGGCGTGCCCACGCAGAACATGCGGCTCGTGTCGCCGTACCAGCCGTCTTTTTCTACTGCCACATCAATGTTCACGATGTCGCCCTTCTTCAGCACCTGCTGGGGCGAGGGGATGCCGTGGCACACGACATGGTTCACCGAGGTCAGCACCGTTTTGGGGTAGCCCAAGTAGCCCACATTGGCAGGCCGTGCGCCCTGCACGTTCACGATGTGGTCGTGGCACAGACGGTCCAGCGCGTCGGTGGTCACGCCCGGCACCACATGCGGCTCGATCATGGCCAGCACCTCGGCCGCCAGCTGCGCCGCGCGCCGCGCCATCACCAGTTCTTCGGCCGAACGGATCGGCACCCCACGGTCAGCGCGCGCCATCAGTGCGGCTGCTTTCTGGTGCGCGCGGTGGGGGCTGCGGCGCCAGGTTTATCCAGCTCACCCCGCGCCGCCAGCGCCACATCCAGCCCACCTGCCAGCTCGGCCCGCACCAGCATCTGGCAAATCTCGCGGTGGTCCAGATCGGGGTACATCTCGGCCAGCATGCCGACACGCATCCAGTGCTCGGCCTGGGCGTTGATGGAGCGGCTCAGCGCTGTGCTGGCCAGACGCAGGTTTTCGTGCATCTGGTCGGAAATTTTGACTATGCCCATGGGCTACCTATATATGAAACGTATTCGAAGTATATATGTTCGACTGTTGGGCACGTCGCCGTGGGGTGGTGGCACGGGGCTCGTTGATCTTGCTTGTGGGTCATCGCTGTACTTTTGCCCCGGCGATGAACAGAGGATGAATGGGCCATTCAGCAGGCGTTCAAGGGGATGCTTCCACAATGCCCTCCAACACGCATGCAGACACCTCATGGATAGCGACGTTGCCGCTGGAAGGAGGCCGATGGGGGCCCACTTTGCACGAGCAACCACACGCTGCGATACGGGTTGGACGGGCCAATCCTGAGCAACCCTGCGCAGCCTCATCCACGAACCGTGTGGGATGTGTTAAGTCATGTATTACCGACTTCAAGGAGCCTTTCATGAAACACCACCCCTCTTTGCGGCGCGGCCTGCTGGTTCTTTCACTGGGCCTGGCTGCATCGCCCACATGGTCCGGTGACGATTGCGACGCGCCGTTGCACCGCTGGCAGAACCGTGAAGCGGTGCTGCAGATGGCAGCCGCGCAGGGCTGGCAGATCCAGCGCCTGAAGATTGACGACGGTTGCTATGAAATTCGTGGCACGGACGTCCAAGGCCGCGCTTTCAAAGCCAAGATCGACCCGGAAACACTGAAGGTGTTGAAGATGAAGCAAGACAACCACCAGCGTGCCCGGGAACGTGGTCGTGGTGACGACGGTGCTGCGCGGCAGCCCCGCCCACCGCAACCGGACGGCGCCGCCGTGCCATCGCCTTTGTTGACGCCTGGCACCTCGCCACGCGGCCAGATCGAGTAACCACCTTTCTCACAGGAGCATCACCATGTCCAAACCTCTTTTGACCCTTTTGGCCACCGCCTGCGCGCTGGCCCTTCCGGCCCTGGCGCACAGCCGCCCACTCACGCTGACCGCCCAGCTCAAAAACTACGGTGGCGACGGCGCCTACCTGGCGGCCTACCTGACCGATGCCAAAGGTGCCTATGTGCGCACGCTGTGGGTCGCCGGCGGCAAGGCCAAGTACCACAAGCACTTGTCTGACTGGAGCCGCCTCTCGGCCGGCGACGCCAAGCGCCTGGATGGCGTCACCGGTGCCAGCGTGGGCGCGGGGCGCACACTCAAGGTCACCGCCGATCTGGCGGATGCACTGATGGATGCGGGTTATGAAATCCGTATCGACGCCGCTGTGGAAGACATGCGGGACAGCCCGTCGGAGGTCCGCATCCCGCTGTCCAAAGAGAACGTCGGCAAGCCGCAGGCTGGCAAGCAGTACATCCAGTCGGCGACTTTCCAACTTCAGTAAAGGGGCTTGCATGAGCTGGAAAGTCATCCACCGCTGGCTGGGCCTGACCGTTGGCACCCTGGCTGTGGTGCTGGGCATCACCGGCTCTGTCTTGGCGATCGACCCAGTGCAGCAGGCGTGGCAGGCCCCCGTCGCGCCAGGCGACTTGCCCGTGGCCATGCTGGTGGAGCGCGTGACGCGCAGCGTCCCGGGTGTGGAGGAAATTCGCCGTCTGCCTTCGGGTGCCATCGCGGTGTTCAGCTTTGCTGGCGACCAGCCGCAGGCGTCGTACGTGGATCCGGCCGATGGCAAGGTGCTGGGTGCGTGGCAACCCTCGGCGCTTCCGCGCTGGGTGAAGAACCTGCATCGCTCAATGTTGCTGGGCGACGCCGGGCGCTGGGGTGCTGCGGGCATTGCGCTGGCCATGGCCTTGTTGTGCGTCTCTGCCCTGGTGCTGTTGTTGCGGCGCATGGGTGGCTGGCAGCGGCTGGCGGCACGGGTGCGAGGCTCGCTGGCGCAGCGGATCCATGTGGTCACGGGCCGTGTGGTGCTCGCGGTCCTGTGCCTCACATCACTCACGGCGCTGACCATGAGCGCCTCGACCCTGGGGCTGGTGGCGTTGGACGCAAGGGCCGAGCCGGAAGTGCTCTCCGTGGTCACCGGCAGGCCTGACTTGCCAGGCGCACAGCTGGCCGCGCTGCAAAGCCTTGCTGTGCAGGATTTGCGCAAACTGAATTTCCCCGGCTCCAACGACCCGGAGGACACCTGGAAGGTCGCCACCGCCCAGGGTCAAGGTTGGATCGACCGGTACTCTGGCCAGATGCTGGCCTGGCAGGACGCCACCCTGGCTCAGCGCGTCTATGACTGGGCCGTGGTGCTGCACACGGGCGAAGCGGCCTGGCCCTGGGCCGTGGTGCTGGGGCTCTCGGGCGCCAGCGTGCTGCTGTTCTGGCTGTCGGGCGTTGTCATATGGTGGCAAACACGCCGCCTGGCGCCGCATATCACGGGCAACGCCCCGCTGGCACAGGCCGACGTGCTCATCTTCGTGGCCAGCGAAGGCGGCAGCACCTGGGGGTTTGCCCAAACGCTGCAAGACGCGCTGAGCCAGCGCGGCCACCGCGTTCACACCAGTGCGCTGGAGAACTTCCGAACCACGGCCACCACGCGCCAGGTGTTTGTGCTTGCAGCCACCTATGGCGAAGGCCAGGCCCCGGCACACGCCAGTCACGCGCTGGAGCACCTCGCCAAGCTCGGCGCCAGCGCTGTGCCAGTGACGGTGCTGGGCTTTGGCGACCGGCAGTTTCCGGCCTTCTGCGCCTTTGCCGAGGCGCTGGATCAGACGCTGCGCGCACGGGGCTGGCCCGCGTTGCTGCCGCTCGAGTGCATCCACCAGCAATCGGGCCAGCAATTCGCGCGCTGGGGCGATGCCCTGGCGCAGGCGCTGAACGAACCCCTGGTTCTGGAGCATGTACCGCGCGTGCCACCCACCGCGACGCTCACGCTCATGGCGCGCCAGGATTATTCCGGTGTCACCGGGCAGGCCACGGCGATCCTGCGCTTTGCGTGGCCTGCACAGGGGCCGGGCGCACGCCTGCGTGGGCACGGTCTGGCGCGGTTTGCAGCCGGCGATCTCCTGGGCATCGTGCCGCCGGGTTCGGCCGTGCCGCGCTACTACTCGCTGGCGTCGGGCTGGGAAGACGGGTTCGTGGAAATCTGCGTGCGTCAGATGCCGGGCGGCCTGTGCTCGACGCACTTGCTGGGTCTGCAGATGGGCGACAGCATCACGGCTTTTATCCGGTCCAACCCCGGCTTCGCACTGCCGCGCACGCGGCGGCCTGTGTTGCTGATTGGGGCGGGCACAGGCGTGGCGCCGCTGGCCGGCTTCATCCGCCGCAACGACAGACATCGCCCGATGCACCTGTACTTTGGTGGGCGCGACCCGGCGCGGGACTTCTACTTCGGCGCTGACATTCAGCGCTGGCTCGGTGAAGGGCGCCTGGCCACGCTGCAGACGGTGTTCTCCCGCGTTCCAGGCGGCGGTGGCTATGTGCAGGACGCCCTGCGCCGCGACGCCGAGCACCTGCGCGAGTGGGTGGCGCAGGGCGCCATCGTTCGCGTCTGCGGCAGCCGCGCCATGGCACAGGGAGTGGCCGAGGCGCTGGACGCGGTGCTGGAACCACTGCAGTTGAGCGTCGCGACGTTGAAAGCCAAGGAGCGCTATGCCGAAGATATCTTCTGACACCACTGCGGCCCACAAGCGCACCACCTTGCACGGCCCCGCCATGGGCACACGCTGGTCGGCCACGGTCGACGCCGACCACACCATGGACCTGGCGGCCTTGCGCCAGGGCCTTGCCGCTGCGGTGGAGCAGGTGGACGAGCAGATGTCGCCCTGGAAACCGTACAGCGACCTCATGCGCCTGAACCGCGCGCCCGTGGACGCCTGGGTCGACCTGCCCGCTGAAATACTGGAGGTACTCGACTGTGCGCTTGATGTCCAACGCCTGAGCGCGGGTGCTTTCGATCCGTGCGTGGGGGCGCTGGTCGATGCCTGGGGGTTCGGCGCGGTGCGCGACGCACCCGATGCGGATGCAATCCGGGCCGCACGCCAACCCACACCGCGAACTGGGCATGGGGGCCTGGAGCTGGACAGGCCCGCAGGCCGCGCCCGAAAGCGTTTGCCCTTACAACTCGACTTGTGCGGCATTGCCAAGGGCTACGCGGTGGACCGCATGGCCAATGTGCTGCAGCAGCACGGTGCGCGGCACGCGCTGGCCGCGCTGGATGGTGAGCTGCGCGCCGTGGGCAGCCAGGCGAGCGGCTCGCCCTGGTCTGTGGCGCTCGAACGGCCCGAGGCAGGGCGCCGCGCGGTGCATGGGGTCATCGAGCTGGAGGATCTGGCTGTGGCCACCTCGGGCGACTACAGGCGCTATCTGGAAGTGGGTGGTGCGCGCCTTGCGCACACCATGGACCCGCGCCGGTGCGCACCCGTGAACAACGCCGTGGCATCGGTCACCGTGCTGGCGCGCACCTGCATGCACGCGGACGCCTGGGCCACAGCATTGCTGGTGGCAGGCCCCGACGAAGGTCTGGCCATGGCACAGCGCATGGGGATGGATGTGCTGTTCCTGTTGCGCCGTGCTGAGGGTTTGGTCAATGTAGGGCTGGGTCGTTTTGGCAGATCCGGTGGCGCTATACCGCAGGAGCATCCCGTCTCCGGATAGCTTCTCAGGTCCCGCCTTGGGCGCCCAACAGGACTTACTCAGCGGGGCTCCGTGCCGTGGGGTCGGCGGCGGTGCCTGCGTTGCCTGATGCCGCCTTGCCCGGTGGCACGCCCAGGTAGGTGGTGCGCGCCGTGCTTCGTGCCCCCTTCTGTCATCGAGGGTGACAGCGAAGCAGGCGGGGTGCCCACAAAGTCCTGGGCGTTCAGGTAGAACAGGTCCTGCTCGGGGTCGTGGCGCAGCTCGGCCGAATTGCCCACCACGCGGCCGTGCGCTGCGCCGGAGGGGCATCGCTGGAGCAGGCGGGCCGGTTCATCGCCGCTCAGCAGCGCACTGTGCAGATTCAAGCGGTACGCACATAGCCTGTGCTCAGCCCTCGCTCGCCAACCCTTCCGCCATCGCCTCAAACACCACCCTGATCCGCCGCGAGGTGCGCAGCTCTCGGTGCGATACCAGCCAGACCGGAAAGCGCACCGCAGGCACGTCATCCAGCACGCGGACGATGCCAGGGGTGTCGCGGGCGATCTCGTCCATCATGGCGCCGATGCCCATGCCCTGGCGCACCAGCGCCCAGTGGGCCACTGTGTGCTCGCAGTAGCAGCTGAAGTTCTGCTCGCTCACGGGCAGCCCGTGCTGGCGCAGGTACTGCAGGTATTGGCCGTTGCGGTCGGTGCCCACAAACGGCAGTCCGGCTGCATCCTCTGCGCTGCGCGGGTGGCCGTGGGCTTGCACCCAGGCTTCCGATGCGTAAAAACTGGCCTGGGCCTCACGCACCAGGCGGGCGATCAGGTCAGGCTGCTCGGGCTTGACGTGGCGGACGGCGATGTCGGCCTCGCGCCGCAGCAGGTCGCTCAGCGCGTTGGAGGAGATCACCTCTACCGCAATCCCCGGCTCCTGCGCGCGCAGGCGCTGCACGATGGGTGGCAACAGGCAGGCGGCCACGGCGTCGGTGGCCGACACCGACACCACGCCCCCCACCGCCTGCGAGCGGCCGCTGGCAGCCAGGCCCAGGGCCTCAGCGGCGGCGCCCATGGCGCGGGCGTGTTCCAGCAGGTCGAGCCCGGTGGGCGTGAGCACCATGGCCTTGCCCACGCGCTCGAACAGCGTCACCCCCATCTGCTGCTCGATGGCGGCGACCTGCCGGCTCAACGTGGGCTGAGTCAGGCCCAGCTTGCGCGCTGCAGCCGACAGGGTGCCGGTCTGCGCGGTTTGCAGGAAGGCTTTTAGCTGGTTCCAGTCGAGGTTATCCATGCGTTTGTGTATATGTTTTGTGCAATTTACCGCAATATCCTGCGCTTCAATGCATGGATAGCATCCGGGTGCAGGTCATCGCTGTTTTGCAGTCCGTACTCCACATTGTCTGAACCCCCATGTCATCTCCCGCCATCGCCCCGGTCTCTGACACACTTGCTGCGGCCTCCAAGGCGCGGTTCTGGGACCGCATCGCGCGCAAGTACGCAGCCGACCCCATTGCCGACATGGCGGGATATGAGGCCACGTTGCAGCGCGTGCAGGGGCTGCTCGCTCCCCAGCAGGATGTGCTGGAGATCGGCTGCGGCACGGGCAGTACGGCGCTGCGCCTGGCGCCTTTCACGCGCAGCATGCTGGCCACCGATGTGTCGGCCGGGATGATCGCCATCGCCCGCGAACGGCTCGCAAACCAGCCGTCGCCCCAGCTGCGCTTTGCCGTGGCCGATGCCGAAGCCCCGGTGTTCGGGTGCGGCGTATTCGATGCGGTGCTGGCCTTCAACCTGTTGCACCTCGCCACCGATCTGGACGCTGCGTTGCAGCAGGCGGTGGCGGCCCTGCGGCCCGGGGGGCTGCTGATCTCCAAAACCCCTTGCCTGGCCGAGATGAACCCGCTGATTCCCTACCTGGCCGTGCCTTTGATGCGCGCTATCGGCAAAGCCCCAGCGGTGCTGTGCTTTGACGAGCACCGGCTGACGTCGGCCATGGCGCAGCAGGGCCTGCACATTGTCTGCACCGAGCGGCACGGCAGGCGGGGCAAGGACATTCGCGCCTTTGTCGTAGCCCGCAAGCCGGGCTGATTTCCCCACCCCCCCCACCGCGCGTATGCGGCCCTTTCATGGGCCGCGGGGCATCGCTCGGCCTGTCGCATCTGCGTATGCGTTTTTTTCTACCGTCAACCCAAGGAAACTGCCATGTCTTTCCCCTCCCGCCTCTCCCAGTTCGTCCGTTTCTCCAGTCCGCTGCGCCCGGGCATGGCGCTCATCGCCATCACCACGCTGGCCTTGGGCGCCTGTGGTGGTGGAGGCGGTGATTCCGACCCCCCGGATGACGGCGGCGGCAAAGAGCCGCCTTCGGCGTCCATCAACGTGCTGGAAGGCGACTGGGTGCAGAAAGGGTGTGTCAAGGCGGGCGCGCAGTCGTTCAAGAAGATCCTGCGTGCGCGCATCACGGCCCCAAACACGCTCGACTATTACGAAGGGGTGCTGACGTTTGGCGGAAACGAATGTGCAGGCCCGTCGCAAGTGGCCGGGCCGACCAAGCTCGGAGTGGTGACCTTTGCCCGCTCGGAGGCCAACCAGGCGCTGGCGGCGCACTGGGGCGAGCTGCGCACCGTCACTGGCACCCGCTTTGGCGCCATCTGGACGCTGCGCCCCACCAACCTGCTGTGCCTGCTGGGCGACGGGATTCCCACCAGCCAGCCATCGCTTTCATCGGTGGCGCCCAGTCTGGCCACCATCCCGGCAGACAACTGCTTCACCCGATGAAAAACGCCCCACCCTTCGGAGCAAACCACGCCATGCCTTTCATGAAAACTTCAATGCCCGCCCGGCTCGCCGCCATCATCACCACGGTGCTGATCGTCACCGGATGTGCGTCCACCCTCGACCAGGAGGGCCTGGAGCAGCGCACCGCGCAGGCCATCGGCCGGACCACCGGCCAGTTCACCATCACCGACCGCCAGGAGGAAACCGGCGGCCGCATCAACTACACCGCCACCACCCGCGACGGCGCAAGCTACCGGTGCTATCTGTACGGCGCCACCGGCTTTCAGAAAGCCATGAGCTTTGGGCAAACACCCCATTCCGACGCCATCTGCACCGCCATGGTGGGCAGGCCGGGCAACGGTGGCGCCCAGGCCCCGGCAGCAGCCGCCCAACCGCAGGGGCGAGGTGCAGCCAAGGAATGCAATGCTCTGCTGCGCACGGCAGGCCGCTGCTAAGAGCGTCTAACAAAACTCTTCTGGCGTCGTTGCTGTGTCTTGTCGTACTGCTCGTACTGCCTGCGACACAGCGCCTAGCCAGAACCGCTTCACTGAGTTTTGTTCGCCACTCTAAATGGCACCGCGCTGCTCTGGCCTGCGGGCCATGAACCTGTATGCAAAGGACTTGAGACCATGAACCGATGGCACTGGGCCAGCCTGCTGCTGGCAGTCTGCGTGAGCGGTTGCGCAAGCTTGCCCGGCGCCACCACCGACACGGTGGACGGGCGCACGGTCGAATACGTGCAGGCGGGGCAGGACGCACCCGTGGTGGTGTTCGAGAACGGCCTGGGCGCCACACTCGACTGGTGGGCCAAGGTCTGGCCCGACACCGTGGCAGAAACCCGCGCTCCGGCCTACAACCGTGTGGGCTATGGCCGCAGCGATGCATCCCCCCAGCCGCGTGATGGGGCGCAGGTGGTGCACGAGCTGCGGGCCTTGCTCAGGGCCCGCCAGCTACCGCCGCCCTATGTGCTGGTCGGCCACTCGCTGGGCGGCCTGTACATGCAGTTGTACGCGCGCCAACACCCAGCAGAGGTCGCGGCGCTGGTGCTGGTGGATTCCACGCACCCTGACCAGGTCAAAGGCGCTGGCAACCCAGACCATTGGCCGGCTTGGTTGAAGGTGGTGTTCCAAGCCACGACCTCTGACACGGCCAAACAAGAGCTTGCCGCGATGGATGCGACGGGCGAGCAGGTTTCGCACCTGCCGGTGGACCCGTCGATCCCCGTATGGGTGCTGAGCGCATTGCGCGCCACGGGGGCGCCATCGGCATTGGCGGAAGATGCCGAGCGCAAGCGGGCAGCCATTGCACAGCTGTACCCAGGCTCCACCCAGGTGTGGGTGGACAGCGGGCACGGCATCCCCCTGGAGAAGCCCGAGGCGGTGGCCAGTGCGATTCGCGCCGCACTGCAGGCGGCCCGGGTACCACGCGCTGCAGCGCGACACTACGGGCACGTGCAACTCGCTCCTGCCCCGGAGCGCGCAGGGGGCAGCGCGGCCGCGCAGTGAGGTGCACGGTGGGGTGGCTGGATAACAGCTGCGTGTACGCGCGCCACGCAAACTGGTGGCCAAGCAGTTTGCTATCATAAAATAGCTAACAGCGCTGGCAGACGTGCGCAAAGCACTGATTTGACTCCAAGGCCTGCGCGTGTTGGCCCTAACAGAAGGCCGCGTGCCCCAAGGCGGTCCACCAGCTTTTACTGGCATCAGCCCGTGTCAGGTTGCGCGCGTCGCTGCAAGTGGTGGAGGCCACTCCCATGGCAATTTCATCGTGGCGTGCCAACCAGACCCCGTGCCAGAATGAACCGATGAGCACCGCCACCACGTCCTCCTTCCAGTCCACCGCCGACGGCACCCGCATCACCACCTACACCTGGGCCGAAACCCCGGGCCAACCGGTGGGCGTCGTCCAAATCTCCCACGGCCTTGCCGAGCATGGCGAGCGCTACGACCGCTTTGCGCGGGCCCTCAACGCCGCAGGCTTCATCGTCCACGCTGTGGACCATCGCGGCCACGGGCGCACGGCCGGTGGCAAGCTGGGTGACTTTGGCAGCGCTGGCTTCAGCGGCCTCATCGCTGATGTGGCCCAGTTCGGCGCGCAGCTGCGTGCGCAGCACGCCGGCCTGCCGCTCTTTCTGTTCGGCCACTCCATGGGCTCGTTCGCAGCGCAGGCGGCCATCCTGGACCATTCATCCACCTGGTCCGGCGTCATCCTGTCAGGCTCCACCGCCCTTGACCTGTTTGCCGCCGCCATGGCCAACGCCCCGGCCGACGCGCCCGCCGGGCTCGCCGCATTCAACGCGGGCTTTGAGCACCGCACCGGCTACGAATGGCTGTCGCGCGACGCTGCCGAGGTCGATGCCTACGTGGCCGACCCGTGGTGCGGGTGGGACGTGCCACCCGACGTGATCCCCTCACTCTTCGCCCCCGCCCCCCGGCTGGCCGACCCCGCACAACTCGCGTGCATCCGCAGCGACCTGCCCATCCTCATCGCATCCGGCGACGCAGACCCGCTGGCCACAGGCGGGGTGTTGTTGGAGCAACTGGGGCAGCGGTATCGCGATGCCGGTGTGGCCGATGTGGCGGTCAAGCTGTACCCGGCCGCGCGGCATGAGATCTTGAATGAGACGAATCGGGATGAGGTGACGGGGGATGTTGTGGCGTGGCTGCGGGCGCATACGGGTCTGGCGTAGTCGGTACCCGATCCCTGTGAAATAGGCAGGTTTTGGGCAAGTAACCAGGGGGTAGTGGCTGGCTGCTCCCGTCCCAAAGCAGAAGATCACGTTTGCATCTTGAGCCGCCGGTAAGTAGCGGCGGGCTGCCGTTCGCGGCCGAACCGTCACCTCAGGATGGGAGGATGGTGCGGCCTTGATACTGTTTGAACCGGAAACGATGTACGTCGTACGAGTTCGGCGGGCAGCGAAGCAAACCGAGGCAACTTATCCATTAAAGATCGTGATGGCGTACAACACTCGGTAGACGCCATTGATTCACAGCTTCGCAAGATCGAAGGGCAGAGCCTTGGGTATAAAGTGGCTCGTTTCTTCGATCTTTTGGGGCGGTGATTTATGCGACCTGCAGTGCCGGATAGTCTGTATAGCCCTTGGCGCCACCTGTGTAGAACGTGTTGGAGTCAGGCGCGTTCAGCGGTGCCTTGGCTCTGATGCGTGCGGGCAGGTCCGGATTAGCCAGGAAGGCGGTGCCAAAAGCCACAGCGTCAAGCTTACCTTCGGCAATGGCTGCCTCTGCCTCATCAGCGCTGTAACCCATATTGCCCACCAACACACCCTTGAACTTTTCACGCGCTACGGGCATGACATCGGCCTTCTGCACGCCGAAGAAATCGGCGCGCATCACGTGCAGGTAGGCCAGCTTGAAGGCATTGAGCCTATCGGCCAGGAAGCCGATGAGGGCCAGCGGGTCGCTGTCCTTCATGCTGTTGAAGCTGTTGAGGGGCGACAGACGCAGACCCACACGTTCGGAGCCGATCGCTTGGGTCACGGCAGTGAGTACCTCGAACAGCAAACGTGCACGGTTTTCCAGCGATCCGCCGTAGGCATCGGTGCGCTGGTTGGGCGTGTCGCGCAGAAACTGGTCAATCAGGTAGCCGTTGGCGCCGTGTACTTCGACACCATCAAAGCCGGCGGCAATGGCGTTGCGTGCGCCTTGAGCAAACGCAGCCACGATGCCGGGAATCTCTTGGGCGGTCAGGGGGTGAGGCACCGCGTGCGGCACCTTGCCGTGGGGCGTGTGGATCTCACCCTCAATGGCGCTGGCGCTGCTGGAGACGATGGGGGCGCCATCGGCAGCGCCAGGGTAGGCTGCGCGGCCAGCGTGCCAGATCTGCATGAAGATGCGTCCGCCCTTGGCATGCACCGCGTCGGTCACCTGCCTCCAGGCTGCAATCTGCGCGTCGTTGTAGATGCCAGGCTCATTGACGAAGGCTGATGTACCGGGCGCCACCATGGTGCATTCGGAAATCAGCAGGCCGCCGGTGGCACGCTGGCTGTAGTACTCGGCCATCAGCGCGTTGGGCATGTGGCCAGCGTCGGCACGGGCGCGTGTCAGTGGTGCCAGAAGGATGCGGTTGGGCAGGGTGAGAGAACCTACTTGAAGTGGATTGAATAGCATGTGGATGAAAACCCAGATTAGGG
>NZ_AGTS01000087.1 GCF_000238595.1 Acidovorax sp. NO-1 | reverse complement strand
ACTATCTCCCCGGAAATCAACAGCCCTACACAAAGATCGCTCGGCGTTGGCTGTTGCTTGGCCAATCGGCGCAAATCAATAGCCAGAGATACTGTTCGGGCACTCTTACCAACTTGCTCGTGTCTCATCCTGCGCAGCAAGAAAGCTGCTTGACGTCTTTGCTAAAGGTCTGCGCCGCGAGCTTGAGTCCCTCGACCATCGTCAAATAGGGGAACAACTGGTCGGCCAGGTCATGCACTGTCATGCGGTGTCGAATTGCCAGGGTCGCCGTCTGGATCAGTTCGCCAGCTTCCGGCGCGACCGCCTGCACGCCAATCAAGTGCCCGGTGGTATCGGTCACCAGCTTGATAAAACCACGCGTGTCGAAGTTGGCGAGCGCACGTGGCACGTTGTCCAGCGTCAACAGCCGGCTGTCGGTCTCAATGCCGCCATTGCGCGCTCCTGCTTCGGTGTAGCCCACGGTTGCTACTTGTGGATCGGTGAACACCACGGCGGGCATCGCGGTCAGGTCGAGTGCCGCTTCCCCACCGGTCATGTTGATGGCCGCGCGCGTGCCTGCGGTTGCGGCCACATAGACGAATTGAGGCTGGTCGGTGCAATCGCCTGCCGCGTAAATGTTCCGGCCACTGGTGCGCATGCCCTTGTCAACGACGATGCCCCCCTGCGCATTGACTGTGACCCCCGCCGCGTCCAGCGCGAGGCTGTGCGTGTTCGGTGTCCGCCCCGTTGCGACCAGCAGCCTGTCAGCGCGGATATCTCCGTGCCCCGTCGTCAGCACAAATTCACCGTCAACATGCGCGACCTGGCTGGCTTCCCTGTGCTCCAGCACCTCGATGCCTTCGGCACGAAAAGCAGCAGTCATGGCCTCTCCGATGGCCGGGTCCTCCCGGAAAAACAAGGTGCTGCGCGCCAGAATCACTACTTTGCTGCCTAGCCGGGCAAAAGCCTGGGCCAGCTCCAGCGCCACCACCGACGAGCCAATCACAGCCAGCCGTTCGGGAACGGTGGCACTGGCGAGCGCCTCCGTCGAAGTCCAGTAGGGTGACTCTTTCAAACCCGGAATCGGCGGTAGGGCCGGGCTGGCTCCTGTCGCGACCAAACAGCGGTCGAACACCACGATCTGCTCGTCCCCCTCGCTCAAACGGACGACAAGGCTCCGATCGTCCTTGAAACGCGCTTCACCGTGCAACACCGTGATGCCTGGGTTGCCGTCCAGGATGCCTTCGTACTTGGCATGGCGGAGTTCTTCGACACGTGCCTGCTGCTGCGCTAGCAACCGCTCGCGCAGGATCGTCGGCGGTGTGGGTGACATGCCCCCATCGAACGGGCTTTCTCGGCGCAGATGCGCGATATGCGCGGCGCGGATCATGATTTTGGACGGCACACAGCCAATGTTCACACAAGTTCCGCCGATGGTGCCTCGCTCCACCAGCGTGACGTGCGCGCCTTGCTCGACGGCCTTCAGTGCTGCCGCCATAGCGGCTCCACCACTTCCGATCACGGCTATTTGCAGCGGACGCTCGTTGCCACGGCGCTTGTCAGCGCCCCCTGTCCACTGACGCACCTGATCGAGCGATCCAGCGTGGTTGTGTTTGGGGGGGACATCGGCGAGCATTGCTTTGTAGCCCAGTCTGGCCACAGCGGCAGTCAGAGCATCGGGCAATGTGCCCGGCAGGGTGACAAGTTGGGCAGTGCCTTCGGGGTGGGAGACAAATGCCGACTGTACGCCGGGCACGTCTTCCAAGGCTTTTTTGACGTGTGCCGCACACGAACCGCAGGTCATGCCGGTGATTGTCAGATGGGTCATGCGACAGATCCTTTTTGCTTGTGCGCGCCAGGTAACGGCATCACATGCGCTGCAGTGCAGTTGTCAATGCTTCACCGCTTGACACTGGATGGAAACCCCACCTCTGCGGTTGCCTTGGTCAGCTTCTGCACGCTGGTCTTTGCGTCATCGAAGGTGACAGCTGCGTCGCGCGTCTCAAAGGTCACCTCAACTTCGCTAACGCCTTCGATCTTGGAAAGCGCTTTTTTGACGATGATCGGGCAGGTGGAGCAGGTCATGCCGGGAATGGCCAGCATGACGGTCTGGGTGGCGGCCCACACGGGGACAACGGCCAGGGTGAGCGCCAGGGAGGCAAGTAGTTGTTTCATGAAGAACTCCTGTGATCAATAGAAAAATGGCATGACATAGGGGAACCCGAGCGCGACCACAATCAGTGCGGCCACGCTCCAGAAAATAAGCTTGTAGGCAGCTCGCACCTGGGGAATCGCGCAGATCTCCCCCGGTTTACAGGCTTGCACCGGGCGGTAAATGCGCCGCCAGGCGAAGAACAGCGCCACCAGCGCTACGCCGATGAAGATCGGGCGGTAGGGCTCCAGCACTGTCAGGTTGCCAATCCATGCCCCGCTGAATCCCAGGGCAATCAGAACCAGCGGTCCGAGGCAGCAAGTCGAGGCAAGGATGGCCGCCAGCCCTCCGGCGAAGAGCGCTGTGCGCCCGTTGTTTGGCTCCGACATGCGCTTGACCTTTCAAAATTGGTTGAATCACGTAACCTTACTTCCGTAGTCATGTACGGAGTCAAGGGGTATGAAAGCCAATTTGGAGAGTTTTACGATCGGCGCCTTTGCCGAGGCGGCCGGGGTCAATGTGGAGACCATCCGGTTCTATCAGCGCAAGGGGTTGTTGCCTGAGCCGGACAAGCCTCACGGCAGCATTCGCCGCTATGGAGAGGCAGATGTGACGCGGGTGCGCTTCGTCAAAGCGGCTCAGCGCCTGGGCTTCAGCCTGGATGCAATAGCCGAGCTGCTGCGGCTAGACGATGGAACTCATTGTGAAGAAGCCAGCGCACTGGCGGAGTCCAAGCTCAAGGATGTGCGCGAGAAGATAGCCGACTTGGCACGCATGGAGTCGGTGCTGTCTGAACTGGTATGCGCCTGTCATGCGAGAAAAGGGAATGTCTCCTGCCCACTGATTGCATCGCTGCAGGACGGCGAAAACCTCTCGCCGCCGTAATGAGGTGCCTGAGCACACCGGCAACGGCCACTGATCGCCTCCTTTCCTCATTCAAAACCCAAGGTAACTATGAAAGCTCTCTTTCCCTGAGGAATACAAAAAGGCCCGTCCTGCGACCGGCGTGAAACGGACCAAGGAAGGCAGTACAGCAGGGGGGGGTAGGCACTGGCCTCGCCGATACCAACAAGGCTGAAGCGCGTGATCAGGAGAAAGCCAATGCGCGTGAAGCTATGCCGCACAAGGAAGCCACACCGGGTTCACCCCCCAAGTAATTCCGATACAGAGGGCGGTCACAATAGTCCAAACTTAGGGACACTCGGTCGACAATTGTCACGTCAGGGCGAGGGCTCGCTGGGGAAACGTACATGTCAATGTCCGCCGCGATAGACGTGTGCCCAAGCAGATACTTTAGGGTACGGACGCGTAGCCAGGAGGGCAAATGCCCAGCCTCAGTGAGCGCATCTGCAATCGTCTGACGATCTTCAGCACTCTTCACGGTGAGCATGCACTTGGACATGTCCACCTGTATTTTGTAATCGGGATCTGCGATCTGCAGTGTCTGGTTCACCATCCCGGCACTGTGTCCACAAGGTCATGTTGGGAAGCTGGAATTCATTCATCTTTCGCCTCATGGCAAAAAGTTAAGAAGAATCTAGTCTCCGCCTTGCGATGAAGGCAAAGTCAATCGCTTTTTCCTCCATGGCACACACCCGCTTCGCCATGTGCGGCCGCAACAAGCTCGTTGAGAATTCCACAACTCAGATTTGCGTGCTCTCCACTGCATGCTGAGCGCAGTTGCAGCAGTTGGTTTTCCAACGCCATCATGCTGACGAGGCGAGCGCGCAGCCGACGTAGCTGGTCGTCGATCAAATGGTTGACGTCTGCGCACGCCTCTTGCGGGGCATCCAATGCACCCAATAAGCTCTTCACGTCAGCCAGCGGGATGTCCAGCGCCCTGCAGTGCCGCACAAACGACAACCGCTCCAGGTGGGCCGGAGCGTAGTTGCGATAGCCATTGGCCAGCCGCGCGGGTAGAGGCAAGAGGCCTTCCTTTTCGTAAAAACGGATCGTTTCGGCTTCAACGCCTGTGGCGGCAGCCAGTTGCTTGATCTGCATTTGTGAGGTCGGGGGGTGTTCGGGAGACTTGACACTGTAGCGACTCCAAGGTTTCCAATCGAGGCATCAATGAGAGAAATTTATGAAATCCTGCTGCGACGAAGCACAAAAACCAACCTCCCAGGACCCATGCTGCGCTCCAGCCGCTCCCGTCTCTACTCAGCTTGATTCCTGTTGCGCCAGCCCGGTTGCGGCCTCTCCAGATACTTGCTGTACCCCACATTCGCTAGCAACCGCAGCGCCTTCGTTTGCAAATGGGCGTGGCCCCCAGGGAGCCATGTTCCGCATCGAGGCCATGGACTGCGCAGCCGAAGAAAGTGAGATCCGCCGCGCGCTGAAGTCAATTGCCGGGGTGCGCGGCCTGGGGTTTCAGCTCGGCGCACGCACGCTGACCATTGACGCCCCTGATGCTGTGATTCCTCAAGCCTTGGCGGCCATTCGCAAGGCAGGGTTCGACCCGCAGCCCGTGGCAACCGCTGCGGCAACGGGCGAAGCCCCTGGGCGGGCCTCCACCACCGACGAACTCGGGCGTATGGGGTTGGCGCTGGGCCTGGCCGTCTGCGCCGAAGCCGTGGCCTTCTTCTCTCCAGACACGCTGGCCTTCAAGGGCATTGGCATGGCCCTGGCGGCGGCGGCCATCTGGCTGGCGGGCTTTTCCACCTACCGCAAGGGGTTTGCCGCCTTGCTGCAGGGACGGCTGAACATCAATGCGCTGATGACGGTGGCCGTGACCGGCGCGTTTCTCATTGGCCAATGGCCAGAAGCCGCCATGGTGATGGCCCTCTATGCCATTGCTGAATTGATCGAAGGCCGCGCGGTAGACCGTGCACGCAATGCCATCAAGAGCCTGTTGGATCTCACGCCCGAGACGGCCGAAGTACGCCAGCCTGACGGCAGCTGGAAATCGGTGGCCGCTGCACAGGTTCCCGTCAACGCCATCGTCCGGGTCAGGCCGGGCGAGCGCATGCCGCTGGACGGCACGGTGGCCGTTGGGACCAGCGCAGTCAACCAGGCGCCGGTCACGGGAGAGAGCATTCCGGTGGACAAGGTTCCTGGAGATCCCGTGTTTGCTGGCACCATCAACGAAACAGGCACCCTGGAGGTGATGGTCACGGCAGAGGCCAGCAACACCACCTTGGCCCGCATCATTCACTCGGTGGAACAGGCGCAGGGCTCACGCGCCCCCACACAGCAGTTCGTGGACCGGTTTGCTGCCATTTACACCCCGGCTGTGTTCATCATGGCCGTTCTTGTGGCGACGCTCACTCCGGTCTTTATGGACCTGACGTGGGTGGATGCCGTCTACAAGGCTCTGGTACTGCTGGTCATCGCCTGCCCCTGTGCGCTGGTGATCGCAACGCCGGTGACGGTGGTCAGTGGTCTGGCTTCTGCGGCCCGGCGTGGCATCCTCATCAAGGGCGGGGTTTACCTGGAAGACGCGCACAAACTCAAGGCCATTGCGCTCGACAAGACCGGCACGATCACGGAAGGAAAACCCAAACTGGTGGCCCAGCACGTGCTGGCCAGAACGTATCCCGAAACCCAGATTCTGGGCTGGGCGGCGAACCTGGCTGGTCACTCCGACCACCCCGTATCCAAAGCCATCGCGCAAGGGCTCTCTGCTGGCCAGAGCTCCGTGGCGAGCTTCACGGCCCTTGCCGGACGTGGTGTGGAAGCCCAGCTTGAAGGACAACCCCTGATTCTGGGGAACCATCGGCTCATCGAGGAGCGGGGTCTTTGCAACCCCGCTATCGAGGCGCTGCTGCATGAACAGGAATCGCTGGGCCACACGGTTACCCTTCTGGCCAGCAAGTCAGAGGTTCTTGCTATCTTTGCGGTGGCCGACACCATCAAGGACAGCTCACGGGAGGCCATCGCTCAACTGCACGCTCTGGGGATCGCCTCGGTCATGTTGACCGGAGACAACCAATCCACGGCAGAGAGCATCGCCAAACAGGCGGGCATTGACCAGGCGCATGGTAACCTGCTGCCAGAAGACAAGCTGTCGGCCATTGAGCAGATGCAGACCCAGTACGGCGCCACGGCGATGACGGGAGATGGCATCAACGACGTCCCTGCGCTGGCACGCGCCGACATCGGCTTGGCCATGGGTGCGGTAGGAACCGACACGGCCATGGAGGCTGCAGATATCGTCATCATGAACGACGATTTGCGCCGCATCCCCGAAGTCATCCAGCTCTCCAAGCGCACGCGGAGCATCCTTCTTCAGAACATCATGCTGGCGCTGGGCATCAAGACGGTGTTCCTCGTGCTTGCGGTCTTTGGGAATGCGTCGATGTGGATGGCGGTTTTTGCGGACATGGGGGCCAGCCTCCTGGTGGTCGGCAACGGGCTGAGGCTGCTGCGCGGTGCGCGCGCTCACGCGATCCGCGCTTTAGGTTAGATCCAGGGGGGCGTCAACGTGCTGATGGTGCACGTCAGCGGGAAGCGCCCCGGCATCTACCTTGAGCCTTATGGACAAGGCTGTCACGGGATCGACCGCCGCCGCGACGACTTCGTGCAGTCCGAGCGCGTCGGTCCATCGAGCCTCGTCGCCAAATGTGTCATATCGGAAGACGTCCCGACCACTGTGCAGTCAGCGCCTCTTGGGCGGCTCTTGGTCATCGACCACAGTGCCCCTCCGCAAGCGACGGCAGCCGTGGCGGTCACACCGATCAGTATTGCAAGACGCCACACCGACGAGCGGCGTGTCTAACAACCTGCATATTTCATATCTTTGCCTCCAATCGACCATGGATTCCGGCATCCCAGCAGCGCAACTGAATGTCAGATCGACCCTCGTGCTCGCGACAGTACTAAGGAGCGGGCTTGCACGCCTCGCCGAGATGCGAAGCCACCTTCAGCCAGGCGATCAGGTCCGACCGCTCGGCTGCGTCTTTTACGCCGGCGTAGCCCATGGATGTTCCAGGTAACGCTGTCATGGGGTCCTTCAAGAAAACGTGGAGCGACTTCTCATCCCATACCCACTGACTCTCTCGCATAGCTTTGGAATAGGCGCTGTATCCGGGCGCGGTGCCAGCACGGCGCCCAAACAGCCCGCAGTGCTGGGGCCCCGTGCGATTGCCCTCGATCGCGTGGCAGGCGGCGCAGCGCGCGTATATCTGCTCACCGCGTGCCAGCGATGCTGCGTCTGGCGCCGCGCGGGCATCGGCGGCGAGCAGGCCGCCCGCCAGCCCCAGAGCCACGACAAGGCAGCGCGGCTTCATGACATGAAGGCTGAAGGCACGGGCGCCTCGCCCAGGACCTGGCGCAGCACGGCCCAGTGCATGGCCTCGTCGCCCAGGATGCTCGCGGCGACCTGCGCCAGCGTACGGTCAGCAAACAAGGGGACGGCGCCCAGGTAGGCCGAGATGGCGCCGCGCTCCAAGCCGGCCGCGAAGCGCAGCACGTCGGCTTCCACCTTGAGCTTTTCCACGGGAAACTGGTATTTTTCCTTGGATGCCACGGGTTTGCCACCGAGCTTTTGCACCGTGCTGGCAATGGCCGCCGCATGCTCCTTGTGGTGCCCCTGGAACGTGACGGCTATCGGCAGCACCGCCTTGCTCAGCAGGCCGCTTTCCGCGCCCACCTGGTAGGCCGCCACCGCCTCCAGTTCAGCGCCAAGGGCGGTATTGAGGATGCGCACATCAGCCTCCAGCTCCTGGGCGCTCACCTTGGCACCGGCGGCCAGCGCGTCGCGCCCGCCCAGCAAAGCCACGGCGCTTGCGGACAGCACGGCTGCGCCGGATGCCGACATGGCACGTCGGCGCGAGAGAAACAAGGCCTGCGAGGGGACGTAAATGGAAGTGCTCTTCATGGTTTTCTCCGTGGGTTGATGAACCGTTGCGCCGACACCTGGAACGGCCGGCAAATTTGAATAAGGTGACTCTGGCCAGGCGCGGCGCTGCAGGCCATACGCGCGGTACGGCCAGACGGGATGGCGTCGCGGGGGTGTTTTGGCTGTGCTCAGCGCCGCGCAATGAGATGGCGCTGCTGCAGCTCGGCCACCACATAGCGCACGACCTGGTCGCAGCGCTCGCCGGCAAACGCAAAGACGCTCTCGGCATGCGCCTCAACCTGCGCGCCGAGTGCATCGCGCAGCAGGGAGCGGGCGCGCAGGTAGCGGGTCTTGACGACGGCGTCGGTCACCTGCAGGCAGTACGCAGCTTCGTCCACGCTCATTTCCTGCACGGCGCGCAAGATGAACACACTGCGGTAGATGGGCGGTAGCCCCTCGATGGCGGACTGCAGCAGGGCGCGCAGTTCGGTGCGCGCCAGCACGGATTCGGGCGATACGTCTGGGGGGGCGCTAAAGGACATCATGTGCTCCGGAGAAGGCTCGTGGTCCAGATCCTGGGGGTCAAGCGGCACCGACCGGCTGCGCTTGCGCAGCACGTCCAGTGCGATGTTGATGGCAATGCGCGCCATCCAGGTCGCCAGCGATGCATCCCCCTGAAAATCCCGCAGCCGCGTGAAGGCGCGCAGGTAGGTTTCCTGCACCACGTCCTGCGCCTCCGCGTCGTCGAAGACAACCCCGCGCGCTGCGCGAAACAGCACTCGGTTATGGCGCCGCATGATGGCTTCAAAGGCACTCTGATCTCCTTGCAGAGCGCTCGCCACCAGCTGTTCGTCGGAACAAGGGGTGGAAACGGTCGGCTGAGCATGGGCTAGAGACAATGACTGCATGGTGGGCTCGCTTTTTTGGGGCTTGTGACCATTGGACGCCGAGCACACCAAAAAGGTGACAGCCCCCCGAATATCCGCAATGGCCGCGTGCTCAAGTCGGTTTCGTCCTCCGGGTCAGAATGCCCCCTGTCTCGTTGCCGCGAAACCCGCCCATGAAAATCGCTCTGCTCTCCGACCTGCACCTGTCCGTGCAGCCCCTGGAAATGCCGCACACCGACGCTGATCTCGTCGTCCTGGCCGGCGATCTGCAACGCCCCGCCCAAGGCGTGGCCTGGGCACGGCAGTTCAACCGGCCCACGCTGTACGTCGCTGGCAATCACGAGTTCTATGGTTCCGACCTGGTGAGCACCATGGCCAACCTGCGCACCGAGGCGCAGGGCAGCCAGGTGCGCGTGCTAGAACGCGAGGAATGGCGCCATGGCGGCGTGCGCTTTCTGGCCTGCACGCTGTGGTCGGATTACCGGCTGTTCGACTCGCCCGCGCAGCGCGAGGACGGGCTGGAAAAGGCGCAGGCGTTTGTGCGCGACTTCAGCCGCATCGGTTTGACCCCGGATTTCCCGGACCGCTTTACGCCCGCCGTCTCGCAAATGCTGTTTGACCAATCCGTCGCCTGGCTGGAAGCACGCTTTGCCGAGCCCTTCGATGGCCCCACGGTAGTGGTCACGCACTTTGCGCCCTCTCCCGGCAGCATTGCGCCGCAGTTTGTCGGCTCACCGCTGAACGCCTGCTTTGTCTCCAACCTGGAAGCGCACATCCTGCGCTGGCAGCCCCGCCTGTGGCTGCACGGCCACGTGCACCACAGTTGCGACTACCAGGTGGGCGCCACGCGCGTCGTGGCCAACCCGCGCGGCTACGCGCCCAACGGTGTGGTCGAAAATGGGCGATTTGAGCCCAGTCTTTTGATTGACGTGTAGGTGCTGTAAGGCGCTTTGCCGTCATCTGACGGTTGCCTCAAACTCATCATATCGAGCGCGATTGCATATCGATCACTCCTTTGACCGGTGCAGATCCATGGAGAACTTGAACCTGTCCGCAGGGTGCAGCGAGACGGAGATTTCGAACACCTGGTCTGCCGCGTCCAGGTAGTGCCGCGTGATCTGCAACGCCGGCGACCCCGCTTCTACGCCCAGGTCGTCACTGCGCTCGCGCGGAATCAGCACCGCCTCGATGCTCTGACGAATGCGCGTAATGCGGCGGCCGTAGCGCTCCTCAATCAGCGTGCTGGCCAGTGTTTCAGGCGCGTTGCGCACCAACTCGCCAATGTCGGCATAGGCAGGGTCGATGTACAGGTCCAGCCAGCAGATTGGGCGTGCCTTTTTGCCATCCTCCATGCGCAGGCAGGCGATGTGTAGCCAGCGCGTGCCACCAGGGCAATCCAGAGCTTGGGCCAATTGCAGGTCGGTCACCACCTCGCCGGTGGATCGCACCGTGCGCACGTGCTCTGCGCCAAAGCGGGCCAGCTCTTCCACGGTGGCGATGGACTGGGTGAAGCCCGCCAAAGGACGCATGGCCTCCACACGGGTGCCTACGTTCTTGCGGCGCGAGATCAGCCCCAACTCCTGCAGCGCATCCAGCGCCTTGCGCACGGCATAGCGGCTCAGACCGTATTGCTCGCACAGCTCGAATTCGGTGGGCAGCAGCGTGCCCACGGCATAGCGGCCAGAGGAGATTCCTTCGGAGAGGTCGCGGGCGAGGTCTGTGTTCTTGGCTGTGGTCATGCGAAGCAGGGGTGCGCAAACATACAGGGTAAACCCTGCATGGCAATTTGTTCGAACATATTAAAGTTTATTTGTTCGAACATTTATATATGTTCGCATTTTATCAACATATCCCGCAAAACCATGACTTCTTCCATTTTTTCGCCTGCCAGCACGGTGCTGGATTCGGTTTTGTTCAGAGACGCCTTTGGTACGGCCCGCATGCGCGACGTGTTCTCGGACCAGAGCCTGATCGCCCGCTACATCGAGGTCGAGGTGGCTTTGGCCCGCGCTGAGGCGCGCGTGGGTGTGATTCCTGCCGATGCGGCCGAAGCCATCGCCCGCGAGTCGCGCCTGGACCGCGTGGACTTCGACCACATGCGGCATGAGACCGATATCGTGGGCTACCCCATCTTGCCGCTGGTGCACCAGATGGTGGCGATGTGCGGCGAAGCTGGGCGCTACGTGCACTGGGGCGCCACCACGCAGGACATCATGGACACTGCCAACGTGCTGCAGGTGCGCGCAGGGCTTGCGGTAGCGGAGGCCGACAAGTTCGGCCCGCAGTGTCGATGTCGTTGGTAGTCATTGGAGAATCCGTTTCTCTTTTTGCACGGGGACAGGTAGATCTACTTGCCAATGAGCAGGTGGCTCGCTCGCTAGAGGCTTGTACAGTGCGACCAGTTGCCTGTCTCCCACCTGTTGAGTTGGTAAATCAAAGGCCACGCTGCCTTGGCGAAGTCCGATCACCCTGTCGGCGAGGACCGGCAACAGCGCGGGGTTATCCCAGGACCATCTTGGCAACCAGCGGAAACACACCCAATAAGACCAATGACAGCGTGACACCCGGCGCGACAAGGCCGGCCAAGCTATCGATGCGCGCCAACTGCGTACCCGCATTCACGTACACCAAAGTGCCTGCCAGCATGCCGATCTGGCTGACCCCGTAGAAGGTCAGCGAGCGGATAGGCATCAGGCCCATCAGCAGGTTGATGAGAAAGAACGGGAAGACGGGGACCAAGCGCAGCGTAAAGAGGTAGAAAGCGCCATCGCGAGCCATTCCGTCATTGATGGGCTTGAGCCGGTCACCGAAGCGCGCCTGCACCCAGTCTCGAAGCAGGTATCGTGCGCTCCAGAACGCCAAGGTCGCGCCAAGAGTGGACGCAAAAGACGCAATGAAGGTGCCCCAGAGCAGACCGAAGATGGCGCCAGCGGCCAGTGTCAGGATGACAGCGCCCGGCAGGGAAAGAGCCGCCACCAGCACATACACCGCGCCGAAGCCCAGGCCAAGCAAAACAGGGGATGTGCTTTTCCATGCGGCAAATTGATCGAGACCCGATTTGAGCCCTTCGAGCGTCAGCCACTTCGGACCACCGGCTGCGAAAAATGCCCACACCAGCACCACGACCAGCGCCACGAGCGCAAGACGTTTGGCGACCCTCATCACTGCTCCGCCTTGAGTGCACCACCGCAACTGCTGCCCTGTCCGGCCGTGCAGCCATAGCAATGGTCAGCGGTGCGCACCGGCCGACCCACAGGGTCTTGCTTCAGCAGATCTCGCAGGTGCCTGAGCCCTCGAGCTGATGTTCACGCGCTCGATGTTCGGCACGCCGGACATGGCGCGCCAGGGGCAGATGCTGACCGAGGTGGCGGCGCTGGTTGACGCCGGGCGCATCCGCTCGACGGCCACCGAGACCGCCGGCAGGATCGATGCCGCGACCTTGCGCCGGGTGCACGCGCAGATCGAAAGCGGAACGGCGCGCGGCAAGATCGTGCTCGAAGGGTTCTGAAGGGCCGCAACGAATACGATTGACAGGTCGGCCTCGGACTGCCGCCAGAACCGGATGATCTGCTCTTCTTCATGTTCGTCTTTCTCCTGGTGGTTGACGGACTTCACTAACCTCCGCTTGGTACGGTTGGTGAAGGTCAGGTCAAATCCCGAGATGGTCATTTTTTCGAGCTTCGGACCTATCATTGAGCGTGCAAAGGCCAACGGTGTCGCGGTGAGGCTGCGGCAGAGCTTGTAGGTCTCGCCACATTGCGACAGACACGACCGCCTGGATAAACCCGCCTTGATGCGGGTGCCAGCATAAAGAAGCCAGGAGACAAACATGGCATTCAGCAGCCACTGGAGTGCACCCGGTCATGAGGCCACCTCGGACATATCCTGGCGTGCAGACGACGTGATCGAGCGCTCAAGGCAGCGGTCGATGGGCGTTCACAGGCTCGACCCGGGACGCAGTGACCCGCCGCGCGTCCTCACCGCGACTGCCCTGCAAGACCATCGCTTGCCGATGGAAGACCTGCTGGATGTTGCGCGCAGCGGCATGGAGTCGTTGTTCCTGCAGATACGTGACGCCGGGTATGTGATACTGCTCACGGATGCCCACGGCGTCGCCGTCGACTTCATCAGCAACCCATTGCTGGACCGCGAGCTGCGACAGGCCGGCCTGTACCTCGGCAGTTGCTGGTCAGAGGAGACGGAGGGGACATGCGCCGTGGCGCTGGCGAACCTGGAGCAGCGGTCCATCACGGTTCATCATGAAGAACATTTTCGTGTGCCCTACCGAACCCTGAGCTGCAGCGCCGCGCCCCTGTTGGGCGTCGATGGCCAGGTGCAGGCGGTGTTGGATGCATCCGCCCTGTACTCGCCGGACGACAAGCGCAGTCAGCACCTGGTGTTGCAGATGGTCAAGTCGACCGCTCGTTTGATCGAGAACGCCCAGTTTCTCAAGCAATTCGACCGGAACCTGGTGCTGCGTCTGGCCGGACGGCGCGATTTTCTAGAAGTGGCGACAGAGGGCTTGCTCGCGCTGGACGAGGAAGGCCGGATCGTTGCGGCCAACCAGGCCTTTCTGCAATCCGTGGGGCGCACGCCGGCGATGCTGACCGGCGCCCATGTCGAAGACGTTTTCAACGCGCGGATGGAGCGACTGCTTGGCGCTTCACTGGCCCACCCGGAGCCGCTGGCGTTGCGTTTGCTGCACTCGGGCGAGCGGTGTTTTGCCCTGGCGCGCGGGCCACGCAAGCTCACACCAGTGACCGAACGCCAACGACCGATGCTGCATACCCCGGATGACAAGGCGCTGCGTGAACTTGCTGGGAACGATGCCAGCATGACGCGCAATGCCCAGCAGGCCCTCCGTGTGGTAGACAAGGGCCTGGCGATCTTGCTGCAGGGTGAATCGGGCACCGGCAAAGAGGCCTTTGCCAAAGCGATCCACGAGGCGAGCACGCGGCGATCCAAAGCCTTTGTCGCAGTGAATTGCGCTGCCATCCCGGACACCTTGATCGAAAGCGAACTCTTTGGCTACAAAGAGGGCGCATTCACCGGCGCACGCAGCAAGGGGGCCAGGGGCAAGGTTCAGCAGGCCCACGGCGGCACGCTGTTTCTGGACGAAATCGGGGACATGCCTTTGGCGATGCAGACCCGCTTGCTGCGCGTACTGGCCGAAAGGGAAGTCACGCCGCTGGGTTCAGAAACTTCGGTGCCCGTGGACATACAGATAGTTTGCGCCACGCACAGGGACCTCAACGAGCTGGTCGCCAACGGACTTTTCCGCCTGGACCTGTTTTACCGCCTCAATGGCGTCACGCTGGCGTTGCCCAGTTTGCATGAGCGCACAGACAAGGAAGGCTTGATCCGCCAGCTGCTGCAGGAGGAAGGCCGGTCGCTCTATGCCCGTGCGGGCACGGCCTCCCCCCATGCGTTGGCCGCGCTGCAGACCTACCACTGGCCAGGCAACATCCGCCAACTGAAGAACATACTGCGCGCCGCCCTGGCTTTGAGCGGTGGCGAGGCCATCGAACTGGAACACCTCCCGCTCGACATCCAGGGTGCCATGCGTGCCAGCTTGCCCCCACCCCGCATGCTGTCGATTGGCTTACCAGCATCACCTGTCGATGCCGCCGCTGGTTCGGAGCGGGATGATTTGGTGCAGGTTCTGAGAGCGCACCACTGGAACATCACCCATGCGGCGCGCAGCCTGGGCATATGCCGAGCGACTGTCTACCGTCGCATGCAAAAGTTGGGCATCGTCAGCCCCAATCAGCAGGCCTGAATCAGAAGGCGCCGGCACTTTCCGCTTTTGGCGTGATTGGCCGCGAGAGGTCCAGCCCTGGCTTTCCTAGTTGGCGGCGGGGTTGCAGATATACGCAGGTGCGACACCTGTCGCTCGTTCGCTTGCTGGTGCGACACCTGTAGCACACAGGTGTCGCTGCCATGGGCATTCAGCAGGCCGACACACCGCCCTCAAAGCCTTTGGAACGCCCTCAAACCGGCTTTTAGTGCGGTCTCTTTAAGGGTATTCCCGCGATTCTTCTACAGATCCGACTTATGGCATGGCCTTTGCAAAAAAGTACCTGCGAGACGCGCCACCAGGGGGTGACCACTTTGCTTGCGAAGCGGTCCGACGTCGACGAGTTGGCGGCGCACCTGCGTCGTTCGTGTATCTGAGCATTTTTATAGGAGACAAACCAATGACACCAAACCGCGAGAAACAGCATTGGATGTATCGCAACATGGTCACGAGCCGCAAGTTCGAAGAGACCATTGCGAAAATCTATTTCGAGGGCAAGTTGCCCGTGTTCAGCATGGCCGACGGCCCGATTCCCGGTGAGATGCACCTGTCCGACGGGCAAGAACCTGTGGCGGTGGGCGTCTGTGCGCATCTCGAAGCAAGCGACATCGTCACCGCCACGCACCGTCCGCACCACCAGGCCATTGCCAAGGGGGTGGACCTCGACAAGATGGCTGCCGAGATCTTCGGGAAGGCGACCGGCCTTTCAGGCGGGCGTGGCGGGCACATGCACCTCTTTGATCCGAAGGTGAACTTTGCCTGCTCGGGGATCATTGCCCAGGGCATGGGCCCAGCCGTCGGTGCCGCCCTTAGCCGCAAGATGCAGAAAAAGCCCGGCGTTGCCGTGGCTTTCGTTGGCGAGGGTGCCGTGAACCAGGGCGGCTGGCATGAAGCGATGAACCTCGCCGCGACCTGGAAGCTGCCTTTCATTTGCGTCATCGAAGACAACGCCTGGGGGATTTCGGTGTCCAAGGAGGCTTCGACCGCGATCTCCAACAACGCAGACCGTGCGGCCGCTTACGGCATACCTGGCAAGCGCATCGCAGGCAACGACCCTTACGCGATCTATGAGGCCGCTGGTGAAGCGATTGCCCGCGCCCGCGCTGGTGAAGGCCCGTCCCTGCTGGAGATCGAAACGTATCGGCTCGCTGGCCACTTCATGGGTGATGCCGAAGGCTACCGCCCCAAGGGCGAGAAGGACGCGCTGTTCGCGAAGGACCCGATTCCGAAGATGCGCGCCAAGATGATCGCCGATGGCGTGGCCACCGGCGCAGAGCTCGACGCGATAGAGGCACAGGCCGCTGCCCGCGTTGAACAAGCCATCAAATTTGCCCGCGAAAGTGCGGATCCGGCGCCAGAAACCGCGCTGACTTCCGTGTTCGCTTAAGGAGACAGAGCATGAGCGTAGCCAACGAAAGAAAACTGACCATTGCTCGCGCCATGGCCGAGGCCGTGCAACAGGAAATGCAGATCGACCCCACCGTCTTTGTGATGGGTGAGGACATCGGCGCCCTCGGCGGCGTTTACGGCAACACACGCGGTTTGCTGGAGGAATTTGGCCCTGAGCGCATTCGCGACACGCCGATTTCCGAGACCGCCTTCATCGGCGCCGCTGTCGGGGCTGCCCAAGACGGGATGCGCCCGGTTGTCGAACTGATGTTCGTCGATTTCTTCGGCGTCTGCTTTGACGCGATCTACAACCTGATGGCCAAGAACATCTACTTTTCGGGTGGCAACTTCAAGGTGCCGATGGTGCTGATGACGTCGACCGGTGGCGGTTACTCCGACGGCGGGCAGCACTCGCAATGTCTGTATGGCACCTTTGCGCACCTGCCCGGCATGAAGGTGGTTTGCCCGTCGAATGCCTATGACGCCAAGGGGCTGATGACCGCAGCCATGCGCGATGACAGCCCTGTCGTCTACATGTACCACAAGGGCCTGCAAGGCATGGGATGGCTTGCCACAGAAGCGGGCGCAACGGTGCACACCCCAGTGGAAAGCTACACGGTCGAAATCGGCAAAGCCAAGGTCGTGCGCTCAGGAAAAGACGTCACCATCGTCAGCGTCGGGATGGGCGTGCACAACGCTCTGAAAGCAGCCGAGAAGCTGGAGAGCCAAGGCGTCAGCGCTGAGGTGGTCGATCTGGTCAGCCTGGTCCCGCTGGATCGCGACACGATCCGCGCCAGCGTCGCCAAGACGGGTCGCCTCATCGTCGTGGACGAGGACTACATGTCTTACGGCGTCTCCGGCGAGATCATCGCCAGCGTGACGGAACATGACATCTCGGCCCTCAAGGCCGCGCCCAAGCGGGTGGCGTATCCAGATGTGCCGATCCCCTACGCAAGGGTCATGGAGCAGTTCTGCCTGCCCAACCCCGACAAGATCGTTGCCGCGTTCAACAGCATGAAAGCGGCCTGACCGTGCGTCTCGGGGCCGCCTTCACAGGCGGTCCCACCCAACACAGGAAAGCTCCATGACAGACATCATCATCCCCACCAACCTCTGGGAAGAAGACGTAGAAACCGTCATCACCACTTGGTTGGTCAACGACGGGGCCACCGTTGAAAAAGGCGCGTTGATCGCCGAAATCATGACTGCGAAGGTGCAATACGAAATCCACGCGCCCGCGTCGGGCACCGTAGCTATCAAAGAGAAGGCCGACGCGGTGGTTTCCAAAGGCGCTGTCATCGGAACAATTGCATGACCGACGGCGTGCGCACCGTAGCACTGAAAGGCGTGCGCGGCATGATCGCGGACGCCATGGTCAAGAGCCTGGCCACCGCGGCGCAGCTGACCCATCACGGCAGTGCGGACGCTACTGCTTTGCTGGCGGAAAAGGCGCGGCTGGCGGAAGAGGGGACCAAGGCCTCGGTGGAGGATCTGCTGATGCTGGCCGTGATCCGCGCGCTCAAGAAGCATCCCGATGCGAATGGCCGCACCAAGGACCGCGAGGTTCATCTGCACGAAGCGATTGACCTGTCTGTTGCCATCGCACTGCCGGGCAACTTATTGGTGGCCCCGGCGATTTCTGGTGCGGGTGATATGGATGTGAGCGCGTTGCGGAGTGCGCGACAGGACTTGGCGGCGCGGGCCAAGATCAACAAGCTCACCGTGACCGAGATGACGGGCGGCACCTTCACGATCACCAACCTCGGCCTGACGCGGGTGGAGCACTTCACTCCAATCCTGAACGCCGGACAGATCTGCATCTTAGGTATTGGCTGCATGACGGATCGCCCGGTACGGGCACCTGATGGCGGCATAGAGCTTCGCCCTTTTGTCGGCCTCTCGCTCACCTTTGACCACCGTGCGCTGGATGGCGCGCCGGCGGGCGATCTGCTGACCACGATCTGTGAAGAAGTCGAAGGAATGTCCGGGTGACGACGCCTTTGCGCCGATTTGGGTCTGTGTCCGAAGGCTTGACCTTTGAAGCAGGCCTCTTTTCAGCGCAGGGCCCGCAGGTGGGCCTGTGGACAGCAGATGCCAATGCACTCGTGTGCCCGCGCGCCTATGAAACACGCAATGGATTCGCGCAGGCCGCCAGCCTATCGAGCACGCGAGGCTGGCCCGTTCATGTGCGCCCGACCGGAGGTGGCACCGTTCCGCAAGGCCGGGGCATGGCCAACCTGGCGCTCAGCTTTGATGCGCCGGAGGGCTTCACCATCGAAGACGGCTACCGCTTGCTCACCCGGATATTCAGGGCCGGGCTGCGCGTAGAAACACTGGATATTGGGAACACCCCCGGCAGCTTCTGCGACGGCGACTGGAACCTTTCGATAAATGGTAGAAAACTGGTCGGCACCGCGCAACGGTGGCGGCCAACGCACCACGGGAGCCCGCGCGTTCTGGCCCATGCAATGGTCCTTGTGTCAGGGGATATCGCGTCAGGCGCGGACAGCGTTTCCGCCTTTCATCGCGACCTCGGTCTGAGCCCGGTCAAGGCCGACGTCCACACCAGCCTCTGCAGTGCAACACATCACACCGATTTACCCGCCGAAAACCTGTTGGCCGCAGCGCGGGGTGAACTGGCCCATCTTTCAAACCCAATGAACTTTTCAACAAAGGAAACAAACCATATCCACCGACACCATCCACATCCATCTTGAGGTCAAAGTGCCCGAAACCAAGCGCGCTGGTTTCATGACCTTGATGAACGAACTGGTCGAGAGAACGCGCAAATAGCCCGGAACGCTCGTCTATGAGTGGTACGAGGTGGGCGATACCAGCACCTGGCACATCCTCGAGCGTTACGCCGATGCCGAAAACGGTGATCTGCACGTCAAGGGCTTCGCAGAGGGCTATGCGGGCCGCTTCTTCGAGTTGGTGACCAGTTGCACCGGCATCGTGTCGGACAACGCGACGCCCTATATCAAGGGCGTTCTGGCGGGCATCTCTCCACTCTACATTGCGCAAAAAGGCGGCTTCAACCGCTTCTGAGCTGCCCGCACATCTCTTGCTCAGACCGGGCGTAAGATGATGCTTGGTGTGTGGGCCGTCTCGGACATGTTGCAGCGCGCGCCAAGCTCAATCAGTATGCTCGGGGCCAACACGGAAAGCACGAGGACCGACGCATGCTGAACACTGTCACTTATGGGGACGCGCCGGGACCGCCATTGCTGATCGCGCACGGGCTGTTTGGATCAGCGCGCAATTGGGGGGTGCTGGCCAAACGCCTGTCCGAAGCACGGCGGGTGGTCGTCGTGGACATGCGCAATCACGGGTTTTCGGAATGGGCGGCAACCCACAGTTATGAAGATATGGCCGCCGATCTGGCGGCTGTGCTGGACGCACCTGCCGATGTGCTGGGGCATTCCATGGGCGGCAAGGCGGCAATGGTGCTCGCGCTGCAAGCCCCCGACAAAGTGCGCAAGCTGATCGTCGCGGATATCGCCCCGGTGACCTATCGGCATACGCAGATGGGCCCGATTGCGGCGATGCGGCGCGTCGATCTGACCAGCGTGACAACGCGGGCCGAGGCCAAGGCGCAACTGGGTGATCTGGACCCCGGCATCGATGATTTCCTGCTGCAAAACCTTGATCTGAAAGACAAGCGCTGGCGGCTGAACCTGGACGTTCTGGCTGCCGAGATGGACAAGATCATCGGCTTCCCCGATCTGTCCGGATCCTTTGACGGGCCGACCCTGTTCCTGTCTGGCGAGGTGTCGACCTATGTTTCAACAGATCACCGCGGCACGATCAAAGCCTTGTTTCCAAAGGCTCAATTCGCGTGCATTCCTGGAGCGAGCCATTGGCTGCACGCCGAGAAACCGCGCGAGTTTGTGGCCACCGTCTCGACTTTTTTGGGTTGAGGCACACCCGAATTGAGGAACGCTGGCCGCCCCTGAGGACCCATTGCGCATGACTGCAGCTGTACCCGCCACACCCGCGCCGACGCCGTCGCCTCAGCTTACAGTTCCCGACGTGGCCATCAACGTGCGGGACGTATTCGGTTTCGACACCGACATGAAGGTGATGGGTTTCGCCCAGGCCGACGAACATGTTCCCGATCTCGATCCCGACTACATCTTCGACCGGGACACCACGCTGGCAATTCTCGCGAGCTTTGTGCACAACCGCCGCGTGATGATTCAGGGATACCACGGCACAGGCAAGTCGACCCACATCGAACATGTCATCTCGCCGCTTCACCGAACTGATCGTAGGCCTCGAGTGTGCGCATCGCATAGCTGTACGCCGCGCCCGCATTGAGCGCGATCGCGGTGCCCATGGCGCGTCGGTGAGCTCCGCCTCGGTCACGCCCGCCCTGCGCGCGGCTTGCGCATGGACGGCAATGCAACTGTCGCAGCGCGTGGTGACCGCGACGGCGAGCGCGATCAGCTCCTTGGTCTTCGCGTCGAGCGCGCCGTTGCCGTTCTGACCTGCGCTGAGCGCCTGAAAGCCCGCGACCATCCGTGGATTGGCCTTGTGAAGCGCCGCGCCTGCACGGCGGCCGACAAGAAGATAGTCCTTCCAGTTCTTGAACATCGTTGGGCCCCTTGGTGATCAGCCGCGCCCCAGCGCGTAGAACTCGTCGTTGGGCCGCATGCTGGTTACGTTGGCCAGCCGGTTGGACATGCCAAAGAATGCGGAAATGGCTGCGATGTCCCAGATGTCGTCTTCGGTGAAGCCGTGGCTCTTGAGCATGTCGAAGTCAGCTTCACCCACCAGTTGTGCGCTTTGGGAAACTTTCATGCCGAAATCCAGCATGGCCTTCTGACGCGTTGTCAGGTCTGCCTTGCGGTAGTTGGTGGCGACCTGATCGGCGATCAGCGGATTCTTGGCACGAATGCGGAGGATGGCGCCGTGCGCGATCACGCAGTACTGGCACTGATTGGCGGCGCTGGTGGCCACCACGATCATCTCGCGCTCGGCCTTGGTCAGGTTGCCAGGCTTTTCCATCAAGGCATCGTGGTACGCGAAGAAGGCGCGGAATTCGTCGGGGCGGTGCGCCAACGTCAAGAAGACATTGGGGATGAAGCCGGACTTTTCCTGCACGGACTCGATGCGCATGCGAATGTCCTCGGGCATGTCCTTGAGTGCAGGAACGGGAAAGCGACTCACGGGGGCTTGCGTATCTTAGTTCATGGTTTTCTCTTGATTGATGAATCGAAGCTGGCGGGGGAAATCGTGATTTCAGCGGTTCACATCGACAACGATGCGACCACGCACTTCGCCGCTTAGGAGCTGGTTGGCCAACGGGATCGCCTCTGCCAAGCCGACTTCGCGGCTGATATCGCCAAGCTTGGCTACATCAAGATCCGTGACCAGGCGTTGCCACGCGACGAGTCGGTCTGCACGCGGACACATCACGCTGTCGATGCCCGCGAGGGTCACGCCGCGCAAAATGAAAGGCACAACGGTGGCGGGGAAGTCCATGCCTGCGGCCAGGCCGCAGGCAGTCACAACGCCCCCGTACTTGGTTGTGGCGCAGACATTGGCCAGCACATGGCTGCCCACGACATCCACGGCACCAGCCCATCGCTCCTTACCCAGAGGCTTGCCGGGGGAAGCAAATTGAGCGCGTTCGATCACCTCGCTGGCACCCAAGCGCTTGAGGTAGTCCGCGTCTTTCGTCCTGCCGGTAGCGGCCACGACCGTGTAGCCCAGCTTGGCCAAGATCGCGACGGCCACGCTGCCAACGCCGCCAGCCGCGCCCGTGACCAAGATTTCGCCATCCGACGGCTTGACGCCGTGGCGCTCAAGCGCGAGCACGCACAGCATCGCGGTGTAGCCTGCGGTACCAATGGCCATCGCCTGCTGCGGCGTGAACCCCGAAGGAAGAGGAATGAGCCAGTCGCCCTTGAGGCGAGCCTTTTGGGCCAGGCCACCCCAATGCACTTCGCCTACCCCCCAACCGTTGAGCAGCACGGTGTCGCCCGCACGGTAAGCGGGGTTGGCGCTCTCCTCAACAACGCCCACGAGGTCAATGCCCGGGACCATGGGGAAACTTCGCACCACCGGACCCTTGCCAGTGATGGCCAGGCCGTCCTTGTAGTTCAGCGTCGAGTGGCTGACCCGCACGCTCACATCACCTGCGGGCAACTGCGCCTCGTCCATCTGCGCAACCGCTGCGCGATAACCCGATTCCTCCTTCGTGATCAAGATGCCGTTGAACAATTTGCTCTCCTTGGAAAATAGACCGATCGTCTAGTGGTTGACAAAAAAATCACTTCGACCGGAAGCCGGCGAAGAAGAACTGCGTGAACACATCCAGCGGCGCGGCGCGGCGTTCGAGCTTGGCGCGCAAGACTGCGCCTTCCCAGCCGATCCAGAAGAACTCGGCCACTTGCTGCGCATTCACTTCACTCGTGAGTTCGCCCACCTGCTGGGCTTCAACCAGGCACAGTGCGAAACGTCGCTGCCAATCCTCGAAGGTGTGCTGCAGCCGCGCCCGAAAGCTCTCAGGCAATGCGCCCATTTCTTGGCCGAGATTGCCGATCAGACAACCCCGGCGATAGCCAAAGCGCGCCATGGACGACTTGGCGTCATCGATGAAAGCGTGCAGGCGGGCAAGGGGTGTGAGCGTCCGGTTCAGGAGGTGACGGTCAAGCTTGGCCGCGAAGAATTCGCCATAGCGATCGATCAGGCCCAGGCCAAAAGCTTCCTTGCTGTCGAAGTAGTGATAGAAGGAGCCCTTGGGAACACCCACCCTGCTGAGGATTTCCTCGATGCCCGTCGCCGAGAAGCCCTTTTCGGTGAGAACTTCCAGGCCGGCGCGCATAAGCAGCTCGCGCGCATCTGTTAGGCCGTCGCGCTGTCTCGGAGGCCGGCCACGGCGGCGGATGGGGTCTTGCACCTGCATCGAACAATATTAGACCGATTGTCTCTAAAAATGCAAGTGGCAACCGAAGTCAGTGGTTTTCAGCCACCGACAGCATCGCGCCCATCGAATACGTCCACTCTGTCGCGGGGCAACGCTTCAACAAGTCGGCATGCCAACGGGCCTTGTTGCCCAAGCTCGATGGACGCAGTGTAGGTTCTCAGAGTAGATGCAAAAATTCTCATCACTTGCAAAAACTCTGACGCCTTTCACCAGCATCTTTCGACTGGAAATATCAGCGGGGCTGAGTTTTTCTGTTGGATTCCACCGATC
>NZ_AGTS01000088.1 GCF_000238595.1 Acidovorax sp. NO-1 | reverse complement strand
GGGCGGCGGCGTTGACGATGACGTCCGGGCGCAGCTGGCGCACGGTGTCGCGCATGCCTTCGGGGTTGGCAAAGTCGCCGCAGTGGTCCTGGCTGTCAAAGTCCAGCGCGGTGACCTGGCCAAGAATGGACAGGCTGCGTTGCAGCTCCCAGCCCACCTGGCCGCCTTTGCCAAGCAGCAGGATGTTCATGCAGCGTTGCCTTCGTATTGCCGGGCAACCCAGTCGCGGTAGGCGCCGCTTTGTACCTGGGCCACCCATTCGGGGTTGTCCAGGTACCACTGCACGGTCTTGCGGATGCCGGTGTCGAAGGTCTCGGCAGGTTTCCAGCCCAGTGCGCGCTCGATCTTGCGCGCGTCGATGGCATAGCGTCGGTCGTGGCCGGGGCGGTCTTTCACGTACGTGATCTGGGTGCGGTAGCTTTGGCCGTCGGCGCGGGGGCGCAGTTCGTCGAGCAAAGCGCACACGGTGTTCACGATGTCGATGTTGGGTTTTTCGTTCCAACCGCCGACGTTGTAGGTTTCACCCAGGCGGCCCGCTTCGAGCACGCGGCAGATGGCGCTGCAGTGGTCTTTTACGTAGAGCCAGTCGCGCACCTGCATGCCGTCGCCATACACGGGCAGGTTCTTGCCGGCCAGTGCGTTGACAATCATCAGCGGGATGAGCTTTTCGGGGAAGTGGTAGGGCCCGTAGTTGTTGCTGCAGTTGGTCGTGAGCACCGGCAGGCCGTAGGTGTGGTGCCAGGCGCGCACGAGGTGGTCGCTGGCGGCCTTGCTGGCGCTGTAGGGGCTGTTGGGCTCGTAGCCATGCGTCTCTGTGAACGCGGGGGCGTCGGCAGCCAGGGTGCCGTAGACCTCGTCAGTGCTCACATGCAGAAGCCTGAATGCTTCTTTATTGATAGCTGGCAGCGCTTGCCAGTATTGCCTTACAGCCTCCAAAAGCCTGAAAGTGCCGACCACGTTGGTCTGTATGAAGTCTTCGGGGCCGTGGATGGAGCGGTCCACATGCGACTCGGCGGCGAAGTTGATCACGGCGCGCGGCTGGTGCTCAGCCAGCAGGCGGGCCACCAGGGGGGTGTCGCCAATGTCGCCTTGCACGAACACGTGGCGCGTGTCGCCCTGAAGGCTGTCCAGGTTGTGCAGGTTGCCTGCATAGGTGAGCTTGTCAAGGTTGACAACGGGCTCACCCGCCGCGGCTACCCAGTCGAGAACGAAGTTGGCGCCGATGAAACCCGCGCCGCCGGTGACGAAGATAGTCATGATCTAGAACCCAAAAAGAATCTTCTGAATATGGAGTGCTCTTGCGCCACCAAGCGGGCATACCCTTTGCGGTAGAAGCGAGGCGTTACACATTGTGTCAATTTGACAGATTGTGCCTGCACGTGTGAGCCAAGTCGTTTGCGCTCTGCCATGAACTCCGGCAGCTTACGCAGCGCGTCTCGGTAAACCCGCCACATCAGCAGAAACCGCCCTGAGAGGGTGTGGCGGGCCACCATTGCGATATGTGCCAGCAGCAGCAGAGGGCCGAAGCGCCATAGCATGCCTGCGGGGATGAGCTTGATATGCATCCACAGCGTGTTTCGAAGCCCGTGGTAAGCGATAAAAGCGTTATAGCCACCGCCGCTGCTCGCTTGGCCTTCATGCAGTGCCATCAACTGGTCTACATAAATAGGGCGATAACCCAGCAGCACAGCACGCAAAACCATATCGGTATCTTCGCAATAGCAAAAAAAGCGCGGGTCAAAACAGTAGCCGGATACGGTCTTGAGGTGCTCTGCGAGTGCACGGGTGAACATACAGCAGCCCCCCGTGGGGCCTATGTAGATGTCATCCAGTGTTTTGCGATCTGCCGGCATCAGGCTGGCATACATGGATATGCCCAGCGTATCTACCTCTGCAGTATTTGCCAGTTTGTGCATGCGCCCTCCGGCCAAGCCTGCCCCGCTGCCTGCAGCAACCAGCGCTTCGCTCAGTGTGGCCAACATTTCCTTCTGTGCAACGGCATCGTTGTTCAGCAACATGATTTGCTGGCATCCCGTTTGGCGAAGCAACAGATCGATGAGTGCATTGCTGCCGCAGGCAAAGCCCAGATTGGTGTCTGAGCGATAAATTTGCAGACTTCCGCCTTGAGGCGGCCGACACCCATTGCACAGGTGTTGGAAATCTTCAGTGGACGACGCGTTATCCAGCACCAGCACCCAGTCTGGCAACAAGGTGGACTGCTGAATGGACTCGAGGCAACGCAAGGTTTGGCGGGCGGTGTTGTAGTTGATGACAAGCACGCCAATCCCCGACCCGGGTGCACACGGCGTATCGTGCCGCGACATCAGAATCAGGGCAGGGGCTTCGGCTACCGTTTGCGGCGCATCGCTCATCTCATTGCACCCGCTCTGTGCGGCCGTACGCGTCTTCCAAACGCACGATGTCGTCTTCGCCCAGATAAGCGCCAGACTGGATTTCGATGATCTCCAAGGGCTCTGTCCCCGGGTTACGCAGCCGGTGTGGGTGGCCGACGGGAATGAATGTCGACTCGTTTTCGTGCAGGCAAAAGCAGCGCTCACCGTGCGTGACTTCAGCAATGCCTTTCACCACCACCCAGTGCTCGGCGCGGTGGTTGTGCATTTGCAGGCTGAGGCTGGCGCCTGGGTTCACCACGATGCGCTTGACCTGAAATCGTTCGCCACGATCGATACTGTCATACCAGCCCCAAGGGCGATGGACCTTGCGGTGCGTGTGCGCCAAAGCATCACCATCACGCGCAAGGTTTGCCACCACCTGTTTGACCTCTTGGGTAAAGCGTTTGTCAACAACCAGCACGGCGTCAGGAGTTTCAACCACGATGAGGTTTTGCAGCCCCACACCTGCTACGAGGCGGCTGCTGGCCAATAGCAGCGAATTGGTGCAGTTTTGCTGCACCACGGCGTCGCCAAGCAGGGCATTGCCTTGAGCGTCATGTGCGCTCACACCCCACAGAGCATCCCATGCCCCCACATCTGACCACCCCGCTTGTAAAGGTACCACGCACGGCGCCAAGCCCCATTCAGGGTGTGTTGGCAGCTTTTCCATCACTGCGTAGTCAATGGAATCAGATGGGCAAAGCGAAAAAGCTGTGGCATCCGGCCGAGTGAAGTCAAGGTCGTGTCGGGCTGCTTGCATCGATTTCTCACAGGCTTGAAGGATGTCGGGGCGGCAAACGCCTATCGCCTTCAACCATGAGCTGGCGCGGAGCATAAACAGGCCGCTGTTCCACAGGTAGTTACCTGCATTCAGATATTGCTGGGCCGTGTCAGCATCGGGTTTTTCGGTGAAACCCTCGACCCAAAAAACTCCTTGCGCCTGAGTGCTCTGATGGCGTATGTAGCCATAGCCGGTTTCGGGATAGTCGGCCTTTACCCCAAAGGTAACAACTCGCCCCTGGCTTGCTGCTGCGTAAGCCGTTTGCACTGCGCTGTGAAATGCTGCCAAGTCTGTAACAACGTGATCTGCCGGCATTGCAAGCATGACGGGGTCTGCCCCCTGGGCGGTAGCTTGTAGCGCGGCAAGGGTTAATGCTGGTGCGGTATTTCGCGCCACAGGCTCCAGAAGAATGGTTGCGCCAAACACGCCCGCTTCTACCAACTGGCTAGCTGCCAGAAACCGATGATCTTCATTGCAAACCAAAACCGGTGCTTTAGCGACTGGGATGACAGACTGCAGGCCCTGTAGGCGCGTAGCGGTCTGCTGCAGCATGGTTTTCGTGCCCGAGAACGCCAAGAACTGCTTGGGATAGCTTTCTCGCGAGAGCGGCCACAAGCGAGTGCCTGAGCCGCCGCACAAAATGACGGGGAACAAGAGGTTTGTCACGGGTTGGACGATTCAGCTGACCCAACCTGGCGAACCGATTCAAGATCTGCCTCCAGCAACGCCAAACGCTGGTTCAAACGGCGCACGTCGCGCTCAATGCGCGTGTTCACCATATCTGCATGCAGGGCTTTGACCACCAGCACCATGCAGGCCAAAAGCAGCAACAGCGCTGGCGGATAGCTGAACCCCGTCCACCTGGCCAGACGATCGATGAGACCAGGCCAGGCGCCTAAAACTGCAGCAGCAGCCGCCACCACAACCCAGAACAGGCCGTGCATGAGGTAAAGATGGTCCCGGCGTATCAGATAGAGGATTAGCACCGCCAAGCCAATGCCCATCAGCGAAGTGGTAATTTGCAAAGATGGCATGAAACTCCAAGCCCGTTCAGGAAACAATTGGGAGGTCCAGAAGACGCTCTTAAGGGCGGGACATGAGTGGTTGCACGGCTGGAGCAAGCACGCAATCCAGATCAGCCAACCACTTCAAACGACCCGAAGTGTAAATGACGACATAGCGACGGCCTCGTTCAAGACTCTGAGGCATACCAAAGCACATCCGCAAGGCCTTCGCCCGCTCATTGGGTAGCCACCAGTTTTCGCGGGAAGCGAAAAACGCGTCTTGAAAACGCCACAAATGCCCGTATCATTAGCACTCACCGCAGTCGAGTGCTAACAATGCCTCGACTGCAGGCAGTTTGGAGGTATCCGGAAGTGCCGGATGCCAGGTCAATCAAGCTTTTTTTACTGAAAACAGGAGCAATGCAATGAACCTTCGCCCTCTGCACGATCGCGTGATCGTCAAGCGTATCGAAAGCGAAACCACGACCGCCTCCGGCATCGTGATCCCTGACAACGCCGCCGAAAAGCCCGATCAAGGTGAAGTGCTGGCCGTCGGCCCTGGCAAGAAGAACGACAAGGGCGACGTGCTTGCCCTGAACGTGAAGGTCGGTGACCGCGTTCTGTTCGGCAAGTACTCGGGCCAGACCGTCAAGGTCAACGGCGACGAGCTGCTGGTCATGAAGGAAGACGATCTCTTTGCAGTGGTTGAGAAGTAATTCTCCCTCTCTCTGATTCACTCATTTTTTCATAGCTGCTAGCGCTTACCAGATAAGCGTCAGCGGCCAATTTGAACCAATTTAGGAGCTCCAAATGGCAGCAAAAGACGTAGTTTTCGGCGGCGAAGCCCGCGCACGCATGGTTGAAGGCGTGAACATCCTGGCCAACGCGGTCAAGGTCACGCTGGGCCCCAAGGGTCGCAACGTGGTGCTGGAGCGCTCGTTCGGCGCCCCCACCGTGACCAAGGACGGTGTGTCCGTGGCCAAGGAAATCGAACTCAAGGACAAGCTGCAGAACATGGGCGCCCAGCTCGTGAAGGAAGTGGCCTCCAAGACCAGCGACAACGCTGGTGACGGCACCACCACCGCTACGGTGCTGGCACAAGCCATCGTTCGCGAAGGCTTCAAGTACGTGGCCGCGGGCATCAACCCGATGGACCTCAAACGCGGCATCGACAAGGCTGTGTCGGCCCTGGTGGAAGAGCTGAAGAAGGCTTCCAAGCCCACCACCACCTCCAAGGAAATCGCCCAGGTCGGTTCGATCTCCGCCAACTCCGACGAAACCATCGGCAAGCTGATCGCTGACGCCATGGACAAGGTTGGCAAGGAAGGCGTGATCACTGTGGAAGACGGCAAGTCGCTGGACAGCGAACTGGACGTCGTGGAAGGCATGCAGTTTGACCGCGGCTACCTCTCGCCCTACTTCATCAACAACCCCGAAAAGCAATCCGCGATTCTGGACAACCCCTTCGTGCTGCTGTTCGACAAGAAGATTAGCAACATCCGCGACCTGCTGCCCACGCTGGAGCAAGTGGCCAAGGCTGGCCGTCCCCTGCTGATCATTGCCGAAGAAGTCGAAGGCGAAGCCCTGGCTACGCTGGTGGTCAACACGATCCGCGGCATCCTGAAGGTTGTGGCTGTGAAGGCTCCAGGCTTTGGCGACCGTCGCAAGGCCATGCTGGAAGACATCGCCATCCTGACGGGCGGCAAGGTCATCGCTGAAGAAGTGGGCCTGACGCTCGAAAAGGTGACGCTGGCCGACCTGGGCCAAGCCAAGCGCATCGAAGTGGGCAAGGAAAACACCATCATCATCGACGGCGCCGGTGCCGCTGCTGACATCGAAGCCCGCGTCAAGCAAGTGCGCGTGCAGATCGAAGAAGCCACCAGCGACTACGACCGCGAAAAGCTGCAAGAGCGCGTGGCCAAGCTGGCTGGCGGCGTGGCCGTGATCAAGGTGGGCGCTGCCACCGAAGTTGAAATGAAGGAAAAGAAGGCCCGCGTGGAAGACGCACTGCACGCAACGCGCGCAGCTGTGGAAGAAGGCGTTGTGGCCGGTGGTGGCGTGGCCCTGCTGCGCGCCAAGCAAGCCGTGGGCGACCGCGTCAAGGGCGACAACGCTGACCAGGAAGCCGGCATCAAGCTGGTGCTCAAGGCCATCGAAGCGCCCCTGCGCGAAATCGTGAACAACGCCGGTGGCGAAGCCTCGGTGGTGGTGAACGCTGTGTTGGCCGGCAAGGGCAACTTCGGCTTCAACGCTGCCAACGACAGCTACGGCGACATGCTTGAGCTGGGCATTCTGGACCCCACGAAGGTCACCCGCACTGCACTGCAGAACGCCGCTTCCGTGGCATCCCTGCTGCTGACGACCGAGTGCATGGTGGCTGACGCACCGAAGGAAGAAGCCGGTGCTGGCGGCGGCATGCCCGACATGGGCGGCATGGGTGGCATGGGCGGCATGGGCATGTAATTGCCCGGCACATACCGGGCAGGCTGCAAGCCCACCCGGTAACGCCAAAAAACAAACCCCGCAGGCTGCAAGGCCTGCGGGGTTTTTTACTATTGTTTCGATAGCTGCCAGCGCTTTACCACAAAGCCTTACAGCCTATTTTTACTCAAATTTTCAGCGCGGCATGCGCAGTGCCGCGCTCTCACGCGCCAGTTGCGTGATGCGCGCCCAGTCGCCCGCGCGCACCGCATCGGTGGGCGTGAGCCACGAGCCGCCCACGCAGCGCACATTGGGCAGCGCCAGGTAGTTGGACGCCGTGGCGTGGGTGATACCCCCCGTGGGGCAAAAGCTCACCTGGCCAAACGGGCTGGCCCAGGACTTGAGCAGCGGGATGCCGCCTACGGCCTCGGCCGGGAAGAGCTTGAGGAACGAAAACCCGTCGGCCAGGGCCGCCATGATTTCGCTGGAGGTGGCCACGCCGGGCAGCAGGGGCAGGTTCAGCCCCTTGCAGGCGCTGCCCACTGCAGACGTATAGCCGGGGCTCACGGCAAACCGCGCCCCGGCCTCGCTCGCGCGGCGCGCGTCGTCAGCGTTGAGCACCGTGCCTACACCCACCACGGCCTCGGGCAAGTTGCGAGCAATGGCTTCGATGGCGGGCAGGCCCGCAGCTGTGCGCAGCGTGACTTCCAGCACCTTCACGCCACCGGCCAGCAGCGACTCGGCCAGGGGGAGCGCGTCTTCCACGCGGTCGATCACGATGACGGGGATGACGGGGCCATGGCTGGCGATGTCGAGGGGATTCACGGGTTTATTCCTTAATTTTGAGTACCGCGAGCGGCATATGAAACTGGCGCGATGCAATGCGAGGGCCACCGTGGAACTGGCTTTGCCAGGCCACGGGTGGCGTCCCCCTGGGGGGATGACGCGAAGCGGCTCAGGGGGGCAGCCTTTACAACCACGTGCAGGCTCCTTGTTCGGCGCCGCCTGCGTGGCGGCGAAAGTTGGTAAACAGTTCACGGCCAAAGCCGGTGGCGGAAGGCGCGGTGTATGGCGCCACGGGGCGTGCCGCCCAGGTGGCTTCATCGACCAGCACATCGAGCGTGCCGGCCACGGCGTCCACCCGCACAATGTCGCCGTCCAGCACCTTGGCCAGCGGGCCGCCAGCCAAGGCCTCGGGTGTGACGTGGATGGCGGCGGGCACCTTGCCCGATGCGCCGCTCATGCGGCCGTCGGTGACCAGCGCCACCTTGAAGCCCTGGTTTTGCAGCACGGCCAGCGGCGGGGTGAGCTTGTGCAGTTCGGGCATGCCGTTGGCCTGCGGGCCCTGAAAGCGCACCACGGCCACCATGTCCTGCTGCACCTCGCCCGCAGCAAAGGCGGCGAGCAAAGCCTCTTGCGAATCGAACACGCGCGCAGGCGCTTCGATGATGTGACGGTCTTCGGGCACGGCCGACACCTTGATCACCGCACGGCCCAGGCGCCCTTGCAGCAGGCGCAACCCGCCGGTGGGCGAAAACGGCCGGGTCACGGGGCGCAACACGGCTTCGTCACCCGACACCGCCGGGGCGCCCTGCCCGCCTGCGGCAATGCCGCCCGCGTTCACGCTCATCACATCGGGGTGCATGAAGCCGCCGGACAGCAGCTCGCGCAGGATCCATGCGGGGCCGCCTGCGGCCTGGAACTGGTTCACGTCGGCATCGCCATTGGGGTACACGCGGGCCAGCAGCGGCACGGCGGACGAGAGTTCGTCAAAGTCCGACCAGTCGATCAGGATGCCCGCGCTGCGCGCAATGGCCACCCAGTGGATCAAATGGTTGGTGGAACCGCCCGTGGCCAGCAGGGCCACCATGGCGTTGACGATGCAGCGCTCATCCACCACGCGCCCGATGGGCGTAAAGCGCTGGCCACGCTTGCCAATGTCGAGCACCGTGCGCACGGCCTGGCGCGTGAAGGCTTCGCGCTCTTCGGTGCCGGGCGGGGCAAACGCCGCGCCGGGCACATGCAGGCCCATGGCTTCCAGCAGCATCTGGTTGCTGTTTGCGGTGCCGTAGAAGGTGCAGGTGCCGGGGCTGTGGTACGCGGCAGACTCTGCCTTGAGCAACTCATCACGCCCCACCAGCCCTTGTGCGTACTGCTCGCGCACCTTGGCTTTCTCCTTGTTCGGCAGGCCGGTGCCCATGGGGCCTGCGGGCACGAACACGCACGGCAGGTGCCCATAGTGCAGCGCACCAATCAAGAGGCCCGGCACGATCTTGTCGCACACACCCAGCAGCAGCGCACCATCGAACACATCATGGGACAGCGCTACCGCAGTGCCCATGGCAATGGCATCGCGGGAGAACAGCGACAGCTCCATGCCGGGCGTGCCCTGCGTCACGCCATCGCACATCGCAGGCACACCGCCTGCCACCTGCACCGTGGCGCCGTGCTGGGCGGCCTCATCCCGCAGAACGGCGGGGTAACTTTGGTAGGGCTGGTGGGCCGACAACATGTCGTTGTAGGCCGTGACCACGCCAATGTTGGGCGCCTTTTCGACCGTGACCTTGAACTTGTCAGAGCCCGGCAGTGCAGCATAGGCGTGGGCCAGATTGGCGCAGCCCATGCGGTCCTGGGTGGGTTTGCGGGCCAGCATGCTGTCGATGCCGGCGAGGTAGGCGCCGCGGGTGTCTGCGCTGCGCTGGACAATGCGCTCGGTCACGCGCGCTACAACTGGGTGCATGGAAGTCTCCATCGGTGGGTGGCAGGACCCCGTGCATGGCGCCGGAGCCCGTTGTCTGAGGCCCTAGAATGTAACTCGATAACCACCCCACTTCAACCCATGTCCCTGCAAACCCTGCCCCTGCCGCCCTCCGAACTGGGCGAATCACCCTTCTGGCACCCCACGGAAAAATCCCTTTACTGGAGTGACATTCAGGGACAAGCAGTACACGCATGGCATCCTGAAAGCGGTCGCCACCGGCAATGGCGCATGCCCAGCGAGCCCGGCTGCTGCGCGCCTGCGGCGGGCGGCGGATTGGTAATCGGGTTACGAAACGGCTTCTACCTTCTCGATACGGCGAAGCACAGTGCCGATCCCACCGCCCTCGCCTGCCTGGCCCTGCTGCCACCTGATCAGCACGACACCGCTGTGCTGCGCCTGAATGATGGCCGGTGCGACACCGCAGGCCGGTTCTGGGCGGGCTCGGTCATCAGCCCTCGCACCGCGCCGGATGCCGCGCTGTGGTGCCTGCAGGCCGACGCGCCCAGTGCCACGGGCTACCGCGTGCGCCAGATGGCCGCCAACAACTTCACCGCCAACGGCCTGGCTTTCAGCCCCGACGACCGCACGATGTACTGGTCCAACACGCCCGAGCACCGCATTGACCGGTTTGACTTTGATGTGGCCACGGGCGACATCACGAACCGCCGCCCCTGGGTGCAGTTCGAACGCAAGGTGGAAGGCAAGCCTTATGGCGGGCGGCCCGATGGCGCGGCGGTGGATGTGGAGGGCCACTACTGGGTGGCGATGTACGAAGGCGGCTGCGTGCTGCAACTCTCGCCCGCCGGGGACGTGCTGCAGCGCATCGCCACGCCCGTGGTGTGCCCGACCATGGTGTGTTTTGGGGGCGACGATTTGCGCACGCTGTACATCACGTCGGCCCGCGCCGGGCGGCCTGCCGAGGAGCAGAACGCCAGGGTGCCCGCCGGCGCCCTGTTCAGCACCCGGGTCAGTGCACCCGGCCTGCCGGTCAACTTCTTTCAACTGCAGCGCTGACCGGGGGTGCACTGGGGTCGCAGATGGAAAATATGGATCAAAAGTGCCTCTAGCGCTTACCCCATATGCGCAAGCAGCTATCAATTTTGCAATCAAGCCGCCCCACCTGCAAACCTGCAGCTATCCCAGCAGCCGCTTCAAAAGCCCTGCGGTGGAGCCATCCAGCCCCGTGGCGTCACCCGAGTCCAGGCGCGCCTCAATGTCCTTGGCCAGCACCTTGCCCAGCTCCACGCCCCACTGGTCAAAGCTGTTGATGCCCCACAGGCTGCCGCTCACGAACACGCGGTGCTCCTGCAGCGCGATCAGCGCACCCAGCGAGGCGGGGCTCAGTTCATCCAGCAGCAGGAAGGTGCTGGGGCGATTGCCCGGGAAGTGGCGGTGGCCGTCCTCACTCTCTTTACCCACCATCAGCGCCTGCGCCTGCGCCAGCGCGTTGGCCAAGAGCTTGTTGTGGTGACCCTTGAGGGGGTGGGTGGGCTGGCGCACGGCGATCAGCTCCAGCGGCAGCACGTCAGTGCCCTGGTGCAGCATCTGAAAGAACGCATGCTGGCCGTTGGTGCCCGGCTCGCCCCAGAGCACGGGCGATGTGGCATAGGGCAGTGGCTGGCCATCCAGACCCACGCGTTTGCCGTTGCTTTCCATTTCCAGCTGCTGCAGATAGGCAGGCAGGCGGCGCAACGCCGCGTGGTAGGGCGCGATGCAGCGGCTGTTGAACCCATGGAAGTTGCGGTACCAGATATCGAGCAGACCCAGGCGCACGGGCAGGTTCTGCGCCAGCGCCGCGGTGCGAAAGTGCTCGTCCATGGCATGGGCGCCGGACAGCAGGTCGCGAAAGCCTGCCGAACCGATGGCGATGGCAACGGGCAGGCCGATGGCCGACCACAGCGAATAGCGCCCGCCCACCCAGTCCCAGAAGCCGAAGGTGGTGGTGATGCCCAGCGCCTGGGCGGCCTCGACGTTGGTGGTGAGTGCCGCAAAGTGGCGCCCCACACCCTGCCCACCCTGCGCAGCAAACCAGGCCAGCGCCGAGCGCGCGTTGGTCATGGTTTCGGCGGTGGTGAAGGTTTTGGAGGCAATGAGGAACAGGGTGCTTTCGGGGCGCAGCGTGCGCAGCGTGGTGTGCAGCTCGTGCCCGTCCACGTTCGACACAAAGTGAAAGCGCTTGCCCGGCACGCGAAACGCCTCCAGCGCCAGCACGGCCATATGGGGGCCGAGGTCTGACCCGCCGATGCCGATGTTCACCACATCGGTGATCGCCTCATCCGCACGCACCGTGTCGGCATAAGCCAGCATGGCATCCAGCGTGGCATGCACGCGCGCCAGGTCGGCGGCTATCGTGCTGGAATCACCCGGCAATGCCATGCCTGCGGGGCGGCGCAGCAGGGTGTGCAGCACCGCACGGCCTTCGGTGGTGTTGACGGGCTGACCACCCAGCAGGGCGTCACGGTGCTGCTCCAGGCCACTGTGTCGGGCCATGCGCAGCAGCAGCGCCTCGGTGTCGCGGTCCCACAGGTTTTTGGAAAGGTCGGCAAACACATGCGGCGCCGACTGGCTGAAATGCGCAAACCGCTGCGCATCCTGCGCGAACGATTGCCGAAGATCCTGCTGGCGGGCACCGGTTGAAAAATGGGCCTGCAACAGGGGCCATTCGGGGGTTTGGTCGCAACGAAGGGTCATGGATTCAGGCGAAAGAAATGGTCAACACGGCCGAAATGGTAACTTGATTACACAAACATCGTCGATTTTCATCGCTCGCAAAATGTCAGATTACGTTTTCGAGCCCTGCTCCTACAGACTCTCCGCACAAGCTGATGTAACGAGATTACAATTTCCAGCCTCAAACGTGCACAACAACACCCTGATACGGAGACCCCATGAGTTTTGACCTTGTCCTGTTTGGTGGAACAGGTGATCTGGCCTGGCGCAAGCTCATGCCCGCATTGTTTCAGGCGTTCCGGCACGGCACGCTGCCCGAGGGGGGCCGCATCATTGCGGTCGCGCGCGACGAGCTGAGCCACGAACAATACCGCAGCCTGATCAAGGCGCGGTTTGACAGCGTGGAACTGGCCAAGCGCCCCACCCCGGACGAGTTCGAACGTTTTGGCGCCCTGCTGCACTACCTGCGCATGGACCTGTCCAAGACCGAGGACTACACCCAGCTGGCCACCATGCTGCGCGAGCGTGGCGCCGACTCGGTGGTGATGTACGTGGCCACCGCGCCCAGCCTGTTCACCAACGTGTGCGAGCAGATCGCCGCCGTGGGCCTGAACGGCCCCACCACCCGCGTGGTACTGGAAAAGCCGCTGGGCCACGACCTCCAATCGAACCAGGCCATCAACGACACCCTGCGCCGCGTGCTCAAGGAAGAGCAGGTTTTTCGCATCGACCACTACCTGGGCAAGCCCTCGGTGCAGAACCTGTTTGCCATGCGCTTTGGCAACGCACTGTTCGAGCCCCTGTGGCGCCGCGAAACCATTGCCAACATCCAGATCACCATTGCCGAAGAACTGGGCGTGGAAACGCGCGGTGCGTTTTACGACCAGACCGGCGCGCTGCGCGACATGGTGCAGAACCATGCGCTGCAGCTCTTGTGCGCGATTGGCATGGAGCCGCCCATCAACTCCAGCGCCAACGCCATCCGCGATGAAAAGCTCAAGGTGCTGCAGTCGCTCAAGCCCTGGAGCATGGAGACCATCGGCCAGCACGTGATTCGCGGTCAGTACGCGGCGGGCAACGTGCACGGCGCGCAAGTGCCCGGCTACCTGCAGGAAAAAGGCGTGGCCCCCGGCAGCACCACCGAAACCTTTGTCGCGCTGCGCACCGAAATCAGCAACTGGCGCTGGGCCGGTGTGCCGTTTTACATCCGCACCGGCAAGCGGCTGGCGGGGCGCGACGCGCACATCGTTGTCAACTTCCGCCCCGTGCCGCATCCCATTTTCAAAACGCCCGTGGGCGCCGCCAACCGACTGGTGATCAACCTGCAGCCCAAGGACGGGCTGGAGCTGCACCTGCTGGCCCAAGGCGCCGCCCAGCACCAGGCCGAGCCCGCGCTGTCGCAGGTGCACCTGAACCTGGACTTCGACCAACGCTTTGGCACCGAGCGCGTGGGCGCCTACGAACGCCTGCTGCTCGACGTGATTGCAGGCCGCCTCAACCTCTTTGTGCGCAGCGACGAGCAGGAAGAAGCCTGGCGCTGGGTGGAGCCCATCCTGCAGCACTGGAAGCACGACCCCGTGGGGCCACGCGCGTACACGGCGGGCAGCTGGGGGCCGAGTTCGGCCAGCGCGATGATTGCGCGCGATGGGTATTGCTGGAGCGAGGAGATGTGAGCCTGCCCCAGGCCTTTGAAAAAAGCAGCCTTCGCGCAGGAGGGCGCTTTTTGCTACCAACTCTATAGCTGATAGCGCTTACTGGGAAAGCGCCAGAGGCCAAGAAAGCACTTCAAACCCAGCCCAAGCAGCCGTCGCCCCAGCCCCCGTCAAGGCACCGGCCCCACCAGCTCAATCGGCAACCCATCAGGGTCGGCAAAGAAGGTCAACGGTGCGCCAGTAAAAGGGTCGATGCGCACCGGCTCTGCCACCACACCGTGCGCGGCCAATGCAGCCACGCTGGCCTCCATGTCGGCCACGCGCAGTGCCAGATGGCGCAGGCCGCAGGCCTCGGGGTACGACGGGCGCGCGGGGGGGTGGGGAAAGGAGAAAAGCTCCACCTGCGTGCCATCGGGCAGTTGCAGGTCCAGCTTGTGCGACTGGCGCTCGGCGCGGTAGTGCTCGTGCACCACCCGCAGACCCAGCACCTCGGTGTAGAAGCGGCGCGAGCGGGCGTAGTCGCTGGCGATGATGGCCACGTGGTGCACACCGCTGACCCGCAGCGCGGGGCCTTGCACAGGCGGCGCGGCCGGGCCGGTGCTCATCCTTCGGAGCCCGCGATGTCAAGCGCGCGTGACGCGCCATACAGCGCTGGCGTGGCGCTCGGGTCAATGATCCAGCAGGGGATGGACGAGAGGTAGGGCTGAAAGCGGCCCTTGGACTCGAACCGTGCGCGGAACGAGGATTTGTCGAACCACGTGCCCAGGCGCGGCACGATGCCGCCGCCAATGAACACACCGCCGCGCGCGCCCAGGGTAAGGGCCAGGTTGCCCGCCACGCTGCCCAGAAAGCCGCAGAAAAGGTCCAGCGCCTCCAGCGCCAGTGCGTCGTTGGACTGCAGGGCCAGCTCGGTCACTTCGGCGGCCGAGCTGATCTCCTTGCCGCCGCGCTGGGCCAGCCTGCGCAGCGCGTGGTATAGGTCCACCAGCCCTGCGCCACACACGGCGCGCTCTGCCGACACATGGCCATAGCGTTCTTGCAGGATGGCCAGCACATCGAATTCGCGCTGCGTCTGCGCGGCCAGCGACACGTGCCCGCCCTCGCCCGACAGCGGCACGCCGTTGCTGGACCCCGGCGGGAACACCAGCCCCGACACCCCCAGGCCCGTGCCCGGGCCCAGCAGCGCGATGGCGGCGCCCGGCACTGCCTCGCCACCGCCCACGGGGCGCAGCAGGTCGGGCGCGAGCAGGGGCAGCGCCAGCGCCAGCGCGGTGAAGTCGTTGATGACCACCAGGCGCTCAAAACCAAACGCGTCGCGCACCGCCCGCTGCGAAAAGCTCCAGCTGTGGTTGGTCATGCGGATCGCGTCGCCCGTGACCGGGTTGGCAATGCCAAACGCCGCCTCGCGCGGGGTGGGCACGCCCACTTCTGTCAGATAGGCCGCCAGCGCAGCATCCACAGTGGGGAACTGCGCACAGGGCAACACGCGCGTGTCGTGCAAGGCGCCGCCAGGCTCGTTCTGCCAGGCCAGTCGGATATTGGTGCCGCCGATGTCGGCAAGAAGGCGCTGAGGGTGCATACGGCAAAAGGAGGAAACCAAAGGCCACACGCCCCCGTTGCCCTGCGGCAAATGGCGGCGTGCGGTTCGCATTTGCTATTGTTTATATAGCTATTCGCGCTTGATGGATAAGCGCTGGAGCCTCTTTTTACCTGAATTACCTCTTCAGGCAAAGACCAAAGCCCCTTCTTGCGGCGACCCAGGGGCCGGGGCTCCCAACCGCTCAGCCCGTCAATCGATCTTCGGACCTGGCGTCGAACCAGTGGGCGTTGGCGGGCTCTACCGCCAGGCCCACGGCGTCGCCGGGCTGCACGCGGGTCTGCGCATCGGTGCGCAGCGTGACGCTGCCTGCGGCGGTGTCCACCATCACATAGGTGTCGGGGCCCGTGGGCTCCACCACACTGACCCGGCCGCGCCAGGTGGCGGACTCCTGCATCACCAGGTGCTCGGGGCGCACGCCCAGCAGCACCTCGTTGGCACTGGCGGGGGCTGCCAGGTTCAACGCTGCGCCCTGGATGCCAAACTGCCCGCCCGTGGCCGCACCGCGCAGCAGGTTCATGGTGGGCGAGCCGATGAAGGTGGCCACGTAGGTATTGGCCGGGCGGTTGTAGATGTCGTCCGGCGTGCCCAGCTGCTGCACCACACCGCCCTTCATCACCGCGATGCGCGAGCCCAGCGTCATGGCCTCGACCTGGTCGTGTGTGACGTACACGCTGGTGATGCCACTGGCTTGGTGCAGGCGCTTGATCTCGGCGCGCATCTCCACGCGCAGCTTGGCGTCCAGGTTGGACAACGGCTCGTCGAACAAAAACAGCTGCGGCTGGCGCGCCAGGGCCCGGCCCATGGCCACGCGCTGGCGCTGGCCGCCAGAGAGCTGGCTGGGCCGGCGGTCCAGCAGGTGGCTGATCTGCAGCATGGCCGCCACTTCGTCGATGCGCTTTTGGCGCTCGGCCTTGGGCATCTTGCGCATCTCCAGCGCAAAGCCGATGTTGTCGGCCACGCTGAGCGTGGGGTACAGCGCGTAGCTCTGGAACACCATCGCGATGTCGCGGTCGCGCGGGGGCATGCCCACCACGTTCTTGCCGCCGATGCGGATCTCGCCCTCGGTGGGTTCATCGAGCCCCGCAATGATGTTGAGCAGCGTGGACTTGCCGCAGCCCGAGGGGCCGACCAGGATGAGGAACTCGCCGGGTGCGACGTGGATGTCCACCTTGCGCAGCACCTCCACGCTCTTGTCGCCCTTGCCAAAGCGCTTGTTGATGCCTGCGATGTCCAATGAAGAAGCCATGATTTATCCCTTCACTGCGCCAGCCGTCAGGCCACGCACAAAAAATTTGCCTGCAAGAACGTAGATCACCATGGTCGGCAGGCCCGCGATGATGGCGGCCGCCATGTCCACGTTGTAGGCCTTCACACTGGAGCTGGTGTTGGCCAGATTGTTCAGGCCCACGGTGATGGGCTTGGACTCGGTGCCCGAGAACACCACACCGAACAGGAAATCGTTCCAGATGTTGGTGAACTGCCAGATCAGCGTGACCATGACGATGGGCGTGGACAGCGGCAGTACGATGCGCCAGAAGATCTGCCAGAAGCTCGCGCCATCCATGCGCGCGGCATTCACCAGTTCCTTGGGGATGGCCGCGTAGTAGTTGCGAAAGAACAGCGTGGTGCCCGCCAGCCCGGCCAGGCAGTGCACCAGCACCAGCCCGGTGATGGAACTCGAAAGCCCTAGCCATCCCAGCACCTGGCTCATGGGCAGCAGCACCACCTGGAACGGCATGAACACACCAAACAGCAGCATGCCGAACAGCGCATCGCTGCCGCGAAACTTCCACAGGCTGAGCACATAGCCGTTGACGGCGCCCCACGCGGTGGAGATGAGCACCGCTGGAACGGCCATGGCCACCGAGTTCCAGAAGAAGGGGCGCAAGCCGTTGCAGTCCACCCCCGTGCAGGCGCTCTGCCATGCCGTGCCCCAGGCCGACCAGTTGAGCGCAGCGGGCAGTGCCAGCAGCGAGGTGCTGCGGATTTCCTCGGCGTCCTTGAACGACGTGACGAGCATCGCATACAGCGGCAGCAGAAAGAAGGCGGTGGCCAGGGCCAGCACCGTGTGGACCAGCAGGCGGCCCACAGAAGGGAACAAGGAGGGCTTAGCGGTCATGGGCTTTGGTCCGCAGTTCGCTGTAAAGGTAAGGAATCACCAGGGCCGCCACGGTGGCCAGCATCATGGTGGCGCTGGCCGCGCCCAGGCCAATCTGCCCGCGCGAGAAGGACATGGTGTACATGAAGGTGGCAGGTACATCGGTGGCAAAACCAGGGCCGCCTGCGGTGAGCGCCATCACCAGGTCAAAGCTCTTGATGGCCAGGTGCGAAAGCACCATGAGCGTGGAGAAGAACACCGGCCTGAGCGCGGGCAGCACGATGCGCCAGTAGATACGCGGCAGCGAGGCGCCATCGACCTGCGCGGCCTTGATGATGCTGTCGTCGATGCCCCGCAGGCCCGCCAGGAACAGCGCCATCGCAAAACCCGCGCTTTGCCAGATGCCTGCAATGACCACGCAGTAGATGGCCATCTCGGTGTCCACCAGCCAGCCAAACTCAAAATTGGGAAAGCCCCAGTCGCGCACCATTTTTTCGATGCCCAGGCCCGGGTTCAGCAGCCACTTCCAGGCCGTGCCCGTGACCACGAACGACAGCGCCATGGGGTACAGGTAGATGGTGCGCAGCGCGCCCTCGGCGCGGATCTTCTGGTCCAGCAGCACGGCCAGCACGACGCCGATGGCCAGGGACCCGCCCACGTAGCCCACGCCGAAGATGCCGAGGTTCTTGAGCGCGACCCACCAGCGGTCCATCTCCCAGAGTTTTTCGTACTGCGCGAGGCCCACCCACTCGTAGTTGGGGAGCATGCGCGATGCGGAGAGGCTCAGCACGCCATTCCAGACCATCAGGCCATAGATGAAGGCAAAGCCCAGTACAAAAGCCGGTGTCACGACCAGCTTGGGCAGCCATGTTTCAAAGGTGTTTTTGCTCATGGCCACGGTATGTGTTTGTCATCGTCCTGCATGTAAAAAAAGCGGGGGACACGCAGGAGTGCCCCCCAAATGAACAAAGTAACCTCTGACTAACTCGCTAACTCACTACCTACTCAACGGATCACCACCACACCTCGTACTGCACGCCCACCAGCGTGCGCGAGGTCTTGCCATTGGCGCCAAAAGTTGCGGCATTGGCCAGTGCCGCCGCCTGGTTCCAGTTGGCCTTGGTCACGTACAGACGCAACTCGGGACGTGACCAGAAGTCTTCCGACAAGGCCAAGGCGCCCGCCAGCGTGACCTTGGACAGGCGCTGGTCAGCACCAGTGCCCTTGCGGGTGGTGGTGGACAGTTCCACCAGGCCCTTGAAGTTCTTGGTGAACGCATAGGAGCCACGGCCACCCAGCGAGAAGTCCTTGGTCTCCACGCCGGTCAGGTCCGCCTTGTTCGTCTGGTAGCCGATGAGGGCCTGGCCGCCGAAGGGGCCGCTTTGCCAGTTGATCGAATCGGCAATGCGCACCACGCGCTTGCCGGGGGTCAGGCCGTCAATCGCCTCGAACTGGCCATCGATGCGGGCATGGCCGCGCGATGTCTGCAGGAACAGTGCGTTGCTCATGCCCGGCAGCAGAAAGTCCTTCTGGTTGTGCGAAATGGAGATGCCCGATCCCGAACCCCCGTTGGCCTGGTTCTTTCCGTTCACCGCTGTCAGCAGCACCCGCAGCTTGCCGCCGGGGTTGGTGTTGATCTCCGACAGGTCAGCGTTGATGCGCTGGGCCTTCACGTTGTTCGGCAGGTTGCCGTCAAACTTGTCGCCGGTGAACACACCCACACCCAGCTTCATGCCACCCACCGGAATGTCGGTGACGCCAGCGCCGATGTTGTCGCCGTAGTTCATCAGGAAGTAATCGACGATGTGCACGTCCTGAATGCGCAGGCGGCGCTGGCCCACCCAGAACTTCGCCTCGGGCGAGAACGAGAAGCCGCTCATTTCCACATAGGCCTGCTCGGTGCTGATGTCGCCGCTGCCCCACTTGGCGGGCATGTAGTTCACTTTCCACTGGATGCCGCCGCTCTCGAAGCCGCGTGCAAAGTTGACTTCGATACCGTTGTCGCCCTCATTGCCCAGCCGGTATTTCTGCAGCTCTCCCCCCAGGCCGATGTGACCCTTGACGCCGTCGGAATGGTTGAACACCGGGCCACCGCGGGAGTAGCCGTTGAACTCGAAGCCTGCGACTTCCATGGCGAACGCGGTTTGCGTCAGGCATGCGGCGGCCAAAGCCACCGCCGTGAGGCGGTTTCTTGTTGTCATGATGAATCCCTCTCAGGTAGGTTTTATTGGGTCTTCGCGGCGGTCGCGATCTTCTTCATGGCGTCGGCGACGCTCACCTTGTCGTCGTTCCAGAACTGGCTGACGACATCCTTGATGGCACCTTCGGTAGCAGGCGCAATCGCCATGCCGTGGGCCACGCTGGGTACCAGGCCACCACTCTTGGCGGTGTCGGCAAAGTCTTTGCTGGACAGCTTGGCGCAGTCGTCAAACTTGTCCATGGGCTGGCCCGCGCGCACGGGGATCGAGCCCTTGTTCAGGTTGAACACCTCCTGGAAGCCGGGGCTCATGATGGCGCTGGCCAGATCGCCCTGCGCCTTCTGTGCGGCGGCATCCTTGAGCTTGAACAGGATGAACGAGTTCACATTGAAGGTGAACGCATTGGCCGTGCCCGGCGCCGCGGCGCACATGAAATCCTTGCCCGGCGCCTTGCCCGCGGCAATGAACTCGCCCTTGGCCCAGTCGCCCATCAGCTGAAAGCCGGCCTTGCCCTGGATGAGCATGGCGGTGGCCAGGTTCCAGTCGCGGCCGGGGGCGCCGGGGTCGGTGTAGGTCTTGATGCGGCGGAAGGTCTCCAGCGACTTCTTCATGGTGTCGCTGGTGAGTGCGGTGTTGTCGAGCCTGACCAGCGCATCCTGGTAGAACCTGGCGCCGCCCACACCCAGCACCACCGATTCAAAGGTGGTGAAGTCCTGCCAGTTCTGGCCGCCGTGGGCCACCGGGATCAGGCCAGCAGCCTTGAGCTTGTCGGCCGCAGCAAAGAACTCGTCCCACGTCTTGGGCATGGCGGCAACGCCCGCTTTCTTGAGGGCATCCGAGCTGGCCCAGATCCAGTTCACGCGGTGCACATTGACGGGCGCCGCCACGTAGTTGCCCTTGTACTTCATCACATCGGCAACCACCTTGGGCAGCACGTCGTCCCATTTTTCGGACTTTGCCAGGGCGTCCATGTTGGCCAGGACGCCTTCGGAGGCCCATTCCTGGATGGCCGGGCCCTTGACCTGCGCAGCCGACGGGGGGTTGCCGGAGATCACACGGCTCTTGAGCACCGTCATGGCGCTGTCGCCGCCGCCGCCCGCCACCGCAAAGTCGCGCCACGTGTGGCCCTTGGCCTGCATGATCTTCTTGAGCTCGACAGCCGACTTGGCCTCGCCGCCCGAAGTCCAGTAGTGCAGGACCTCGACCTCCCCCGCGCTGGCGGCCATCGCGGCCGCCAGGCCCACCGCCAGGGCGGCGGTCTTTGTCATCTTCCACATACCCTTGTCTCCTCGATGTTATGAATCCGGTTGTGCACCGCGAACCCGCTGCCGTCCAGCGCAGTCGGTACTTTAATTACAATAATTAATTTTCTTATCGGGGCTTTCCCTGATCGTCGCTCCGCGGCAACTGCGGGTGCTTTGTTATGCTCATTCGCATGGCCACCATACTGATAGTTGAAGACGATGCACTGCTGCTGGACGCCCTGACCGGGCAACTTCAGCAACTGCAATTCGGGGTCTGCACAGCCTCCAGCGTGGCCGATGCCACGGCCCTGCTGCAGACGCAGGCGGTGGACGGAATCATTCTGGACCTGGGCCTGCCCGGCGCCGACGGCATGGATCTGCTGACCTGGGCGCGCACCCACATCAGCGGCTTGCCCGTGCTCATTCTCACCGCACGCGACGGCGTGGAAGACCGTGTGCGGGGCCTGAACGCCGGGGCCGACGACTACATCACCAAACCCTTCAACATGCAGGAGCTGCAGGCACGCCTGCAGGCCATGCTGCGCCGTGCGCGCCAGCCCGCCTTCACGCAGGCCAGCAGTGCATCCGGCGTGCCCAGCACGGCGCTGGGGCCGCTGCTGCTGGACCACGCCAGCCGGACGGCCGCGCTCAACGGCGAACCGCTGGACCTGACACAACGCGAATGGGAGCTGCTGGAACTGCTGGTGCACCGCAGCGGTGAAGTCGTCACGCGCGACGACGTGCTGGCCGCCTGGCGCGCGGGCCCACCAGAGCCGGGGCAACCCGCAGCACCGCCTGTCAACTCGAACGCGCTGGAGGTCTACGTGCACCGCCTGCGCAGAAAGCTGGACCTGTCGAACCTGGCCATCCGCAACATCCGCGGCCTCGGCTACATGCTGGAAAAGCCGTGACTGCGCCTCTGGGCTTCCGTGCATCTGCCCGCAGTGCGGGGAACGCCTCCGCACCAAGGCGCCGGGCGGCGCCCGCGGTGTGGCTGGTATGGCGCGGCGGCCCTGCCGCAGACCGGCGTCGGTGATTCATGCGCCAGATCCCCGGCGTTTCCCTGCAGCGCAAGCTGCTGCTGTGGCTGCTGCTGCCCCAGCTGGTGCTGTGGCTGTCCGGCGGGTTTCTCGCGTGGCGCATTGCGCTGCAAAACGGCGAGAAAGGCATTGACCAGACGCTGACCCAGTCCGTGCGTGCGCTCGCGCGGCAGATCAAGCCGATTGGCGACGGCCTGCTGGTGGACTTCCCCAAAGCCGCGCAGGACATCCTGGAGCAAGACCCGGCCGACCGCATCACCTACATGGTGTCGTCGCCGCCAGGGCGCTTTCTGCTCGGCAACGCCCAGCTGCCCCCGCCGCCGCCGGTGGAGGTCCGTGTGGGTGACCCGTACCTGTACCACGGCCGCCTGGACGACCGCCCTGTGCGTGTGGCACTGCTCGATGTGGACTACGGCACACCGCAGACACGCCAGACCCTGCGCGTGCAGGTGGCCCAGAGCCTGACGGTGCGCGAGCGCATTGCCCAGGAGCTGCTCGAGCAGATGCTGCTGCCCATGGGCCTCATGGGGCTGGCGCTGAGCGCGCTGGTCTACGCCGGTGTGCTGCACGGCCTGCAGCCCCTCAAACGCCTGGAGGCGCAGATCGAGCAGGCGGGCGCCCGGCCCCAGGGCGGCACAGACCCCCTCACCCCCATCGAGCTCACTTCGGCTCCGCAGGAAGTGCATTCGCTCGCCAGCACCATCAACCGCCTTCTGGAGGCCGTGGCACGCGGCCAGGAGAAAGAAAAGCGCTTTCTGAACGACGCCGCCCACCAGCTGCGCACGCCGCTGGCCGGCCTGATCGGCCAGACCGAACTCGCCCTGCACGAGAGCCACGAAACCGCGGTGCAGGAGCGCTTGAAAAAGGTGCTCTCTGCCGCGCAGCGCAGCGCCCACCTGGTGCACCAGTTGCTGCAGCTGGCGCGGTCAGAGTCCAGCGTGGAGATGCAGTCCATTGACCTGGCCGCGCTGGCCCGCGATGTCGCCCGAGAATGGGCAGCCCGGGCCCTGGCGCAGGGCATGGACTTGGGTTACGAGGGTGAAGACCGCCTGCCCTTGCAGGGCCAGCCACTGCTGGTGCGCGAGGCATTGAACAACCTCATCGACAACGCCCTGCACTACGGGGGTGCAGGCGCCACCGTGACCGTACGCGTAACCCGCGAAGAGCCCGGCCGCTGGGCCCTGCTGGTGGTGGAGGACGACGGCCCGGGCGTGTCGGCCGAGCACCTGGGCGATCTGTTTGCGCGCTTCTGGCGCGGGTCAGACAAGGCGGGCGGGTGCGGGCTGGGGTTGTCGATCGTGGAGGAGATCGCGTTGCGGCACGGGGGGCGAACGGTGGCAGAGGGGATGGTGCCGAAGGGGTTGCGGGTGGGGATGCGGCTGCCTGCGGGGTGAATTTTCGGGGTTATTTGGCTGGATGCGCCAGTGTTTCATGCCTTGGTAGCTATGATTTTTATAGTATTTACCTAGCTACGGGACGGTAGATGGCCGGCGGAAGTTGACGGCTTCATGCGTCTGTTGCGCGTGCTGAGTCTGGGGGCTTGCGCGCATCGAATGGCATGGCTTCGTTGAGGGCGGAGGCCGGGAGTCGCCCGGCGGGCGAGTAACTTTCTTTCGCGTCGGCGAAAGAAAGTCACCAAAGAAAGGGCGACCCTGCTGTCTGCGACCCCTTCGCTGCGCTGCGGGGCAACCTGGGGTGCTCGGTCACGGGGTGCACCGCAGAACTCGCTGCGCGCCTGCGGCGCTCCGCTCAAACAGCTGCGGTGAGTCAGTTCACGAAGCGCGTGTGTCCTTCGGCACTCGCGCCACCCCGCGCCCTGCGCGCCCCAGGCGCATCCAGAAGGGAACCCGAGGGACATCCACACGGGCCATTGCTTCGCTGCGCTACGCTCGGCCCCGTCTCGCGGGCGCAAGCGCCACGCGCTGCGCAAACTGGGCCGAGCGTAGCGATGGCCCGAATGGATGTTCGGCTGCCCAACCCCCTGCTGGCTGCGCCTGTGGTGGGGCGGTTGCGGGGTGAGCATGGGCGTCGGAGCGCCCATGCCTCGTGAACTGACTCGCCGTGGTTGTCCGAGCGGCGCGCGCCAGCGCAAAGCGAGTTCCACGGCGCACCCCGCAACCGCCCCGACGCAGGTTTGCCACTTCGCCCAGCGAAGGGGTCGCAGACTGGGGGTCGCCTTTCTTTTGGGTACTTTTCTTTGGCGAAGCAAAGAACAAGTACCTCGGCCGCCGGGCCGAGACCCGGCCTCTGCCCTCAACACAGGCATGCTGCCCATCAGCGAGCTTGCGAGCAGCACCCAAGCTTCAACAAGCTCTCACGGATAGGGAGGCGCCCTGGCGTGGACAAGCTCCGCCCGAGCGGGTAAGTGCGGAGCCCAAGCCTCAACAGCCCCTCCCTCTGAGAGCAAAACAAGAAGCTACAAAAACAATAGCGGCTAGCGCCCGCCACACAAGCGCTAGCCGCCAATATCACTTCAAACAGGCCTCAAGCCGCCAGAATCATCTTCTCCAGCTTCTCCGCATCCGCAGCAAACGCCCGAATCCCTTCGGCCAGCTTCTCGGTCGCCATCGCATCCTCGTTCAGCGCAAACCGGAACCCTGCCTCGTCATAGTTCACCGCAGGCAGGTCCATGCCCTTGGCCGCCTCTGCATACAGCGCCCGCTGCAACGGCGCCTCATTTGCCGCCAGCTGCGCCAGCAGCTCGGGCGCAATGGTCAACAGATCGCAGCCGGCCAGGGCCGTGATCTGTCCGATGTTGCGAAAACTTGCGCCCATCACCTCGGTCGCGATGCCGAAGTGCTTGTAGTGGTTGTAGATCTGCGTGACCGATTGCACGCCGGGGTCATTCGCACCGGCACGTGCTGCCTCGTCCCAGCTCGCGCCCGCCTGCTTCTTGTACCAGTCGTAGATGCGACCTACGAAAGGCGAGATCAGCTGCACCTTGGCATCGCCACAGGCCACGGCCTGGGCGAATGAGAACAGCAGCGTGAGGTTGGTGTGGATGCCCTTGCGCTCCAGCTTCTCGGCGGCCTTGATGCCTTCCCAGGTGGCGGCGATCTTGATCAGCACGCGGTCGATGTGAATGCCTTCGGCCTGGTACAGCTCGATGATGCGTTCGGCGCGCGTGACGGTGGCACTCGTGTCGAAGCTCAAACGCGCATCGACCTCCGTGGAGACGCGGCCCGGAATGGTGGCGAGAATCTCGCGCCCGAAACGCACCAGCAACCGGTCGATGATTTCATCCATGGGCCGGCCCCGGAACCGGGCCACGGTGTCCTGCAACAGCGGCGCGTATTCGGGCTTTTGCACGGCCTTCAGGATGAGCGACGGGTTGGTGGTGGCATCCTGGGGCTGGAACTGCGCCAGTTGCTTGAAGTCGCCGGTGTCGGCAACCACGGTGGTGAACTGTTTGAGGGCGTCGAGTTGGTTCATGGCGCCATTATTCCGTATCGGCTGCGGGCCACGTTCAGCGCCCGCGGATCCGCCATGCACAGCGTGTAATTGGTTTACCAAATACGATGGAACGCAGTTACCATTTCTGGCTTCTTTGTTGCCATACTCCGGGCCGACTGCTGCGCCCTTCCCAGGAACACCGCCGACATGCTGGATCGCATCACCGCCTCGCTCACGTCCCTGGCCCCCGCCGAGCAGCGCGTAGCCAAACTGGTGCTGGCCGACCCCCGCGCCTTCGCCCGGCTGCCGGTGCGTGAGCTGGCCGACCGCGCGCATGTGAGCAAGCCCACCGTGGTGCGCTTTTGCCGCAGCATGGGCTACGACGGACTGGCAGATTTCAAGCTGAAACTGGCGGGCAGCGTGAGCGAGGGCGTGCCTTTCATCCACCGCAGCGTGGATGCCGACGACAAGACCGGCGACGTGCTCGTGAAGGTGGTCGACAACGCCGTGGCGGCTTTCCTGCAGTACCGCAACGCCGCCAGCACCGTGGCGCTGGAGCGCGCGGCGGAAGCCATTGCCGCCACCTGGAAAACCGGCAAACGCATCGAGTTCTATGGCGTGGGCAATTCAGGCATCGTGGCGCAGGACGCGCAGCACAAGTTCTTTCGCCTGGGTGTCACGTCGATTGCCACCAGCGACGGCCACATGCAGGTGATGAGCGCCACGCTGCTTCGCCCCGGCGACTGCGCCGTGATCATCTCCAACTCGGGCCGCACCCGCGACCTGATGGATGCCGCCGACATCGCGCGCAAGAACGGCGCCACCACCATCGCCATCACCGCCAGCGGCTCGCCGCTGGCCAGCACCTGCCAGATCCACCTGGCGGCCGACCACCCCGAGGGCTACGACCGCTACAGCCCGATGGTGTCGCGCCTCATGCACCTGCTGATCATCGACGTGCTGGCCACCTGCGTGGCGTTGCGTATTGGCAGCTCGCTGCAACCCATCCTGCAGCAGATGAAGGAGAACCTGCGGGCCAAGCGGTACGCTTGAGCTAGCGGCACAGCGAAAGCAGGAATCCGGCGAAAAGCAGGTACCGCCTTCGGTGCGGGACCCGTGCCAGCCAGAACATCACAGGCTCCTTGGGGAGCCTGTGATGCGGGTGATGAGCGAATGCCGTCGTCAGTTGATCTTGACGTGGCGCATGTCGACACGGTTGTCAGCCCTGTGCACCAGCTCGATGTTCTTTTTTACGGCCCAGGGAATGACCTGATCATGAAGTGGAATGTAGGCCACCGTGTCTTTGGCAAGCTGCAGTGCCTGCGTCATCAACCGGGTGCGCGCCGCAGCATCGGTTTCGATCTTGATACGGTCTACCAGCTTGTCCATCTCCGGATTGCTGTAGCGACCAAGGTTGTATTCGCCATCGCCACCGCTGCCCACCGTGCGCACCAGTGACTGGAGGCTGTACAGGGCGTCAAACGTCGGAACGCCCCAGCCCAGCAGGTAGATACTGGCTTCGTTGCGCTGGATGATCGGGAAGAACGTCGCCATCGGCATGGTGCGCACCTTGGCCATCACACCGATGCGCGCCCACATGAGCATCACGGTCTGGCAGATGTCCGCATCATGGATGTAGCGGTTGTTGGGGCATGCCAGATCCACCTCGAAACCCTCCACGTACCCAGCGGCAGCCATCAGCCGTTTTGCCCCCTCTACATCGTAGGGAAGGCGCTTGCCAATTTCCGGGCCCCATCCCGCGGCTTGGGGCGCCACAAGTGCTCCCGTCGGTTTCCCCAGCCCGCGCATGATGCTGCGTGTGATCACGTCTGTGTCGATCGCCTGATAGAGTGCCTTGCGCACGCGCACGTCTTTCAACGGGTTTTTGCCTTTGACGTTGGAGCCCACGAGTTCGTCGCGAAACTGGTCCATCCCGAGAAATATGGTCCGGTTTTCCAGGCCGTCTATGACCTGAAGGTTCGCATCCGAACGCAAGCGGCGCAGCTCCTGCGGTGCAGGGTCAAGCACCATGTCCACTTCTCCCGACAGCAAGGCTGCGGTACGGGCCGCAGTGGACTTGACTGGGGTGTAGACAATTTCCGTCACATTGCCCGCCATGGCCCCCCACCACTGCGGGTTGCGCTTGAAAACCATGCGCACACCGGGCTGCCAGGATTCCAGCATGAAAGGGCCGGTGCCCATGGCATTGCGGTGGGCAAACGTTTCATTCGCCTTGTCTGCCAGGTTGCTGGTGTTGAGCGGTTCCGTGGCCTTGTGTTTCTCGGCCCAGGCACGGCTCATCATGCGCAATTCGGTCATCTGGCGCAGCAACACCGGGTTGGGGCTGTTGAGAAACACATCCACCGTGCCGGAATCCACTTTGACCACCTTGGCGATACCCTGCGCATAGGGGCCAAACTGCGAGGTTTTGGCCTGCGCCCGCCCCAGCGAGAACACCACATCGTCTGCGGTGAACGCTGAGCCGTCATGGAATTTGACGCCCTGGCGCAGCACGAACCGAATCTGAGTGGGGCTGATCTCCCTCCAGGAGGCCGCCAGCATCGGCTCGACTTCGAAAGTCCTGCTGTTGTAGTACACCAGGCTTTCATACACGTTGGCGTGCAGGCCGTTTTGCAGCGCGAGGTTCTGCGCGTGGATGTCCCACGTGGTGATGTCCCCCTGGCTCGTCCACTTGAAAGTCTTGGCATGGGTGACAGGAGCCCCCACACACAGGCACAGCAGAGCCACCGCCAGCGCCTTGCGAGGCGAATATTTCATCTTTGGGTTTCCTTGAGAGTGGCGTGACTGGAAGGAAACTTTCAGATCCGACCTTCTTCCACCGCGTGGCACGCGATGCGGATGCCGCCAATGGTCAACAGCTTGGGGCGCTCGGTGCGACAGCGGTCGTTCACGTGCGGGCAGCGGGGGTTGAAGGCGCAGCCGGGCGGCGGGTTGAGCGGGTTGGGCACCTCGCCCTGCACGGGGGTGCGCGCCTTGCCGGTGTCGTGCATCTTGGGGATGGCATCGAGCAGCATGCGCGTGTAGGGGTGGCGTGGCGTGTCAAACAACGTGTGCTTGTCGGCCAGCTCCACCAGGCGGCCCAGGTACATCACGCCGACCTGGTCGCTCACGTGGCGCACCACCGCCAGGTTGTGGCTGATGAACAGGTAGGTGAGCTGCCGCTCGCGCTGCAGGTCCTTCATGATGTTGAGCACCTGCGCCTGCACCGAAACGTCGAGCGCGCTGGTGGGCTCGTCGCACACCAGAAACTCGGGCTCGGTAGCCAGGGCGCGCGCAATCGAGATGCGCTGGCGCTGCCCGCCCGAGAACTGGTGCGGGTACTTCACCATGTCCAGCGGCGACAGGCCGACGGACTTGAGCAGCTCGCCCACGCGCTGCTTGAGCTCGGCCTTGTCGGTGATGAGGCCGTGTTCCTTGAGCGGCTCGCCGATGATGTCTTCCACCAGCCAGCGGGGGTTCAGGCTGGCGTACGGGTCCTGGAAGATCATCTGGATGCGGCGGCGCATGGCGCGCGCATCGTTGCCCTTGAAGGCGGCGTGCGCATCCTGGTTGTCGAACGTCAGGCCGCCGCGAGTGGGCTCATACAGGCCGACCAGCAGGCGTGCCACGGTACTTTTGCCACAACCGGACTCTCCCACCAGGGCCAGGGTCTTGCCTTTTTCGATCTCGAAGCTCACGCCGTCCACGGCGTGCAGCAGGGTACGCGGCTTGCGTTCGATCACGCGGTTGAGCCAGGGAGCGGACACATCAAAGGTCTTGGCCAGGTCGTGTGCCTGCACCAGAGCCTTGCTCTTCACGGCGGGGCTTGTAGGGGCGGCGCTCATGCTGTCACCTCGGCAGTCTTCGTCGTGGCGCCAGCGTGCAGCCAGCAGGCGGCTCGGGTGGAGCCGGCATCCATCAGGTCGGGGCGGTCTGTCATGCAGCGGTCAAAGGTCTTGGGGCAGCGCGGGTTGTAGGCGCAGCCCTGGGGGATGGCGTTCAGGCGGGGCATGGCTCCGTCAATCTGGTTCAGGCGCTCGCGGTCCACCGTCATGTCGGGGATGGACGCCATGAGGCCGCTGGTGTAGGGGTGCGAGGGTTTGTTGATCACGTCATGCACAGGGCCGATCTCGGCCACGCGGCCGGCGTACAGCACGGCCACACGGTCGCAGGTCTCGGCAATCACACCCATGTCGTGGGTGATCAGCATGACGGCAGCGCCGCGCGATTTGCAGATGTTTTTCAGCAGCGTGATGATCTGCGCCTGAATGGACACGTCGAGCGCGGTGGTGGGCTCGTCGGCCACGATGAGCTTGGGCTCTGCGGCCAGGGCCAGGGCAATCACCACGCGCTGGCGCATGCCACCCGAGAACTGGTGCGGGTAGTGGTCGATGCGCTCTTCCGCGGCAGGGATGCCAGTGTCCTTGAGCAGTGCAATGGCACGCTGACGCGCCTCGGCAGGCGTGACCGGCAAGTGCGCAAGAATGGTTTCAGTGATCTGCCGGCCCACGGTGTAGAGCGGGTTCAGCGAGGTCAGTGGGTCCTGAAAGATGGCACCGATGCGACGGCCACGGATGTGGCGCATCTCTTCATTGCCGAGGTTGTCGATGCGCTGGCCTTCCAGCAGGATCTGGCCGGATGCGACGCGGCCCGGCGGTTCCAGCAGGCCGATGATGGCGGCGCCGGTAAGCGACTTGCCCGCGCCGGACTCCCCCACGACGCCCAGGATCTCGCCGGGTGCGATGGAGAAGGAAATGTCGTCCAGGGCGCGCAGGGTACCGCGGCGGCCCGGAAATTCGACTACGAGGTTTTTGACTTCTAGGAGAGACATGGGTTGTGTGCCTGCTTCAAAAATACTGCGAATGCCACTTAACGCAGGCGAGGATTCAGCGCGTCGCGCAGCCAGTCGCCCAGCAGGTTCACGGACAGGGCGATCAGCACCAGCATGGCGCCGGGGAAGACGGTGATCCACCATTCGCCGGAGAACAGGTAGTCGTTGCCGATGCGAATCAGGGTGCCCAGCGAGGGCGATGTGGGTGGCGCGCCTACGCCCAGAAACGACAGCGTGGCCTCGGTGATGATGGCCGTGGCCACCTGGATGGTGGCGAGCACCATCACGGGGCCCATCACGTTGGGCAGCACATGCTTGCGCATGATGCGCAGGGGCGACACGCCGGTGACGCGGGCGGCCTGCACATATTCCTTGTTGCGCTCCACCAGCGTGGAGCCACGCACCGTGCGGGCGTACTGCACCCAGCCGGTGAGGGAGATGGAGATGATCAACACACCAAAGGCCAACGACTCGTGCGCGTTCGGGAACAGCGCGCGACCGACACCGGCAATCAGCAGGGCCACCAGGATGGCGGGGAACGACAGCATCACGTCGCACAGGCGCATCAGAACGGCATCGATCCAGCCGCCCCGAAAGCCGGCCAGCAGGCCGAACGCCACGCCCACCACCACGGACAGCACCACCGAAGCGAGGCCCACCACGAGGGAGATGCGCGCGCCATAGATGAGCGCGGAAAGGATGTCACGGCCCTGATCGTCGGTACCCAGCGGGTACTTCATGGAGCCTTCGGCACTCCAGGCCGGGGGCAACCGGGCATCGCTGAGCTCCAGCGTAGCCAGATCAAACGGGTTGTGGGGCGCGACCCATCCGGCAAAAAGCGAACAGAACACGCAAATCAGGGCAATGGCAGCTGCCACCATCGCCATGGGCGATGTACGGAAGCTGTAGCCGATATCGCTGTCAAACCAGCGGGCAAGGGTAGTTTTCATTGTGGGAAACCAGTAAACATGCAACAACGCACGGCGCGGGTAGCAGCCGTGCGTTGCTTCCAGGCTGTCAATTAGCGATAGCTAAGTCGTACCTTCGTACTACCTCTCTACGACCTGTCGGTGTCGGTCTTTATTTCTCGATGCTCATCCACTTGAACGGCATGTAGTTGTCGGCCAGCTGCACGAGCTTGACCTTCTTGCTCACGCCCCAGGCCAGGGATTGCTGATGCAGTGGCAGATGACCGATATCGGCCGAGTGCAGGTCAAACGCTTCCTTGATCATCGCGTCACGTTTGACCTTGTCGGTCTCCGCCTGGATCTTCTTGGTCAGCTCGTCCACCTTGGGATTGCAGTAAGCACCCAGGTTGAACTGCCCCGCACCCTTGTCGTCGACACAGGCCATCAGCGCGTTCAGGGCGTTGTGTGCGTCGTAGGTGGAAGGCGTCCAGCCCAGCATGTAGAAGCTGGTGTCGCGGCGCAACACCTTGGGGAAATAGGTTCCCTTGGTCTCCGCCTGGAGGTTCACCTTGACGTTGATGCGCGACAGATTGGCGGCCACCGTCTGGCAGATGCGGCCATCGTTCACGTAGCGGTCATTGGGGCAGTTCATGGCCACTTCAAAACCGTTGGGATATCCGGCTTCCACCATGAGCTTCTTGGCGGCTTCCACATCGAAGGGCAGGCGCTTTGCATCAGGCTGGAAACCATTGATGCCAGGGCCGACCATGAGCGCAGATACGTTGGAGGCGCCGCGCATGACCGTGCGCTTGATGCCCTCGATGTCGATGGCCTGGTAGAAAGCCTGGCGCACGCGCTTGTCCTTGAAGGGGTTCTTGCCCTTGACGTTGGAGTAGAGCAGTTCATCGCGCTTTTGGTCCATGCCCAAAAAGATCGTGCGCAACTCGGGGCCCGTGATGGCGCGCGTATTTGCGCTGGCGTTCACCCGCTCGATGTCCTGCACCGGAATCGGTTCCATCACATCCACCTCGCCCGAGAGCAGGGCAGCCACGCGGGTTGCGTCGTTACCGATGGGCGTGAAGACCACTTCCGAGACATTCCCCTCGATGGTGCCCCAGTAAGTGCCGTTGCGGGTGAAAACCGAGCGGACATTCGGCTGGCGCTCGCGCAGACGGAACGGGCCGGTGCCGTTGGCGCGGAACGATGCCGCATTCTCGATGCCCTTGCGGCGATCCACCGGGCCCATGGCCTGGTTGGTCTCGCACCACTTCTTGCTCATGATGAAGACTTGCGAGATCACGTCGGGCAGGATGGGGAATGGCGTCTTGGTCTCGATTTCTACCGTATGGTCATTGATCTTGCGGACTTCCTTGAAATCATTGGTGTAGCTCTTCATGTCAGAGCCGTCCACCTGAGTCCGGGCAAAGCTGAAAACCACGTCGTCTGCAGTGAAAGGCGTTCCGTCATGAAACTGCACGCCCTTGCGCAGTTCGAAGCGCCAGACCGTAGGCGAAGTCTGCTTCCAGCTGGTCGCGAGCGCGGGGGCCAGGCTCAGATCCTTGTTGCGACCCACCAAGGGCTCGTACACATTGCTGGTCACGCTCAGCTGAAGCGACTCGTTGAGCGAGTGCGGGTCCATCGACAGGGCATCGCCCTGGTTTGCGATACGGATGGTTTGTGCGTTGGCTGCGAGCCCGGCCGCAGCCAGGGCAGCAAAGACAGCAGTAAGGGCGACTTTCTTCTGGAATTTCATAGAAATCTCCTGGTGATGAAATGGGGGCGAAGGAACGGGACAGTCGGATCGGTCTTGGTAGTGGCGTTTGTGGACGCTGTTTACAGTCAGGGTGTTGCCAGTGGCATGGCCTGCTCGATCAAGCTGGCATGCAAGGCGGAGCCCAAGGGCAAGATATCGTCGTTGAAGTCGTACCGGCTGTTGTGCAGGGCACTGCCGCTGGCGCCAGTGCCCTGGCCAATGCGCAAGTAGGCTCCCGGCTTGTTCTGCAGCATGAAGGAAAAGTCTTCTGCGCCCATGCTGGGCTCCAGGTCGCGCACCACATGGTCGGCGCCCAGCAGAGACTCGGCCACATCGCCCGCAAAAAGGGCTTCACTTTCACTATTGATCGTGGCGGGGTAGATGCGCTCGTAGTGCACGGTAGCGGTTGCGCCAAAGCCCAGTGCAATCGCGTTGCACAGTTCCTTCAGGCGCTTTTCCACCATCTCCTGCACCACGGGATCGAACGTGCGCACCGTACCCACCAGCGTGGCGGAGCCGGGCAGCACGCTGAAGGCGCCGAGATCGCCCGCCTGCGCGGCGCAGATACTCACCACGGCGCTTTCAATGGGGCGCACGTTCCGCGACACGATGCTTTGGGCCGCTGTAATGATGTGCGCTGCAACGACCAGCACATCCACGGTCTGGTAGGCATGGGCACCGTGTCCGCCGCGTCCGGTGATCTCGATGGTGAAGCGGTCGGCCGCTGCCATCATGGGGCCGGAGTTGATACCCACGGTGCCGGGCTTCATGGCAGGCCAGTTGTGCATTGCGTAGATCGACTGCACCGGAAACCGGTCAAACAAGCCGTCTTCCATCATCACGCGCGCACCCGCAAACCCCTCTTCACCCGGCTGAAACACCAGCACGGCGGTGCCGTCGAAGTTGCGTGTCTCGGCCAGATAGCGTGCAGCCCCCACCAGCATGGTGGTGTGGCCGTCATGACCGCAACCGTGCATGAGGCCTGGCTTGCAGGACTTCCAGGAGAAATCGTTGTGCTCGGCCAGCGGAAGTGCGTCCATGTCGGCGCGCAAGCCGACCATGCTGCCGCTGGAAGTGCTGCGCCCCCGGATCACGCCCACCACGCCGGTGCGGCCAATCCCTTCATGGATCTCATCCACACCGCAGAGCGCCAACGCCTCCTTGACGCGTTTGCTGGTGTAGATCTCCTCAAAGCCCAGTTCAGGGTGGGCATGCAAATCCCTGCGCAGCGCAGTCAGCTCAGGGTGGTACTGCGCAATGTGCGCAAACGCCCGGCCGCCGGCCTTCAGGCGTGGGCCCTGCATCAGTGGCCTCCTGCCTTGCCCACGCGCAACCGCGGATCGACGGCGAAGTACAACAGGTCCACCACCAGGTTGATCACCACGAAAATCAGCGCAATCAGACACAGGTAGGCGGCCATCACCGGGATGTCGGCGAACGTTACAGCCTGGATGAACAGCAGACCCATTCCAGGCCACTGGAACACCGTCTCGGTGATGATCGCAAAGGCGATCAGACCACCCAGTTGCAACCCCGTGATGGTCATCACAGGCACCAGCGTGTTCTTGAGCGCATGGCCAAAGTGGATAGCGCGATTGGACAAGCCCCGTGCACGCGCGAACTTGATGTAATCGGTGCGCAGCACCTCCAGCATTTCTGCACGCACCAGACGCATGATCAGCGTGAGCTGGAAGATGGCCAAGGTGATGGCCGGCAGGGTGATGTGGTGCCAGCCCTTGGCCTTGAGCAGGCCCGTGCTCCACCAGCCCATCTGCACAACTTCGCCGCGGCCGAAGCTCGGGAACCAGCCCAGCGTGACGGCGAACACCAGAATCAGCAGGATGCCGATGAGGAATGTAGGCAGGGAAACGCCCAGCAACGACAGCGTCATGAACACCTGGCTGGTGAACGTGCCGCGCTTGAGTGCGGCATATACGCCCATCGGCACGCCAATGACCAGCGCCAGGAAGGCGGCAACCAGCGCCAACTCCAGCGTTGCAGGGAAACGTTCGGCAATCAGGCGTGACACCTTGGCACCTTGGCGCAGGCTCAGGCCAAACTCACCTTGAGCGGCATTCACCAGAAAGTGCCAGAACTGCACGAAAAACGGTTTGTCCAGCCCCAGCGAAGCGCGCAGCTCGCGAATCTGTTCGGGAGTGGCATCCTGGCCCAGCAGGAACACCACGGGATCTCCTACGTACTGGAACAGCATGAAGGAGATGAAGGCCACCGTGACCATGACAATCACAGCCTGTATCAGGCGGCGCAATATAAAGGCAAGCATCGGAGAGTCGAGTGAGTGTTCGATGGGAACGCCGCAGCCACTTTTGATGGCGGGGGCGCTGTCAGGCAATACGTCGTCAAACTAAACCAAAGAGAGCAAGGGCCGCAGGGCCCTTGCTCTCAGTGTGTCGAGGATAAATCAGTTCACCTTGACCGTACGCATGTCCACGCGGTTATCTGCGCGATGGACGAGCTCAATATTCTTCTTTACCGCCCATGGGATCACCTGGTCATGCAAAGGAATGTGAGACACCGTGTCGTTGGAAAGCTGCAGTGCTTCCGTCAGCATGCGGGCGCGCACAGGAGCATCGGTCTCCGCCTTGATGCGGTCCACCAGATAGTCCATGCGCTGGTTGCTGTAACGGCCTACGTTGTAATTGCCGTCGCCACCCTGGCCGACCGTGCGCACGAGGGACTGCAGGCTGTACAGCGCATCAAAGGTAGGCACACCCCAGCCCAGCATGTAGATGCTGGCTTCGTAACGCTGGATCATGGGGAAATAGTTCACCAGCGGCATGGTGCGAAGCTTGGCTTTCACACCCACGCGGGACCACATGGCAGTGACAGCCTGGCAGATGGCTTCATCATTGATGTAGCGATTGTTCGGACAGGCAAAGTCGACCTCAAAACCGTCCGGGTAACCGGCTTCTGCAAGCAGCTTCTTGGAAGCTTCTACGCTGTACGGAAAGCGCTTGCCAACAGCCTCGGTATAACCGGCCACCTGAGGCGCCACGATGGTGCCCGTGGGCTTGCCCAACCCACGCATGATGTTGCGTGAAATGGTTTCTGCGTCGATGGCCTGGTACAGCGCCTTGCGCACGCGAACATCCTTGAGCGGGTTTTTGCCCTTGATGTTGGAGCCTGGCAACTCATCGCGGAACTGATCCATACCCAGGAAGATGGTGCGATTCTCAATACCATCGATCACCTTCAGGTCGGGGCTGGCACGCAAGCGACCCAGATCCTGCGGTGTAGGATCAAGCACCATGTCCACTTCGCCTGACAGCAGCGCCGCTATGCGCGTGGCAGCGGACTTGATCGGCGTGTACACGATCTCAGTCACGTTGCCATCCATCTTGCCCCACCAGTTGGGGTTGCGCTTGAACACCATCTTCACGTCAGGCTGCCAGGATTCCAGCGTGTAGGGGCCGGTGCCCATTGCGTTGCGGTGTGCGAAATTTTCGTCGGATGCCTTCATGTCCTTCGGGTCTACCGACTTGTTCTTTTCAGCCCACGCCTTGCTCATCATGCGCAGCTCGGTCATCTGGCGCAGCAACACCGGATTTGGTGCAGTCAGAATGACGTCAATGGTTTGCGCGTCCACCTTCACCACTTTACTGATGCCCTGCACGTAGGGCGTGAAGTTGGAAGTCTTGGCCATGGCGCGCTGTATTGAATACACAGCATCATCGGCCGTGAACGCGGAGCCGTCATGGAACTTCACGCCCTGGCGGAGCGTAAAACGCATCTGCGTGGGGCTAATCTCCTTCCACGCAGTGGCAAGCACGGGCTCCACGTCAAATGTCTTGCTGTTGTAGTACACCAGGCTTTCGTACACATTCGCATGCAGCCCGTTTTGCAGCGCATTGTTCTGCGAATGAATATCCCAAGTGGAAATTTCCCCCTGGCTGGCCCACTTGAATGGCTTGGCATGCAAGGCGGGGGCTGCGAGCAAGGCCACAGCAGCGGCCACCGACAACAGACTGAAATTGAGTTTCATGGAACCCTCTTGATTAAAAGTTTTACTATGCAGTAAAGGTTGCTCTATAGCTAACGGGAAATCCCTGAATACCAAGCTGCAGTGGGGTTTTGTACCGTTGTGATAGCAGTGATATCAAGGCCGAAATTCCATTTTCGCAACTCAAAACAAGCAAAAATCGCGCCACAACGATTACTCATAAAAAAACCGCCAACCCGAAGGGTGGCGGTTTTTTTGACTAATGGTCACTGGCTTACGCCAGCACCCCATCAGAAGTTGTGGCGAACACCCACGGAGAAGTGGTTCTTTGCGCCGGTAACCAGCTTCTTGTCGCCGTCCTTGTAGTAGGCAGCGTAAGCGAACGTGCGCTTGGACAGAGCGTACTTGCCTTCCAGCAGCACGTCGGTGTCCTTGAACTCGGTATCGCGAGCGATATCGAGGGTCAGAGCGAATGCACCCAGGGGCACGGTAGCGCCGAGGGTGAAGCCCTTGGGATCTGCATCCGTACCAGCGATATCAGAATCTTGCAACGAACCGGCGATCTTGAATGCACCGAAGTCATACGAAGCACCCAGTGCCAGACCGTCATTGCCGTTCTTCACGCTGTTGTACGACAGAGCAGTAGCCAGAGGGCCGTTTGCGTAGATCAGGTTCAGGTCGTACTTGGCATTGCCACCGTTGTCAGGCTTCATCACGTAGCCGAACGAGCCGGAGAAACCGCCCATCTTGGGCGTGTTGTACATGAACATGCTGTTGTTACGAGGACCAGCGGCAGCGTAGCCGAATTGGGTGCCCACAACAGAGTAGTTAGCGGTGCCGGTCAGTTCCCAGGCAGCGATACCGAAGAAGCTGGGGTTCAGGGCACGACCCATTTGGAACTTACCAAAACCACCCGACAGAGCCACGAAAGCAGCACGATTCCAAGCACCTGCAGCGCCGCCCGTCAGAGCGCCGTCTTCCAGGTTCACGCCTTGTTCGAAGTTGAAGGAAGCCGTCAGACCGCCGCCCAGATCTTCAACGCCACGCAGGCCGATACGGCTAGTACCGTTGTTCATGATGCTGGCCGAACCCATTTGGGCGCTAACACCGCTGGACTTGACCAGGGCTGCATCGGCCACGCCGTACAGGGTCACGGACGATTGAGCCATTGCAGCGCCGGAAGCAGCCAGCACGGCCAGGGCAATCAGGGATTTTTTCATTGCGAGTTACTCCAAGGTTAAACATAGGGCGCCGGTACGGGGGGTCTATGGTGAATGCACACCTGCACAGTCCCGCCGGTTCCCCGGGCCAACCTCCTGGTGGGGAAGTTGCTCTTATTGCACCAGACCCGGCCCGGTTTCGCAAAGGAATTCACCCACAATCGGGTCGAAAGGGGAAATTCGTTGCAGTGTTGCAACATTTCACCAAGTCCCGTCAAAATCGGGGAGTTGACGCACCGGGGAGGTGCCCCGCCCGGCTTTTATTTGTATCGGAGTGCAATTTGTGTTGCACATCCCGCCACCTCAAAGGTTTACATGGACGCGCTCCTGACCGCAGCAGACAACGCATTGCGCACACTCTTTGCCAAGCCCCTGGCTTCCGAGAAGTCACCGGCCCACGGCGTGCCCGAGGCAGCCCTCGATCCGGCACAGAAGAAGCTGGCCGGAGCCTTAATGCGGGTCAATCACGTGGGTGAAGTGTGCGCCCAGGCGCTGTACACGGCGCAGGCCGCCGTCACGCGGGACCCGCAGTTGCGCGCCCATCTCCAAGAGGCCGCAAGAGAAGAAACGGACCACCTCGCGTGGACACAGCAGCGCCTGGATGCCCTGGGCGCCCGCCCCAGCATTCTCAACCCGGTCTGGTTTGCGGGCGCCTTCGCCCTGGGCCTGGTGGCCGCCAAGGTCAGCGACCGGGCCAGCCTGGGATTTGTGGTGGAAACCGAGAAGCAGGTGGCGGAACACCTGAGCGGACATCTGGGCCGGCTACCGCTGCAGGATGTGGCGTCCCGGGCCGTGGTGGCGCGCATGAAAGAAGATGAAGAGCGGCATGCAGCACAGGCCCGGGCGTCGGGGGCGCTGGAGTTGCCCGCGCCTGCCCGTGCAGCCATGCGTGCGGCCGCAAAGGTCATGACCACCACGGCGCACTACCTCTGAAGTGGTTGCGGGTCGGTCCCGCAGGTCGGCCGCTTCAGGCTTCGTTCACCTCGAAACTGGTGGTGATGTCGGCCGTCTTGCCCAGCATGATGCTGGCCGAGCAGTATTTGTCATGGCTCATCGCGATGGCCCGCTCAACTGCTGCAGCTGGTATGGCCTTGCCGGCCACCGTGAAGTGCATGTGGATTTTGGTGAAAACCTTGGGATCGGTGTCGGCACGCTCCGTGGTCAGTTTGACGGTACAGCCACGCACATCGTGGCGGCCGCGCCTGAGGATCAACACCACGTCATACGCCGTGCAGCCGCCGGTGCCGGCGAGCACGGTTTCCATGGGGCGGGGGGCGAGGTTCTGACCGCCGTTGGCGGGGTGGGTGGCATCCGGGGCGCCGTCCATGGTCAGGACATGGCCGCTGCCGGTTTCGGCCACAAAACCCATGCCCGACCGTGTTCCGGCCCCGCCCGTCCAGCTGACTGTGCATTCCATTTGTATTTCTCCTTGGTGACTGTGTTTTGACGTGGTTTTTTCGCACGGAATCATCCGGTGCGACAAATTTGATGAGGATTTTGCTGCAATGCAACACAACTCGCGCTAAACTTCGACCCAAGCGCTGCTTTTCAATCAATAACGAAGCAGATGGAACAAAGACCGAAACGAAGTTTCCAGCTTTTTCCCCGCACCGATTGTCTCCTCCATCTCCTCAAAGGATGGATTCAGCCCCAGGCCTCACGGCCCGGGGCTTTTTTTTGGCCCGGCGCGCGGCGCGCGTGCGTTCACCGCTTGGCGCCCTTGGAAACCGACCCCCTATGATGTGGCCCCGCCCACTGCGCTGCGGCGGTCTTCACCTTGCTCCTGCCATGCCCCTGCACCTCACCCCCGCCGACTACCTCAAAAAAATCCTGACCGCCCGCGTGTACGACGTGGCCGTGGAGTCGGCGCTGGAGCCCGCCAGGAACCTCAGCCGCCGCCTGCACAACAAGGTGCTTCTGAAGCGCGAAGACCAGCAGCCCGTCTTCAGCTTCAAGCTGCGCGGCGCCTACAACAAGATGGCGCACCTCACGCCAGAGCAGTTGGCACGCGGGGTGATCTGCGCCTCGGCCGGCAACCACGCGCAAGGCGTGGCCATGAGCGCCCACCGGCTGGGCACGCGCGCCGTGATCGTGATGCCCACCACCACACCGCAGCTCAAGATCGACGCCGTGAAGACGCTGGGCGGCGAGGTGGTGCTGTTTGGCGAGAGCTATTCCGATGCCTACGGCCATTCGGTGAAGCTGGAGAAGGAACAGGGCCTGACCTTCGTGCACCCGTTCGATGACCCGGACGTCATTGCCGGCCAGGGCACCATCGCCATGGAGATCCTGCGCCAGCTGCAAAGCCTGGGCAGCAACCGGCTGGATGCCGTGTTCGTGGCCATTGGAGGCGGCGGGCTCATCTCAGGCGTGGCCAACTACATCAAGGCCGTACGGCCCGAGATCAAGATCATTGGCGTGCAGATGAACGACTCGGACGCGATGATCCAGTCGGTGCAAGCCCACGAGCGCGTGACGCTGGCCGATGTGGGTTTGTTCTCGGACGGCACCGCCGTCAAGCTGGTGGGCGAGGAGACCTTCCGCATCGCCCACAGCGGCCTGGTGGACGAGTTCATCACGGTGGACACCGATGCCGTCTGCGCTGCGATCAAGGACATCTTTGTGGACACGCGCAGCATCGTCGAGCCCGCGGGCGCGCTGGCCGTGGCGGCCATCAAGCAGTATGTGGCCAAGAACAAGACCCGGGGCGAGACCTACGCCGCCATCCTCTGCGGCGCCAACATGAATTTCGACCGCCTGCGCTTCGTGGCCGAGCGCGCCGAGGTGGGCGAAGAGCGCGAGGCGCTGCTGGCCGTCACCATTCCGGAAGAACGCGGCAGCTTCCGCCGCTTTTGCGAAGTGATCGGCGCACTGCCGGGCGGCCCGCGCAATGTGACCGAGTTCAACTACCGCATCAGCGACGCCGCCCGGGCCCATGTGTTCGTGGGCCTCACGACCAACGGCAAGGGCGAATCGGAAAAGATTGCGAAGAACTTCGGCCGCCACGGCTTCGAGGCGCTGGACCTGACGCACGACGAACTGGCCAAGGAGCACCTGCGCCATCTGGTGGGCGGGCATTCGGCCCTTGCGCAGGACGAACGCCTGATGCGCTTCACCTTCCCCGAGCGGCCGGGCGCGCTGCTCAAGTTTTTGAGCCTGATGCAGCCGACCTGGAACATCAGCCTGTTCCACTACCGCAACCAGGGCGCCGACTATGGCCGCATCCTCGTGGGCATGCAGGTGCCGGCCGAAGACGCCGCCACGTTCGACGCCTTCCTGGCCACGCTGGGCTATCCGTATGTGGAAGAGACGCTGAACCCGGCGTACCGGCTGTTCCTGCGGTCCAAATAGCCAAATATGAGTCAAATTGGCCTCCAGCGCTTATCCATCAAGCGCTGGCAGCTATCAAATTTGTTGATATAGCCCCAGCCCGCCTATGCAAGCCCTGCGCCACTACCTGCTGGCCGTGCAGTTCTTCACGCGCATACCGATCACCGGGCGGCTGGCAGCGTGGGTGGGCTACAGCCCGGCCATGCTGCGCGCCAGTGCGGCGCACTTTCCGGGCATTGGCTGGCTGGCGGCGTTGCTGTCCACGGCCGTGTATGCCGCGCTGCACTGGGCCCTGGCGCCCAACCCGCTGGCCCCGGCTGTGGCCGCCGTGTTCTGCACCATTGCCACGGTGCTGATGACCGGCGGTTTCCATGAAGACGGCCTGGCCGACGTCGCCGACGGCCTGGGCGGCAGCTACGACCGCGAACGCGCGCTGGACATCATGAAGGACTCGCGCATCGGCGCGTTTGGCGCCATGGCGCTGGTGCTGGCGCTGCTGGCCAAGCTCAGCCTTCTGGCGCTGCTGGGTGCCCACAGCCTGCTGGCCGCCGTGGCCGCGCTGGTGGGGGCGCATGTGCTGTCGCGTTTCTGGCCCCTGCTCATCGTGCGCAGCCTGCCGCATGTGGGTGACACGGCGCGGTCCAAAAGCAAGCCGCTGGCCGACCAGATTTCAGGCCCTGCGCTGGTGGCAGCCGTTTTATGGTGTTTTGTGCCGCTGGCGCTTGTCTGGAAAGCGCAAGCAGCTATATTTTTGATAGCATCCGTGCTGGCAAGTGCCTTTGCGGCCGCCTGGATGGCCCGGTGGTTCGCGCGCAGGCTGCAGGGCTTCACGGGCGACTGCCTGGGCGCCATGCAGCAGGTCAGCGAAATCGGCTTTTACCTGGGCGCGGCGCTGGCCCTGCGCTGGGTGTGAGGCCCGTGGCCCGCCTCTGGCTGGTGCGCCATGCAGCACCGTTGGTCGCGCCGGGCACCTGCTACGGGGCGCTGGACCTGGCTGCCGACATCACCGCCACCCGAGCTGCCGCACAGCGCCTGGCCCGCGAGCTACCTCCGCAGGCCAGACTGGTGCATTCAACGCTACAAAGATGTGAGCTGCTCGCGCAATCACTGAAAGCGCTGCGGCCTGATTTGACCTCAAAATCCGACGCCCGTCTGCGCGAGATGGACTTTGGCGACTGGGAGGGGCGCCCCTGGGACGCCATTGCCCGTAGCGACATCGACGCCTGGACCGCCGCCTTCGCCAGCTACCGCCCGGGCCACGGGGAAAACCTGTCGGCCGTGCTGGCCCGCGTGGCGGCTGCGCTGGAGGACCATTGCACCGGGGCCACGCAGGATGTGGTGTGGGTCACCCACGCCGGGGTGATCCGCAGCGTGGCGTGGCTCATGAAGCACGGCGCCAGCTTAATACCCCGCTCGGAAGAATGGCCCACTGCCGCGCCGGGCTGGGGCGAGTGGGAGCGGATCGAGCTGGGTTAGCCCCCGGACCTGCGCCCCCGACAGGAATCACCGCTGAAGCGGCATGTCCAGCGTGAGGGTGGCCGGCCCCGCCGCATCAGGGCCCAGCTGGGCCTGGCGGGGGCCCAGTGCCTGCAGCACCAGCCCTTCCTCCACCGCAGCGCCCACCCGGAACGGCTTGGCAGGTTTGCCGTCCACCGCAATCAGCGCCGCGCCCCCGCCGCTGCTGCGCCCCGAAAGCACGCCAATCAACACAAACCGGCTGGCCAAAGAAGCCACAGGCGCCGCGGGCGCAGCACCCGGCGCTTCGGGCGCCGCGCCCAGCAGGCGGGCGAGGGCCTGGGCGTCGGGCACCACAGACGCGGGCAGCACCACGGGAGCGCCGGGGCCGGCCGCCGGGGCCGACAGACGCAGTCCCCAAAAGACCACACTGACGCCTGCGGCGGCCCACAGTGCCAGAGTCCCCAGACGGACGCCCCATTTGCTGTATGTGTTGGTCACCATGCGCGGATTATGATTCACGCGATCCGACCCTCCGAGAGACCGCCTGCAGTGAACACTTCCTTTCCTCTCTTCGTGCGCTCCGCCCCCCGCCGTCTGGCCCGGACCGTGGCCCGTGGCTTCACCCTCATCGAGCTGATGGTGGTTCTGGTCATCATCGGCGTGCTGGCCGCCCTCATCGTGCCCAATGTGCTGGACCGCGCCGACGACGCCCGGGTGACTGCCGCCCGCACCGACATCACCAACATCATGCAGGCGCTCAAGCTCTACCGCCTGGACAACCAGCGCTACCCCACGGCCGAGCAGGGCCTGCAATCGCTGATCAACCGGCCCACCGCGGGCCCGGCGCCGATCAACTGGAAGCTGTACCTCGAAAAGCTGCCCAACGACCCCTGGGGCCGCCCCTACCAGTACCTGAACCCCGGCATCAAGGGGGAGATCGACGTGATGTCGTTCGGCGCCGACGGCCAATCGGGCGGCGAAGGCAAGAATGCCGATATTGGCAGCTGGCAGTGAAGATGGCCCCCACGGTCGCGCACTGCGTGTCGCTCCCTGCCCCCCGAGGGGGCCGCGTTTCGCCTTGGGGCGGCCCGGCGGCGAAACAGTTGGCCCCCACGGTCGCGCACTGCGTGTCGCTCCCTGCCCCCCGAGGGGGCCGCATTTCGCCTTGGGGCGGCCCGGCGGCGAAACCGTTGGCCCCCACGGTCGCGCACTGCGTGTCGCTCCCTGCCCCCCGAGGGGGCCGCATTTCGCCTTGGGACGGCCCGGCGGCGAAACCGTTGGCCCCCACGGACGCGCACCGCGTGTCGCTGTTCACCTCCACCGCGCGCCACAAGCGCCCATGAACCGCTCATGAACCGCTCACGCGGCTTCACGCTTCTGGAGTTGCTGGTGGTCGTCAGCATCGTCGCGCTGGCCACTGCTGGCGTGGGGCTGGCCCTGCGCGACAGCGGGCAGGCGCTGATCGAGCGCGAGGCGGCACGGCTGGCAGCACTGCTCGAATCGGCACGGGCGCAGTCGCGGGCTGGCGGCATTCCGGTGCGCTGGCGCGGCGACGCAGGCGGTTTCCGCTTCGAAGGATTGCCACCCAGTGCCCAGGCGGCACTGCCCAGCCAGTGGCTGGACGCGGGCACCACGGTGCTGGCACCCACGGTGCTGGTGCTGGGGCCCGAGCCGCTCATTGGCCCGCAGCAGGTGCTGATCACCCACCAGGCCCATCCCGAACGCACGCTGCGCGTGGCCACCGACGGCGTGCGCCCCTTCACCGTCGAGCCCGCCCGGTGAGCACACGGCGCGCCCCTCTCCGCCGCGCGCCGCAGCGCGGCTTCACGCTGGTGGAGGTGCTGGTGGCACTGGGCATCGTCGCGATCGCGCTCATGGCGGGCTTGCAGGCCACCACCGCCCTCACCCGCAATGCCCTGCGCCAGTCCGACATCGTGCTGGCCCAGCTGTGCGCCGAGAACGAACTGGTCGCTGCGCGCCTGTCGCGACAGATGCCCAGCGTGGGCGACAGCACGGTCACCTGCGAGCAGGCGGGGCGCCAGCTCACGGTGGCGCTGATCGTGCGCCCCACGCCGAACCCGAGTTTTCGCCGGGTCGATGCGCAGGTGCTGGATGGCAGCAACTCCATCCTGCGGGTGTCCACCATCGTGGGAAGGTACTAGCGATGCCCCCCTGAGCCGCTTTGCGGCATCCCCCCGAGGGGACGACGGCCTTTGCTGCGGGGCGGCCCTTGCTGGCCGTCCTCGCGATGGCGCCACGCCGGTTTCGAAGGCCCGGGGCTCGCGCGGCTTCACCCTGGTCGAGCTGCTGCTGGCCATTGCGGTGATGAGCCTGCTGGCCATCCTGAGCTGGCGCGGGCTGGATGGCATGGTGCGGGCGCAGGAGATCACGCGGCAGCGGGCCGACGAGATGCTGGTGCTGCAGGCCGCGCTGGGCCAGTGGGGGGCGGACCTCGATGCGCTGCTGCCGATTGCCAACACCACACCGCTCGATTGGGACGGCCAGGTGCTGCGCCTGACCCGGCGCAGCAGCGCGGTGCCCGACGAAGGCGCGCTGGTCGTGGCCTGGACGCGCCGGGGCACGCAGGGTGCGGGCCAGTGGATGCGCTGGCAGTCGCCGCCCGTGCGCACCCGCGCCGACTGGCAGGCGGCATGGCAGCTGGCCGCGCAGTGGGCGCGCAGCCCCGGCGAGGCCGAGCGACGCTACGAAATGACGCTGATGCCCCTGCAGGAATGGCAGATCTTCTACTACCGGGGCGGGGCGTGGACCAACCCCCTCTCCAGCACCGGCACCAGCCCGGCGGGCACCACGGCCCTTCCGGATGGTGTGCGCCTGCAGATCACCCTGCCGCCCGGCCAGGCCCTGGCCGGACGGCTGACGCGCGACTGGATCAACCCCGTTCTGGGCGGGGGGCGGTCATGAGCGCCCGGCCCGGCGAGCGCCGGATTCGAACGCAGCATGGCGCGGCGCTGCTGCTGGCCATGCTCACTGTCACGCTGGTGGCCACGTTTGCGGCGTCGGCCATGTGGCAGCAATGGCGTGCTGTCGAGGTCGAAACCGCCGAGCGCGGCCACGTGCAATCGGCCTGGATTCTGGTGGGCGCGCTGGACTGGTCGCGCCTCATCCTGCGGGAGGACGGGCGCGCGGGCGGCGCGGACCACCTGGCAGAGCCCTGGGCCGTGCCGCTGCAGGAGGCCCGGCTGTCCACCTTTCTCGCGGCCGACAGGAACGTGAGCCAGGTGGATGACGCCAGCACCGACACCACCGAGGCCTTTCTTTCCGGCCAGATTTCGGACCTGCAGGGCCGCCTGAACCTGCGCAACCTGACGGGAACCGCGGCCGACCAGGCCGTGACGCTGGCGCAGTTCACCCGCCTGTTCGAACGCCTGGGGCTGCCCCGGCAAGAGCTCACCCTGCTGGCCAGCGGCCTGCAGCGTGCCCAGGCCGCGCCCGCAGAGGACAGCAGCACCGACGCCCCGCTGATGCCCCCCTCCGTCTCGCAGCTGGGCTGGCTGGGCCTGGCGCCGGCCACCATTGCCGCGCTGAGTCCGCACGTAACTCTGCTGCCGGTGCGCACGCCGGTCAACATCAACACGGCCAATGTGGACGTGCTGATGGCCGCCATTGAAGGGCTGGACATGGCGTCTGCCCAGCAGATCGTGCAGACCCGCGAAACCCGCCACTTCCGCACGCTGGAAGATGCGCGCCCGCTGCTGGGCGCCGGCTACGACCGTTCCGTCGGCTCGCTGGCGGTCGCCTCGTCCTATTTCGAGGTGCGCGGGCGCCTGCGACTGGGTGATGCCATGGTGGACGAGCGTTCGCTGGTGCGAAAGATCGGCATGGAGGTCACCACGCTGTGGCGCGAACGCGGCGCGTTCGACCGCGAAACTGCCGACACCCCGCAACAGGCCCTGCGATGAGAAGTGCGCCCACCACAACCCGACCCCGGCAGGACCGGGCGCCGTCATGCCTGCCCCCTAAAATGGCCTGCAAAACCCGTCCATGAGCACCCTCATCCTTTTCCTGCCATCGGCCCGCCCGGGCCCCGCCACCGAATACAGCTACACGCTGACGGCGGACGGCCACACCGCCCTTCGCCACGCCACGGCCCCGGCCGCCCTGCTGCCCGAGCCCACCCGCCCCGGCGGCGAGGTGGTGGCCGTGGTGCCCGCGCGGGCACTGTCGTGGCAGCGCGTACAGCTCCCCCCGGGCCTGCCGCTGGGCGCAGGCCAGCAGACACCGCGCCTGCGGTCGGTTCTGGAGGGCCTGCTGGAAGACCGTGTGCTGGACGACGCCGCCCAGCTGCACTTTGCCATCGAGCCCGGCGCGCACGCAGGCGCGCCTGTGTGGGTGGCCGTGTGCGACCGGGCCTGGCTGCGGGAACACCTGCAGGCCCTGGAAGCTGCGGGCCGCCGCGTGGCCCGTGTGGTGCCCGAATTTGCCCCCGGCCCCACGCCCAGTGGCCGCCCCGAACTGTGTGCACTGGGCACGCCTGAAGACGCCTGTGTGGTGCTGACCGGCCAGGGGGCGGACCTCGGCGTGGCCGTGCTGCCCCTGTCCAGCATGGCCATGGCACTGGCCCGCGCCGGCACGGTGGCGGGCACAGGGCCCGACGAAGAGGATGACGCACCCCTGGTGCGCGCCGAGCCTGCCGTAGCCGCACTGGCCGAGCAAACGCTGGGGCAGCGCGCCACGCTGCACACGGCCAGCCAGCGCGCGCTGGAGGCCGCGCGCGGCGACTGGGATCTGGCGCAGTTCGAACTGGCCAGCACGGGCCGCACCCGGGCCCTGCGCAAGGCTGGCAGCGTGGCCAGTGCCCTGCTGCATGCCCCGCAGTGGCGCGCTGCGCGCTGGGGTGCCGTGCTGCTGGTGGTGGCGCACCTGGTCGGGCTCAATGCCTGGGCCTGGAAGGAGCGCCAGACACTGGCCGCCAAACAGACCGCCGTGCGCACGCTGCTGACCCAGACCTTCCCCAAGGTGCAGGTGGTGGTGGACGCACCGTTGCAGATGGAGCGGGAGCTGGCGCAACTGCGGCAGGCAGCAGGCAGCGTTTCACCGCGCGACCTGGAACCGCTGCTGGCTGCCGCCGGCACGGCCCTGCCCGCAGGTCGCCAGCCGACCACCATCGAATACTCGCCCGGCGAGCTGCGCCTGCGCGGCGTTGCCCTGGCCCCGGATGAAGAACCCGCACTGTCGGCCCGCTTGCAGGCCGCCGGCTACCGGGCGCAGCTGGACGACGGCAGCCTGCTGCTGCGCGCGGAAGGCACCCCATGACACGCAAGACCCCCTCCCCCACCTCTGCAGCACTGGCCGCCCGCTGGCAGGCACTGGCCCCGCGCGAGCAGACGCTGGTGCTTGCGGCCTGCGGCCTGGTCGCGTTCGCGCTGCTGTGGTGGCTGGCGCTGGCCCCGGCCCTGTCCACGCTGCGTGACGCACCCGCGCGCCATGCCGAGCTGGACGCGCAACTGCAGCGCATGCAAAGCCTGCGCGCCGAGGCCCAGCAGCTGCAGGCAGCGCCCGCCACCGGGCGCGGCGACGCAGCCGGTGCACTGCGCACCGCACTCGCGCAGCGCCTGGGCAACACGGCGCAGCTCAACATGGTGGGCGACCGCGCCACGGTCACGTTCAAGGGGGCCCCGGCCGATGCGCTGGGCCAGTGGCTGGCACAGGCCCGCAGCAATGCCCGGGCCGCCCCGGTCGAGGCACGCCTCACGCGCAGCACAGCGGCACCCGTTGCAGGCACTGCACCAGCCATGCTGGGCAATCCCCCACCCGACATGCCCCGCTGGGATGGCACCCTGGTGCTCGCGCTGCCCCCCGGCCAGCCTTGAGCACATCCTTCTCATTTCTGCCAAGCACCCGTGGTCAGCCCCTCCCGCCCTCGCAAAGCCCCTGCAGCCGCCCGTGCGCCCCTGAGCGCCTGGGGCTGGGCGCTGCTGGGCGCAGTGGCGGGCGTGCTCCCGGCGGTGGTGGTGTTTGCCCCTGCCCACTGGCTGGCCGGTGCGGTGGCCGGCGCCACCGGCGGCCAGGTGCAGCTGCTGCAGGCGCGCGGCACGGTCTGGACAGGCTCGGCACAACTGGTGCTGACCGGCGGCGCTGCCAGCCAGGACCGCGCCGCCCTGCCCGGCCGCGTGGACTGGAAGCTGCGCCCCGCACTGGGCGGCGTGCGTGCGCAGCTGAACACCAGCTGCTGCACCCCCGCGCCCCTGCAGGCACAGGCGCGCGTGCGCTGGGCCGGTGTGCAGCTGGCGGTGGCCGATGGCCAGAGCCAATGGCCCGCCGCCTTGCTGGCCGGGCTGGGCACCCCCTGGAACACGCTGCAACCCCAGGGCCAGCTGGCCCTGCGCACCCAGGCCCTGACTGTGAACTGGGCCGCGGGCCGCATGGTGCTGGGGGGCCAGGCCGAGGTGCAGGCACGGGCCATGTCCTCGCGCCTGTCCACCCTGCGCCCCATGGGCAGCTACCGGCTTGTGTTTCAGGGTGGTGATGTGCCCACGCTCACGCTCAGCACCCTGGACGGGCACCTGCAGCTCAGCGGCACCGGCCAGTGGGTGGGCCAGCGCCTGCGCTTTGCGGGCGAGGCCAGCGCCAGCCCGGAGCGTGAGGCGGCCCTGTCCAATCTCCTGAACATCATCGGACGGCGCAGTGGCGCGCGCTCCATCATCACCGTAGGTTGACTTTATGAACTTCCTGTTTTCGCCACACCTGCGATTCGCTCTCAAAACAATAGCTGCCAGCGCTTTACTGGCAAGCGCCAGCGGCCAAATTGTTGCTCAAACTGCTGTGAACACGGGCACCGGCAGCGTGCGCCAGAGCGAGCCGGTGACGCTGAACTTTGCCAACGCCGAGATCGAGGCCGTGGCGCGCACCATGGCCACCATCACCGGCCGCAACGTGGTGGTGGACCCGCGCGTCAAAGGCCAGCTCAACCTGGTGACGGAACGCGCTGTGCCCCCGGCTGCGGCGTTCCAGCAGTTCCTGGCGGCGCTGCGGCTGCAGGGCTTCACGGTGGTGGAGGCGGCCGGCCTGTACAAGGTGGTGCCCGAGGCCGACGCCAAGCTGCAGGGTGGCAGCGTGAGCGTGGTGCAAGGAAGCAGCGGCAGCGCGCCCGCGGGCGGGCAGATCGTCACGCAGATCTTCAAGCTCAACTTTGAAAACGCGGCCAACCTGGTGCCGGTGCTGCGCCCGCTCATCAGCCCCAACAACACCATCAACGTGAACCCCGGCAACAACTCGCTGGTGATCACCGACTACGCCGACAACCTGCAGCGCCTGGCGCGCATCGTGGCCGCCATGGATGTGTCCAACGCCAGCGATGTGGAGGTGATCCCGCTGCGCAATGCCATTGCCACCGACATGGCGCCGCTGGTGGCGCGCCTCATCGACGGCAGCGGCACCGCGGCGGCGCCCGCGGCGGGCGCAGCACCCGGCCAGGCCGACACCTCGTTCAAAACCACGCTCATTGCCGAGCCGCGCAGCAACTCGCTGATCCTGCGCGCCGCCAACCCGGCCCGCGTGGCCCTGGTGCGGTCGCTTGTGGAGCGGCTGGACCAGCCGCCTGCGCCGGGCAGCAGCGCGGCCAGCGGCAACATCCATGTGGTCTATCTGAAAAACGCCGACGCCACCAAGCTGGCCACCACGCTGCGCGCTGCCATGGCAGCGATGGGCACCGGCGGCGGTGCGGGCGCCAGTTCGGCGGGCAGCACGGCACCGGCACCGTCCGGTGGCGGGCTCAGCGGTAACAGCGCAGGCGGCCTGTCGGCGGGCGGCGGGCTGTCGGGCTCCAGCACCAACACAGGGCTGGGCATGGGCAGCAGCATGGGCAGCGGTACCAGCAACGAGCCGTCCACCGGTGGGCAGATCCAGGCCGACCCCACCACCAACTCGCTGATCATCACCGCACCCGAGCCCCAGTACCGCCAGCTGCGCGCCGTGATCGACAAGCTCGACGGGCGCCGCGCCCAGGTGCTGGTGGAAAGCCTGATCGTCGAAGTCTCGGCCAACAAGCTGGCCGAGTTCGGCATCCAGTGGCAGGGCATCCTCGGCAAGCAGGGCGATGGCACGGTGGGCGTGATCGGCACCAACTCCGGCCAGGCCGGGGCGAACATCCTGGGCATTACCGCAGCCCTCGCATCGGGCAACCCGGCCGCCATTGGCAGCGCGGTAACAGGCTCCAACGGCCTGAGTCAGGGTCTGAACCTCGCCCTGGCGCCGCGCATCAATGGCCAGTACTACCTGGGCGCCCTGGCCAATTTTCTGCAAAACAGTGGCGATGCCAACGTGCTCTCCACCCCCAACCTGATGACGCTGGACAACGAGGAAGCCAAGATCATCATTGGCGACAACGTGCCGTTTGTCACCGGCTCGTACGCCAACACGGGCAACAACAACACCGTCAACCCGTTCACCACCGTGGAGCGCAAGGACGTGGGGCTGATGCTCAAGGTGCGCCCGCAGATCAGCGAGAACGGCACCGTCAAGATGTCCATCTACCAGGAGGTCTCCAAGATCGACCGCGCCACGCTGGGCTCCATCAACGGGCCCACGACGAGCAAGCGCGCCATCGAGTCGAATGTGGTGGTGGACGACGGCAGCATCATCGTCATCGGCGGCCTGCTGGAGGACAGCTACTCGCAAAGCCAGGACAAGGTGCCCGTGATGGGCGACATCCCCGTGCTGGGCAACCTCTTCAAGAGCGAGAACCGCTCGCGCAACAAGACCAACCTCATGGTGTTCCTGCGTCCCATCGTGGTGCGTGACAACGCCACCAGCGAGGCGCTGATGATCGACCGTTACGAAGCCATCCGTGCATTGCAGCAGGCCACCCAGCCGGCGCCCAGCACGGTGATGCGCTCGGTGTCCGGTGCGCCTGTGCTGCCGGCCTTGCCGCCCAGGCCGGACGCCACCGGCGCCACCGCCGCATCGCTGCCAGCCAGCCCCGTGCAACCCCGTTTGCCCTGACCCCCATGCGCCACCCCCTGCCCTACGCCTTTGCGCGCACGGCCCAGCTGCTGCTGGAAGATGACGGCCACCAGCTGGTGCTGTGGCACGGCCCCAGCCCCGATGCGGGGGCGCTGTCCGAAGTGCTGCGCAAGCATGCCGTGCAGCAGCTGCTGCCGCTCGATGCCCCGGCCCTGGCCCAGCGCATCAGCGCCGCCTATTCGCACAGCGAATCGAGCGCCGCCACCGTGGTGAGCGAGGTCGAAAGCGATGCCGACCTCTCCCGCATGATGCAGGAGCTGCCTGCCGTGGAGGACCTGCTGGAATCGGCCGGCGACGCGCCCATCATCCGCATGCTCAACGCCCTGCTCACGCAGGCCGCGCGCGATGGCGCAAGCGACATCCACATCGAGCCCTACGAGCGCCACTCGAGCGTGCGTTTTCGCGTGGACGGCTCGCTGCGCGAGGTGGTGCAGCCCAACCGCGCCCTGCATGCCGCGCTGATCTCGCGCCTGAAGATCATGGCCGACCTGGACATCAGCGAAAAGCGCCTGCCGCAGGACGGCCGCATCAGCCTGCGCCTGGGCACCCGCGCCATCGATGTGCGCGTGTCCACCCTGCCCAGCGCCCATGGCGAGCGCGCCGTGCTGCGCCTTTTGGACAAGAGCGAAAGCAAGCTGAGCCTTGAAGCCGTGGGCATGCAGGGCGACACGCTGCGCCGCTTCGAGGGGCTGATCAGCCAGCCGCACGGCATCATCCTGGTGACCGGGCCCACCGGCTCGGGCAAGACCACGACGCTGTATGCGGGCCTGGGGCGCCTGGACGCCACGCGCAACAACATCATGACGGTGGAAGACCCCATCGAGTACGAGCTGCCGGGCGTGGGCCAGACGCAGGTCAACAGCAAGATCGAGCTGACCTTCGCCAAGGCCCTGCGCGCCATCCTGCGCCAGGACCCGGACATCATCATGATCGGCGAAATCCGCGACTTCGAGACCGCGCAGATCGCCATCCAGGCCTCGCTCACCGGCCACCTGGTGCTGGCCACGCTGCACACCAACGATGCGGCCAGCGCCGTCACGCGCCTGACGGACATGGGGGTCGAGCCCTTCCTGCTGTCGTCGTCCCTGCTGGGTGTTCTGGCGCAGCGCCTGGTGCGCAAGTACTGCAGCCATTGCCACGGTGCGGGCTGCGATGCCTGCGGCCACACGGGCTACGCGGGCCGTACGGGCGTGTTCGAGCTGCTGGTGACCACGGATGCGATCCGGGCGCAGATCCACAACCAGGCGTCCGAAGCCAACATCCGCACCGCCGCCATCGCCGATGGCATGGCGCTGATGCGGGAAGACGGCGAACGGCTGATCGCCGCCGGCATCACCAGCCGCGAGGAAGTGCTGCGGGTCACGCGGGATTGAAGCGCCGCAGCTGAGCGCAGGCTTCGCCCCACCGGCGGCTCACCCGCGGGCCTGGCACGTCGGCTTGGGTGCGAACCCTGCGAGCGCAAGCCCTGCCAGCCAAAGATTGCTATTAATTTAATAGCTGCTAGCGCTTACTGGATAAGCGCTAGCAGCCAAAAAGTCT